>DAHUYB010000071.1 GCA_027315405.1 Gammaproteobacteria bacterium | reverse complement strand
TCGTAGCGCTTCTCGATGCGTTTCTGCAGCACGCGCACCAGATCCCGGTCCGCCTCGGGGATAAGCGTATCGGTAAGTTCCACCACGGTGATCTTCACACCCAGGGCGTCATACACACAGGCCATCTCCAGGCCGATGATGCCGCCGCCGATCACCAGCATGCGCTCCGGCAACTCTTCCAGCTCCAGTGCGGAGGTGGAATCGAGAATGCGCGGATCGTCCGGGAAGCCGGAAATCCTGGTGGCCTGTGAGCCGGCGGCGATGATGCACTGCCCGAAGCGGATCACCATCTTCTTTCCGCTCTGCTCGATGACCAAATGATACGGAGAAATAAATTTGCCGACACCTTGGACGACTTGCACCTTGCGCTGTTTGGCGAGCGTAACCAGCCCACCGGTAAGCTTGGCGACCACGCTGTTCTTCCAGGTACGCAGCTTGCTGGTGTCAATCTTTGGCTTGTCGAAACTGATGCCGCGCTCCGCCATCTCGGCGGCTTCTTCGATGACTTTGGCAGCGTGCAACAATGCTTTCGAGGGAATGCAGCCGACGTTGAGACACACGCCGCCGAGAGATGGATAGCGCTCCACCAGTGCCACCTGTTTGCCGAGATCCGCGGCGCGGAATGCTGCGGTGTAACCGCCGGGACCGGAACCGAGTACCAATACCTCGCATTCAATATCTGCTTTTCCAGAATATTCCGCCGCTGTCGCGGCAGAGATGTGTTGCGTACCAAGTGCTGCGGTCGCAGAAACTGGGTTCTGCGTGCTGGCCGCTTTCGGCGCTCCTGTCGGAGCGCCCCTGCCGCCCGCGGCACTTGTACTTCCCTGTACGTCGCGTGCCGGGGACTGCGTGGAAGAAACGGGTTTTACTTCCGGCGCCGCTGCTTCGGATACTTCCAGGGTGAGAATCAGCGAACCTTGTGAAACCTTGGCGCCCGGTTTCACCTTGACGTCCTTGACAGTGCCCGCATACGGTGACGGCACATCCATAGCGGCCTTGTCGGTCTCCAGGGTGACCAGACCCTGTTCCTTCTCTATCCTGTCGCCCGCCTTCACCATCACTTCAATGACATCCACGTCCTTGAAGTTGCCGATGTCCGGGACTTTTATTTCTGCGATATTTGCCATAGCTATACTCTGGTTGTGGGGGCGGCATTACACGTCGCGATTCGACCGTACGCGACCGAGGCAGATTTTTGCTCCTGCAGAATCTGCATTTCCGCCATCCTTGGCGGTCCCCATCGCTGCTACAGAAGAACCATCCCTTAAATAATTACCATCCATCTTAGCTTCTTAAGCAAGCGAAAAAGTGGCGATGAATCATGGCCATTTGTTGGCGCCCTTGGGAAAATCCGACAACTGCGGCATGACGATACAGAATCTCTGGCCGGTGGGCGCTTCCATCACCACCCAATGCTTGATGCGCTGCACTTCTTTTGCACCGAGCCGGCTGAGCCGTAGGACCTCGGCCTCGAGGTCATCAGTTTCGATATCAATGTGCACGCGGCTGGGATGATCCACCCGCTGCACTTCGCATTTGATCTGGCCGGGTGGAGTCTCAAGCGCACGGTATTTGTCCAGATTGCCGCTGTTCTCACGATTGACAGTTCGGCCGAGCGCCGAACTCCAGAAAGCCGCAGCGACGTCCAGATCGTAGGTGTTGCAGTCAATGATGATTGAACAGAGACGGCTATGGTGCATTTCAATTTTTCCCAGGAGTGCGTGCAAACTTGGTTCCGCCACGGGTTTTCGTAGAGATTCTTGTATCTCGCGGCTGGTGCTGAGTGCTAAGTCATGGAATTATTGACCTTCCGCCTCTATTTTCGGGCACGCAGCACATTTTCTATAACACCAGCCCCCGTACTTCCTTGAGCACCTGGCACAGGAAAGTGGTAAAGCGTGCGGCGGCGGCGCCGTCGATGACGCGATGATCGTAGGACAGCGACAGTGGCAGCATCAGCCGCGGCTGAAATTCCTTGCCGTCCCACACGGGTTTCATTTGGGATTTGGAGACGCCAAGAATGGCGACTTCCGGCGCATTCACGATGGGCGTGAAGGAGGTGCCACCGATGCCGCCGAGACTTGAAATGCTGAAGCCGCCGCCCTGCATCTCGTCGATCTTCAATTTACCGTCGCGGGCCTTGGCGGCCAGCTCACCCAGTTCCTTGGCCACTTCAAACAGGTTCTTCTTGTCGGCGTTCTTTATCACCGGCACCACCAAACCATTCGGGGTGTCCGCGGCAAAGCCGATGTGGAAATATTTCTTGTACACCAGGTTCTGACCGGACGGATCCAGCGACGAATTGAAATCCGGGAACTGTTTGAGCCCTTCGACGCTGGCCTTGACGATGAACGCCAGCAGCGTGAGTTTGGCGCCGACCTTTTCGGCGTCGGACTTGAGCGCCTTGCGCACGTTGTCCAGCTCGCTGATATCCGCTTCGTCATGCTGGGTGACGTGCGGCACATTCACCCAGGCGGCCTGCAAGCGCGGACCGGAGATCCGTTTGATGCGCGACAGCGGCTTGATCTCGATTTCGCCGAACTTGGCGAAATCCACCTCCGGCACTTTCGGCAATCCACCACTCTGTAACGCCCCGCCCTGCATGACGGCTTTGACGAAGGCTTTCACGTCTTCATGGGTGATGCGGCCCTTCTGGCCGCTGCCGCTAGCCCGCGAGAGATCCACGCCCAGCTCCCGCGCCAGTTTGCGTACCGAGGGGCCAGCGTGAGCTTTGCCAAAACCGGTCTCGTTAATGGGCACAGAAGAAACAGCGTATTGCGTGCTGCGTTCTGCATGCTGTACAGAAGCTGGCTTACCCCCATCACCCCCTGCGGCGGGCGAGGGGGATTTGATAGAAGGTACGCTGGCTTTCACCCCCTCTCCCCTGGCGGGAGATGGTTGGGGTGAGGGGGAAGTGCCGACTGGTTTCGACGGTGCAGTTTTCTGCGTGGTCGCCGCCTCCACCACGTCCATGACAAGAATTACCGAACCTTCGGAAACCTTGTCGCCCTGCTTGAGCTTCATTGCCTTGACGGTACCGGCATAGGGCGACGGCACGTCCATGGCGGCTTTGTCGGTCTCCAATGTAATGAGCCCTTGCTCTTTCTCGACCGCATCGCCCGCCTTCACCATCACTTCAATGACATCCACGTCTTTGAAGCCGCCGATGTCCGGGACTTTGATTTCAACCAATTGGTTCATACCATGCTCTTTTTATCATTTGATTTTTCGCTTCTTTCTCGCTGTTAGTGCCAAGTGCTGCGTGCTGCGTACTGCGTACTGCGCGAAGAAACCCTCTGTATCTTGACGCAGCACTCGGCACTTTATTTATACTGTCATCGGATTGGGTTTCTTGGGATCGATGCCATATTTCTTGATGGCCTCATTCACCTTCTTCTGGTCCAACTGACCCTCGTCCGCGAGCGCCTTGAGCGCCGCCACCACCACATAGCGGCGGTCCACCTCGAAGAAATGCCGCAGACCCTCGCGGGTATCACTGCGGCCGAAGCCGTCGGTACCCAGCACCACGAAGCGCCGCGGCAAGAATTCGCGGATCTGATCGGCAAACAGTTTTACGTAATCGCTGGCTGCGATCACTGGGCCGGCGTGTGCTTCCAGTTGCTGTGTCACATAGGGCACGCGCGGTTTCTGCTCCGGATGGTAGAGGTTCCAGCGTGTGGCATCCTGGCCGTCGCGACGCAGCTCGGTGAAGCTAGTGGCGCTCCAAACGTCCGCGGTCACGCCCCAATCTTTTTGCAGCATCTCAGCCGCGGTTTCCACTTCCCGCAGGATGGTGCCGGAACCCATGAGCTGCACTCGCAGCTTGCCTTGTCCGCCGGTGCGCAGCAGGTACAAGCCCTTGAGAATGCCTTGCTCCGCGCCCTTCGGCATGGGCGGGTGCACATAGTTCTCGTTCATGGCGGTGATGTAATAGAAGATGTTCTGCTGCTCTTTGAACATGCGGCGCATACCGTCCTGGAGTATGACCGCGAGTTCATAGGTATAGGTGGGATCGTAAGCCACGCAATTGGGAATATTGGCGATCATCACGTGGTTGTGGCCGTCCTCGTGCTGCAGACCTTCGCCTTCCAGGGTGGTGCGGCCGGCGGTACCGCCGATGAGAAAGCCGCGCGCCTGGATATCGCCCGCCGCCCAGAACAAATCACCGGCGCGCTGATAACCGAACATCGAATAGTAGATATAAAAGGGAATCATCTGCACGCCGTGGCTGCTATAGGCGGACGCGGCTGCAATCCATGAAGCCATGGAGCCTTCCTCGGTGATGCCCTCCTCCAGAATCTGGCCGTTCTTGGATTCTTTGTAGAACATGAGCTGCTCGGCATCCGCCGGTTCATACAGCTGGCCGACCGACGAATAGATGCCGATCTGACGGAACAGGCCTTCCATACCGAAGGTGCGTGCCTCGTCCGGCACGATGGGCACCACATGCTTGCCGATGGCCTTGTCCTTGACCAGCGCGGTAATCATGCGCACCAGCGCCATGGTGCTGGAAATGGCATGATCGCCGGTGCCTTCGAGGAAATTCTTGAAGATGTCCAAGCCTGGTACGTTCAGCGGCCCGGCCTGGGTGCGGCGCTGGGGCAGATAACCGCCGAGTGCCGCGCGGCGTACTTTCAGGTATTTGATTTCCTCGCTGTCCTCCGGTGGGCGCTCGAACGGAATGCTGGCAATCTCGTCGTTGCTCACCGGGATATTGAAGCGGTCGCGGAATTCCTTGAGCGCGTCCTCATCGAGTTTCTTCTGCTGATGCGCGCCCATGGCCCCCTGACCGCCCTTGCCCATGCCGAAGCCCTTGACGGTCATGGCAAGGATCACCGTGGGTTGGCCCGTGTGTTCCACTGCCGCCTTGTAGGCGGCATACACCTTGCGGGCATCGTGGCCGCCACGGTTGAGATTCCAGATTTCCTCGTCGCTCATGTTGGCGACCATCTCCAGCAACTCCGGATATTTGCCGAAGAATTTCTCGCGTACGAACTTGCCGTCCTTGGACTTGTAGTTCTGATACTCACCATCAACGCACTCCATCATCAGCTTGGGCAGCAGGCCGTGCTTGTCACGCATGAACAGCGGATCCCAGCGTCCGCCCCACAGCACCTTGATGACATTCCAACCGCTGCCGCGGAATACCGCCTCCAGTTCCTGGATGATCTTGCCATTGCCGCGCACCGGCCCGTCCAGCCGCTGCAGATTGCAATTGACCACGAAAATCAGATTGTCGAGTTTCTCGCGTGACGCCAGCGAAATCGCGCCCAGGGATTCGGGTTCGTCCATCTCGCCGTCGCCCAGCATGGCCCATACCTTGCGATCGCTCTCCGGCAGAAAGCCGCGATGTTCGAGATAACGCATGAAGCGCGCCTGATAGATGGCCTGCAGCGGGCCGAGTCCCATGGAAACGGTTGGGAACTGCCAGTAGTCATGCATGAGCCAGGGATGCGGATAGGACGAAAGGCCATCGCGCTCCACTTCGCGGCGGAAATTGAGCAGTTGTTCGTTACTGAAGCGCCCTTCCAGAAAGGAACGGGCGTAGATGCCGGGCGAGGAATGCCCCTGTATATAAACCAGATCGCCGCCGTGGTCCTTGCTGGGCGCGCGCCAGAAATGATTGAAGCCCACCTCATAGAGGGTGCCGGCGGAGGCATAGGTGGCGATGTGACCGCCGATGCCGGCATTCTCCTTGTTGGCGTGCACCACCATGGCCATGGCGTTCCAACGGATATACGCCTCGATGCGCTTTTCAAGAGCGCGATCACCCGGATATTGCGGTTCCTGGGCGACGGGAATGGTGTTGACGTAGGCAGTGTTGGGGCTGTAAGGCAAATAGGCGCCGGAACGGCGCGCCTGATCTATGAGTTGTTCGATCAGAAAATGCGCGCGCTCGGCGCCTTCCACCTCCAGCACCGACCCCAGAGCCTCCGACCATTCGCGGGTTTCTTGCGGATCCCCGTCTTGAAGTTTTTCGAAATCGTTAGCCATGGCAAAGTCGTCCTCAATGCTGCAAATCATGACGGGGAAGCGCCGGCATACTTAAAGACCGGGGCACGAACCGGCGTGCGTTGTTCCATTCCTGGTTTATAGGCGCCGCCGTGTCTTTCGGCGGAGCAGGAAGCCCTATATCATCGGCACCGGCAGATTCGGGAGTGACGGGTGCAGACACCGCCAGCGCCAAAATTCGAGTTGAAACAGGAATTCACGGCGGCCGGAAAAGGCCGGGTGGATGCCCTGGACGCGCTTATTATACTGCTGCCGGAAAGCGCCCTCCAAAAGCGCTGGCCGGATTTTCCCTATGCCGAACGCTTGAAAAGGCGCCCTGCCTCCGGCACCGACACACCCACGCCCCTGCGAATTGACTTGCCGAATACACGCGGCACCTCCGCGGTCGTGGCATTTGTCAAAACCGGGGCCTCGACTTTCGAATTGTTGACGCTGGCCCGCAAGGCACTGGCAAAAGCATTGGAATCCGAACCACGGGACATCGGTCTGCTCACCCCGGACATGAATCCCGGGCAACAGGAGCGCGTCGCCGAAGCGTTCGTAGCCGCCATGTCAGCGGCGGTATTCATGCCACCGGTGTTCAAGTCACCCGCGAGTGAAAAACCGGTGCCTGCATCCCTCGCTTTGCTGGGTCTCGCGAAAAAACTGGATTTCCGCCACAGTTTGGCGGCGGCTGAAGGCAACGCACTGGCCCGTTGGCTGTCGCTGCTGCCCGCCAACAAGCTCACGCCCACGGACTACCGCGGGTATGTAGCAGCACTCGCGAAACGCGAAGGCTGGAAGTTCATGTTTCTGGATGAACGAAAACTCAGTAAGCTCAAAGCCGGGGCCTTCCTGGCGGTGTCCCAGGGCAGCGATAGCCGCGACGCGGGCATTGCTCACCTGAGGTATGTACCTCCAAAAAGCGGCAAGCATCCGCAGGCCGTGGCCCTTGTGGGCAAGGGGATTTGCTACGACACCGGCGGTGTGAATTTAAAATCCACCAAGTCCATGTTCGGTATGCACGCTGACATGCAGGGCTCGGCGGTGGCGCTGGGCACGCTGCTGGCACTCTCCCGGCTGAAGGCGCCTTTCAAGGTGGATTGCTGGCTGGCTATCGCGCGCAACCAGATTGGGCCCAAGGCTTATACCCAGAACGAGGTCATTACGGCATCCAATGGCATGAATATCGAGGTCGTGCACACCGATGCGGAAGGCCGCATGGTGCTCGCGGATACCCTGACGCTCGCCGGCAAACCCGGACCCGCGCTGTTGCTGGATTACGCCACCCTCACCGGCAGTTGCATCACCGCTCTGGGCACGCGCTACAGCGGCGCCTTCTGCAATCAAGCCGCGCTCATGGCACCGGTCATGGAAGCGGGCCGCACCAGCGGCGAGCGCGTCTGGCCCTTGCCGGTGGACGCGGATTACGATGAAGCCATCGAGAGCGAGGTCGCCGACGTGAAACAATGCATCATTGAGGGCGAAGCCGATCACATCCTGGCGGCACGTTTCCTGTCACGCTTCGTGCCAAAGACAATACCCTGGGTGCATGTGGACCTGTCGGCGGCCGAACATAAGGGCGGCCTCGCACATATTCCCGGTAATGTGACCGGCTTCGGTGTACGCTTCAGCCTGGATCTGCTGCTCAACCAAAAATTACTTTCAAAATGACTGAGACGCTCGTTATAACCCGCCCCGATGACTGGCACTTGCACGTACGCGACGGCACGGAGTTGCGCGATGTGCTGGCCTATACGGCGCGGCGCTTCGGGCGTGCCATCATCATGCCGAACCTGAAACCGCCGGTCACCAGTACCGCCGCCGCCCTCGCCTACCGCGACCGCATCTTCAAGGCATTGCCGGCCGGCAGCGGATTCAGGCCACTCATGACTTTGTACCTCACGAACAACAGCTCCGCGGAAGAAATCACCAAAGCCAAGACTAGTGGACATATATATGGTGTGAAGCTCTATCCCGCCGGCGCCACCACAAATTCTGCTTCCGGGGTCACGGACCTCCGCAACTGTACCGCGGCTCTGGAAAAGATGGCCGAACTGGACATGCCGCTGCTGGTGCACGGTGAAGTCACCGATCCGGACGTGGACATCTTCGGCCGCGAGCAAGCCTTCATTGAGCGCACGCTCGCGCCGTTGGTCAAACGCCTGCCGGCGCTGCGGATCGTGTTTGAACACATCACCACCCGGGCAGCGGTGGATTTCGTGCTGGCCGCCGGCCGACACATGGCCGCCACCATCACGCCTCATCACCTCTTATACAACCGCAATGCCCTGTTCCAGGGCGGCTTGCGTCCTCACCACTACTGCCTGCCGGTACTCAAACAGGAGCATGACCGGGAGGCGCTGGTCAAAGCGGCGGTGAGCGGCAATCCAAAATTCTTTTTGGGTACCGACAGTGCGCCGCATGCGCGCGCGGCCAAGGAATCCGCTTGTGGTTGCGCCGGCATCTTCAGCGCACCTGCCGCCATCGAACTGTACGTCGAGGCCTTTGAGCAGGTTGGCGCGCTCGATCGGCTCGAAGCCTTCGCCAGCTTCCATGGCGCGGATTTTTACCGACTGCCGCGGAATCAGGACAAAATCACCCTGGTGAAAAAAACCTGGGCACTGCCGGAGAGCTACCCATTCGGCGGGCATCAACTTGTGCCGCTGCGTGCCGGCGAAAAAATCCACTGGACGCTCTCCGAATAGTTTCGCGCTCACGGTTTATCCCGTATGCTGCGCGCATGCACGACGCCCATGCACCACACCCATTTTCCCAGCGCTTCCGCGGTTTCCTGCCGGTGGTGGTGGACGTGGAAACCGGCGGTTTCAACGCCCAAAGCGATGCGCTACTGGAAATCGCCGCGGTGCTGGTGGACATGGACGAGGCCGGCAATCTGCATCGCGGCGCGACGGTCGCTTACCATGTGCAGCCATTCGCGGGCGCTAATCTGAACCCGGAGGCGCTGGCGTTCACCGGCATTGACCCGCATCATCCGCTGCGCCCGGCTATCCCGGAACGCGATGCATTGCAGCGCGTATTTCGTGAAGTTCGCACCGCCCTGCATCACTATGACTGCACGCGCGCCATCCTGGTGGGGCACAATGCCTTCTTCGATCTGGGTTTTCTCAACGCCGCAGTGGCCCGCACTGACATCAAGCGCAATCCCTTTCATCCATTTTCCAGCTTCGATACCGCCACTCTCGGCGGCGTGGCCGTTGGCCAGACGGTGCTGGCGCGCGCGGTCGCGGCCATAGGCATGGATTGGGATATCGGTTCGGCGCATTCCGCGGCTTACGATGCGGAAAAGACCGCCGACTTGTTCTGCATCATCGTGAACCGCTTTCAGGCGGTCTACGCCTCAAGTCTGCGGGATCAGTTGGATTATGCCAACCGGGAATAAAGCGTAACGCCGGTGGCGTCTTAACTGCAAACCTAAATGCAACGGGGCCATTGGCTCCCGTTGCATTTAGACTGCCAAAATGTTTCAGGCATGCTTAACGCCTTTTTCATCAAGCAGTTTCTTGAGTTCCCCCGATTCGTGCATTTCCACCACAATATCACAGCCGCCCACCAGCTCACCTTTGACGAACAACTGCGGAAATGTGGGCCAATTGGAATACTTGGGTAAATTGGCGCGGATTTCAGGTTCCGCCAGCACATTCACGTGACCGAATTCCACACCCATGGTTTTGAGCACCTGTGAGGTGCGCGCCGAAAATCCGCATTGCGGGAAATCCGGTGTGCCTTTCATGTAAAGCAGCACCGGATGGCTGCCGACCTGCTGCTTGATCCTGTCCGTTACGTCCATAATTCTTCTCCGCGACCCTTAATCTTGGGTGCAAGTTTTAATGATTCGAAATCTTAATCTCAGCGATAATACCCTTCACGCCACCCACGCTCTTGGCGGTTCTGATGGCCTCGTCCCTGAGATCGGTGTTTGGCAGGGTACCGCTCAACGTCACCACGCCGGCTTTAGTGACCACATGGATATCAAATGACTTGAGGGCGATATCACCCAGCAGCTTGGTCTTGACTGCGCTGGTCAGATAGGAATCGTCCACATACGCGCCCACCCGCTGACCCAGCATAGGTTGATCGCTATGCTGGTTGGAGGCACACCCCGAGAAAGTCAGCACAGCGCCAACAGTTAACAGGAGCAACGCTAAAACAGGGAATTTCGTAACCATAATGGAACCCTCCAGAGAAAATGGCTTAGCGGAGATTATTCGCGGCAAACTCCCAGTTCACCAGCTTCCACCAGGCTTCAATATACTTGGGGCGGGCATTGCGATAATCAATATAGTACGCATGTTCCCACACATCGCAGGTGAGCAGCGGTTTATCTGCGCCGGTCAACGGGTTTTCCGCGTTGCTGGTCTGGGTCACCGCCAACTTGCCATCGGATTTCTTCACCAGCCATGCCCAGCCGGAACCGAACAGACCAGCGGCCTTGTCGCTGAACTCCTTTTGCAAGGCCTCGAAGGAGCTAAAAGACTTGCTGATGGCGTCCGCCAGCACGCCCTTGGGCATACCGCCGCCACTCGGGCTCAGGCTGTGCCAGTAAAAGGTATGGTTCCATATCTGCGCAGCCTGATTGAAGATGCCGCCCTTGGCCTTTTTGACGATGTCTTCCAGTGAAGCCTTATCGAACTCCGTGCCCGGAATCAAGCTGTTCAATTTGTCCACATAGGCCTTGTGGTGCTTGCCGTAGTGGAACTCCAGGGTTTCCTTGGAGATATGCGGGGCCAGCGCGTCTAGCGCATAGGGGAGTTTGGGTAATTCATGAGTCATGGGCGTCTCCTTGAGATTCATCATTCCGGGGAAAGATCACAGAACGAGCCGAAGAAGTTCAGCACGCGGCCTCAATAACTGGACTTAGTCTAAACCCGTGCACTACAGCACGCAACCTGTGCGTCGGCACGTATAATGCCGCGCCCATGAAACCCACATTGCCAAACGATATCACCGCCAATGTACAGCGCGCTCTGGCCGAGGATATCGGCGACGGCGATCTGACCGCCGGGTTGATTGATGCCGGTACCCAAGCCCACGGCCAGGTGATATCACGCGAACCGGCGGTACTGTGCGGCAGCCCCTGGTTTGACGAAGTCTTTCACCAACTCGATAAACACATCCGCATCGAGTGGTGTACGCACGATGGCGAACCCATCAGTCGCAATCAACTGCTGTGCCGGTTTGAAGGATCTGCGCGTGGTTTGCTCAGCGGTGAGCGCACTGCCCTCAATTTTCTGCAAACGCTATCCGGCACCGCCACCACAGCGCACCGTTACATGGATGCCATCAAGGGCACCCATGCCATCATTCTGGACACCCGCAAAACCCTGCCAGGGTTGCGCAGCGCGCAAAAATACGCGGTTCGCTGCGGCGGCGCCAGCAACCACCGCATGGGGCTATTTGACGGCATTCTCATTAAGGAAAACCACATCATGGCCGCAGGCGGCATCACTTCCGCGATTACCGCGGCCCGCCGCCAAAACATGAAGGTAGCGGTGGAAGTGGAGGTGGAAAACCTGCGGCAATTGCGTGAGGCACTGGCAGCCGGTGCCGATATTCTATTGCTGGATAATTTCGACCTGGGAGGCCTGCGCGAAGCGGTGCGCATCACCGCCGGCCGCGCCAAATTGGAGGCATCCGGCGGCATCGATTTGGCGCAACTACATGCCACGGCGGAAACTGGGGTGGATTACATTTCTGTGGGCGCACTCACCAAGCACTTGCAATCCGTGGATCTATCCATGCGGTTTGAATTTGACGGCGGATTGGGCGGGCAACTGCATTAAATCTCAAAATCGGGCTGGCCGCGTAATAAACGATCGCATTGTTCCTGGTCCAGGGCCGCACTGAAAAGGTAGCCCTGCATTTTGTAGCAACCCTCCTGCTTGAGCCGCTCCATCTGCTGCACCGTCTCCACACCTTCCGCGATCACCTCCAGCTTGAGCCCTTCCGCCAGTGAAATGATGGAATGGGCGATGGCGGTATCGTAGTTGCTGCTGGCGATCTCCTCCACAAAAGCACGGTCTATCTTTAGCACATCCACCGGCAACCGCTTCAGATACATCAGCGATGAATGACCAGTACCGAAATCGTCCAGGCCGATGCGCACGCCCAATTCCTTGAGCTGACTCAGCAGCTTGGCGTTCGCATCAATGTCCCGCATCACCGTGCTTTCGGTTATTTCCAGTTGCAGGACATCGGGTTTGAGACCTGATTCTCTCAAGGCTTCCTGCACAAAACCCAGCAGACCCTCGGCAGCGAATTGCCGCACCGACAGGTTAACCGCCATATGAAAGGGCCGGCCATCCATCGCTTCATACCACTGCTTGGCCTGCTGGCAGGCTTCTTTCAGCACCCATTGGCCCAGGGGTACGATCAAACCGGTCTCCTCCGCCAGCGGGATGAATTCCGCCGGCCAAATCAGCCCCCATTCCGGATCCTGCCAGCGCACCAGTGCTTCCACGCCGATCACACCGCCGTTACGCACATCGAACTGCGGCTGATAATGCAACACCATTTCCTTGCGTTGCAGCGCTTTGCGCAGTGCATTTTCACGCGACAGATGCAGCATGGCCTTGGAGTGCATATCCTCGGTAAAAAACTGGTAGTTGTTGCGGCCATGCTCCTTGGCCTTATACATGGCGCTGTCCGCATTCTGCAGCAATGCCTCCACATCCTTGCCATCGGTGGGAAACAGGCTGATGCCGATGCTGCAACTCAAGGTGGCTTCCGTCTGCCCCAGCAGGATGGGCTCCACAACCGTCTGCAGGATACGATCACAGACATTGGTGATATCCTCGATGTTCTCGCATTCATCAAGAATTACCGTGAATTCATCCCCGCCCAGGCGTGCAACCGAGTCTGGAGAGCGCAATGAATTGCTCAAACGCTTACCGACGGCACGCAATACCGAATCACCTTGCTGGTGACCCAGGGAGTCATTGATGCCCTTGAAGCGATCCACATCGATGAATAACAATGCCACCCGCTGCTTGGTTCGACGCGCCTTGGCAAGCACCTGCGCCAGACGATCCATGAACAGGGAACGGTTTGGCAAGCCGGTGAGACGGTCATAATTGGCCAGTTCGCGCAATTTACTTTCCGCGGTGTGGCGATCATAGGCAGTGATCGCCAACGCCACGAAATCCGCCAACGAACTTGCAAAGCTGGCTTCATCGCGGGTCCATTCACGTTCGCCGTCGGTGTATTCATGCAGGATGATGCCACGCACCCGCACTCCCTGCCGGAAGGGTGCACCCAATAATGCGGTAATGTGATTTGGCTTCAGATAACTCGCCATGATCGCTGCGGCGCGCGCATCGTTGGCTACATCGGTGATGGCATAGGTGCGCGTCTGGCGCATGGCATCAAAAAGCAGCTTGCATTGATTTTCTTCAAATCTGTAACGCGGCGCAGTATCGTGCTTTTCATCCGTGAGAACATGCATGCAACGCAGCACGGCGGCAGTATCGTCCAGGAACCATACGCTGATGCGCCTGCAGCGCATCGCCTTGGCGGCCTTCTCGGTAATCGCCCTGAGCGCCCCACTGATGTCGCCGGCTGCGATACTGGACTCACGCGCCAGCTCCAATAGGGAATCGCTCTGGCGGCGCATGCGCTCATCGCCTTGGCGCAGCTGCGTCTCGACACGCGTGCGCTCCGATACATGACTGGTGAGCTCTTCCATGATGCCGGCGTAGGAAAAGCGCAGGCGCAATCCTTTGAGCAGCTGTTTATGGGTACGATAGGCAGTCAGCGCCAACAGAATACCCACCAAGATATCCACGCCGGCGATGACCAAGCTGGTGTTTGTAAACTGATAAAACATCCGCACTATCACCGGCAGCAGTGTAATAATCAGAAAGGCAAGGTAATGCAGGAGGTTCGCCGCAAACAATGGCACCGCGATGGCGGCTATGCTGGCAAGCAACAACGCGATGAACGCTTCATACATGATGGAGTTGGAGCGGAAAATAACCCCACCCGCAAGCCCCCACCCCAGGCCGAGCAACAGAGTGCTCAGCAGATAAACATATTCCCAGATCCGGTGCTTTTCCACCATGATGGTGGAATGCCCAAAACCCAAACTGACGGTAAACCGAACCACGCAGATCACCAGCATGTAGGTGGTCCAGCGTATCAAAACATCATGGTTCAGGTTATCCCAGAACAGCAGCGATAACACCACGGCCCCAATGGCCGCGGATATATCCAGCCAGCGTCCCCAGTGAAACAGCAGGTTGGTTTGTTCCGCCTTGACCTGTTGCTCAAACTGGCTGTCACCGATCTCCGGAACAATGGTGGTGGTGATTGGCACGCGTTCTCCACTTTCCTAAACACCCGAGTGGGTGCCAAACCAGCGAACTGGGGCGTCGCACATGAAATTCCCCTAGCGGGGCGGCAATCCTGGCTTTCCCTGAGGGCATCTTACTTTAATCAATTTGACCCCCGCCAGCTATGCAGCGAGGACTCCGTCATAGGTGCTCCTCAACAGCCCCGGCACCCTGAAATGTGATCCGTCGCACACTTCCTACAGATGGCTGCCCGGGTTGCTGTTCCGGGGTAAACCTGACTGCTGCCGGTTCGTTACTGCCCCTCAAGCCTTCATTATTGGGATCACCGCAATGAACACTTTACGCTATGCCTTTGGGAAAACCCTGCTCCTGACTGCCCTATGTATGGGCCTAGCGCTTGTCGGCTGCGGGGGTGGCAGTGCTGACAACGCCCTATCAAGCAGTACGGGCGCCACCACCAATTGCGCCAATCCTACGCCGCAGGATCCAACCGGTTGCGTCTATGTGAGTATTACCGACGCGCCCGGGGATTTTCTCACTTATACGGTGAACGTGGCATCCTTGCAGCTCACCCGGGCGGATGGCGTAACGGTGCAAATGCTACCCAATGCGGTGAGCGTGGATTTCGCCCAATACAGTAACCTCACCGAGTTTCTGACCGGCATTTCCATGCCGCCTGGTAATTACACCAGCGGCACCATTACCCTGGATTACAGCAATGCCGACATCGAGGTACAAGACAGCAGTGGTAATGCGGTTAAGGTGACGCCGGTTGATCAGAACGGCAACCCCATTACCGGCAGCCTCACGCTCACCATCAATCCGGACAGCAAGGGTGTGCTGCATGTGGCGCCGGGCATTCCGCGCTTGCTGAACGTGGACTTCAACCTGGCGGCATCCAACATTGTGGATCTGTCCAACGACACGGTGACGGTAGAACCCTTTCTGGATGCGCAGGTTAATCCCGCCATCGGAAAAGTCATCCGCATGCGCGGGCCCCTGGCCAGCGTCAGCGTCGCAAATTCCAGCTATGTGATCGGGCTGCGGCCGTTTTACACGCCATTGAACGGCAGCGGCAATCCTTACGGGCAAATGACGGTTTACACTACCGCCAACACCACGTATGAAATCAACCAGACCGGTTACACGGGCAGTGCGGGACTCACTGCCTTACAAGCCGCCGGGCCCACCACCGCCACCGTAGCACGCGGTACATTTGATTTCAGCGACAACCACTTCGTCGCCGCCGAAGTGGCTGCCGGCTCCAGCGTGCCGGGCGGCACCCTGGATGCGGCGCGCGGCGTGGTGATCGCAGTGAGCGGCACGACCGTGACGCTACGTGGCGCAACCATCATTCGCAGTGACCAGAGTGTGGTGTTCACCGATGACGTGGTGGTCACCGTGGGTGCCAACACCAAAGTACGCGAAGAAGGCGATCCCAGCGGCACATTCGCCATCAACGATATTTCAGTGGGACAACGTCTGCTGGTATTCGGTACCATCACCAACTCGAATCCCGGCTCACTCGCCATAGATGCCAGCAATGGCTTTGCGCAGCTGGAGTACACCCGCCTGGATGCCGTATTCAACGGTCCGGACGGCAGCGCTACCGGCATGTTGGTGAACGTGCAGAGTTTTGAGGGCCGCCCGGTCAGCCTGTTCAACTTCACCGGTAGCGGCAGCAATCCATCGAATTACGATGTGGCGCTCAACGGGCTGTCCGATAGCAGCTTCACCGCCAATGACCCGGTGGTGAGTTACGGCTTCGTGACGCCATTTGGTTCTGCGCCGCCGGATTTCTTCGCCAAGAGTGTCGCGGATTTCTCCACTGCGCGTGCCCGGCTTGGAATTTACTGGGGCACGGCGGGGACCACGCAAGCATTCACGTCCATTGACCCGGTCAACGGCATCGTCCTTGATCTCACGGGCAGTCCCGCACCGGTGTTCGATAACCTGCGGCGTGGCGGCGTGATAACGGTGCTCACCGCGCTCCCGGCCCCACCCACCATCGTGGGCAATCCGGCGGGCGGTGATTTCGCAATAGCCCAGAACGGCAGCGTGGAAGTGCATGCCAACTTCGCGGACTTCGTCACAGACCTCACTTCCCGCCTGAACGCGGGTGGTGCGGTCGTGGGCATCTGGAGCGTCGGCGGGTTTGACAGCGCCAGCAACACACTCACTGCCAACAAGATTGCCGTGGTGCTGCGCTAAAACCCTTAAATTTTACACGGAAAATGCCGCGGCCCGCTCGAGCGGGCCGCTTTTAGGCATCCGCGGAATAGCGTGCTTGCAAGTGCGGATCCGCATTTATTACCTCGTGCGCCGTTAATGTTGCCGTGCAACAGTGAAGTCGAAGTAATCACCACGAACGGATCAATGAGAACTACCCATGAAAAAGCGGCCCCGTTTTCGGGGCCGCCAAGTTGCAGTTTGTTTTTGTTATCAGTCCGTTTTGTTTTTCATCGCATCAGAATTTGACACTCAAGCCAAGCTGGAAGAAGCGACCGACTACGCCCGGCAAGTTATACGTCGGATTGTAGTTGTTCCCCGCATAGTCAATCGGGTCAAACGGCGCTTTGCGGTCGAAAAAGTTCAGGATGCCTCCGGTCAGTGACCAGGCACTCGACAAATCATACTTGCCGGTCAAATCGAAAGTAGTAAACGACGGTACTTTGCAATTCGATGGCAGGTTAGCGCCGGTCGGGGTGTTGGTGGAGATGCACAGGTTGGGATCCCCGGTAATGTCAGGTGCACTCATGTACAGACCACTGACGTAATAGAACGTCCCGGTAATGGTGGCCGGCCCGAAGCTGAGGCTGTTGGCCCAGCTACCGCGGTATCGAGGCGTACCCGCACCCGAGGACAGGATGTAGGGCCCCTGGGTACCGACCATTGAGACCAGCGGTCCGCCCTGAGTCAAGGTCTCCTCCCACTGGATGATCTTGGTGACTTGGAAGTTGCTGGTCCAGCTCAGACCGTTGCCGAAGGCGAGATTGTAGTTCAGGCCCAGGTCCACACCGCTGGTCCGGAGTTCATTCTCGTTGACGTAGTCCGCGCTGAACTGAATCGGCCGAAGCATGGCGGTGGGATACAGCGGATCAGGTGTATCGAGGATCACACTCATACCAGGCGGCAGTGCCTGACCGGCAAAATACGCGCTTATTGCATTGCTAGGAGAGGGCGGCGCGATAACGTTGGTTTTCAGGATGTTGTAGTAGTCCACCGTGCCGCTGAACCCCGGGGTCGGCTGGAACACGAATCCAAAAGTATAGTTCCGTGCCCGTTCCGGCTTGATGTTGGGGTTGGCCGCACTCAGCAAACCCAGAGAATACGTTTGCGCGTATGGGTCTGGTCCGGTGCAACCCGAGGTCACACAGGGATGCTGTGCCACGAATGACGGTGGCGGAGTTTCATTGATGAAGCCCAGGGACGAACTGGAGCCGTTCTCGGCAAAAGCCGGCGCCCGGAAGCCCCTGGAATAGGTGCCACGAATTGCCAACTGAGTAATCGGTGTCCACTTGAACCCAATCTTGGGCGAGAAGGCACTGCCGAAGTCGGAGTAATGGTCCTCCCGGCCCGACACATCCACCTCTAGGGAGTCCAATATCGGAGCGTCCACTTCCGCGTACAACGCCGCTACATTCCGGTGGCCGATGGTTTGAGCACTACCCAGATTCTCGAATTGATTGCCCGGATTCAGGCTGGGATCATCCTGCGCCTCGTAACGCCACTGGGTGCCGAAGGCGAGACCCAACGGACCCCCGGGCAAGTTTCCTACTGTGCCGTTGACGCCGAAATCGAACTCGCCCAGATCCGTGGTCGAGGTCTTGCTAATCACGGGAGACAGGGCATCACGGGTAGCCTGAGAGTTCATCGCCGGATTGACGAAGTTGTAGGTACCGTTGGTGACATCGCTGATCAGTTGCGGGTAATAGAGAAACCCGTAATCATTGACATTCAGCCAGTTGTGCTGAACGGTCAATGCGCCGTCGTAGTTCCAGTTTTCACTCAGGGCACCGTTGATGTCCGTCACCAAGCGGAGATCATGAGTCACATTGGTCTCCCAACCAAACCCCGGCAAGTCGCCGAAATTATAGCCGATCAGGGCGTACGGGCAGCCTCCCGTGGTAGCTGCGCATGTCGCGTTTGCGAATGGATTGTTCGGGTTCAAGCTGCCATTGGGCAGCGTCGGCGGCAGGGCAATCTGGCCGGTATTAACCGGCACCGCGGCCTGAATCGTGGCAGGACCGCCATTCTGCGAGACCATCCTGTACTGGTCATAACTCGCGTTCACGTACGCCGTATTGGAGTCATTCAACTTCAGGGTAATACGCCCATCGAGACCCCAGCTGGTCGTTTTCGGCAGAATCTGCCCGTAATCGGATACCTGGTTGTACTGGCAGGCAGGACCCGTGCCGGGACCGGTGCCAGGATAATTCACTGGCGTCGAACCCGGGCCGCAGGGACGCAATAGCTGGGAGGTAGTGCCCGGAATCTGCACGCCGGTGAGCAGGTTGGGGCTGCCATCAGGGTTAAGCGACACGGTGGCAGGCGCGACCGATCCGTATATCGAACCGCCTGCTTGCTGGCCGCCAAAGCAACCGTTGAAGCTGCCAACGGAAGTCAAGTCACAGGCGTTGTATGGAAAACCCCGCGTGCTGTTATAGATGGGCTGGTCGTTCTCGTATTCCAAGCTCACATAGGCATTATAGTTGTTCTGATCCAGATGACCCGTACCGCTGATGATGGTGGCGCGCGTGGTGGTCCCGCCACCGTGCTGCGAGGTACCGACCTGGAGGGTCGCCTCCGAACCGTGGTAGCTTGGATACATGATGATGTTAACCACGCCGGCGATGGCGTCCGCACCGTAGATGGAGGAGGCGCCGTCCTTCAGCACTTCGACGCGCTCCACGGCATTCAGCGGAATGGTGTTCAAGTCGGTGAAGGAGCGCTCACCATCGTCCGCCAGCGGATAGGCCGCGGTCCGGCGCCCGTCAATCAACACGATCGTGGAGTTCACCGTCAGCCCGCGCAGGGCGACGCCGGAAGAACCATTGGCAAAACCCGCCGTAAACGCGGTCGGAATGGTGCCGCTATTATCGGAAACCAGGGATCGCACCACGTCCGAAATCGTGGTAAAGCCGCTTTCCTGGATTTGTTTGGCGGTGATCACCGTGATCGGTGCAGGCGTCTCGATGCTGGTTTGCGGTATCGCCGTACCGGTGACCGAGATTTTACCCAACTTGACGGTGCTCGGCTGGACGGCTTGCGCTGAATTAGTGGTGGTGGCTGAGGGTGCATTCTGGGAAAAGACAGCCGGTGCTGATATTACAATCACCGCGCCTGTTAATAGAATATAACGCGCGGCTTTGCTGAGAGTAGTTTTGTTCATAACAATTCGGCTCCTCGTATTATCAAGGCGTTGCAAGGCAGTGATCCCTTGGCATTACTGACATCCCTGTTCCCGTTGCAATCGCACCGCGCCAGTCATTTCCACTGCCGTAGCATGTCTGCCCCTTGAATCCGGGCTTCTACCTTTCTCGGTGTGCTTAAATGCAACAGCATTTCTGCCGTAAGATCACGCTTACCCATTTGGGTGTTGCAACTTTACAATACGGAAATCCGAATGTTGTGTAGGGGAAATGCGGAGAATTGTCCCGGCTTACCCCCGCAGACCGTGGCTCGCAACTGGAACCCGTTGCGTCCTGTGATGAAATCACCCTGCACGCAACGTATTTGAGAGTAGCGGGTTTTTTCGCGGTAACCCTAAAGGTTCATGGATTACCTCTTTCGAGGTATATGCCCATAAGGCCCTGAAAACGACCAAGAATAATGCCAGTTGCTAGTGCTGTTACCGCGGATTTAATCGCGGGAAACAGTGAATGAGAGATGTTCCCATTTGAATCTTGAAGAGGTTCGGGTATCCACACTGAACGGCGAGTGATATTGGTAAAATGACCGTTATCCTAATTAATGATTTCACAAAGGCAGTACAAGGATTTTGCTCTCACATCAGGACGGCAACGACATGACCTGTTGTACAAACTTGAATTCACTAAAGGTACCGGTTGCCATGAACACCAACTCACGCCCGCTGCGTCGCAGCGTGGTCGAAAAACCCGGTAACCACAGACGGGATCTCGCGGAAACAACCCGGGCGCTTAAATGTCTCTATGACATAGAGAAGCGCTTTTCAGCAGCCCCCGCCTCTTCTGCAAGCTATCAATACGCACTTGATCGGATTGAACATCTGCTCGGCTTTTCCGGCGCGGCTATTTGCCTGAGCAATGCCGGACAACAGGCCGCCATCATGCTAGCTTCGACACCTTCAGAAAGCGAGGCGCGGTTCGCTTTCTGTCAGACCAGGAATTGCCGCGCATGCCTGGGCGGTCGCAAACCGCATGTGACCACAGCCGTTGGAGGTGCTAGGGTGCTGCAGGTGCCGTTGGTAACGTCGAAATCCCGCTACGGGGTGATTTCCATCCGCCTGCCGGAAGGCGGTACGCTAAATTCACAGCAACGCGCAACCCTGGGAACCCTAGGAACACGGATGGCACTGTTCGCTGAATCTGCAGAAATACGTATCGAATCCGAACGACGGGCTCTGCGGGAAGAGCGCCTTGCCATGGCTCGCGATCTGCATGATTCCCTTGCGCATACGCTTGCGTACCTCAAAATCCAGCTGCTACGCCTACGCAATCAGTTGGGTTCAGGTGGCCAAGCCAATGGCTTAGCCGATGTCATGAACGAACTTTCCCAAGGACTAACAGACGCCAACACCCAGGTCCGGGAGCTAATAAGCACCTTCCGTCTGAGCTTGCCGCAGGGAAGTTTCGAGGCAGCGCTGACCCATGTTGCCGGCCAATCCGCTTCACGGTCTAAAATGAAGGTGCGAGTTCATAATGCCATTCCGGCATCGCTGCTTACGGCCAATGAGCAAATCAATATGGTACAGATCCTCAAGGAGTCCCTGGTGAATGCGGAACGTCACGCGTCGGCTGGATCCGTGTGGGTGAGATTGTATTTAAGAAATGACGGCATCCTGACCATGGAAATCGAGGATGATGGCATCGGAATCCCGCCTGGCATATCAACCAGCAGGCGCAGCAAACGCTACGGGCTGGGTATTATTCGCGAGCGGACCCGGATATTGGGTGGCAAGATTCGGTTTTCCAAGCGCCAGCCAACCGGGACAACCGTGATTCTGAAGTTTATGCCAGAGTCCTGCAAATCGCACCACAGATTAGGAGTCGGGCCCGATGAGCAGCAAAGAACATAAAAAACATAAGCTATTCATGGTTGATGACCACCCCGTGTTCCGAAGGGGAATACGCCAATTGCTCCAATTCGCCCCAGAAATTGAACTGGTAGGCGAAGCAGCCAGTTGCGACGAAGCACTGGCCGGAATCTCCGTGACACGACCTGATCTTGTGCTCCTGGATCTGCGTCTGCACAAAAACAGCGGACACGAAATCCTGCGCCTGATCCGGCCGCAATGGCCGGAAATCAAGGTGGTAATACTGACGGTCTCCGACGCGGAGGAAGATCTAACCGAAGCTCTGCGCGACGGCGCCACCGGATATCTGCTTAAGGACATGGAACCCGAGGAACTGCTCGAAGGCGTGCGACATGCGCTGAAAGGAGAAATCATACTTAGTCAACGGCTCAGATCCACTCTTGGCCGCGTACTCAACGGTACCGGACGCGATGACCCGGAAAAAAAGAATGTGCTGTCGCGTCGGGAATGCGAGATTGTCGCGGCCGTGGCTCAGGGTAAGACCAACAAAATGATCGCGCAACTTCTTGGTATCACGGAGGAGACCGTCAAGGTGCATATGAAACGCATACTCAGACGTACAAAGCTTAAAAATCGCGTGGAACTTGCGGTCTGGGTAAACGATCAATCTCGACTGGCACCTGCTACGCGAGCAATACCTTAACAACAAGCCGGAAACTACATGATGAGAATATTTTGTTTCCGGAGAAACAATATTTCCTACAGAAAAGATTTCGATTCAATATATGCTGGGAATCAACCGTTAATTGCGCTAGATCCAGGCTATACCGCTAATACTTTGTGCCCACGGACCCAATCCGCAGCTGCCAGCTTGAAATCGTCCCGGGGTTTGGACATGGTCAACAAGCTGCGGCCGGGTTAATCTTGTGACTAATAGAGCCCCGTTGGAAATAGCATGAAGCCGTTTTTCCTGATGCTGACGATAATGCTGCTTGCGGGCTGCGCGAGCCTTGCCGCCCATGAACACGCACATGCGCTGAAAATGGCCGTCCAAGATGACCAAACCTGCCAAGCTCAGGGCTGGCGTTATCCAGACCCCCGCTATGTCACCTGCCGCATGCAAATTGCCGATAAGCGCCAATACCGGGACTGGATGAACCTGCAAATCATGCACCAGAGCCAGTACCAGAATCCCTCCGCCCCGCCCGCCTACCCCTACCGGGAGGTCTATCGGCCTTTGGACCGGGGTCAGTATCATTGCCGCTATATCGCTGAAAATGCCAAAGACTACATCCTCTGTGGCGAACAGCCCCAAAGCTGACCGTTCGCTCGATTCCCTGTACGCGCGCATCTATGCCAGGGTGCGCCGTATTCCCGCCGGCCGGGTAAGTACCTACGGGCACATCGCCCGGCTGGTGGGGGGTTGCAGCGCCCGGCAAGTAGGTTATGCCATGGCAGCCCTGCCGGAAGGCTCCCGGATACCCTGGCAACGAGTTATCAACGCTAAAGGTGAGATTAGCTGCCGCAAGCATGGAAATGGAGCTGATAATCAGCGTGCGCGGCTTTTGGCGGAAAAAATTCAGTTCGATTCCAAAGGCCGGATTGATTTGCGGCGCTACGGCTGGCTTAGTCACTGACCTTCGGGTAGCAAAGAATGCCTTGAATTATGCTTGACTATTGTGAAGTTAATACTATATATTAAACGGCAATACAACGTACTTAAGTATTGTCGGCATGAGTGAAGAAGAAGGCTATCTGCGCAAATTCCAGAAGGAACTCAACGCCGGCATTGTGGCGCTGGTGCTGTTGGCCATCCTGGCTGAGGCCCATGAACCCCAGTACGGCTACCAGATCGCCAAACGACTGCAACGGGACAATGAAGAAAACACGGTCATGAAACAGGGCACCCTTTACCCGGTCTTGCGCTCCCTGTCCGCCGCCGGACTGCTGGACAGTTACGTGGAACCTTCTGTCTCCGGCCCACCACGGCGCTATTACACCATCACCAACAGCGGTCGCACGGTACTTAAGCAATGGAAAGACGCCTGGGCCAGTACCCGGGATTTTGTGAACGCCATCACGAAGGATAATCGCCATGACTAAACCTGTCCCCCGCAATATTCAGGAATACCTGGACCAGCTACGTGAGCAATTGGCAGGCGCCGACCCGGCCTTGGTTCAGGACGCGCTTTACGATGCGGAAGAATACCTGCGCGGCGAATTGCACCAGCACCCGGACAAGACCGAGGAACAGATTCTGGCTGCCATCGCCACTACCTACGGTGCGCCCGATGAGGTGGCCGAGGCCTACCGCACCACCGAGGTCAAGGTGCAGGCGGCATTACGCACGCCGCGGCCGAAAAAACGCACCTCCCTGGCGGGCAGATTTTTTGGTGTGCTGGCGGATCCGCGTGCCTATACCAGCTTGTTCTACATGCTGCTGGCGCTGTTCACCGGCATCTTTTATTTCATCTGGGTGGTCGCAGGCTCGGCGCTATCCTTCGGGCTGCTGCCGCTGATTATCGGCATTCCATTCTTCCTGTTGTTCCTCGGCAGCGTACGTCTGCTGTCATTGGTGGAAGGCCGCATCGTCGAAACCTTCCTCGGCGTGCGCATGCCGCGCCGGCCGCCGCACCCGGGCGGTTCCGTGCCCCTGTTTACCCATGTCAAGGAACTGCTCTCGGACGGGCGCACCTGGTCCACCCTGTTTTACATGCTGCTGCAACTGCCACTCGGTATCCTGTATTTTGCTTTAGTGACGGCCTGGCTCGGGGTTTCGCTGGTACTGATTCTTTCCCCGCTGTCGCACCTCTGGGGTGATTTCATCTATATCAATGGCCCGGTTGTGGTTTCATGGTTTTTGGTCCCGGTGCTTATAATTATCGGCATCCTGCTGTTGATAGGCCTGATGCACTTCGCCCGCGGGGTTGCGTCTTTACACGGTCATATGGCGAAAGCTCTGTTGGTCAGGCTTGCGGATTGATCCATCGGCCCAGGTGCAGCTTAAATCCAAATATCTTGCGTGGCGAGTCATGCTAGATAATCCGCCGCGGGAGCTGTGCGCCCAATTCACGTAATTGAGCTTCCAGTTCGTGCGTACGTTCAATAAGCGTCATGGCCAAAGCCACCGCATGGATATCAAGCTCAAAGTCCGTGCGTAACCGGCCTGCGGTTTTGGCCGTCACCACGCAGCTGGCAGGGAATCTCATTGGTTCCGTATGCTGCTCGATCGGTGTGATCACCTCGCAATCTATCAGCTCATTGAGGTCATCTGGCGCCAGACCGGAGAGCTCGGAGAGTTCGGATAATGAAAGTGTGTGATGCTCATCCAGCCACAGCACTTCAGCGAGTATGGCTTTCATTTCTTACCTCCTGATTGAAATGCCCGCGCGGATTGAATCTGGAGCTATCGGCCAGTTGCTGGAAAAGCGAACGTTCCTGTGCGCTGGTCTCGCTCGGTATCACGATCTGCACGATGGCGTATAAATCACCCGTGCCGTTGTGCGGCTTCGGAAGTCCGCGTTTGGGGAGGCGCAGTTGCTGGCCGGCGCGGGTGCCCGCGGGGATTTTGAGGAGTACCTGGCCGGCGGGCGTCGGTACCTCGATGCTGGTGCCGAGCACTGCCTCCCAGGGCGCCAACGGCAGGTCAAGATACAAATCGTGGCCGCTGACGCGAAACAGCGGATGCGGGTGCAGGGCGATCGTGAGATACAGGTCGCCGGCGCGACCACCATTAATGCCGGGGCCACCCTTGCCAGGGATCCGCAACCGCTGGCCATCGGTGACGCCCTTGGGGATACGTGCGTTGAACACCTGCGGTACCCGGTGCATTACCCCTTGAGCGTCGTATTCAGGCACGCTCAGATCCACGTTTACCTGCGCGCCACCATAGGCTTCCTCGAGCCTGATGTGCACCACCGCTTCGTAATCCTGCCCAGCCATCGGCGAGCGCGGGCTATGTGATCGGGCACCGCGGAAACCGGCAAACAGATCCGCAAGATCTATGTCATCAAATGAGAACCGGGTGTCGCTGTAGCGTTGCCGCCAATCGGGTGGTGGTTTGAAGTTTTCGCCCGGTTCTTGCTTGCCTAATTGATCGTAGGCTGCGCGCTTTTCCGGATCCTTGAGCGTTTGATAGGCTTCAGCGATATCCTTGAAGCGCTCCTCGGCATTGCGCTCTTTGGACACGTCCGGGTGATACTTGCGCGCCAGCTTGCGGTAGGCCACCTTGATGTCCGCCTCGCTCGCTGTGCGTGCAATACCCAGGGCACTGTAATAGTCTTTGTACTTCATTTATGATCCGCTTGTCTTTGCATGTGGTGGCTATGCGCCTTTCAAGATAATCCTACCTGAGTATTATTATGCAGCCCGGACAACAATTCTTGGCCAGCGGGAAGCGGAGTTGACGAATGCTGCCTCCGCAATCATTTGTGAACACACTTGCCATGGTGCATGGCAACATAAAATAGCAAGTTTAACCTTACAATGCTTGGGGCGGATGTGCGCGCAGCTCCGGGCTTAACGGAGTTCGCCACATTGGAAGGCGGCAGATATTGCAGTATCTGAGCTCAAGACCAAAGACCTGATTAGGTCACGTCCAGCTAGGTCAGTCCGCAGGCGTACCGGGTGAATATGCTGAAGTGCGCCGCCATCAGCATGGGTTTGCCCGTGTTGGTGGACAGAATGGAAAACGAGGGTTTCTGCCGGCGGCGGCCGGAACGGTGCACCCAGCTGCCGCCAACACCGATACACTCCGTCCTGCATCGATCCCGCGGTTTGGATTACTTCTAGCGAGCCTGGAGAGATCCAGCCGCAAGCTTACTGGATCTTGTTGATGGTCTGGGTGATACGCCCTTGATTCATGAGCTGCTTCTGCTCCATTGACTGTGCTTGCTTGATTGCCGCGGCCTTGTTTACCGCTGCGCCTACCTGGATCACGCCCACCATGCCAAACAGATTGTGGGGAACGCACTCATAGAGGTATACACCTTGTTGGCTGAGGGTGATCGTAAGCGGTTTGCTGACCTCACTCTCCCACGGCTTTGCCCCCACGGGTATCAGTACCGACTTGCTGTCGTGACCAAGGTCCGTGGATTCGAAAGTCACGGTATCGCCCGGCTGCACATGCAGGAATGCGGGATCGAACACGAAGGTGCCTGTGGGGCCGTTATTCAATTCCTTGACCACGTAATTAGCGGCACTGACCTGCACCGCTGCCAGGACGCCCAACACACCAATAATGATCGTCAGGATATTCTTCATTGCTAGATACTCCGTTGATATGGGTTCGCGTGAGAATTTACTTGCGCCAAGGACTACCACAGAAACCACAAGGCCAGATACAAGGTGTTATTGTCGGAGGCACTGCGCCCGGAGCCGTCGTAATTGTTGGAGGCACCATTGAATTTAGTGTAGATCACATATTGGGCGGTTGCCTGGACATTGAGTGACGGCAACCAGGTCCATTGCAGTCTCCAGCCGCTGCTGTTGGGCGAACCGGTGGCGCTACCGACAAGCGGCAACTGCGCATACAGCACCGGATCGGCGCTGCCGGTGATGCTGAAGTAACCGATGGTGGGCCCATAGGTCTCATTCCAGTAGTAGCTCGCATCCACATTCCAGGCATCCAGATGGTTGCTTGGGTTGGCCGCCAGTCCCTCGGCGACACTGGCGTTCAGATTCTGGCGCTCATGTATATAGGAGGCGTGCAACGCCAGGGAGTTTTTGGCGGTGATAAACTGGTACTGGCTGTCCACACCCACGTCTAGATAATCATCCGTTGGCCCGGAAAGCGGATGGCCGTTACCCGGGAAAATATGCGCGGACAAGCCGAAAGTGCCCACTTCGAAATCGCTTTGGCCGCTCCCCGAGGTCCAAGGATGTTCCCAAGCCAGACGCCAGTAAGGCGCCAAGCCTGAAACCACGCCGGCAGTACTGCTGTTATAAGGCTGAGCCACGCCTGCCTGGCTCGAACGGTAGACGCTCATTTCACCGTACCAGGTATTGTTGAGCCAGGCATAAGCGCCCAAGCCGGCCACATTCTGTGCCAGTGCCCCATCAAGCAGGGGTGCTGCCACCGGCCCCGGCGCTACACCCGAGGAAATGAACGGATAACTCCAGGCCGGAGTGCTGTTCCACACATCCTGTACCGTGGGGTTATTATTGAGCGTCAGCCCCCACAACAGCGTCTGATCGTCCCAATTTATGTCGCGTGCGTAACGAATGTCGGTGTTGTCGATGCTGAAATGATCGGCGGGTTGCTCATAGGTAATCTGGGAGAAGGCGCCCATGTGTTCCGAGATAGCGCCGGCATAGAACATGCTCAATTGCTGCGGGAACTGTACCGAACCGTTTTGGGAATCCGGCTGGGCGCGGCGCGTCGTCGTATCGGACACAATCATCATGGCCGAGAGCGGCGGAAACTGGTCAATGCTGAGCTTCTGGCTGCCGCCGCTCAACTTTTCCGGGCCGAGGACGTAGCCGTGTAGCTTGAAATAACGGCCAAAGGCATTCAGCTGCGGCGCTATCGTATGGCAAGCACTGCAGGCCAGCCCCGTTTGACGTGCGAAACTCGGAACCGCTTGCGCCTGCATGGAAAGCGCCGTGAGCAATAACCCCAAAAGGGCAGCCGAAAGACCAAGTCGGTGCGGGATTCTGGCGTTCATCAGGTAACTCCTCGATTAAGCCGTCTTTGACGGGGACGTTCCGATACCTTCCAAGAGCACAGTTTAGCGGCGGCTGTCACCTGGAATCTTGATCTGGGTCAATTCACCGGCGGATTGGCGTGGTGACTAGCGGCTGCCCAAGGACTCACACCGGGTCCGCAGCCGCGGCAGGTCCAGCAGATGCAGTGCGCGCCGATCCACGGCGATCAGGCCTTCCTTCTCGAAGCGCGCGAATACCCGGCTCACGGTCTCGGTGGCCAGCCGCAGGTAATTGGCAATGTCGCGGCGCGACATGGCCAGGTTGAACTCCTTGGGCGAGTATCCGCGCAGCTGGAAACGTTGTGACAAGCCCACGAGAAAGGCGGCCAGCCGTTCTTCGGCGGTGAAATCCCCCGCCAGTGTTGCGGTATCAGCGATGTCCTTGCTCATCAGCCGCATGATCTGCGTAAACAGTCCGCTGATCTGACTGGCGAGCGAGCTGAGTCGCGCATAGGGAAGAACGCAGACCGTGGCGGTATCCAGCGCCAGCGCATTGCAAACGTGATGTCCCGGATAAATGGCATCCAACCCCAAGAGTTCGCCGGGCAAATGAAAGCCCAGCACATGCTCGCGTCCTTCGCTGTCCACAGTGTAGCTTTTATAGGAACCGGCGTGTACCGCGTAGATAGAGTCGAACGGGTCGCCGATGCGGAATAGATGATCGCCTTCGTGGTACGGCCCTTGGCGCTCCACCAAAGCGTCCAAACGCTCCAGATCCTGGCCATACAATCCGCGTGGCAGGCACAGTTCCTGGAGTGAGCAGCTCATGCACGCTTCCCGCAATCCGCGGGTTACTTCCACAGGCCGGGTTTGCATGGCTTTCCTTTTCCAGATACGGATTTTGAAGGATTAAGGATAACCCATCCCTGCCCTGTCACAAACAGCGCAATCAGTGGAGAAGAAACCCCTTATTCTTACAAGACGCGCGAATACGTATCGGCAACCTTTTCCCTTGGCAGATAGGCGTCAAAGACCATGGCGAGCGCGCGGCGCAGGAACCGACCGCGCGGCAACACCTGCAATCTGTCCGCCTCCACCTGCACCAGCCTGTCGGTCTGTAACGGCCCAAGCGCTATCAGCTCGCGTGCGAAATACTCGCGGAACACAATGTCGTGGCGCCGCTCGATAGCGGAGAACGGCAGCTCCTCGTAGCACATCAGCCGACCGATGACATCGGCCCGCAGGCAATCGTCCTTGGTCATCAGATAGCCGCGCTCAATAGGCAAACGTCCCGAATCCAAAGCGGCGTAATAGCCGTCCAGGGTCTTGGCATTCTGAGCATAGACATCGCCCACGTGACTGATGGCGGTCATGCCGAGCCCCACCATATCCAGGCCCGCATGGGTAGAATAACCCTGGAAGTTGCGTTGCAGCGTGCCTCGGATACGCGCTTCTACCAGCTCGTCCTGCGGAAGAGCGAAATGATCCATGCCCATGTATTCGTAACCGCGCCCGGTAAGCACCTCCACCGCGCTCCGCAGCAATCGCAGTCGCAGCCCGGCATCCGGGAGTTCGCCGTGACGAATCCGCCGCTGGGCTTTGAAAAACTGCGGCAGATGCGCGTAACCGTATACTGCCACGCGATCCGGACGCGCTGCCGCCACTGCCTCCAAGGTTGCCGTGAACCCGGCCTCGGTCTGCCGCGGCAAGCCATAAATGAGATCCGCCGATACCGAGCGGAAGCCGGCTTGGCGCGCCGCCCCAATTAGCGCCAGGCATTGCTCGGGATCCTGCACGCGGTTCACTGCCTGCTGCACCAGGGAATCAAAATCCTGGAAGCCAAAACTCACCCGGTTGAATCCCAGTTCGGCCAGCGCTACCAGCCGTTCCGCGTTCACGGTGCGTGGGTCTGCCTCCAGGGAAAACTCACGCGTGGCCTCGGGGCCGAAACTGAATGCCTCCCGCAACGCCCCGAACAACGCGCTTAGTTGCGCGTCATCCAGATACGTGGGGGTGCCGCCGCCCAGATGCAATTGCCGCACCGGACGGTCATGATCAAAGTGTTGCCCCTGCAGGTGGATCTCCCGGTGCAAACGCTGCAGATACGCAGCAATGCGTTCCGGCCTGCGGGTAATGAGCCGGCTGCAGCCACAGTAAAAACATGGGCTCTTGCAGAAGGGCAGATGCACATACAACGACAGTGCGCTGGGGATGAAGTCTTCGTTGCTGCGCTTCACCGCATGCCTATACACCGCCTCGTCTACCGACGGCCCGAACTGCCGCGCCGTTGGATAGGAGGTATAACGCGGCCCCGCCACGTCGTACCGGCGTACCAGTGCGGGGTCGAAGCCGCCGGCGGTTATGGCATGTTGCGCTTGCATATATGCCGATGCAGATTAAGCCCGCGTGGCCTGCTTCACCATGACTTGGATCAATTCATCGTTATTTTTGGCATATGCTTGTGCTGATCCATGTCAATGCCACGGCCCGAGCCGCGGTACACCATTTTAATTACACACCCCAGACCGCCATGAAACGCATTCCTCACTCAGCCCAGCGACATCACCATATCGAGGTACACCTCGACACGTTGCCACAGCTTTTCAACTCCATGGACCCCTCACCGTTTTACCAGAAAGACCTTGACGAGAATGCTGAGGAATACATCGTGGGCTGGGCGGAGGAATATCCGCTCGCTGAACCGGTCAGCCTCACGCTACATCTGGAAGGCGGCCTCGATGAGGCCGCCAGAGAGCTTGTCACCGAGGCTGTGCATAATCATTTTACCAACCAGACGCGGCTGGCGCGCCTCGAATTCCGTCGGCTCATGCGCAAAGGCTGGCGCAGTCTGCTCATCGGTCTAGCGGCATTGGCTGTCACGGTTGTATTCTCAGAACTTCTGCAGCGCTACGGTGGAGCGCTGTCAATGGTTGCGAGAGAGAGTCTGTTGATCGGCGGCTGGGTGGCCATGTGGCGGCCCATACAGATCTATTTATATGAGTGGTGGCCACTACAGCGCCGACGGCGGATATTCGACAAGCTGGCGCGCATGCCGGTGACGATCAAGACACGCGCGGCTCCCTCCCGTACAACCAGTCAACGATCAGTCCAGCCACCAGCGGATGAAAGAAATAGCCGAAGCAGCGGTGCGCATTAGAACCTTCTGCCGTGCCGTAACAACTATGCACACCGGCAGCGACGTCCTCGATATTCGAGAGCAACCCGAGTTTGCGCATGGCGCGGAAATCATTGGCCAGCCGCCGGTCGGTGGCAATCACATCACCCGTGGCAGTCACGTTAATCCAGCGACCGATGTTGTCCGGGTAGCGGCGAGCCCCATGCTCTGCATGGCCAAGCAGCCGGCGCTGTATGTAAAACATGCCGAGTGGGCTGCCGAGCGTCAGCAGCAGCGGACAACGCCAGTGGTTGCCATCGCGACGCGAGAGTTCCCAGAGGCTGTCATAGGCCACCGCCGAACCCAGGCTATGGCCCACCAGCATAATTTCCGCGCCCTGCCCCAGCAGCTGAACCAGCTTCTGCTTGATTACAGCCCGCACCCGCGCGCCGATGCCATCGTGGTTATCGAAATAGCGCGCGGTGTCAGCGATGCTAGCCAGAATATCGGCGTCGCCGAACAAACGCGCCAACCATGGCAGCAGGTCACCCAGTGTATACATCAAACGCATACGCAGTACCGTCCAGCGTTCCGGCTCAGGCGCACAATAGCGTTCGCCATCACCGCGCAGCATGTGCTCGACCCAAGGCCGGTCCACATTGATATCAGCATACTTTCTGTAATAAATGTGGTTCCATGCGGCCAAGTGAAACCGGTTTGCCAGTGGCGCCAGTTCCTCGGCAGTCATGCCCGCCTGCACAGCGCCGCCCGCAATGCACCGCCACAACAGCGGCTGGTGTTGCACCGGCGGCGGCTTGGGATTCATCCCTGTTACGAATACCACGTGACGCTTATTATCCATAAGGTTCCATGAGGAGCATCCTGATTATGACCACTCGCACATCACAATCCTGCCGAACATCGGTACTGATCGTGGGCTTTGGCCAAATGGGCCATGCAATGCAGGCGCTGCTCGTCAATCGTGCGCGCCTCAGCATCTGGCGGATAACACCGGAGAACCAACAGCCATCTCCGGCCGTTCGTAAGACAGCCAAGCAAGCCGAGTTCATCCTTTTATGTGTGCCTACCATGGCAATTGCCATTGCGCTTACCCATTTACAAGCCCATCTGACCAAGCACGCTGTGGTATTGAGTGTAGCCAAAGGATTGGATGAGGCTGGGCGCACCGCTGCCGATATCCTGCAGTCGCAATTGGGTGTACGCGGATGCTGGGGCATCCTCGGTGGACCGATGATCGCCACCGAGTTGCGTGCCGGACGCAGCGGCTTCGCCGAACTCGGCAGTCGCAGCGTAATGACGCAACGGTTGGTTGGCAGGTTGTTCCTTAGCACCCAGCTGCATATCACACTGAGCCACAACCCGCGCGCAGTGTCTTGGTGCGGAGTGCTCAAGAATGTGTATGTGCCGCTGTTCGGACTGGCAGACGGCTTGGGTTGGGGAGACAATCTGCGCGGGCAGCTTGCCGGTGCGGCACTCGCGGAAATAAATCTCCTGGTGCAACGCTTCAGCGGCGCGCGCCATGCCGCCGATGGACCCGCTGGCCTGGCCGACCTCATCACTACCGCTACCAGCCATAGTTCCCATCATCGAGCACTTGGCTGGCGCGTGGCGCATGGCGACCGGCATATTCCCCAGGGCGAGGGTCCGCATACCGTGCGTGTACTGCAGCGCGATGAATCCATGCCTTCTGCACGCACGTTTCCATTGTTGCACGTGGCGGCCGCGCTCATGCGTCGTCCAGCAACCGCTCGCGCCAAACTTTCGGCATGGATCGATACCACTGCCTAGAGGGTAGAAATACTTGGCGCACGAAACGTGCGCTCATGCTTGCGTTGACACGGCTCGCAGCGTTTGGCGGTGGGATAGGCCTGCAAACGCGCCCGCGGTATCTGCGCACCACAATCCGTACAGATACCATAGTGACCACTACGCATGCGCGCCAATGCCGCTTTAATGTCATTTATCTCAACGATGTCGCGATCAATCTCCGCGAGCCGCACATCTACCAGCAGATCGGCGAGTGCCTCTTCACCCATATCGTGTACCTCGCCGGCCAGCTTACGGTAATCCTCATTGTCGGAAGCTTCCAGACCGGCGCGTATCTCCATACGCAGCACGCTGTAGCGTGCCTCCAGCTTGAGGCGCAGTGCGGTCCTTTGTTTGTCATCCAATATTTGACTCATGATTGGCCCTCGCCGGTGGGTGTAAATAATTAGGCACTTATAAGCATAGTCTTATAAAAGCAGATGCTAGGAATGCCTGCCTTGATCTGCATCAACTGGGATATATAGATAAGACCCTGATTGATCCAGGTCAATGCTCTGGGCACGATCCAGGGCTAATTTCATGAATGCCCACTCGCGCTTCCTGAGGACTTTGCCATGGACGCCCCGCAACTGCTGTTCACCACCGGCCGAATCGGCAGGCTCACGCTCAAAAATCGCCTGGTAATGGCGCCCATGGTACGTAATTACGCCGACGAGCACGGGCGCATGACGCCGCGCTACTTGGCGCATTTACAGTGCATCGCACGCGGCGGCGTGGGTACCATGATTCTGGAAGCGAGTTTTGTGGACCTTGACGGCCGCGGTTTCCGCAACGAGCTGGGGCTGCATGATGACAGCGTGATCCCCGGATTGCGGCAGGCTGCCGAGCTCATTCATGCGGAGGGGGTGCGCGTCGGCATCCAGCTGTTTCATGCCGGCCGCCAGACCAGTATGCAGATCACCGGTCGACGGCCAGTAGCGCCATCGGAAATACCCTGTCCGCTGATAAATGAGCTGCCGCGGGCGCTCAATGCCGCCGAAATCCGGACACTGGCTGAAGCCTTTGGCGCCGCCGCAGCACGTGCCCGGGCAGCAGGTTTGGATTTCGTTGAAATCCATGCCGCGCATGGTTATCTCATAATCCAGTTCCTGTCGCCATTCAGCAATCGTCGCACCGACGCTTACGGCGGCAGCGTCGAACACCGCCGGCGCTTCCTCGATGAAGTGATCACTGCGGTGCGCAAACGCGTTGGCGAGGATTTCACCATCACCATCCGGCTGTCAGCGGACGAGATGGTGCCGGGCGGGCTCACACCGGCAGACACTGCGGAGCTGGCAGCGTGGCTCGAGACCCGAGGCGTTGCCGCGGTGCACGTATCCGCTTGCAACTACGCTTCCTACACCCGCGGCCGCATGATTCCGCCCATGGCGGTGGAGGATGCGCCACTGGTGCAGTATGCGGCGCTCATAAGGCAACGGGTAAAAATTCCGGTAATCGCTGTGGGCAAACTGCGCACCCCGGCGCTCGCCGAAGCAGTACTGGCCAACGGCCAGGCGGATTTCATCGCGCTCGGCCGCGAGCTGCTGGCCGATCCCGACTGGCCGCGCAAGACACAGACCGGATGTGCCGATACCATCCACAAATGCATCGCCTGCAACCAGGGCTGCATTACCCGTCTTTTCGATCAGCGCGACGTATGGTGCACGGTCAACCCTGAATGCGGCCGGGAACGGGAGTTCGCCGACCACGGGGTCTTGAGTAAACCACGCAAGCTCCTGGTGGTGGGCGGCGGACCGGCCGGCATGGAAGCCGCGCGTTATGCGGCGGGTGCTGGCTTGCAAGTCATACTTTGCGAGGCACAGGCTGAGCTGGGCGGCCAGTTGTGCGCGGCCGGTGCTGCCCCATATCGCCCAGGCTGGCACGAACTGCTGCAGGATCTGCGCGGCGAGCTGCAACGGCTTGGTGTGGAGCTGCGGCTCAACACCCGCGTGGACCGCAAATATGTGGAGCGCGAAAAGCCTTACGCGCTGGTGGTCGCGACCGGCGCGCAGCCGGTGCGTCCGCAGATTCCCGGTGTCAACAACATCAACGTAATGACCGCCCGCGACTTGCTGGAAGGCCGCGGTACGGCATGTGGTTCAGTACTGGTGGCGGGTGGCGGCTGCTCCGGTGCGCAGACCGCGGAATACCTTGCCAGGGCCGGTCACACAGTCATCCTCATCGAAGCCGAGGGCGACATCGCCGCCGACGCTCCGCTAGACGAGCGTACACTGCTACTCGGCCGGCTGCGCACCCTCAACGTCAACATCCTGTCGCATACTCGTTTGCTCAGCATTGGAAATAGCTCGGTGCAGCTGGCGGTGGCTGGCGAAACCTCTCAAATGGCCGTGGACACCGTGGTCTTGTGCCTGGGTGCACGCCCCGAGAATAGTCTGGAACAGGAGGTACTTGGTCTGTTGCCACATGTATTCACCGTCGGCGATGCCGTGCGCCCACGCAAGGTTACTGAAGCTGTCATCGAAGGTGCGCTTGCAGGCTTGGGCGTAGCCAAAGATAGCAGTCGCAAGACCCCCACCGCGGCTGTGACCGGATGAGCCAAGGTTCACTGCTTGTGCGTATTAGGCCGGCCGCGACGATGCAGCCCGAGATGTCGGGGCTACCCTTGGTTTATGGTATACAAGGAGAAGCTCATGATCTATTGCTCCATGCGCTGCCCGGAATGCGGTAAGCAGAACGCCGTACCGCTGCCGGAACTGGCTGTGGGTCACGCCGTCCACTGTCCACATTGTGGCGCCGGTTTATACCTGAACCACACTCGCCCCGACGCCGATGCCGAATCCGAATGGCGGCTGGAAAGCATGGACCCGTTCGTGGAAGAGCGGCGGAGCGTTTGATGCCCACTGCTGCCGTCCACACCGCTGAAGTGATTCTGGTGATCGCCGCCGATCGTGGTCACGCCCGGCTGTTCAGCATCGCCCGCAACCAGGAGCAGTTGCAGGAACTCAGTAATCTGGTGAACGCCAATGCGCGCATGCCGGCGCATTCGCTGGTCACGGATCGCCAGGGACGCACACTCAATCGTCAGCGCGGTAGCCGTGCGGCTCTGGGTCATGAAAATCTGCAAGATGAAAGCGCACGCCGATTCGCCCACGACGTGGGAGCCATGCTCGCCAAGCGGCTGCATGTACAGCGCGCCATTCGCCTGTTCATCATTGCTGATCCGGAATTCCTTGGCATGCTGCGTATAGAGCTGCGCGCCCGTCAGCTGGCGGTGCCGGTACGCAGTATCGCCAAGAATGTGACACGCACCAGCACCGAATGCATTCGCAGCTATCTGCCGAAGCGGCTTTGGCCCCGGCACATATTGGGTATACAGATCTAGCTCTGTAAGGGCCGCATGCTCAGGACAGGAAGAGGCGCTTACAGCTCAATGGACGCATCGTGCATCTTCATCTCGGTCCACAGGGCGTTGATGATGCCAAACGCGCAGGCCAGCAGCACACCAAGAATCCAGGCAAAGTACCGCATATTTCTGCACCTCATATAGAGCGATTGTTTGTGCTCGCGCATATAAGCCTCAGTGACCTTGCCGCGCAGTACCCGGAACACCCAGTCTGTATAAAGCACCACGATCGGCAGGAACACCAGCACCGCCACCAGCATGATGAACAAGGTGCGCTGGCTGGAGGATGCGTCCCAGAGCGTGAGGCTGGCGTATGGATCCAAGTCCGAAGGCAACAGGAATGGGAACAGGCTGAAAGCTGCCGTGAAAATCACACCAAGCACGCTGGATAAAACACTCAATCGACCGCGTCGACGCCAAGCTCAAATACAAGCGAGCAGCGAATTGAGCAACAGCCAGCTCGAACCGGGGCGATGCCGCAACCAGAAAAATGCAGCCAACATCAATCCGACCTCCATCAGGAACAGGACTGCCAACACCAGAGTGAGCGAAGCCAGATTTTCCCGCGGATGCAGCATCAGGAATATGCCGAGCTGGTGCGAGTGGCCGGGACGCCGGGACCGTACCGACCGTCACGCGCGACGCGACACTATCGAGGACCGTTCGGCTTGACGGTTGGTGACTTACGTGTCCGGTCCACACCAGTGATGCGACCTTTGTTGCGCGCGGCATAGAATACCGACTTGCCTTTTTCGGTTCCATACTCTTTTTCCATCTGCCGCAAGATCTTGCGGCCCTTGCTGGTCAGCGGCATAGGCGGCTCCTTCTACCTTCAAGTAGAGTTACTTCACTCACTGCGCAATTCAGCGTGTTCCAATTCTGTCTGCAGGCGCGCGCGGAAACCATCCGGCTTTAACGCCAACACATCGCAATTCAGCTGTTCCAATAGACGTTCCGCGACGCTGCCCATGGCCAGCCGTTCGAATCCACTGCGTTGAACCGTACCCATGATCACCACATCGCTGTGCTGGGCGGTAGCGAGTTCGGCGATCACCCTGTCGGGTGCGCCGTCCAGCATATGCATTTGTGCCGGCGCTATCCCATATTTCTGACAGAGCTTCTGCAGGGCCTCGGCGTGCATATCCCGAAGTTTCTGTACCAGAGCAACATCTGGCATCCAGCCGCTGAGTACCTCAGGGTCCGCAGGAAATGGAACGTATTCGAAGACATGCACCACATCCACCTGTGCAGCGCACTGCATGGCCAGGCGATTGGCCAGAGTAAGGATGCGTGCATTGAGTTCGTGGGGGCGATCGTGCTCATCCAACGGGTCCACCGCGGCGAGGATGCGCTTGGGTAGCGCGCTCGGTGACGGGCGCACCAGCATCAAGGGCTCCGGACACTGACGCAGGAGATCCATATCCTGTGGAGTAACCAACAGACGGCGCAGAATGGGCTCTGCATGGACATCCTTGAACACCATCTGCGGTTTTTCCGCAATCACTGCCAGTAGCATGCGCGCCAATAACGGGCGTCCCCAGAATAGTTTTGCCTCCACCTGCAAGCCATCTTTGCGCAACGGCGCGGCGAATTCCTCGAGTTTTTGGCACCGGCCTTGCAAATATGCATCCAGATCAAACTTGCGCGACGCCGCGCGAGCGAGCGCACGGTCGTATTCAAACAGTGCAAGCAGCAGCCGCTCACCGCCTTTGCGCGCCAAAGCCGCTGCGCGCAGCAGCGCCGGCGTGGACTGCAGGCCTTTATCCAGGATCACCATGATGCAGGACTGTTTACTCACCGCGGCCACCTCACCTATATCTGCTGAGCGCTTCCAGAAACCTATTGAAAGCATGACGGCTGACGGCGTCGGCAGCGATGACTTGGATCAAGTAAAGGCCAATCCGTAGCGGGCGAACACTGGCGGTGACCGCAGGCTCTGTCTGCGGATAACCGCGGGATGGACCCTGGCTTTTGGGATTATATAACAGGGGTTTAGGCGACACGTTCGATAAAGGGCATCCAGACGGACTGTGGATAGTAGTGGGCTGTTCGTCACTGCAATGGTGCCGGCGGAGGGAATTGAACTCCCGACCTACGCATTACAACTCCGCCGTAATCTGCGCATCCGCGTGCAATTACCGGCATTGGCGCGCATCACGTTAAGCACTTCGAATTCATCGATTCCGAGCCAACGCGCGTGGAAGTGTGTATTCATTAAGGCCTAGCGATGGCAGAAACAGCCTTAATGTCAGAGTACACGACACTACACCGGCATCGCCGTGTCCGGGCTTTAGCGATATCAGATCAAGCTAAACCTAATGGCTGTCCAAAAGGCCAAGGGCACTCCACCATCCCCTCCAGGGTGGCCTTGAGGGAAAGCCTTACATCTTAGTGAAACAGATCCCGCACTTTACTGAGAAATGAGCCAGAGCGCATACGCTTTAAGGTTGCGCCCCACTGGTCTTCCGCCAGCAGCTTTCTTTGGTAATCCTTTTCCTCTTTTTTCATCAGTTCCAGGACTCTGGTGTCCTCGTCATCATCCAGCCAGTACCCGTGTTGATTCTCGCAAAATTCCATTTCCAGATCAAAGAGCCGGTACTTGAATCTCTTGAGGAGAGCGCTACACTCGGGGCATTTAGCGGTCGTGGGCGTAGAACTGAACACCAGTGTTCCCTTGGCATCATCGCCGAAGTCAAAGACCTCATTTTCCAGTTCAGCGAGCTCCTGATATTCCAGCCACATCCCTTTACAAGCTTGGCAGGAGTTGACCTTGATCTTGTGCCGGATGGTCGGCACCAGATCTAAATTGCATTTAGGACATTTCAATTTTGCCTCCGCTTCAGCCAGTTGCTAACTTTAAATTGGCCTGCCAGGGTTCTGGCCTATTCTACGCCATCAAAACGTTTTTCGTGAGTCATCATTTTTGGAATAACAGGGGGGGCAAACACGATTAAAGGCTCGACGGTATTGAGTGCGGCTCATTGGTTCCGTCGGAGAGAGTCGAACTCCCGACCCACGCATTAGCTTGGTGGTATCTACGAAACCAGCAGCAGTCCAACCAGAGATTGCCGGCACTGGCCCCATCACCGTGTTGGTATCCCGCAAGAGTAGCCCGAGCCGCTAGCTTCGTGATTTAATGGTCGCCATGGTGGGATGGGGAATGTGCCCCGACACGCGGATTTTTCCAACAACCGACGAAAAGTTGCCAAGACCGCCTGAAGCGGCATACGAGGCGGTGGATGCGACCAAAAGCCGTGGATCAACCGCAATCGCAGATGCCGCCAGGGCCTTCGCGGAGGCGCAGCGATCGATACCTTCTCGAAAAGAATCGCCGCTTCTACGACGTGCTGTGGACCGGTGCTAGCCTCATAGAACCTCAGCGGTTCAATACCTGGCCGCTCGTGCAATCGCTGCTGTCCACGTCTGGTCGGCGGCTCGAAGTCGCGCCCGGCCTGAGACCGCGACTGCCTATCCTGGACACGCAATTCGTGGATATCAGCGCGCCGGCGCTCGTGAAACTTCGGGGGCGTGGCGCGCAAGTCGTGCTAAGTCAAGTGACCTCCCTGCCCTTCGGCGGCGGTACATTCGATCTGGTGTGCGCCCTCGATATCATTGAGCACGTTGACGACGATGATGCTGCACTGTCGGAGCTATCACGGGTTATGACGTCCGGTGGGACTCTCCTGATATCGACGCCGCTGCACGCCTCGCTTTGGACCTCGTTCGACGACTTCGTGGGCCATAAGCGGCGCTACGACCCACCACGTCTGCTCTCAAAACTGGCGCAGCACCACTTGTTGGTGGAGCGTAGCGCCGTATTCGGAATGCAGCCGCGTTCGTCGCGCCTCGTTGACATCGGCATATGGTGGCTATTTCAGCATCGTAGACTGGCGATGTGGTGGTACAACCGCGCATTCATGCCGCTCGGATTGCGGTTCCAGAAGCAGCTGCGGATTACCCCAGGAATGATTGCAGCCAGCGATGTCGACGAAATCCTGCTCGTGTGCCGAAGGGCCTAGTGACAGCCTTGGATCCGTTCCGCTCGACACGGTAAATCAAAGCAGAGAACCTCTTGCTGCGTCGGCAGCTCGCCCCGTACGTTGAGCGCGGTGTCAAGTCCCGGCGAATCTATGCAGGGACTCATCTATCCGAAAACCTCCGTTCTTGGGCCTATCTATAAAAGATGGGCTCTGCGCGTAATCGTGTGGGTAGATTTTGGAGCTTTAGGGCATTGGCTCGGTAGTGTTCAGCATCATGTGGCTACTAAATAGTCCCTGGTCGACAGGGCAGAAAACCCCGGGAAGGCGTGTGTTTCCTGCCGTTGACCCGCATATTTCCTTCCTGGTGTGTCGCGCCGGTGCATCGTCTGGGCTGGAGTTGCTCTTGATGCGCATCCAGCCTAGCACAACCCTTATCATGCTCACGAACTCAGCACCCACCTGTTACCCTGGAAGCCATATCCCGCTTGGTTTACCGCCTGAATGTCACGCTAAAGTACCCACTAAATTCCACGAAGACCCAAAAGGCAAAAACTAGTGAATACACTGTGTACCGCTCAAACTGCCGCCAGAGCTATGAATTTCCAGCCGTACGCCCACGGACCCAATCGAAGGATTGAGTGATGTCCGAAAAATTGTTTGAATTTTTCACTCAAAAGCGGCCAAGCAGATTATCGCGGACGCGCGGACAGGACACCGTGACCTGGCATTTTTCTTTCTTTTTAGCATTCACAGCGCAATACTGTATCCATATAAAAGGGCGGCTCCCCGAGCCTGTTCAAACGACCTCTTGGAAAAACTGCGAGGCTCGTCATGCGTAACGTCTGTCAAATGGGCCGAAGTTTCGGACTGTCGCTCGTTGTTGGTTCCCTGGTGCTAGCGGCGGCCACCCCTGTGAAAGTGAGGGCGCAGACCCCATTCCTCGGCCCCGTACCTACGCCGGTCTGCCAACCGGGAGATCGGGCCGAGACGGGGGTAGACGGTCAGCTCACATTGACCAAACGTGCCAGTGGTGCTACGACCCGGCCGTACAACTGCAATCTTGCAATCGTCGGCGAATACGCCGGCCAGGGCGCCGGTCACCAGCTGATGTGGTACGGCCATTGTGCCTACGTCACGACCGAGGGCTATGAGGCTGGGCAGAAGGGGGTGCCGCCGTTGCTCCACCCCGGCATCCAGGTGCTGGATGTGTCCAACATGCGCGATCCCCGCTACGTCACTCATCTGGATGATCCCGCCACGCTCTACGATTGGGAGGACGGCTCGGTGAATCCCCAGCGTGCGCTCCTCGGCAGCGCCGAGAGCTGGATGGGCGGCGGGCCGCAACCCGCCGTGTCCTTTTACAACTTGTCCGATTGTGCGCACCCGAAGCTGCTTTCCAGCGAGCAGATCCCGGATCCAAATCTGGTGGCGCACGCCGGAAATTTTGCGCCTGACGGCAAGACCTACTGGATCGCGTCGTTCAACAAGTTCCGCCTGTATGCCATTGACGTGAGCGATCCGCGCCATCCGAGGGAACTCATTGATTGGGATTTCCCCAATAACCAGGCGGGCGGCGCCGGCGCCAAGCAAATCTGCCACCGCATTTCACTCAATCAGTTCGCCGTGGACGGCCATCCGCCCGGCACGCTGTTGTTCTGCGGCGTGGTGGGCCGCATGCTGCATCCGGGTGATTTCGAGTCTGGCAACGGGCTGGTGATCTACGATGTCAGCCAGGTGCAGGAGCGCCGCCCGCACCCAGTCATCAAGGTGATCAGCTCACTTTATTGGGTGAACGGTGATATCGGAATCGAGCCCGATTTGGCGTTCATCCACGGTAAGCCCTATCTGGGCGTGGGCGACGAATGCGGCTCCGGCGGCTGCAGTGATCCCAAGGGCGCGGTGGACGCTTGCGCCGTGGGCCTGCCGCCCAACGGCATGGAGCGGCTCATTGACATCAGCGATCTGAAAAAACCCAAGCTCGCGTCCCTGCTGATGCTGGGTGTGGCCGATCCCCAAAACTGCAAGCTCACGGAAAACGACATCACCGCCACCATGGGCGGCTACGGCTACAGCGTGCACGACTGCACTTTCGACAACCCGATGGACGCGAAACTGCTGGCCTGTTCCAGCCATCAGGCGGGCGTGCGCGTGTTCGACATCGCCGACCCGTACCATCCGAAGGAGATCGCATATTTCGTAGGGCCGGCACCCAAGGATCCAGACGAGATTGATCCGGGTTCACTGTTGAACGCGTTCCAGCAGGTCAGCCCTCCGATCAACTTTGCCTGGTCGAAGGCCCACAGCCGTTTCGTGTGGCAGCACGGCCAGCTCTATCTCTGGGTCACTTCCAGCCACGGCGGCTTCTACACCCTGAAGTTCGAGAACATGACGGCGATCAGGAAACTGCGCCCGGTGCCCACGCCCGGGAACGAGGACTACCAGGACTAGGGGTAATACGGCTTCATGGCCCACGCCAAGGGCCACCTCGACGTGGCTCTTGGCGCCCTGGTTCGGTGAACTAATGATCGCGGCCTGTTATAGCGGCGAGTATCGCTGTGGGGCAAGAGAAAAGGTAGCGTTCCCTTTTCCCATTAGTCGCCCAGCGTTGCGCGTGTCTGCGCAACCGGCTGCCTCGCCATCAGCGGCAGAATGTTGCTGCCGGCAAGCGTGCGGTTGAATTGCGGCAGGTCTTTTTGCATCAGACCGCGGTATTGCGTCTTGGCGGCATTCAATTCGTCATCCAGCATGTGCAGCACCCGGAGCGCGGCATCGGTCGGTGGGTAGCCGGGGTCGCCGTAAACGTCGCCGGCGCCGGTGCCGATTTCGCCGTTGAGCCAGATCAGGTGCAGATACAGGCCGTAACGGCCCAGATAACTTTTTTCGTCGCTGTTGGCAAGTTTCGGCGAGAGCAATTTATTTTCTAGGCCGTTGATGCTTGCGTTCATCTGCTTGAGTTGTTTCAACAGCGGCTTGCGGCCGGATTGCTTTTCAGCCTTGAGCATAGCCTCGGCCGTCTGGAGTTGCTTGCGCAGCCATTCGAGCTGGTTGACCATGTCCGACACACTCGAAATATCGTCACGGATATGCAGCAGCAGCTTGACGCGGGCTGTGGTTTGCGCGGCGGTTGCTGGCGAACGCGGCGAGGCCAGTACCTGCAGTGGCTGGCTGTAGAATTTGCCGTCAACGGTCACGCGCACCGTGTAGGTGCCGGGCGCCACCAGCGGTCCAACCTCGGCTTCCCGGATGCCCCAGTGCGTGATCGGCCGCGTGGTCTTGCCGAGAAAACGCAGGTCGTTCCAGACGTGCGGATTGCTGGACGGCGTGGAGCGCAACTTGATCAGCTTCGGCGGGTCATAGCGCAGATTCCAGTATGCACGATTGATGCCGGCGAACGCCTGCCCATCAGGGTTGTGGGCCCAGTGGCCGTGTTTGTATATCGGGTTGAGACCCGGCTGCTTGTGCTTGTGCGCATACAGCTTGAGCTTGCGAACCAAATGACCCTGCGAGTCCAGGATCGCGAGTTTGATGGGGTGCTTGCCTTTCGGCACCGCGCTGAGTGCAAAGTCAATGAAGGCGTGCGCGCCGCGGAAAAAGCGGAATGCCGGCCGGGATTCGAAAACGTGGACCTGCATAGGCGACGTGGGATGGAAGACGTGCTTGAGCCTAGAGAACAGCGCCAGCAAAGGCGCCGGGCCCTTGGAAGCCGCCAGCTGTTCCAACGGCGTGATGTCTTCGAGAACGTAGATGCCGCGCCCATATGTGGCGACCACCAGATCATGAAATTGTTGCTGCACTGTTTCCCAGGACACCGGCGCGTGCGGCAGACCCGCCGCGAGCGGTATCCAATGATCACCGGCATCGATTGATACGTAGAGCGCGTTGCCGGTACCGGCGAACAGCAGGTTGCGGCTGTAGGGATCCTGGGCGACCGAGCTGACGCTGCTGGTCGGGCTTGCGGGTATGCCGTGGACGATGCGCCGCCAGCTTCGGCCGAAATCCGTGGTCTTGTAAATGTACGGCCGCGGGTCGCCCATGAGCGCGCGATCAATGCTGATATAAGCCGTGCCGGCGGTGAAATGCGACGGCTCGATGCGCGTCACAGCACCCCACGGCGGCAGACCGGGAATATGGCGCGTCACATTGGTCCAGTGACCGCCGCCGTCGCGCGTAAGCCATACCTGACCGTCGTTGGTGCCCGCCCAGATCAGTCCCTTTTGCACCGGCGACGGCGCGATCGCGAACACCACCTCGCCATAGAACTGGCCGAGATTGTCCTGCCGGCGCATCCTACCCTTAATGGGAATGCCGCCCGACGACACCAGGTATTTCGGATTGCGGGTTGACAGATCCGGGCTGATCACGTTCCAGGTCTGACCGCCGTTGCGGGTTTTGAAGATCACCTGGCAGCCGTAATAAACGGTGTTGTGGTCGAATGGATCGATGGCCAGCGGCGGCGTCCAGTGGCAGCGGTACTTGATCGCCTGCGGCGGCGCGTCGAGCGAATGATCTGGCCAGGGGCTTACCGCACGCGGGTAGCCGACGCGGGTGTCGAGACGGGTGATCTCGTCGCCGTAACAGCTGCTCCAGATGATGTGCGCATCGCTCGGGTCTGGGTAAATGAACCCGGACTCGCAGCCGCCCAGCGGCTCCTGCCATTCATGCGGGTTGATGAGCGGCGTGGACGCCGGGTAAGCCGGGCCGCGGCCGGAGTCGTCGTCCTGCATGTTGGCGTACACCCAGTACGGCACGCGGTTGTCCACCGACACGTGATACATCTGCCCGATCGGCAACGACACATGGTGCCAGTTGCGCCCGCCGGTGGTGCTGATTTCCACGCCGCCGTCGTCGCTGATCATCATGCGCCTGGGATTGGCCGAATCGATCCAGATGTCGTGATTGTCGCCGCCCCAATGCACCTTGCGGAAGGTTTGGCCGCCGTCGCCGGAAACATAGAAGCCGTTACTGGCGACGAAGATCTTGTCCTCGTCCACCGGCGAGACAGCCAACCGCACGCTGTAGCCGGCCCGCTCAGTGAGCAATCGGCTGTAGTTCTCGACGTGCCAGTGCTTACCGCCATCATCCGAACGCCACAGCGAGCCTTGTTGCGCCGTTTCAATCAGCGCATACACGCGCTCCGGATCCGAGGGCGCCACCGCCACGTCGATCTTACCCAGCGGGCCCTTCGGCAGGCCGTGGCCCTTGATTTCATGCCAGCTCTTGCCACCGTCATGCGTGACATAGACGCCGCTGGAAGGCCCGCCGCTGATCATCTGCCAGGGGCGCAGCTGCCATTGCCACAGGCCCGCGAACAGGATGTGGGGGTCTTGCGGATCCATGGCCAGACCGGAACAGCCGGTGTTGCCATTGACGAACAGCACGTGCGCCCAGGTTTTGCCGCCGTTGTCCGTGCGCCAGACCCCGCGCGAGATTTCCGCGTGGGTGCCGGTTCCCATGGTGCACACGAACACGTTGTCCGAATCGTGGGGGTTGACGATGATGCGTGCAATAAGCCCGGCATCTTTCAGTCCCACGTGCCGCCACGAGCGACCGCCGTCGTCGGAGCGGTAGACACCGTCGCCGGGTGTGATGCCGTTGCGGATCACCCATGGCTCGCCGGTGCCGACCCAGACGGTCGCCGGCCGCTGCGGATCAATCGCCAGCGCGCCGATGGACTGCACCGGCTCTTTATCGAAGACGGGCTTGAAGCTGAAGCCGCCGTCGGTGGATTTCCAGACGCCGCCTGAGGCCGCGCCAATGTAATAAACGTTCGGGTCGCCGGGCACGCCGGCCACGGCGCTGACGCGGTTACCGATTTGCGGACCGACAAAGCGGAAACGCAGCGCCTTGAGCTGTTGAGTGGAGACTGTGCTTGCGGCTGTGGCCTGCATTGACAACAGCACAATCGCGACTAGAAAACCGGTAAAAGACGCATGCTTCATTGTTATCGCTCCCGCCAGATTTCAGCGTTCTCGGCAAAAGTTGTGCCGAGCGGTAGCCAGTTCAAAATCGTAGGCGTCCCTTTGGCCCCGCGTTGCCGTCCGAGAAGTATGGATATGGCGGATAGCCGCGGCGTGGGGCCAGCGACCTGGGGGCCGCTGGTATCTTACAGAGGGGGGAAAAGGGATGCTAGCGCTATTTAAGCGGGATGGAGACGGGTTAAGCTGCAGTGTGAATGGATATTGGTGCCGGCGGAGAGAGTCGAACTCCCGACCCACGCATTACGAATGCGTTGCTCTACCAACTGAGCTACGCCGGCTTATGACCAGATTTTGAAGGCGCGCAGTATATCGGAATGGACGCGTGACGGTAAATCTCAGGTTTTACTGCTGCTCCGCAACCGCACGATGACTTCAATGCCGTCCTGCTGCGTGCCCGGCGGCAATTCCGGAAGCTGCGCAAAACTCACCTGCTCCGGTGCAATATCCGCCAGCTCGCCGGTGTCGGCATTATAAAAATGGTGATGCGAGCCGGTGGTGGGGTCGTAAAACACCCGCGCCGGATCAACGATCACTTCCCGCACCAGCCCTTTATCCGAGAACAGCTTGAGGGTGTTGTAAACCGTAGCCTTGGAGACCCGCGGCGACTGGCGGTTGACGGCGGCCAGAATCTGTTCCGCCGACAGATGTTGCGGTTTGCGGAACAGCACCTCGGCGATTTTCAGCCGCTGCGCGGTGGGCGTCACCCCGTGGGCCCCAAGATGCGCCGCGAGAGTCTCACCAGTGAGCACTATGGCAGTTGAATCAGTCACTTGGATTCGTACATCAGCTTAGACTGGGTCCAGTATAGGCGCACAAATTAGCCACTGTCCACGTCGGCCAAGGACTACCGCCACTATTGGGTACCGCGCTCCTTCAAACTCAAGGGATTAAAACCCAGCCCATTGTCATGCCATCCCACTGCCCGCCCCCGGCCTTGAGCCCCTCAACCCCGTTCTTGACTGCTGGGGCCGAAACAATAATTATTACCCGTGGCGAGCGGCCGGGTGGAAGTCACCCGGGCCACGGTAAAAAAGGATATTTGCTAAGGAGGTTGCTATGCGCACGGACGCGGGTTTTACCGTTCTCGAACTGCTGATGACGCTGGCGGTGGCCTCGATACTGGCGACCATTGCGGTGCCTGGTTTTACCGCCATGATCCGCCACAACCGCGCCGCAGCCGCGGTCAACGGGTTGCACGCGTCACTCAATTATGCGCGCCACACCGCCATCATCCGCAACAGCTACGTGGTGATGTGCAAAAGCGCCGACGGCGTACGCTGCAACCATGCTCTCAGCGACTGGAACAGCGGCTGGCTGATATTCGACAATCTCAACCGCGACAGCGCGGTGCAGGTGAATGCGGGCGAACCCATACTGCAAGTACATGAGCCGATCCGGCCGCAGGCGCCCATTATCAGCAATCGCAACTCCTTTACCTTCAGGCCAATGGGACTGCGCAGCGTCAACGGCACTTTCCTGTACTGTTCCGAAGACGGCCGCAATGACCGCGCACTGATCGTGAATGTCATGGGGCGGGTCCGGATTTCAGACACTCCTAATACGGATACCACACTGCGCTGCCGCTAAATGTCATGCACGCGGCAGCGGGTTGCGCAACTCCCTGGGCAAAGCAAACACCATGTTTTCCGGAATGCCGTGGGCCTCGTTGACGGTCGCGCCGCCCCACTCCCCAAGCCGCGCCACCACCTGCTGAACGATGATCTCCGGCGCCGAAGCACCGGCTGTTACGCCCACCCGCTGTTTCCCATCCACCCATTCGCGGCGTATGTCATCCGCGCCGTCAATCAAATAGGCGGCGCTGCCTTCGCTTTCCGCGATTTCCCGCAGACGGTTGGAATTGGAGCTGTTGCGCGAACCCACCACCAGCAATACGTCGCACTCGCGCGCCAGTTGCTTGACCGCATCCTGGCGGTTCTGGGTGGCATAGCAGATGTCATCCTTGCGCGGCGCCTGGATCGCCGGAAACCGCCGGCGCAGCGCCTCGATAATGCGCAGGGTATCGTCCACCGACAGGGTTGTCTGGGTAACGAAGGTCACGCGCGCCGGATCCGACACCTTGAGCAGGTCAACATCGCCAGGCGTCTGCACCAGATGGATGGCGCCGCCAAAACTGGTATCGAATTGGCCCATGGTGCCTTCCACTTCCGGATGACCCTGGTGGCCGATGAGCACCACATCGAAACCGGCGCGGGCATAGCGGCTGACTTCCAGATGCACCTTGGTCACCAACGGGCAGGTGGCGTCGAATACCCGCAAACCGCGCTGCTCGGCTTCGGCACGCACCGCCCGGGATACGCCATGGGCACTGAAAATCACGATGGCGCCATCGGGAATCTCATGCAGTTCATCCACAAACATGGCACCCATGCCGCGCAGACGATTCACCACATGCCGGTTGTGCACCACTTCATGGCGTACATAGATGGGCGCGCCGTGGATCTCAAGGGCGCGCTCCACGATTTCGATGGCACGGTCTACTCCTGCGCAAAAACCACGGGGATTCGCGAGCTTAATTTCCATCAGGGCATTTTACTCTTTGTTAGCGCGTTCAAATCGCATCAAGGATGGAGGACGCCATCCCTGGCGACAAACTTCAGTTCCTCTTGATCCCGACCCGGCCACCGCGCTGCGCAATCCTGCTTCGCTTGTGGTCCAGGGCGCACATCCCTGTGCGCCCGCTCGGAGCGGTGCTTCTCGCCCTGTCACGCGTTCGGTCGGGCGCGAGCGCTGCTCGCGCTTGAACGCCGACCTCACCCACGCCGGCGCAGAAGTCGCGGGGGTTGGCGGGAAGTATCTGCATAGTGAATACCCTACCGGCTAAAGCCGGAGTGATCGGCCAGATGACCGATTGAATATTTATCGCCTCTCTCCTCCGCGGGAGAGGCTCTTGGTGGGGGTGAAATCGGACAGCGCCGCGCAGCGGCGTCACCCCTCATCCCAGCCTTCTCCCTCAAATAGAGAAGGAGAAGAAAAAATCCGAATTCGCCTAAAGGCGAGAGATTTATAGATCCCTTAATTGGGAACCTTAAATCGGCGAATGTCTGCGGCTAGTTTACTCCACCCGCTTCAAGTGCCCGGCGGACGGTGATCAGGGCGGGAGAGCAGCCCTTCGAGAATCAGCATGACCGCGCCGATGGTAATCGCGGAATCCGCCAGGTTGAATGCCGGGTAATACCAGCCGTGATAATGCAGCTGGATGAAATCGATGACATACCCGTGCCACACCCGGTCAATGACATTGCCCAGGGCGCCCCCCAATACCAGCGCCAGGGCCGGCGCCCGCCAGCGGTGCTGTATCCGCGGCAGATAGCGCAGCCACACGATGATGGCCACGCTCACGGCCAGCGCCAGCAGGATAAAAAACCAACGCTGCCATCCGGATGCCTGGGCGAGAAAACTCCAGGCGGCACCGGTGTTGTGATAAAGGGTCAGATTGAATACCGGCAACAGGCGTATGCAGTCGTAAATGGTCAGATGACTGGAAACCAGGTATTTGCTCACTTGGTCCAGCGCGATAACCACCGCACTTAACCACAGCCACGGCCAGGCTCCATGCTTGGTCTTCCGCGCAGTGTTTCCGTTGACCTCACTCATACAAATCTCCTGGTTTCACCCTGCCCTGTCACGTTCTCGACACAACGGCCGCAGAGTTCCGGATGTTCCGGGTCGCTGCCTACATCCTCACGGTGATGCCAGCAACGCGCGCACTTGGCGTGCGCGGAGGGCTGCGCCACCACCCATAATCCGGGTAGTTCCTCGGAGGGCTTGGCATCCGCCAGCCGCGCGCCGGCAGGGTGGACGCGCGCATACGAGGTGATGAACAGGAAACGCAGCTCCCCGCTGATGGGTTGCAATCTGTTTGCCAATTCCATATCGCAATACAAGTCCACCTCCGCATCCAGGGGTGAACCGATGCTGCCCATCATGCGCAGAAACTCCAGTTTCTTCTTCACCGACTCGCGCACCTTGAGCAGTGTTTCCCACAATACCTTGTCCACACCGGTTGCCGGTGGAAATTCGTGCCAAGTGGCCAGGAATACCGAGGCAGCGCGCCGGCCGGGCATGAAGCCCCAGGCTTCCTCGGCAGTAAAACTCAGGATCGGCGTCAGCCAGCGCAGCATGGCTTCGGCCACATGCAACATGGCCGTCTGACAGGAGCGGCGCGCGAGGCTGTCGCCCTGGGTGGTGTATTCCCGGTCCTTGACCACATCCAGATAGAAACCGGATAGTTCCACCACGCAGAAGTTGTATATTTTCTGGTAAATGAAATGAAACTCGTAGCGCCCATAGGCGGAATGCACTTCCTGCTGCACGAACCGTGCGCGTTCCAACAGCCATTGGTCCAGCCACAGCATCTTTTCAGCGGGCACCGCATTCACGGCCGGATCGAAATCGTACAGGTTCGCCAGCAGATAACGCAGGGTGTTGCGCATCTTGCGATAGGCTTCCGCCATGTGCTCGAGGATGGTGCCGGATACCGACAACTCGCCGCTGTAATCCGTGGCCGCCACCCACAGGCGCAGCACGTCGGCGCCCAGATGCTGGATGACATCCTGGGGCGAGATCACATTGCCCAGGGATTTCGACATCTTGCGGCCCTGCTCGTCCACAGTGAACCCATGAGTGAGCACGCCCTGGAACGGCGCCTTGCCGCGTATCGCCACCGAGGTTAACAGTGATGACTGGAACCAGCCGCGATGCTGATCGGAGCCCTCCAGGTACAGATCCGCCTTGTGGCTGGCGCCGATGCCCAGGCGTTTTTCGCCCACACAGTAATGCGCCACGCCGGAATCGAACCACACATCCAGGATGTCGGTCACCTTTTCATACTGGGCCGCGTCTTTGCCCAGCAGTTCTGCGGTATCCATGTCGAACCAGGCGTCGATGCCATTCTTATCCACCCGTTGCGCGACCTGTTCCAGCAGTTCCGCGGTGCGCGCATGCAATTCGCCGCTGTGTTTGTGCACGAACAAGGCGATCGGCACGCCCCAGGTGCGCTGGCGCGACACGCACCAGTCGGGACGGTTGGCCACCATGCCCTCGATGCGCTGCTCGCCCCAGCCCGGGGTCCAGCGCACCTGTTTGATTTCCGCCAAGGCCTGCGCGCGCAAGCCGTTCTGGTCCATGCCGATGAACCATTGAGGCGTGGCACGAAAAATGACCGGGGTCTTATGCCGCCAGCAATGCGGGTAGCTGTGCGTGTAGGGCGCATGCTGCAGCAATGTGCCGCGTTCGCGCAGCACTTCGATGATGTGCGCATTGGCCTTGAACACCTGCTCACCGGCGAACAGTTGAGTGCCCGGGATGAATACCCCATGGCTGTCCACCGGATTATCGATAGGCAGGTTGTATTGAAGCCCCAAAGCGAAATCCTCACGGCCGTGCCCGGGGGCGGTATGCACTGCGCCGGTGCCTTCATCCAGGGTCACATGCTCGCCCAGCACTATGGGTACGCTGCGATCATAGAATGGATGTCTGAGCTTCAAGCCCTCAAGGTCAACGCCTCTAGCTCTCGCCGCAACTCCTTCAATAGAAAACCCGCATTGCCTTGCACCCATATCTTGCAAAGATGTGGCAACCAAAATCCGTATTGGTTTATCATGAATTCTGATTTGCAATAAAGAATACTCGGTGAAATCAGGGCGAAGCGCCACGGCTTGGTTAGCCGGTAATGTCCAAGGTGTCGTAGTCCATATAAGTACAGAAATAGGGCCTTCGCCAAGATACCTACCAGTTTGCATCTTCGCCAGAAATGCCTTCTCATCCGCCACCGGGAACATCACATAGATAGACGGCGAAACCTTGTCTTCGTACTCAACCTCCGCTTCCGCCAGCGCCGAGCCGCAGTCCAGGCACCAGTGCACTGGCTTGAGACCTTTATACAAGTGTCCGCGGCGGATCACCTCCCCCAAGGCCCGCAACTGATTGCCCTCATAGCCGGGATCCATGGTGAGATAAGGATGATCCCAATCGCCGAACACACCCAGACGCTTGAAGTCCTCCCGCTGGCGATTGACTTGTTCCTGCGCATAGGCGCGACAGGCGGCCCGGAACGCCTTGGCGTCCACCTTCTGCCCCACCCGCCCGATTTTTTTCTCCACCTGCTGCTCGATGGGCAGGCCGTGGCAGTCCCAGCCGGGCACGTAGGGTGCATCCAGCCCGTCCAGGCTGCGGGATTTGACCACCATGTCCTTGAGGATCTTGTTGACGGCATGGCCGATGTGGATATTGCCATTGGCATAGGGTGGCCCGTCCTGCAGGATGAACTTCGGCTTGCCGGCGCGCGCTGCGCGGATCAGTTGATATACATCCTGCTCCTGCCAATGCTTCAGCAATTCCGGTTCACGTACCGGCAGATTCGCTTTCATGGGAAAGGCGGTGCGCGGCAGATTCAGGGTGTCTTTGTAGTTGCTCACTGTTTTGTCCGTTTAAGAATCATGCACGACTTTTCAATCCAGACCATGTTGTTTCAACCAGGCGCGCGCCGCGCCCACATCCCGCGCCATCTGCGCCTTGAGGGCCTCCAGATTTTCGAATGCCGCATCAGCGCGCAACTGGTGCAGCAGTTCCACGTGCAAGCGCTGCCCATACAGCGCGCCCGTGAAATCGAATACATACACTTCCAGCATGGCCCGCCGGCCGCCCACCGCCGGCCGTGAACCCACATATGCAGCCCCGTAACGCGATGCGCCGCCAATGCCGTGCACGGCGGCCACGAAGATGCCGTGCACCGGCGAGACCCGCCGCTTGAGCGGGATATTTGCCGTGGGAAATCCCAGGGTACGCCCGAGCCGGTCGCCATAGACCACACGGCCGCTCAGTGAAAACGGCATGCCCAGGAATCCGGCCGCGGATTCCAGCTTGCCGGCGGCCAGGTATTCGCGGATGCGCGAGCTGCTCACGCGCTCCCCCGCCACTGTCAGGGTGCGCGCACCCGCCACTTCGAATCCATAATCCGCGCCGGCCGCCTTGAGCAAGGCGAAATCCCCGGCCCGGTCGCAGCCAAATCGAAAATCGTCTCCCACCACCAGATGACGAACGCCCAGGCCGTGGATCAGGACGTGCTCGATGAACATCTCGGCCGGCATCTCGGCCAGCGCCCGATTGAAGCGCAGACACACTACCCTGTCCACCCCGTATTCGGCCAGGGCCGGCCACTTCTCGCAGAAATTCATGAGTCGCGCCGGCGGTTCCGCGTTCGTGAAGTATTCCTGCGGCGTGGGCTCGAAAACCACCACCGTGGCGGGCAACGCGTGAGCGCGCGCATTACTTACCAGTTCCTTCAACACATGCTGATGGCCCAGATGCACGCCGTCGTAATTGCCGATGGTGGCGGCACAACCGCGGTGCCGTGCTTTCAGGTTGAGCAAACCCCGGATCAGCTCCATGGCCTGTGCCTGCGATACAGAACATATATAAGGTATACGCGCATCTAGACGGCCGGCGCCCGCCGCAGATGTCGCAGGCGAAAACCGCTCAGCAATAGCACCAGGAAATACACCAGGATCGCCACCGCGACCCACAAGGCCAGCCACAGCCCGCGGTGTACGGCGTTGCGCGCCAACCAGACATTCAAGTTACCGGCACCCAACCACAGCAACCCACCCATGACCAAGTTGGCAATCAGCACCTGCCGGAACAAAGGCCGCCATCCGGGCGCCGGGGTATACACGCCGCTGCGGCGCAGACCGCGGTACAGCAGCCCGGCATTGATGAAAGCCGCCAGGGATGTGGCCAGCGCCAGGCCCGCATGCGGCGCGGCTGCGCCGCTCATGGCCCAGGGAATGGTAATCACGATATTCAGCACGATATTGGCAATCACCGAGATGATGCCGATCTTGACCGGTGTACGCGTATCTTGGCGTGCATAAAACCCCGGCGCAAAAATCTTCACCAGCGTGAATCCCAATAAACCGAACGCATAGGCGCTAAGGCTGACGCTGGCCATGCGCGCATCATGCGTATTGAATGCTCCGTAATGAAACAGGGTAACCAGCAACGGTCCGGACATGAAGAACAGACCGATGGCTGCCGGTATTACCATCACCGCGGTGAGCCGCAGCGCCCAATCCATGGTTGCCGAAAAACCCTCGGCTGATTTCGCGGCGAAATGCTGCGCCATGTTGGGCAGGATCACGGTACCGAGAGCGATGGAGAACACCCCCAGCGGGAATTCCATGAGGCGGTCGGAATAATACAGCCAGCTGACACTGCCGGTGGCCAGAAAAGAAGCGATTACCGTATCCACCACCATATTGATCTGCGACACGGAGGAACCAAACAGGGCCGGCAGCATGAGCTTCATGATGCGGGTCACCGCCTCGTGGCCGTCCGACAGTTTCGGCCGCGGCATGAGTTTCAGCCGCAACAGGAACGGCACCTGGAACAGCAGTTGCAGCACGCCGGCGATGAACACACCCCAGGCCAGCGCCATGCCGGGATTGGCGAGATGTGGCGCCAGCCAGATGGCAGCGGCGATCATCACCACGTTGAGCAGCACCGGCGTGAAGGCCGGCACGCCGAATTTGCCGTAGGTATTGAGGATGCCGCCGGCGAAAGCCGTCAGCGAGATGAACAACAGATACGGAAACGTCACCCGCACCATGGCGACCGTGAGCTGGTACTTGTCCTCGTGGACACTGAACCCGGGCGCGAATATCCACACCAGCACCGGCGCGGCGATCACGCCGATGAGGGTGATGACCATCAGCACCAGTCCCAGGCTGCCCGCCACCCGGTCGGCCAGTTCCCTGACTTCCGCATGCCGGCGCGTGGTTTTGTATTCCGAGATCACCGGCACGAAAGCCAGCGAGAATGCGCCCTCGCCAAAGGTGCGGCGCATGAAGTTGGGTATCTTAAAAGCCACGAAGAAAGCGTCCATCACCATGCCGGCGCCGAAGTAGCGCGCCAGCACCATGTCCCGTATGAAGCCCAGGATGCGCGAGATGAGGGTCATGCCGCCCACCAGGGAGGTGGCCTTGAAGAGAGCGCGAGACATGCAGCTGAGATCCTGAAAACCAGACTATTCAATAGCCTGCATAATACCGGCCTTCAGCCGTCGCTGCCATGCGTGCTGCCGCAAACCGTGCGCTGGGAAACTGCTTGCATGTCTCATGCCGGCCCGAGACTGCATTGCGCGGGTGGGCTGAAATCCGTATAGTACGCACCCTTTCCGACCGTCTTCGGGGCGGTCATACGGTATTTTCAGGAGTCTCCACCTTGGCTAATACCAAGCAATCGAAGAAGCGCGCCCGCCAGTCCGTGGTCCATCGTGAGCACAACGCCGCCCTGCGTTCCATGGTACGCAGCTACATCAAGAAAGTGGTGAAGCTCACCGCTGAAGGCAAGAAGACGGAAGCCGAAGTCGCTTACCGGGAGGCCGTGCCGGTTATTGACCGCATCGCCGACAAGGGGCTCATCCACCATCACAAGGCCGCGCGTCACAAGAGCCGCTTGAACGAACGTATCCGCGCTCTCAAAGCCTGAGATCCGCGAGCATTGTCCAAAGCCGGCCTGGATGCCGGCTTTTTTATTGCCGCCGGGACATCGGCGTGCCATAGTTGCCGGGTATTTCCCAGTACCATTCATAAAAACGGGGACGCGCCCATGAAATCAGGCATCCTGCTGGCCATTCTGCTGGCCATGCTTCCACCCTCCGCTTTTGCCGCCGGTGCCGGGCAAATACCGGTGCCGCTGCGTAACGATATTCTCCAGTTGATCAACATGACGGGCGGCGCTCATCTCGGACAGATGTTCGGCAATGCCATCGCTCAACAGATCATCAACAACCTGCGGGCCTCCCACCCCAGCATCTCGCCCAAGGCCTTCACGATCATCAAGGAAGAAACCAGTGGCATGCTGGCGGATCCGGCCATCTATAAACAGCTCACCGCGCTGCTGGTGCCGATCTACGCCAAATATTACAGCGACGCGGATGTGCGTCAGATGATTGCATTCTATAAGACGCCAATCGGACAAAAAATCATCCGCAACAATCCCGAGATTGCCCAGGCCAGCCTGCAGAACGGCGAGCAGTGGGGCAAGGACGTGTTGGCGCCGGAACTGGTGAAACGCATACGTGCGCGCTTCCAGCAGGAAAACATCGAACTCAATGAGCCTGCGGGCTAAACCCTGCCCCCAGGAGACTGAAGCATACGCATGCTGAAGTCTGGCCTGTCATTGCTGCTCTCCCGGCTGCGGCGGGAAGAATGCGTTCTGCATGGTTTCCAGACGCCGCATGATTTTCAGGCAAAGCTCGCGGGTGCCCTCGCCGGACAACCCGGATACCTGGAACACGGGGCCATCCCATTGCAGGCCTTGCACGATAGCGGCGCAGTGCGGCTGGCGTTCAGCCGCCGGCAACAGATCAATCTTGTTCAGCACCAGCCAGCGTTCCCGCGCCGCCAGTTCCGGACTGAATTTCTCCAGTTCACCGGCGATGGCGCGCGCATCGCGCACCGGATCACCGCCGTCTGCGGGCGCCACATCCACCAGATGCAGCAGGATGCGGGTCCGTTGCAGATGCCTGAGAAAACGGATGCCCAGGCCGGCGCCATCCGCCGCGCCTTCAATCAAACCGGGAATATCCGCCATCACAAAGCTGCGGTGTTCGCCCACCGATACCACTCCGAGGTTTGGATACAGCGTGGTGAACGGATAGTCCGCCACTTTGGGACGTGCCGCCGAAACCGCGCGGATAAGCGTGGATTTGCCGGCATTCGGTAAGCCCAGTAGACCCACGTCCGCCAGCACCTTGAGTTCCAAGCGCAGACGGCGGCGTTCGCCGGCGGAACCCGGCGAGGATTGGCGCGGCGTACGATTCACACTGCTCTTGAAGCGCGTGTTGCCGAGACCGTGGAACCCGCCCTGGGCCACGCGCACGCGTTCGCCGGCATTCACCAGATCACCCAGAAGTTCCTGGGTGTCCAGATCATACACCAGCGTGCCTGCCGGTACCGGTACAACCAAGTCTTCGCCGCTGCGGCCGGTCATGTCGCGGCCCATGCCCTTGCCGCCCGATTCGGCCTCATAGCTGCGGGTATTGCGGAAATCCGCCAGGGTGTTGAGGCCGGTGCGCGCTTCCAGATAGATACTGCCGCCGTCACCGCCATCGCCGCCATCCGGTCCGCCGAAGGGGATGAATTTCTCGCGGCGGAAGCTGACGGCACCCTTGCCGCCGTCCCCGGCAATGACTTTGATGATGGCTTCGTCTACGAACTTCATGCTGGCATCATAAAGAGTGAGGGGTGAGGAGATAGGCGTGCGGCAGGAAACATTGCCTCAGCGTCTGATGCATAGACCTCACACCTCACGTCTCACTCCTCACCAGCCGCTGCCGCCACAGACGAAAAACCCCGGTTGGACCGGGGCTTTGGTATTGCGGCTGCGGGCTGGTTATTCGGTCACCACGCTCACATAGCGGCGCTGCGGCCGGCCCTTGAGAGCAAATTTGATTTTACCGTTGGCCTTGGCAAACAGCGTGTGATCACGGCCCATGCCCACGTTCACGCCCGCATGATACTGGGTGCCGCGCTGGCGGATGATGATGTTGCCGGCCGCCACCTGCTGGCCGCCGTAGAGCTTGACGCCCAGGCGTTTGGACTCGGAATCGCGACCATTACGGGTGCTGCCGCCTGCTTTTTTATGTGCCATGTTCGCTTAACCTCTAAAAACTCAGCCGGCTGAGATGCCGGTTATCTGGACGTCGGTATAGGACTGCCGGTGACCCGCGCGGCGGCGGTAATTCTTGCGCCGGCGCATCTTGAAAATGAAGATTTTGTCGTGGCGGCCGAGCGCCTTCACCGTACCGGTGACCTTGCCGCCCTTGAGGAAGGGCGCACCCAATACCGGCGCGGCATCGTCCCTGCCCACCAGCAGTACCCGGTCGAATTCCACCGCCGCGCCCGCCTCTACCTCGAGTTTCTCGATGCGAACGACGTCGCCTTCGCTGACCCGGTACTGCTTGCCACCGGTTTCAATCACCGCGTACATTGGGACTCTCCGGAAAACCTGTGAAAAATGCCGTCAAAGGGCGCGAATTCTAAGGCCTACGGGGCCGCGGGTCAAACCGGCCGCCGGCGCCTTGACACCCCCCAAGGCCGCCCCTAGCATCGCCCTTCCGCAATCGCCTGAGTCACTATCCCGGCCAAACCATGGTGCTAGCCTCCGTTCCCCTCAGACCTGCCGGTCCTGCGCCCAATTTGAACGCGGTGCGCGCCCTCGTTGAGGAGGATTTTCGCCGCACTGACCGGCTGATCCGCGAGGAACTGCGCTCGGATGTGGCGCTCATCAATCAGCTGAGCGAATACATCATCAATGGCGGCGGCAAGCGCTTGCGCCCCATGTTGGTATTACTGACAGCGCGCGCCTGCGGCGTCAGCGACGAGCGCCACATCGGACTCGCCGCCATTATCGAATTCATCCATACCGCCACGCTGCTCCACGACGACGTGGTGGACGGCTCCGGCCTGCGGCGCGGCCGCGAAACTGCCAACGCTATCTGGGGCAATGAAGCCAGCGTCCTGGTGGGCGATTTTCTCTATTCCCGCGCCTTTCAGATGATGGTGGCGGTTAACGACATGCGGGTCATGCACATTCTGGCGGACGCCACCAATCTTATCGCCGAGGGCGAAGTCCTGCAGCTGCTTAATTGTCACGATCCCGACACCACGGAAGCGCGCTATCTGGAAGTCATCCGCCGCAAGACCGCGACGCTGTTTCAGGCTGGCGCGCAGCTCGGCGCGGTGATTGCGCGGCGTCCCGCGGTCGAGCAGGAGGCACTGGCTGCCTATGGTCTGCATCTGGGTAATGCTTTTCAACTGGTGGATGACATGCTGGATTACAGCGCGACCAGCATCGAGCTGGGCAAGAATATCGGTGATGATCTCGCCGAGGGTAACCCAACCCTGCCCCTAATCCATGCCATGCAGAAGAGTACGCCGGTACAGCGTCAGATCATTCGCCGGGCTATTGCCAGCGGCGGCCGCGAACATATTGATGGCATTCTTGCCATCATCGAGAGGACCGGGTCATTGGATTACACCCATGATTATGCACAACAAGAAGCCCAACAGGCCGTTGCTGCACTCCAGGTCTTATCAGATTCCGTTTTCAAAACGGCGCTCATGGAATTAGCCGGGTTTTCCGTGGAACGTCGCGCTTGAATCCCCGTATACTTTCCTTACATATTTTTAAAACCAAAATTTAACTCCAGCCACACCAGGTTAGATTGGCCGTTTGGGTCGGACCGTGCCGGCACGCAACAGTGCCGTGCAATTGTCCGCCGACACCGGTCGGCTGTAATAAAATCCCTGCGCCACATTACAACCGGTGGATCGCAGATTTTCCACCTGATGCAGCTCCTCCACTCCTTCCGCAACCACCTCAAGCCCGAGCACACGGCTCATGGCCACCACGGCGCTGATTATCGCTACATGTTTGGAATCCAGCGACATACCGACGACGAAACTGCGATCTATCTTGAGAGCACTGATGGGGAAACGGCTGAGATAACTCAAGGATGAATAGCCGGTGCCAAAATCATCCAGCGAAAATCGGATACCCATCGCGGTCAACGCTTGCATGTGCTTCATGACACTCGGATTGTCCGTCATCAAGGCGGTCTCAGTCAGCTCAAGGCACAACTGATGGGGATCGAAACCGGTGCGCTCCAGAACATCACGAACCGTGCGCACCAGATCATCCTGCAAAAATTGACGCGCCGACATATTGACTGTCATCGGCACCGATTGAACCCCCAGGCTCTTCCAGGTTACAGCCTGGCGACAGGCCGCTTCCAAGACCCAAGCGCCCAAGGTGATGATATCGCCGCTCTGCTCGGCAATCGGTATGAATTTTCCGGGTGGAATGAGCTCGCCATCCTCGGTGCGCCAGCGCAGCAAGGCTTCCAGCCCGGTGATCTTGCCGCTTTCCATTGCGACTTGCGGCTGGTATTCGAGATAGAATTCACCCTGCATGGCGGCAACGCGCAAACGCCCTTGCAACATCAGGAATTCCTCCACCAGCGCCTTCATCTCCGCATTGTAAAAACGAATCGCCCCGGGGGTGTCGCGCTTGGCATCCAACAGAGCATTGTCGGCGTTGCGCAGCAGTTCTTCGCTGTCGTCGCCGTCATTCGGCGCCATGGATACGCCCACGCTGAGACGAATATCCAGGCGGCTACCGGAAAGCTGCAACGGTGCTTCCAGAGCGTTTTTAATTTCCTGAACCTGGATGCCGATCTCCTCGCGTTTGAATTCCCCCGTCAGCACCACCGCAAACTCGTCCGCACCAAGGTGCGCCACTCCATCCTGATTACCGAATTTATCCGCCAAACGCGCGCCGAATTCACGTAGGACCGCATCACCTACGCGATGGCCAAGGACGTCATTGATGATCTTGAAGCTGTCTATGTTGAACAGTATAACCGCCACACGTTTATTCTCATCCCGCCTGGCGAGTTGGTCCCTAAGGTATTCATTAAGCAGCGAACGGTTGCCGAGACCGGTTAAAGGATCATAAAACGCCAGATAACGCAGACGCTGTTCGCTTTGCAGGCGCTCGGTTACATCCGTGACTACGGTGATCACCCCATTGACCTTGCCATCCTCGTTACGGCTGATGACTGCATCCACCTGCACGTCAATCGCATGTCCATCAGTGGTCAGATAACGACTGGTGAATGCCTGGGTAAACGCTTCCGCATTCATCATGGTCTGAAAACGCCGCCTGGCATCCGCCTGCCGTACCGGCTCGGAAATGAGGTCGAACATGGATTTCCCGATAAGTTCTCCACGCTGGTAACCGAGCATCTTGTGATGCGACTGATTGGCATACGTGATGGTGCCGTCAACGCTGATTTCAGTAATGCCATGGGGAACGGCTTCCATGAGCCGCCGGTAGCGGCGTTCGCTGCGCCGCAACGCCGCTTCCTGCTGTCTCTGTATGGTAGTGTCCTGAAAGGTGCCGAAAACCGCTTCACCGGAATTAGTCGTCGGCGGGCTGTATTGAGCGATGATGCGTACATGCCGTATTTCACTGTCGGGTCTGAGAATTCGGGCTTCGAACTCCGCACTCTGGTGATTGACGGCCACCCCGCTGATGGCATTGCTTACCATGGCACGATCATCGGGGTGAAAACTATCCACCGTGCCGCGGAAATCCACTGGTGCATCGTTTGGCGTCATGCCGCGGATGCGAAAAATCTCCTCGGAGCGCCATAGCTTGTCGGCGTTTATGTCCCAGCGCCAATGCCCGAGATGCGCCAGATGTTCCGCTTCCGCCAGCATCCGGGTGTGCTCCTCCAGCATGTCACGGGTCTGCACACGTTCACTGATATCCGTGAACACGCACATATAGAAGCGCAATGTGCCGCGTTCATCGAACACTGGACTTATGGAAAGCGAGTTCCAGAATGTTTCAGCATTCTTGCGACGGTTGACCGCATCTATCTGTATGGACTGTCTTTTCCGGAATGCAGTACGGATCTGTGCACGAGCCTCGGTATTGATCCCGGACACCTCCGCCAATAAACGCCAGTCACGTCCGCTGACACCCTGGGCAGCGAAACCGGTGATGCGTTCAAAAGCAGGATTCACGTAAATAATGGGATAGTTTTCATTAGTGGATTGCACGTCAACAACCACAATGCCCGCGGAAGATTGTTGCGTCGCAGCCGCCAACATGATGTGCTCGGACAGAAGTTTTTCCAGAGCCAGCTCACGCTGTTTGATGGCGGTGATGTCGGTATAGATATTGATGTAGCCACCGTCACGGCTGCGGCGTTCCTTGATAAGCACCCAGCGGCCATCGCTGAGCTGCTGCTCCAGGCTGCCGGTCGCAAGCCGGTGGGCGGCAAGCCGGTCTCGTATAAGATTTGCGCGCTTGTCGTCGGTGAGTTTGAACTGTTCTCCCTCGATACCGGCTTTGAGGATTTCCTCGAACTTCTTACCGGGCACCAGCAGACCGGCAAGTTCCGGATACATCCGCCGCATCTGCTGGTTGCAGAGAATCATCTGATCTTCGGCATCGAAGAGGATGAAGCCATCCTCGCTATGCTGCAGCGCGTCGGTAAGCAGCGCCTCCGCATGCTGACGGGCGCGCGTCTCGTGAGCATGACTCAGTGCCGCATATACCGAATTTCGCAGCCGCGCCATGTGACGCGGCGATTTAACCACGTAATCAGAAAGGCCGAGTCGCATGGCCTCTACCGCGGCTTCCTCGGTGCTCGTCCCGGTAAACATGATGACCGGCAGTTCCGGCCAGCGCGCCTTCGCCAGTTTCAGAACCTCCAAACCGGTGATCCAGCCCAGATGGAAATCGGTGATAATCAGGTCAAAAGCACCGGTCTCGAGCGCTTCATCCAGTGCCGGACGATTCAATACCTCGGTAATCGCGAGTTCCGGCATATGTTTGCGCAATTCCCGTATTACCAATGCTCGATCATCCCGGTTGTCATCCACCAGTAGCAACCGGGATCCAACGGATGGAACTGCTGTCTTGCTGCGGGTTCTGGTACTCACATTCTCAATCGCTCGCCGATCTATTAGAGAGGTATTCGGAAGTCAGGCAATTTCCGGATGTTCACTCAACATCAGCCAGTATAACTGCTACAGCATCAGCGTGGAGAACCCCTCGAACACGGCCGGTTTTACCGGACATGAATTGGCGCCGAGTGCATTCACAGCCACTGCAATATTTCATATCCCGGCACGCACGGCAATTTATGGGCCAGCAGCACCGATCAACAGAATGATGGCTGTGTTTGCGTCATTCACGGATAAACTCCCTCTTAACCATCTCATCCAATGACACACCTTCCAGGGTTATTTGCTTCCGGCTGCCAGTGGTCATCCAGGAGTATGAATAGCGCCAAGTACAGCAGAAACATGCTGACCGACAACAACAACTTCAGCATTGTAAACGGCTCTGTTGGGGTGCACGGGAAATACCGCCGCTTGAGCCTTTCCACGAAAGGCAGAACAGATAGATCAAGGGAGCATCTATGAGCACCGATTGCAGGAAAGCATTGGGCCACCAACCCAGCCCAGGTGGACCAGAGCGTAGTGCTGGCGGGAATGACATTGTACTGAGTGATAAACGCACCGATTGAACTCACGATGGCGGCCACCAGAGATGTGCTGATGAAAATCAGCTAGGATTTGCGGTCGCGCAGTGAATAATCGTGAGACAGGTCGCTATAGAACCGGAAATACACCGCCACGGCCAGACAACGTTGCCAGATACGCGGGCAATGCAGCCCATTCCAGCCCGAACCACATGATCAGCCACACGCATACCAACCAGGACAGATAAAAACCAAAGACAGCATGGGCGCCGAACAGATTGAGCGGCCAGAGATCGCCGACAATGACCCACCACACGCACACGGCTATCAGCGCCAACCAGATAAGCGCGGTCACGAAACCCCGGTAATCAGGCTGGCCAAGGACATCCATGAGCGAGAGCGGCTACCAGCGCAACCGCGTCTCACGAACCCGTCTGCTGGCAACAGATACAATCTTGTTTCCCGCGGTTTGCATGCCAGCATCATTTCAACGGAGCAGCCGGAGCCCGGCCACCCGGAATTGGCGGGAGATCCCTTTTCCCTGTTTAACGGACCAATTGCACCCCTCGTGGCCTTCACCTATAGTATGCAACCTTTCGGGGTGTAGCTCAGCCTGGTAGAGCACTACGTTCGGGACGTAGGGGTCGCAGGTTCAAATCCTGTCACCCCGACCATCATTCACATTCCCATCTGCACAGAGCCATCCTTGGCAGGTTGTCCGGCCCGCACTTTACGGGCTACGCGTCCTGCTCTGCCCGCAAAGTCCAGGGCAGTCCTGACTGTAACGCATTGCCTGCTTTGCATGCAGGTCCAGGCCCGCCGTCCCTGGCGGGCCGCTCATCGCTGTGCGATTCGCCCTTGGCTGCCCGTTCGCCGGCGCGAAGCAGCGCTTCGCTCCTATCCGGCTCACCCCTGGGCGGGCGCTCGCCGCTGTGCGGCGAGTCCTGTCACCCTGACCCATCGCTTCTACTTCCTGCCCTTCAGAATCCTTTCCGCCGAGTCCACACGGTAGCGGTGCACGGTGATCATCACTAGGTTACCCGCGGAGCAGTTGATCTGCGTCAATATATCCGCCGAGCCGGGAGTCAATAATGACACGGTGTAAATTAAGGAGGATTCAACATGCGCCATTCATTCCTACTGTCCGCCCGTGTGTATTCAACGCTATTCGTGCTGTTATTGTTAGCGGCGGGCGGGACGGCACGCGCCCAGACATCCAATCTGCCCAATTTCCCCGCGAGCTACCGGCCGGATGTAAGTTTCACCCTCAAGACCCATATTGGCGCCAAGGGCATGACCTTCCGCGGCGTCGGCAACGGCATTGACGGCGTGGACAACCCCACCCTCAAGGTGGCGCCGGGCGCGGTGGTGCAGATCACCCTCATTGACGGCGACGGCGCCGAGCATGACATCAGCGTGCCCGAGTTCCAGGCACTCTCGAATCATGTGGTGGGTATGAACGCCAGCACGGTGATTGTGTTCCGCGCCGACCAGACCGGTCGCTTCGATTATTTCTGCACCCTGCCGGGCCACCGCCAGGCCGGCATGGAAGGCAAGCTTGTGGTGGGCAAGGCCACGGCCACCCAGGCAGTGGAAGCCAGCGACATTAGCCGCGATCCCGCCGATGTGCCGCCGCCTGTGGGTGCTCGCGGCCCCGGGCAGGTGCATTTCACGCTCACCACTGAGGAAGTGAAGGGCCGCCTCGCCGATGGCACCACCTATATCTACTGGACCTTCGATGGCAAGGTGCCGGGACCGCTGCTGCGGGTGCGCGTCGGCGACAGCGTGACCCTGACGCTGAAAAATGCGGCCGGCAGCCATATGATCCACTCCATTGACCTGCATGCGGTCACCGGCCCCGGCGGCGGCGCGGCGGTGATGCAGGTGCCGCCGGGGCAGGAACGCAGCTTCACCTTCAAGGCACTGAAGCCCGGACTGTACGTGTACCACTGCGCCACGCCGATGGTGGCGGAGCACATCTCCAACGGCATGTACGGCATGATCCTGGTGGAGCCGGCCGGCGGCCTGCCGAAGATGGACAAGGAATTCTACGTGATGCAGGGCGAGCTCTACACCACCGGCGCCTACGGCCAGCGCGGCGCTCAGGAATTCGACGTCAACAAACTGCTGGACGAGCAGCCCACCTACTTCGTGTTCAACGGTGAAGTGGGCGCACTTACGAAATATCACCCGCTGCATGCCAAGGTCGGTGACCGCGTGCGCGTCTTCTTCGGCGTGGGCGGCCCCAACTTCACCTCCTCCTTCCACGTGATCGGCGAAATCATGGACCGGGTCTATGCGTGGGGTTCGCTGGTATCGCCGCCGGTGCGCGACGTGCAAACCGTATCGGTGCCGCCGGGGGGCGCGGTGATGGTGGAACTCACGCCCGAAGTACCCGGCAAGTACCTGCTGGTGGATCATGCGCTGTCGCGCATGGAACGCGGGCTGGTAGGCTACCTGGAGGTGAGCGGTCCCACCAATCCGGCGATTTACCGCTCCGATTACCCGCCGGCGCCTGGATCGGGCCACTGAGTCGCTGGCTGCCGGCTGTATTTCCGGGGCGCTGTCAGGTACAGCGCCCCGGTGCTGCCCACCGTCGAGCCGCGCCGCTCATAAAATCTACGGCTTGAGCGGCGTGATGATCTGATCCAGATAATCCGGCCGGGTCTCTATCCGCCGCAGATGCGGGTACCGCAGTCCGCCGTGATAATCCACGCTGTATATCTGATAGAAGTCCTGATTCTTCACCAGCAATTGGATCGGGGCGGTTGAACCCTGAGCCCGGCGAATAGCGTCCCGGAATACTTCAGGGGTGAAGGCACGGCCGTTCACCGCGATGATCTGCATGCCCGGGGCCAGGCCGGCTTTATAGGCGGGACCGTTCCACAACACATCCTGCACCGCGCCCTTATTCTTGTCCTCCATATCGAGCTGCAAGCCGATGGAAAACATGGCGTTGAGTTGTTTGCGCACCTGGTCGCTGGCCTTCTCATACTTCGAGGGCTGATCCGTGTACACCAGCCGGTATCCCCCGCGTGTGATGCCCTCGAGCGGCGCGTGGAATTGTTTGCGGTCGAGAATATTCTTCAGATACGCCGCCCAGTGATAGGGCTGCACGCTGTTCAAGGCCTTGACGATGTCGTCGAAGTTATACGTTACCGTGACATAGCTGCCGTTGTGGATGCCGAAGAAATTCCGCGCGAAGTCGTTGAGGTTACGGCGGCCATGGCTCAACTCACGTATCTTGGTATCCACGTCCAGCCACATCAGTGTGCCTTCCGCATAGAAATCACCGGCACTGCGGCGCCAGTTGTGCCAGGCGTCCGGAACGTAATACAGGATCGAGGCCTCGTCGGCGGTGTCCTGCAACGGACGCCAGGTGCGTCCCGGCATATGGTCCATGGTGGCAGCCGTCAGTGCCAGCGCCTGACGGTAATCCTCCTGCGTCCACAATCCACTGCGTGCGGTCATCACCTCTCCCCAGTATTCCGTCAGGCCTTCATACACCCACAGCAAATCATCCTTTTCCGACACGGAATTGAAATCCGGCGTCCACAGATCGTAGGGGCGGCGGAACTTGCCGTTCCAGGAATGAGTATATTCGTGGGGCAGCAACCCTGCCGTCACCAGATTGGTATCGGAGTTGATGAAGTAATTCGCGAAGGTACGGTCGTCACTGGACTGATGATGTTCCAGGCCGAAATGCCCGGTGCTGTTCGACAAGGTGAACAGGAAATGATAGGAAGCGTAATGGTGCGCGCCGAACATCCGGTATTGCTGCTGCACCAGATTGCGGTAATGCTGCACCTGCTGCGGCGTGATGGCGAGATCCTCGGGCCCATCTGCCACGATATCCAGGTACACCGGCACCTTGGCGCCCGGAGCCAGATTCACCTGGCGGAAATATTCACCGGCGATAAGCGGCGAATCCACCAGGTTGTTGAGCGTTACGGATTTGAACTGCACATCACCGCTGCCGCCATCATGGGGTTCGAGAGCCGTGGCATATTGCCAGCCGGCCGGCAGCTTGACGCTGGCACTGAAGGTGATGGCTTTGGAGGCATAGCCCGCGGGATACACCAGCACCTGATTCCATTCCAGGTCAACGATATTCGGCGTGGCCGACACGCTCTGGCCGAATTCACCGCCGCTGGTGGGCGAGAGGAAATCGAAGGCCACCCCCAGGTCATGCACGCCCTGGGGAACGATCACGTGGATGGCGTACATGTCCACCAGATCCCGGCGCCAGGGCAGCGCCTCACCATCGGCGGTAATCACCAGCCCCGCCATATTTTGCAGCGGCCCGCTGGGCGCATGCTCGCCGGGAATCCACTTGGGGTAATCGAGCGTGAGCGGCCCCGGGGACACGGGAATCACTTCTCGCACATGAAAAACCTTGCGGGGGGCGTCGCTCAGATCCACATGCAAGTTGAGCGTGCCGGGATAGGTACTGGTGATCTCTGCGGCGACCGCGGGAGGAGCCACAGGCACCAGGGCTATTGACAGCACTATGGCCAGGTAGCCAATCACCATTTTCATGAGTCCATTCCTCTATCTATATTGTTTAATCGGAGACAGAGAACCATACACCCTACCGTTTGCCTCTTACGGAACGCGCGGCCGGACCGGCGCCAGTGTTCGGGAACCTCTTGATGTTCCCGGCGGCGGGATATTAACGCCCTATGATAGTATCCGTTCCCGCGCGCTGGAATGTACCGGCCGCTATGGCTCATCAACCTGCTGTGCGCCACAGACTGTCTGATGAAAAACCAGTCCTTATTCCGGGGTCTATCTAACTTTAATGCAGTTTTGCGTCAGAACGGAGGTTTTATGCGACTGACCCACTATCTTCTTATCAGTGTGCTCTGCGCTGTGCCGCTGAGCGTATTCGCGGCCGGCAAGCCTGGCATATCCGATGCCGCGGTCACAAGTATGGAGGGTTTGCATCTCGATTGGCTGGACCGGAGTGTGAGCCCGGCACAGAATTTCTACGCGTTCGCCAACGGCGGCTGGCAAAAGGCCAATCCGATTCCGCCCGCTTATTCCACCTGGGGAACATTCAATATCCTGCAAAATCAGAACGAGGATACCATCCATCAGATACTGGAAGATGCGGCCAAGGATACCCAAGCGCAACCCGGCAGTGACACTCAGAAGATCGGCGATTTCTATTACAGCGGCATGGACGAGGCTGCCATCAACCAGGCCGGCATCAAACCCCTGGAACCCGAGCTTGAACGCATCGCCAACATCGAGGGCCAGAAACAATTGCAGGCCGAGATCGCCCATCTGCAGATGCTCGGCGTGAACGCGCTGTTCGGCATGGATCAAATGCAGGACTTCAAGGATTCCACCAAGGTCATTGGGGTGGTGGGCCAGGGTGGCCTGGGTCTGCCGGACCGGGATTATTACCTCAAGAAGGATCCCAAGTTCGCCAAGATCCGCGCGGCCTACGTACAGCACATTGCCCGCAGTCTCGAATTGCTGGGCGACACCCAGGGCAATGCCGCACGTGAAGCCGGGATTGTCATGGATATCGAGACCCACCTCGCCAAGGCCTCCATGTCGCAGGTGCAGCAGCGTGATCCATTGGCCGTTTATCACGTCATGAACCTGGTGCAATTGGACAAGACTACCCCCAACTTCTCCTGGCAGGATTATTTTGCCAATCTCGGCCACCCGGAACTCAAGAGCGTCAACCTGGCGATGCCCAAGTTCTTTAAAGCCATGAGCAATGAACTGGCAAGTGTGCCCCTGAACAACTGGAAGATTTATCTACGCTGGCAGTTGCTGGATGCCTTCGCGCCGTATCTGTCCCAGCCCTTCGTGGATGAAGATTTCAAGATGCAGTCCATGCTCACCGGCGCCAAGGCACTGCTGCCCCGCTGGAAACGCGTCGTCAGCGCGGAAAACAATGTGCTGGGTTTCGCGGTCGGCAAAGCCTACGTGGAAAAGAAATTCCCCCCCTCCTCCAAGGCAGCCGTGCTGGACATCCTGCACGGCATCCGCGCCGCCTTGCACAGCGATATGGAAACTATTTCCTGGATGAGTCCCAAGACCCGCGAGGCGGCCATCAAGAAACTCGCGCTCATGGGCGAGCGCATCGGTTATCCGGACAAGTGGCGTGATTATTCCGCCCTCAGCATTGACCGGGGACCGTATGTATTGAACGTGATGCGCGCCAATGAGTTCGAGAACAACCGCGAACTCAACAAGATTGACAAGCCGGTGGACAAGAGCGAGTGGTTCATGACACCGCAAACGGTGAATGCCTACTACGATCCCTCCATGAACAACATCAACTTCCCAGCCGGCATCCTGCAGCCGCCGTTTTTCGATCCCCAGGCCCCCATGGCGGTGAACTACGGCGCCATCGGCTACGTCATGGGCCATGAGACCACCCACGGCTTTGACGATCAGGGCAGCAAATTTGACGGCCACGGCAATCTGAAGAACTGGTGGACTAGGGCGGATAAACGGCATTTCGAGAAGAACGTGAAATGCATCGTCAAGCAGTTCTCCAGCTACACCGTGGATGGCGATGTGCACGTGCAGGGCAAGCTGGTGACCGGCGAGGCCATCGCGGACCTGGGCGGCTTGAAACTCGCGTGGCGCGCCTTCCATGCCTCGCCGTATTACAAAGAGGCCAAGACCATTGACGGCTTCACGCCGGACCAGCAGTTCTTCCTGGGCGCAGCCCACGTCTGGGCGAGCAACATTCGCCCCGCAGAGGCACGCAACCGGGTGACGACGGATCCGCATCCGCCGGCCATGTATCGGGTGAACGGCACCCTGGCCAACCTGCCGCAATTCCAGCAGGCTTTTCATGTGCCGGGAAAGAGCCCGATGGTGAACCAGCCTATTTGCGTGATTTGGTAGGGGTAATCGCGCAACCAGGGCCTGTGCGGCGCACAGGCCCTTTCTTTTTGCGTATTGAACAATGACCACGCCGATCAACCTGCCTTTATCCACAGATACTGGTGTTCGTTCGCCGATGCGGATGAAATTTCACAGGGTGTTTCACCACGATGATCCCCTGAAACTGAATTAAATCTGAATAATTTTTGTATTGCTGGAAAGCGTTATCCGGGGTGCTATAAACCTCTGGTCGCCCGTGGCAACGCGGGTGCCTTTGTGATCCCTACGCGAGGCTTTCCATGAATGACCGCAAACTGAAATCAACGTGTATTGCCATCCTGTTACTGGTCAGCGGTTTGGCGATTGCCGGCCCCGCGGGCAACCATGACCCGGGCATGGCGGCTGTCGCCGATATTACCGCCGGCAACGAGGCCTGGGTCGCCGGCATGAAACAGGGCAACGCTGACATGATCGCGGGCATTTTCACTGCGGATGCCGTGGACTGTGGGCCGGACGGCAAATGTGTGCGTGGACGCGCGGCGATCCGCAAACAACTGCACGCGGAGTTCTTGAAATACGGGGCGGCACAGGTGGCCACGGTGCATTCCCTGGGCTCCGTACGCGACCAAAACTTCATCTATGAATGGGGCACCGCGGGATCAGTTCGCGGGAATGGCCAAGTCGCCGCCGGCAGGTATCTCGCCATCTGGCGCCAGCAAACCGATGGCCATTGGAAGCTCTACCGCAACCTATCGCTGCCGAACCCGGCAAACTGACTGGAATCCAGCCGGCGCCGCCTGCTTCGGGTTCGGCCGGACAATTGTTATATGCTAAGCAACCGGGATCCAGCACCAATCTGACGATCGAGCGGAGGCTGTTCAATGTGCATGCAAACGCTGGCAAGGCGGGCCAGTTCGTTGATGCTGGCGGCGTTGCTGTCCCTGGTCACCGGTTGTGGGGGTGGTTCGGGTTCATCCTCCTCGTCCTCAGGCATGCCACCCCCGGCGACACTGCCTCCGCCAGGTGCGCCGCTGGTGCGGGTGTCCGGCACTTCGCCCTACGCCGCCAATTGCGGCGGTGGCATGACCGGCAGCGTGAACTATGAAAACGCGGAAGTAGAGCCTTACGTCGCGGTGAATCCCATCAACCCTTCCAACCTCATCGGCATCTGGCAGCAGGACCGCTGGTCCGATGGTGGCGCCCACGGACTGGTGATCGGGCGCAGCCTGGATGACGGCAAGACCTGGAGCGAGCAGCCCATCAATCTGTCGGTGTGCGGCGGCGGTACAAACACCAACGGCGGCGATTATGCCCGCGCCTCCGATCCGTGGGTGACGTTCTCCCCTAACGGCGTGGCCTATGTGATCTCCATTTCCTTCTCCGGCAATATCATGGCGCCGGGCTCCCTGAGCAGCGTGCTGGTGAGCAGTTCCGCCAACGCCGGCGCCACCTGGAGCAACCCGGCGACGCTCATCCTGGACGGCGCCAACGCCTTCAACGACAAGGAAACCATCGCCGCCGACCCCAACAATCCGAACGATGTGTATGCCGTCTGGGACCGGCTCGACAGCAGCGGCCATGGGCCCGCGTATTTCGCGCGCAGTACCAACGGCGGCCAGAGCTGGCAGCCGGCCGCGCCCATTTACGATCCGGGATTCAACAACCAGACCATCGGCAATGAAATCGTGGGGCTTTCCGACGGCAGCATCGTGGACGTGTTCGAGGAAATTGACGGCAGCTCCAGCAATACCACGGGGGTCATCAAGGTGATGCGCTCCACCGACCAGGGCGCCACTTGGTCGGCGCCGATAGTCGTGGCGCAGGATTTATCCGTCGGCACCCGTGATCCCAATACCGGCGCGCCGGTGCGCGACGGCGGGTTCCTGCCGCAGGCGGCCGCCGGACCCGGCGGCGAACTGGTGGTGGTGTGGCAGGATGCGCGTTTTTCCAACGGCCAGCACGACGGCATTGCCCTGACCGAATCCTTGGACGACGGCCAGACCTGGAGCGCCCCGGTGGAGATCAACTCGGTTCCATCGGTGGAAGCTTTCACCCCCAGCGTCGCGGTGCTGGCGGATGGCACCCTCGGCGTGAGCTACTTCGATTTCCGCAACAACACCAGCAATCCAAGTCAGCTGATTACCGATTATTGGTTCACCTCGTCCACGGACGGCGTGCACTGGAGCGAACAGCACATCTCCGGCCCCTTCGACCTGGACCTCGCGCCCAATGCGGAAGGTTTGTTCCTGGGCGATTACCAGTCCCTGGCCGTCATCGGCCAGGCGTTCGTGCCGTTCTTCGTGCAGACCAACAACCAGGGCACCGCTAACCGCACCGATGATTATGTGCTGCCGCCGCAGCCCGTGCCCCTGGCCGTGACCCGCCGCATCACCAATGTCGCCGTGGCCGCACCGACCGAAGTGAATCTCAATGCGGCGTTCCGCCGGCGCGTGCATGCGCACGTCGTGCAGTTCCTGCGCGCCGAAATTCCCGGCTGGCAGCAGTACCAGGCCCGGCGCCAACAGACGAATCCGCCTTGAGCCAGTCAGCGAGGGAACATCACGTCAAAATCCGGTAAGCGCGCTACCAGACCTATCCGCGGTTATCGGGCCATGGATCGTCCCCGATCACGGTTTTACTCGAGCCACCCTTGACTGTAACGATATAGGCCCTAAACAGCTCATCGACTACAGCCCATTTGCCAGACCGGGTACGACAGGAATAACAGGCTCTGGAGGCATTATTAACTTTGCCTCATTAGGCTCCTGGAATGCATTGGCGACTTCCAGTTGGCGGTTAGCACCCTCGTAGGTACTAAAGTCTATCCGGCGGCTGAAATCCTGTGCCCGGATCAGCATCCTGATGTAGGCAGCATCGTCTTTATTCCGCGTAATCGTCCGCATTCCCATCATGTAGTCATCCCTGTACACGATGGGGATGATGATCCTAGCCAGTTTCGCCGCAGACAGCTCAGCGTTCATGAACAGCCGCGCAACCCGGCCGTTGCCATCGTCAAAGGGATGTACTTCTGAGATCATGAACATCATGTAGGCAGCGCGGCCAAATGGATCGGCGATGGATTCTAGCCTTATGAATCCTTGCAGTAGCGTCCCGCGCACTAATCCAGGATCCACGAACTGGACGTTTCCGACGACATTGGCCTCCTCTTTGAAGAGCCCTGGACGCTTATCCGGGCGCAGCCTCATCAGCACTTCGTTGCGCTCTTTGAGCAGCTCCAAAAACTCATCGCCGCTCTTCGCTTGGTAGGTACGATGTTTCTTATCGATGATGAGTTGGTATGTCCCGATAATGTCATGTGCATCTGCGGGTCGAGACTTAGGCGGTACACCATCCAGGACGAACGCCTTCGCCTCAATCACCTTAAATTTCGTTCCCTCGATGAAGTTTGAGAAGTAAGCCTCGAAGAATGCCTCATTGATGATGGGCTGCCGTGCAGACGTCACTTCAGGATGTCTCGGGAAGGCATTCACACGCAGATGGACTGCCAGCCGATCGAAAGACTCCACGCGCTGTAGATCGTATGGGGCCTTGTCGGTACGCGCGCGCGCAATTGGTGATGTCAGTTTCGCCTTTTGAGTACCGAGCAAACGCCCCATCAGCTTGTAGAGACGGTCGTATTCGGCCTGCCAGCCAAATCGGTTGGCAATTGCGCTGGCAGCGTCGCGTAGTTCGTTGAGCCAAGCCGTACCGCGTGCGTCAGACGCCCTGATCAACCGCTCCTCGATTTCCGGCCGGGAAACGGTCTTGGGCGGCAGGCCTTGGCGTGGGCGGCTGACCTGCATGTTCTCCAGGAACATGCGCGGCTCGGATGACATGCAGGCATGGTGGGGCAGTTGGATATCGTCAGGCTGTGGCCCCGGGCCTTCGCTGAAATGGATCACGACACCCGGCGTCAGCGTGATGTTGCGTTTGTACTTGTAGGTGGCGTAGATGTGGCCGTCGCCGGGTTGCCCGCCTTGGAAAGCGGTGCGGTGGCTGAGCACACTGCCCGGGTATAGAGCGCCTATGATTTGGTGGAGGTTGCGGCGGACGACCTGATCCAGGGAATCATCCAGGTTGCCGGTATAAAGCCCGGGGACTATCCTTCGCGCCCTGCCTTGTTTGACCGCGCGGCTAGCCTCCTGGGCCTGGGCTTGATCCGCCGCCGGTACGACCCAGATTTCGGGATAGGTTTTGTCAGGTTTTGTAGCCATAGCAGTCGGCACCCCCTGGAATTGTCAAACAATGTATCTATACAATAAGTTTTTGTCAAACTTTGTATATTTAATAAGCTAAACTGCAATAGCAGCGCTCCCCTGACTGATGGACAGCAGCCGGTCGGCGTTGTCGTAGCCGTAGCTCACTGTCCTCCGGGGGCTGGATTCACTGGTCAAGCAGAAAAATCAATGAATCAATGGGGTCAGACTCGATTGATCCCACGTTCTGCAGACTTGCGATCGCCGCCTCTGGCCTTGGGCTCAACCCGGCGTCTAAGCTGCGCTTCAATTCTACGCTTGAAGTGATCATTGCCCAGTACCCAAGCTTTGTTGGTGGCCTGCCGGATTTCATTCAGCGTCCTTTCTGCCATTTTAGCTCGGAACAACTGCCGATACGCGATTTGCTGCTCTTCCCAGGTTTTCCCCAGGCGCTGGTATTCCAGATGCGGCGTCACCAACCGATCTTCCCGCCCCAGAGCATTATGCCGATAACTAGACCACGGGTACTGAGCGGGATGCTCTGCCATGTGATTCGCCCGTACCGGATTGAGTTCGATATAACGCATGCAGGTCAAGAGGTAGGTTTCGCTGTCAATCAGTGTGGCTTTATACCGACCCTCCCACAACGTGCCAGTGCGCTTATAACAGTAGTTGTAATACTGGACGTAATATCGCCCCAAGGTTTGCATCATCTTGCCGATCGCATCTTCACGCCGCGGCGTCACCAGAAGATGAACATGGTTCGTCATCAAAACATAGGCATGGATTTCGCAAGCATGTTTTACCGACGCCGCGTGCAGTTTGTCCAGGTAGAACCGGTAGTCCGAAGTATCACAAAAACACTCCTGCCGGTTGTTTCCCCGCTGGATGACATGCTGCGGGTGTCCGAGCAATACAAATCGTGGTAATCGCGCCATTACAACCACTCCCTGGCTAATATCGCGGTCTACACTAACAATATCTCATCAATCAATCGAGTCTGACCCTGAGGTTTCGCTGAGGTTTCGCTGAGGTTTCCCGGATCCGGCAGCGCGGTAAAAGCGCTGAACCAGTTCGTCATCCTCCAAAATGGATTTCCCATCTGACGCTATGAGGCGCTGCGTCCCCTGTGCGTAATTATATAGACGATAACGACAACAATAAATTGCACCCCAATGATAACGTAACTAGCATATAGATATATTTGCTCTAACGGTGTCACATAAACAATCTTCCCATAGTTGACGAGGACGGCAATTGTCTTTCCCGACGTAATCTCAGGGGATTCAGGCATATACCAAGTGTAGTACTGTCGAACGGCCATCATCAAAAAAAGAGTAGCCAAGTAAAGTACTCCGACAACGACTTGTTTGCGCTTAGTATTTAACCCTACCATAGCGGTGTGACCTGAGTTTCAGAACCTCCTACGGAGTAATCCGCTCCTGCACCTATACCTATTGAAAATCCTCCTCCAACAACTAGTTGTCCATGAGAGCCCTGCCCTGTAAACGCATCAACTCCTCCGGCTACCACATCCCCAATTTTGCTGCTTGTATTCCCGAAAAGACCGCCAATATCTTGGATACAGTTCCCAGAAGAGATAGCAAAATTGAGTCCGCCAAATGCATCTGCTCCGGCACCAGCGCCTGCTCCTTCTACCCTGTATGTACCGACATTACCATGTGAATCAACAACGATCCCTACAGTGCCATTAAAATTGAGTGGACCAATTTGAAAATTTAAGGCGAGGCCAATTTGAAGAGTTGTCAGTCCTGTTTGATCTGTAAGGTTGATTGGATCATTAACCACATACGCATAGGTGTTAATCCCACCAGCGAGGCCGATGGGGTCACTGCTGATAAACCTGCTGTAAGTTGGACTGTAATACCTCGCCCGATAGTAATACAAACCATCCCCGTCATTCTCCCGGCCGGTGTACTGAATTGCATTCGTACTGCTCGTACCACTCGCGGTGGTGTTGCCATACGGCTCATAGCTGTAACTGGTGCTGATGGCTCCCGCAGAATTCGTCAGCGCCAATGTCGAGCCGAGATTGTCGGTGAGATAATTTTCGGTTCCGCCGCTGTCGGTGCGGCTCAGGGTTTCGTCTATTCCGGCTCCGGTCAGGTAGTTCACCGTCGGCGTGGTGCCGTTCAGCTCCTGCTCGATATTCAGGCCATCGTAGAGGAAGTTGGTGCTGGTGCTGCCGATGGTCTTGCTCTCACGCCTGCCCAGCGCGTCATACACAAAGCTCGCCGTGGTGCCGCCACTGATGCCGGTCAACTGGTTGCGGGTGTTCCAGGTATAACTGTTGGTCCCGTCGCCGGTGAGATTGCCGTCGGCGTCATAGGAGAGCGTGGTGCTGCCCCAGTTGGTGAGCCGATTATTGGCGTTATAGCTGGCGCTCGCTAGTGCTGCCGGCAGGTTGGTCACGTCCAGGCTCCCGCCGCGGCTGGCGATTTCGCCATCCGCATTGTAGCCATAGGTAAGGTTGCCCACGGTGTTGGTGCCGAGCTTATAGGTAAGCCCCGTAATCTCGTTGGCATTGTCATACCCATAACTCAGTTTAATCCCATTCGGCAGGGTCAGCGTGCTGCGCCGGCTGGCATTGTCGTAGGTAATCGCCACGCTCTGGCTGCTCTGGCTGATGGACAACAGCCGGTTGGCATTATCGTAGCCGTAAATGACGGCGCTCTGCCCCGCCACCGTCATCTGCGTGCGGCGGCTCGCGGCATCGTACTGGTAGCTTACGCTGCCCTGGGGAGAGGTCTCGCTGGTAAGGCGGTCCAGGCCGTCGTAGTTTTCCGTCAATATACCGCCCACTGAATCATTCACACTGGTTACCCGGTTGCCGGCGTCGTAGTTGTAAGCCACCGTGCTTTCCGTCGAACCGCCCGCCGTCTTGTAGGTCACCTGGATGAGACGATTCAGCGTATCGTAACTCAACACCTGGCTCTGGCCCTTGCGATCCGTGTGACCGGTGAGGTTATTATCGAGATCGTAGCCGAAGGTCTCGGTCTGGCCGAGCGCGTCGGTGCGCGAGGTCTCCCGATCCATGTTGTCATAGCCGAACTGGGTCTTGCCGCCGCGGGCGTCGGTCACCGAAGTCAGGTTGCCGTCCGGGTCGTAGGCGAGCGTGGTCAGCGCGCCAAACGAATCCGTAATGGAGGTCACCCGGTTCATGGGATCGTAACCATACAGCGTGCGGTTGCCCAGCGGGTCCAGCAGGCTGATGACCCGGCCGATGGAATCCACATAGCGCGTGCTGGTGCGGCCCAAAGCATCGGTAACCGAGGTGAGATCACTACCCGTATAACCCAGTGTGAGCGCATGGCCGAGGGCGTCGGTGATCTTGATGGGCAGTCCGGTGGCAGTGTTGTAGGTGATCGTGGCAATCGTGGTGTTCAAGCCGTTCTTGATGCTGGTGAGATCGCCCAGACTGTCATAGCCGTAGGTAGTTGTGTGTCCCAACGGGTCAGTGATGCCGGTGAGCTCGTTGAATGAGGCATTGAACGCGAAGCTGTAGGTCACGGCATTGGAGGTGCCGGCGAGATACGTCAGGCTGGTCAAGTCGCCCATGCTGTTGTAGCCGAAGTTGGTGGTGCGGCCAAGCGCATCAACAGATGAGGTCACAAGATTGGAAGTTGGATCACGGGTGTAGGTGGTCGTCTGGGCCAGCGAGGTTCCGGAAGCCCGCGTCTCGGAGGTCACGTAACCCGCACTGTTGAAGTTCAAGATCCTGACATTGCCGTTTGGATCCGTAACCGTGGTCTGGGTCACCTGGCCATTGCCGTTGGTCACGTAGGCGAACTGGTAGGTGCCGCCGTCGGCCAGCGTCTGCTGAATCACCCGGCCGTTGCCGTCATAGGTGTTGGTGACTTGGGTTTGCCCGTTGGGCGGAATGATCGAGGCGATCTCGTCGGTGGTGCCATTGTAGGTGTACTGCTCCACTCCGCCATCCGGGTAGGTGACCTTGATGAGTCGGTTCGAGGAGTCGTAGGCATAGTTCAGCGAGCGGCCGCTGTCATCGGTGATGCTGGCAATCATGGAGGTACCTTGGGGATACTGAATCGGATTGCTGGAGACATACTGGATCTGAACCCAGCGGCCATTTGGCGAAATGATCTTAATCGCTGGATAGTTGTCCCCAGTGCTGTCGGGGAGAGCCGGAACAATCTGCAACGTCTGGCCATTGCGACTGACGATCTGTCGCAACCAACGTCCGTCTCCCGCATTGAATTTGTACTGCGTGCCATCCTTTAGTGCGAGCACGAGATAGTTATAATTGCCATCATAACTAATGGTAGATCCATAGTATCGGCTTGGAGTATTGCTCGCAGCCATCTGCAGACCAACTAATCCGGTTGCCGAAGAACCGCTGGTACGCGTGTATTGCACCAGCGAACCATTGGGGAGTGCTAAATACAGCGTGGTAAACGTTGTATCCGTCGGTCCATTTGGTGTGTACAGATACATCCCATAAGGGTCAGAAAACCCCGCACCAAACTGCCGAGGATAAATATCGCTGCTAACATAGTTTCGCTCAATGGTGATCGGTATGGTGTCAGGTAATTGCAGATCCACATGACTATATGTGAATAAACCAGTTGTGCAATCGACTGGGTCGCCACCACTGCTACAATCATTTACCGGTGGATTAACAGGCGCAGGAGGATTTTCAGATTCGGTATCACCGAACCCGCTGAAACTGTAGAGCCGCACATCGCTGTCCGGTACGATCCGGTCCCCAGCCTTGGAAACGTGCCCGTGTCCATATGGTATCCATCCGGGACCCGATGGATCATAGTACATAAATGTGCTGGAGGTCCCGGGTCGACTGTTGAGGCTGTTCGGATAAACAATCTGAGCACTTGGCCGCACCCCAGTATTCACCGAATCGATGATGGCGCCGCCCGGTTGAATTACAAAATACATCGCGAAGTTTGGCAGCGGAAATGGTGATCGATCGAGCGGCACAGGCGTGAGACTCACTTGGGTGACGATTTTGCCATTCGGCTCGCGGATCACCACGCCAGCCGGAATCTTGAGCACCACCCCTGGAAGCAGGGGTGAGGTAACATCCACCTCCTGGGTGGTGGGCGATGGAATGTTAACGGCATGGGCAGTGTCAATCACCGGCATCCACACCGTATAACCGAGGGTGGTGGTGATCCCCGGTGCAACATCCGCTCCGATGACAAACTGGCCAAACTGGATTCCGGCGGTGTTGGCGGTGCGACCATTGACGATAAACTCCACGTGCCCCGCCGGGATATTGGCCACCAAGAACCGGCCCGCAGCATCCGTGACGGTCTGCAGGTTGCCGATTGACACGGCCACGCCCGGAAGCGGCGCGCCGTTCTGCAGCAGCACCTGGCCCGCAAGCGCCGTCACTCCGGGCGCGGCCTGGAGCATGGGCACATTAGCCTGGGGCGTTTTAGTGGCCGGGCCCATGAACCAGTTGCCGCCATAGTCGCTGATCGAGGGTTGCCACACTCCTACCGAGGGGGGCAATGGGGCACGAACCACCGAGATAGTGCCTGGTGTGTTCAGGCCCGCTGCAGCGGTGGTGGACGCCCCGGCGCTGAGCGCCGCGGTCTCGAAGCCGAGCGCCACGAACGGCAGTACGGTGCCCTCAGAATCGGTCGCGCCACTGATGAAGAGTGTGTAATAGGATGCCGGAAGTAACTGTTGCTCGGGGGTTACGAACAACAGCATCCCGGCTTCCGCCGGGACGACCGTGGCTGCCACCTGACCCGCCGGTCCGATGAGCGTGACGGTCGAGTTGTTGAGGGTGGTGACCTTCAGACGTTCGCTGAACCGCACAGCAATCTGTGCCGAGACTGGGACATCGGTGGCGCCGTCACTGGGGATAGATTCGGCTACAGTGAGGGCCGCCGTTAGATCCGGCACCGGCGGCAAAAGCGCCGAGCTGATTTCGGCGGGGACAAATTGATCGAGCGATGGCACATACAGCTCAGCGCTTGAGATGGGTGCACCACTGCTATCGGTGCCGCCCCAAATCAGAACCGGGCTCGTAGAGAGCAAAGTGGACCAACCATCGGCGCGCGGCACGACCATATCGTTTACAACCACTGTGACCTGGTTCGTGCGCGGATCCCACAATTGTGCCGGCGCAAATTCAGCCCCACCGGCGAATAAGACGAGCCCATCCGTAAGCACATTGGTGGTGTGATGGGAGCGCAATGTTAAACCAGTCGCTGGCGCGAGCGAAAAACTACGGGTCACGGGATTGTAAAGCTCAGCTTGATTTACCAACTGATCATCAGCTCCCACACCGCCAAAGATAAACACCTGCCCGTCCGGCAACAATGTCGCAGTGTGCCAAGCACGCGGCACGATCAAGGACGTGGATAAACGCGTTTGCTTGCCGGTGGTGGGATCGTCAATGATGGCGGTGCCGGATTTTTGACCGTTGACCTCACCGCCCAACAACAGCCAGGTACCGTCCGGCAAAAGCGTCGCCGTCTGGCCAATTGCAGTCGTGAGCAATTGAAGTGAATACTGACTGGCTTGACTGTTCGACAGGTTTGCCGCCTGAGTGAATGCGACCGCGACCGCAAGCCCAATCATGACTATTCCATTCATGAATTGCCTCATGGCCCTCTCCCCGGCTGTGCCTGAATGTGCTCAATGAGGTCTGGTCTGCTTCCTGCGTGCCGGCTGTCGGTAAATTTAATGAACACAAGCGCCTGTCTCTGTTTCGGCAACGAGGAAAGGCTATGCAGAAACACCAGCAAATCCCGCTTGTCGGTCGGAGATAGCAGAATCGGATGACCGAGGGTAATACCGCGGTAATACAGTTCCAGATCAACCGCCTGGGTGAGGGTCGCCACACTGCCGTCATGCATGTAGGGTCCGGTAAGCGCCACATTTCTGAGCGACGGCGTTCTGAACTTGCCGATGTCCTGCGGGTTGAGTGTGACCACATAGCGTCCTAGGGCCGCGATCTGATCGTCCGATCCTATCTTCTGGAAGCGCTCTGTCCGGTTCATGTGTGCCACTTCAGCAGCGAGGGCAGCGAGGTTCCGCGCAATGGCAGCCAAACCCACACTCGAACTGTGGAATTGGTTATCGGTGAGTGGGGCATTTCGCCCGCTAATTACATGGCACGCAGCACAGTCGGCTTTGCCGCTGAACACCTCAAGGCCGCGGCGCGCGGAGAGCGATAATGCAGCTTTATCTCCAGCGAGATAACGATCCAAGGCATTGCGCGGCGCATCCAATGATCGTTCGTAAGCGACGATAGCGTCCGTGACATCAGAAATTGTGATGCGACGAGAGGTTGACTTATCCAAGGTCAAAAGGGCATGGACATAACTTGAATTCTGCTCAACACGCTCGACAACTTGTGCGCCACTTGAAAACCCACATTCTACGGTCGAGAACATGGTAAGGCGCGCTTGTTGTTCAAGCGTGGTCGCACGACCATCCCAAAAAAAGGACCGGTATTCGCCAATTTTCAGCAAGCTTGGCGCATGGCGGGTACCCCGGCGACCGTCGACACCGGTTGATACCGAGCGCGAATCTGCGAACGCGTGATCAACTTGATGGCACGACGCACAACTTACCGTGCGATCTAGGCTCAGATTCCGGTCCTGAAACAGCGCTCGACCTAGCACCACTTTGTTTGGATACTCTTGACCGAACAGATTCAATGAAAATAACGCAAGACTTAGAGTGGTTCCCAAAGTCACCATGCGCAGAATTGTCCGGTGCGTTATCACTACGGCACCAAATCCAGCTGAAATGACGCAGTTCCGACGTCGTTAAAATACGGGAACACGAGCACGGAATAAGTGCCAGCTGAGAGGTTTGTGAGGTTAAAATTGACAGTATAATTCGCATAGTTTGTCGCTATTAGATTGCCACTCGGGCTATATATATACATCCAAAGGTCCTTGTTCGCTGGGTTTGTGGCTATACCCTGAACTTCAAGGACCAGGTTCTCACCCGCCGTGGCCACAAATGTAAACAAACCATTTTGCCCGGGGTAGAGAAGATTCTCCGTTACAGGTGTATTCAGGGTTAGCGTACCGGCCACATCCTGTGAAAGGGTGGCCGTAAAATTCATAGTCGCTTGGCCGTAGGGCACGAACAGCACTGTGTAATTGCCTGTTTGAGGTAGACTCTTCATCGTAATGGCGCAAATGGCCATACTTGACGTACAGCCCCCACTAGCAACGGTACTCCCATTCGGTCCGTATACCGTTGGATAGACATCAGTAGATGCTGGATTGGTAGTGACGTTGGTAATTCCGAGCCCCAAGGCCTCCCCCGCAGTGCCGGAAAATGTCAGAGCTAGTCCGACGCCTGGAGTTGTGGTTGAATAATTCACCGATTGATCCAATGAACCCATCGACTGAGTGGGTATCGTGAACAGATTCACTGTCATCTGCGCAGTTTGCGCATTGTCTGGCTCTAGCAATATAAAATACGTTCCGGTGGCTAGATTTGTAAGGTTGAAGGTGTAGCTGGAACTTATGTCATACTGCGCGATGACCGTACCACTTTGGTTACTAATCTCAACGCTCATACTACCGCCGGATGGGTTGGTGCTGAACCCCGTTATTTGAACGGCAAGATACTGGCCAGCGGCAGCGGTGAAGCTGGGCAAACCGATTTGCCCGGGATATGCCAAATTGATGTTCGTCGGTGTCCCTACAGCCAATGTCCCCGATACGTCCTGAGAAAGTGTGGCCGTATAACTTATTGTCGCTTGAGATGGCGGAGCGACGATAATTGTATAGATGCCCGTTTGCGGTAGGTTCAGCAGATTGCAACTGAGGCCGTTGATGGAATCACCGATACAGCCAAAATTGTAGTTAGTAGTGCCATCTGGATTGAATATGGCGATGTCTACGCGACCCGTGGCGCCAGTAAGCACGATATTGGTAATGCCAAGACCGAGATTTTGACCGGTAGTGCCGTTAAAGGTCATGGTCACTGTCTGGCCGGGTGTCGTAGTGCTGAAATTCTGCGATGTCCCGTTTGTTTGCAGTACTCCGGTACCACCCGGTGTCAGCGTCACCGTCATAGCAGCGGTAGCACCGTTGTCCGGCGCGACTAAAATGGTGTAGTTTCCAGCTGCCAAACCCGCAAGACTCTGTGTGCCATCGGAATTTATATTGTAACTGTCGATCGGCGGCGAGTTTGGAAAACCGCCAGGCGCGTAGACATCTATCTGTATGTTTGTGTCGGCCGGTGTCGTCGACACTCCACTTAAAGCCAACTGCAAACTTTCATTAGCGGTAGCAGTGAATGTCAGGACTCCCTCCTGGCCTGGCTGCGCCAAGTTCAGGTTGAATGGCGTGTTCGCGCTCAATGTAGCCGTCACATTTGGTACAAGCGTCGCTGTGGCATTGAATGTCGCTGATCCGGTCAATTCAGTCTGCGAAACGCCCGGAGCCACAATCACGCTGTAGGTACCTGTTTGCGGCAAGTACGGCATGTTAAGGTACTGGAGGTTACATCCTCCGGCACTACTGCTATTGCAGAATCCGCCATTTCCGTAACTGCCATCCGGTTGGTACAACTGATAAGAACCGTAGGCAACGAAGCTTGGATTGAACAGTAGATTGGTGATGCTCAGATCCAGGCTCTCACCCGTAGTACCTGAGAAAATAAAGCGCTTGGTTTGCGCAGGAGTATTTGTCGTTAGAACCAGCTCAGCGTCGTTAGATTCGATCGTTGGGTTGGCTTCAAGCACTGCTGATAACTGTACCGCTGCCGGATCATTGGGCCAAAATATCACAAGATAAGTGCCGCTTGTTGGAATTTCTGGAAGATGTATCGACATATCGATTGCATTTTTCTCCGACAGATCAACTGAAAGGCCGCTCGTGCCCGTCGAGAGTGTGGACACGGAACCAACGGCAAATAAAGTGCCATCCGGCGTATAGACTTCATAAGGCACGGTGGCGCCAATTGGCGTCGTTACCAAGGAATCTAGTTGCACGCTTAGCCACTGACCAGCCGTGGCGTTAAGGGCAAAAATACCGTACGTGTACGCGGTAATGTTCAGGCTGGTGGCCGCACTGCCCACCGAGAGCTCGGCGATAGATGATGTGTTATCCGCACCGGTCCCGGTACCAGTACCGACGACAAAATCTATGTTGCTACTGGCCTGGCCATACGGCGTCGTAATCTGAATCGGACCCGAATACACGTTAGCCGGAACGGTAAATATCGCCTGAGTGTTGCTGATCGATGTCAGGGGCACAGTCGTTCCCGCCAGTGAAAGCGTGGTACTGCCCGACACTGGGTCCAAAGTAGTGCCTGTTACCGTCACCGATGTTCCCGCACTGCCGATTCCGGGCGTGAAGCCGGTAATTATCGGCGGGGGTGGAACAGACACAACACCAAATTTATTGGTGCTCGTGACTGTCGTGCCACTGACGGTAACTGATATCGGCCCCGTGGTTGCGCCAGCCGGCACGGTAACAACCAGCTGGCTGGAAGTTGCCGATATGACAACCGCTGGCACACCGTTGAATTCAACCCCGTTATTGCTCGTGGTGGTGCTAAAGCCATACCCAGCGATCATAACCTGGCTGCCAATCGTACCTTGCTGCGGGGCAAACCAGTAAATGGCTAAGGTGCCGACGTGAACTGGGAAAAGTGCGGCATCGAAACTCAACTTTGCCGCACCATCCGGACTGACAATCACGCTATAAGTACCAGTCGTCGGAAGATTATTGATATTCAGCTCACAGCCGCCGTAGGAAACGTAACAGACCTCTGAGGAATCAAGAGTTCCATCTGGATTGTTGATGGTGATCAGCGCATCAACTACCGATGTCGGATTCAGCGCCAAATTGGTGATACTGCCAAGATTCAGGCCAGATGATCCGGAGAACGTAAAACGTATGCTCTGTGCAGCTGTCGTTGTAGATAACAAGACCGGGGTACCGGTGGTGGCAACCGAGGTGTCGATCTTTAGCGACCCGGTTAATTGAACCGTGTCATTTCCGGAATCGAAAACAATCAGGTAAATTCCCGTTACGGGTATTTCCGGCAGATGAACTGACATGTTCGAGGCCGTGGACACCGTGCCGTAGGCGATCTGCGTGGCTTGGGTGTTGTTGGTGGAATAGACCTGATAGCTCACCACCCCGCCGCTCGGTGTGGTAGTCAAGGAGGTCAATTGCAGACTCAGCCAGTGACCTACGGTGCCAGTAAACGCAAAAACGCCGCTTTTGTTCTGGGAGTTGATATTGAGAGTTCTCGCAGAACTATTCGCCACGACATACCCTGCAGATACTACGTTGACCGCACCGATCACATCCGGTATGACGATGAAATCGGTGCTACTGCTCGCCTGCCCATAGGGCGTCGTGACATGAATAGGAGCAGAGCCGACATCTGCGGGAACGGAAAACAATAATTGGCTATTACTGAAGGATGTGATTGGTACATCAACATTGGCGAGCGTGAGACTCGTGCCTTCCGGGACTGGGTCAAGCCCTCTGCCGGATATCGTGACCGCGGTACCACTACTTCCAAAAGCAGGGTTGAAACTTGTAATTTCTGGTGCTAGAAGGACAACAAAGTCATTCGCGCTGTTAACAGTCGTGGTTCCAACTGTCACCGAAATCAACCCGGTAGTTGCGCTAGCCGGAACCTTGACAACGAGCTGGTTAGCGGTCGCCGATGTGACGCTCGCAACCGTTCCGTTGAACTCGACCGTGTTATTGCTGATTGTAGTGCTAAAGCCGCTACCTTGTAGCGTCACTTGGGCACCGACCGCACCTTGGGCAGGTGCAAAGTCGAACAACGCAAGCTGGCCAACAGCAATCGGCTGGATACTGAGAATATTTCCTGCCGCATCATACTTATACACGACACTGCTACCGTCGGGTGCCGTTACTGCGACTAACCTCCCGTTGGCGTCATACATATAGTTAGATGCGTAACAGACACCAGGCCAAAGCCCTATCAACAGGAGTATGCAAGCGAGGATTTTCCGTGATCGCGTACGGAACTCAGGACGTATCACAACAATGGGGCACAAACCACCTTTAGCGCACGCAAAGCGTGCCGCCCGAACATGATCGTCCCCTGACCCCATAGAGCCCCCAAGTATTCAGCTCTGCCTACAGCACAGTTTCCAAGCTTTGCTGTGCCGGCCCTTGTTTTTGCTTGGAAAACGCTACTCTGTTTACAGGGGAAGTAAAGACAGTGCTAGTCAGGCGCGGTTACCACTTTGGTGAAAGCATAAGCCATGCCAATACCCGCCAAGGCACGAATGGCGGGCACCCGAAGATGAGCATCCGGAAGATGAGTCCGAATTTAAGCAACTGACCGCACAGGAAGCATTAATTATTTTTTACAGCGATATAGCGTATTTTCGAGTGAGGCGCGCATTCACGCCGAACTCAAGGCCACACCAAGCAGGTGGCCCACAAAATATGTAACGCCGGCGGCAACGACGCCGATCATCACCATGCGCAGAGCGCTCCACAAGAATCCGCGGCCGGTGAACAGGCTGACGGTGGCGCCGGTGGCGAACAGCGCCACGGTGGTGAGGCCGATGGACCAGTACAGCCCGTGCTGCGGGCGTGGCCAGAAGAACGGGATCAGGGGAATCAGCGCGCCCAGTGCAAATGCGACGAATGAGGCAATGGCCGCGCCCCAGGCGGAACCCAGGTCCCGCGGATTCAGGCCCAGTTCCTCCCGCGCCAGCGTGTCCAGGGCGCGTGCCGGATCGCGGGTGAGCGTGTCCGCCAGCTGGCGCGCTTCGCCGGGCGCCACGCCGCGCGCCTCATATATAAGCGCGAGCTCCTCGGCCTCCTCCTCCGGATAGGCGGCCAGTTCGTCGCGCTCCAAACCGATTTGGTATTCAAACATTTCCCGCTGCGAGCGCATGGACACGTATTCGCCGGCCGCCATGGAGGCCGCGCCCGCCAGCAACCCGGCAATACCGGTCAGCAGGATCACGTGACTGTCAAACGCGGCGCCCGCCACGCCCAACATCAAGCTGGCATTCGATACCAGTCCGTCGTTCACGCCGAACACCGAGGCACGGAAACTGCCGCCGCCCGCGAGCCGTCGGTGACGGGATTCGGGACGGCCGGCCACCGGTGCGTCGTGGCCTGCGGTCAGGGTGCGTGTATACACCGACAGCCCGCGCACCTTCATGGCCGCCAGCATCGGCAGTAACCGTTGGGGCCCCAGCCACTTCACCAGCCGCGCCACCAGACGCGCGCGCAACGCCGGGCGAAACTGCGCCGGCAGCTTCTCGCCCTTGTCTTCCGCCAATTTCTTCCAGTGATGCGACTGGCTCTCGGCGGCGGCAGCCAGTTTCATGAACAGGGTGCGCAACTCCGGCGTGGGTTCGCATTCCGAGATCACCCGGTACAGAAACTCGGATTGTTTCTCTTCATGCCAGCTGTCACGTTCGTTCATGGAGCGAGCCGCTGTTACTTGCCTTGAGGATTGGTGACGCCGTGGGGCACATGGCCGGTGGTCACGTAACCGGCGGCGGCTTCCACATGGCCTTTCTGGTCATCGAAAAAGATGTCCGCGCCGAAGGTTTTCAGGAACGCGCCCTTGGGCAGGCCGCCGAGAAACAGGGCCTCGTCAATGCGGATGTTCCAGGCCCGCAGGGTGCGGATCACGCGCTCGTGGGCGGGCGCGGAACGCGCCGTCACCAGCGCGGTGCGGATGGGCGATGGGTCCAGGGGATAGTCCGCCTGGATGCGCTGCAGCGCCGCCAGGAAATTCTTGAACGGCCCGCCGCTCAGCGGCGCCCGCGCCTGGGCTTTCTCGCTCTTCGCAAAGGCCGCCAATCCCTGTTCCTGATACACGCGTTCGGCCTCGTCGGAAAACAGCACGGCATCCCCATCGAAAGCGATGCGCAATTGCCCGGACGCGGCGGTTTCGGCGCGTGACGGCACGATGGCGGCTGCCGCCCGGCCCGCATCCAGCGCCGCCACCACGTCCTTGGGTTCCGCCGACAGGAACAAGTCGGCGCTGAAGGGTTCCACGTAGCGCCACGGCGCCGCGCCGTTGGTGAAGGCGGCGCGCGTGATATCGAGCTGGTAATGCTGGATGGAATTGAAGATACGCAGACCCGTATCGGCGCTGTTGTGCGACAACAGGATCACCTCCACCCGCTTTCCCCGATCGGAGCTGTTGAGCCGCAGAAGTTTGTTCACCAATGGAAACGCCACTCCCGGTTCCAGCAAGTCGTCTTCGTGCTCGATCTGATAGCGCGAATAGGCTTCGAGCCCCTGCCCGGTGAACACACGGTGGCTTTCCTCGAGACTAAACAGCGCCCGCGAGGAAATCGCCACCACCAGACAATGCGCGAGGCTCTCAGCCATCGGCGGGTTCCCATTCCACGAAGCGCCGCAACAGCGGGAAGTACAATCCCACTTTAACACGCCGCTGTTCCAGGCCGCGTATCAGCTTGGCGTAACCATCCAGTTGCTTGCGGTAGCGCGTCTGCTCCCGCACCAGAAACGCCTCGACATCGCCGCCGCGATGGCGGCTGGTCTTGTAATCCACGATCCAGCGGGTGCCGTCCTCGTCAACGAAGGTGCGGTCAATGACACCCGTGGCCAGGCGCTGTCCGTCAAAATGGCTCAGCGCATATTCTGAGCGCGCCTGCGCATGCCGCGGGTCCAATATCCATTGACCTCGGGTATCCGCGAGGGTCGCAGTCAAAGCCTGCGACACATCAACCGCAGCAGCCTCCAGTTCCATTTCCGCGACGCCCAATTCCAACAACCAATGTGTGATCAGCGGCATCAATGCGCGCACGCGTGGCTCATCCCAATGGGCTGCATCATCCGCGGCGATGCGCTGCAACAGGCGGTGAACTACGCTACCCACATGTCGCAAGGTATCCCCGACCCACTCGAATTCCAGGAGTTCCCGCTCTTCAGCCGCCAGGGTTTCAGCAGCCACCGGCCAAATAATGGAGCCATCCGGCGCAGGTATCTGCCAGTCCAGGCGCAGACGTCGCAGCGGCACGCTTACGGTGTTTTGCGTGTCTTGTACCGGTACCGCAACGTCCTGCCGGTGCAGGGCGGCTTCGAAATCATTCCTGACCACCGGCCACAGCATTCCCAGCAGCGATTCGGCACGCGGCTCCGCCAGACTGCGTTCGCCGTCCTTTTCCCGCACCGTGGTGTGACCGAACAGATGCAGCTTTTCCCGCGCCCGGGTAGCCGCCACATACAGCAGGCGCGTCATCTCCAGATGCTCCTGCCCGCGCTTGAGGGAGAGGATGAACTGGTAAATGGGGTCTTGCTCGCCGCCCTTGGGTTCCAGCGGCGCCAGCAGCAGGTCATTGCGGCCGGTGGACCGCGGACGTTCCAGCCAGGTGAGCAACGGCTTATCGCGCCTCCCCGGCCCGGCACCCAGAGCGGGCACCATCACCATGTCGAACTCCAATCCCTTGGCCTTATGGATGGTCATGAGCTGCAGCGACTCATCCGCGCGTGGGTCCGGGCGCGCGAACAAATCCGTGAGGGCAGTTTCCAATTCCGCCTCATCCTGCAGTTCGCCGCCGTCATCCAATGTTTCCAGCAACTCCAGGTAGGCCTCGGCGTCCGCCAGATCTTCGACCGACTTCAGCGTGGCGGGCGCCGCCAGTTGCAGCCATACGCCCTCCACCTGTGCCCGCAGGCTGCCGCGCCGGCGGTCGGCAAGCGCCTCCAGCAGGATCCCACGTACCGATTCGAAACGCGTCCCGTCCACCTGCGGCTGGAGACTGGCCATGAGACCTTCATCACGCAACCGTTCCGGAATCGTCATGGCCTCATCGCGGCCCGCCAGCGCGTGCAGCGCCGACAGGCTGAGCCCGCACCAAGGCGCACGCAAACTCGCGAGCCACGCAGTCCGGTCCGCCGGATGCCGCAGCGCCCGGGTCAGGGCCAGCAGATCCTGCACCACCGGCCGGTCGCCCAGTTTCTCCAGTTCGACCGCGCGGAAGGGAATGTCCAGTGTCCGTAAACGGCGAATGATGAACGCAAGATGGGCTTTGGCACGGGCCAGCACCGCGATGCGCATATCCGGACGTTCTGCCCGTGCTGCCGTGATAACGGCCGTCACCTGCACCGCTTCGGTGATGGGATCGCGCTGCAGCAGCGTGTGCAGGCTGACCGCCGCACCCTCCATCGCCAGGTATTGTGCGCTTGCCCCGGCATAGGACACGGCACCGCTGGCGATGTCATCCTGATGCGGGAATAGTTGCTCAAAGGTGTCATTGAACCAGCGCACCAATCCCGCCTGGGAACGGAAATTCGCGCTCAGGGTCAGGGGCGTGAGCGCTATCTGACCCAGGCCCGCCTGCCTTGCCCGCAGGAACAGGCCCACTTCCGCCTCCCGGAAACGGTAGATGGACTGCATGGGGTCGCCCACCAGAAACAGGGTACGGCCATCATCGGCCTGCCAGCCGGCGCTGAGCCGTGTCAGGAGATCGGTTTGATTCACCGAGGTGTCCTGGAACTCGTCCACCAGGATATGCTGCAGGCGGTGATCCAGGGTCAGATTCAGGTCCGTGGGATCATCCTCGCTGCCCAGTGCCTGCAAGGCACGCAGGGATACCTCGGCGTAATCCACTTCGCCGTGTTCCATGAACACCAGTTGCAACTGAGCTACCGCCAGCGGCAGCAGACTCAACAACGCATCCAGCACCTGCCATTGGTTCTCCGGGTAACGCGGTTGTGGCAATGTGCGCGCACGTTCGAGCGAGTCACGCAGGGGCTCCAGTTCAGTGAAACGTCTCAGCAGTTCCTGTACGCGGGTCTTGTCATTACGGCTCTCCGGCGGGAAGCCCTGCCTGGCATTGATCTGCCGGCGCCACTCATCGCGGTCGGTGAGAAAGAGTTCGGCGATGCCGCGCCAGGCCGGCAAATCCTCCGGGTTTGTGCTGGGCAGGGTTTTAAGGTCCGCACACGCGATGATCTCCGATGTGGCGGATTGAAGGCGCAAGCTTGCGGCGGCCTTGCTCGCCAGCTCCGCCAGATGTTCACGGCAATCGGCGGGTATGGCATACAGCAACTGCGCCAGCGCCACCCGCACTTCTTCCTGCAGCGCGAGTTCCAGCTGCTTGCGTCTCAAGCCACCGGACTGCACAAGCGTATGCTGCAACCACTGGTCGCGGCGCGGCAGCATGTCGGCAATCAGCTGCATCACCCGCGGCAAGCTGTTGTCCAGATGCACCAGCAAGGCGCTCACGGCCTGGGTCTGCTGCGGCTCACCGTCTTCCAGCAGGGCGAGCGTGCGGCGCGCGGCTTCCAGATACAGCGGTTCAGGACGTTCGGCGATCCCCGGTTGTGTGCCGAACTTCGACAGCAACGGCATGCGCCGGGTGAGCTCGGCATTCAGGGAATCAATGGTCTGGATACGCAGACGCGCCGGATGGCGTGCGATGTTCCAGCCGCGCAGCCGGTCGCGGGCACGCGCGCGTTGCGCCAGTTCCCAGGTATGCCGTTTGTGCGCTTCCGCCGGCGCCTGGGCATCATCCAGTTCCAGCGCGCGCGCCACGCGCATGCGCATCTCGCCGGCGGCTTTCTTGGTGAAAGTGATGGCCAGGATCTCTTCCGGTTCATCCACCACCGCCAGCAGTGTCAGGAAACGCTGGGTCAGGAGTTCGGTCTTGCCGGAGCCGGCCGGCGCCTGCACGATGAACGACTGGCGCGGATCCAGGGCGTGGGCGCGCACAGCGGCATCCACCGGCGGATGATCACCCTTGCGCATCATCGCCCTCCCTGCTCAAAGCATCGCGCTCATAGATTCGACACAGTGCTTGCAGATGGCAGTAGCGGCAGGTATCGGCGCCGCGTTTCGGAGCCACGCGTGCGACCCCCTGCACGAATTCTTCCGCCAGCGCTGTCACCGCGACTTGCCAGTGCGCCAGCAGTGCGGGCCAATCTTGCGGGTCATCCGGTTTTTTGCGCGCAGAGCCATAGTCTCCGATCTCCGGCACCAGCCCGCCCTGTTCGGCAACTCCGCGATAACGCAGATCGCCGGCGCGCAGCTGTGCGAACAACACCGCCGTCGGCGGTTGCGGATCCGACACCGCATAGATCGGCAGCTGCGGTTCATCCGGCCGTACACCCAGCCAGTCGCGCGGGTCGGCTTCACCGCTTTTGTAGTCGATGACCACGTGCGCGCCGTCCGGCAGCCGGTCAACGCGGTCCACCCGGGTATTGAGCCTGAGACGGCCTAGCGTCACGCTCCGCTCCTGCTCAGGCTTCTCGACACTGAACGGGGCGCGCATTGCTTCGATTTCAAGCCACGCTGCGATCAATCTCGTGAGACGCTGCTGTTCCAGCCGCTTGAAATGCGGTGTGCAGACATCGGGATTGCGCGATGCAAACTGGTTCACCACCTGGGTGACGCAGTCTTCGACCTGCTGCACACGCTCGCCAGTCGCCAAGCCCGTGAGAGTAGCGTGATCCCTGAGTCGCTCCCACAAACGCGCCAGGACTTCGTGCAACAGTGAGCCACGCGCCATCGGGCTGAGCCCGGGCGACGGCCTCGCCAGTGGCTGCGCGCCCAACCTATATAGTGCGAAGCACTGGAACGGACAGGCCGCCTGCGCCTGTAGCACCTGGGTGCCGCCCGCGACGATACCGGCCTCCGCCAGCGGCGGCCCCTGTTCATCCGTGAATTCCGTAAGAGCCGCGGCAGCCTCTTTCTGCAGGCGCTCATGCCAGTACTGCGCCGGACTTTGCAGCAGATGCGCTGGCACTGTCAGTTCGATATCCGCCAGCAGCGGACTGCAGCGCAATTCCGTATCCGCATTACGCTGTGGTGTGCTCACCACCACATCGGAAGCGCTGTTCAGAAGACGGCCCGTAACCTGGACGGCATACTCCAGCTCGCGTGCGGCGCTGGCATGCGGCAGCTGGTGACGCTGCTGGATCGCCCAGGGGATGAAAGGATCGGGACGCGGACTCGGTGGCCACACATCGTCGGTCAGACCCATGATCCACAGGTGGTCGAACTGCAGACCGGCGGTTTCCGGAATGCCGAGCACCTGCAACGCCACATCCGCACTGGCCGGCTGGAATTCGCGCTGCGAGACCAGCCGCGTGAAACGCGTGAGCGCGTCCTCCGCCTGGATGGGTTGCAACACCGCATCCAGTCGAGCGAAATCCCCCAACACTTCACGCAAGCTCTGTACCGCCTGGTACTCGCCGGCATCGGGGGTGCGTTCTCCCGGCCAGCGGAATGCCTTGAGTAACGCAGCAAAAGACTTCGACCAGGCGCTGGGTAGTTGCCGCGCCGGGGTGGCGCGCAGCAGTTGCAAGACCGCCTCCAGCGCCGATTTCAATGCCTGGGTCTCACCACCTTGCTCCACCAGCATCAGCAACCGTCCCAGGCCCACCTCTTCGAGATTGGCGTCGCGGAGGCTGACTTCGAGGCGTGCACGCGCCGGCGATTCACTGTCACCGGCCGCGATAAATGGCGAACGCAGCAGGCGGCTCGCCTGTGCAAACGGCAAGTGCCGCTGCAACGATTGCAGCACGATCAGCGCATCGCTCACCACCGGGCAATCCGCGAGCGGCCGGCCGATGGAGAGGTTGTAGGGACGCGGAGATGGATCACTCGGCAGCCTGCCGGGGCACAGAACCTGATCGAGAGTGCGGGCAAATGCCTGCCGCTGTTCCGTCAGGTCCCGGGCAACGATGCCGATGCGCCTGGTGGGCGCCGTCTCCAGCAGCGCCCGTGCCCAGCGCGCGGCCGCCTGCATCTCCGCTTGCGCATCCCCACAGGCAATGCGTTGACGGCTGTTCGCGCACTCGCCGGACACCGGCAGCTGCTCGACCTCGCTGCCCGCCGTACGCAACGCAGCCAACAGCCGCTGCTGCTGTGGCGTGAATTCCTCGAAACCGGCGAACAGATAATGTTTTGGGGCTGTCAGCTTTTCAGCTATTAGCTGCGTTCTCAGATAATCCGGCAAGCGCGCCGGATCCAGAAGGCCGTGAGTCTCGCAGTGTTGTGCGAAATGCTGTGCCCATTGCGCGAATTGGCGCGCATCGTCACCGGCCGCCGCCTGCGTCAGCTCGATAAGGGAAATGCCATAGGCCTGACACACAGCCCAGGCGGCGTTGGCGGCACTAGCCGTGGCCGCCGGTTGCAGCAGCGCGGAACCGTCGTGGCCCGCGTGGATCAGGGTCTCCCACAGGGTTTCCGCCTGATGGGCGCCCAGCAGCCGGGGACCGGGTTGCAACCGGGTTTCTTCATATAATGAGAATTGTCGTTGGAGAAACACGCCCCAGCTGAGCACTTCGGGACGCTCCCACACCTCGGCAGCCCGCGCCCGTGCCGCCTCCGCCTGGGCCAGGCGCACGGCCCGGGCCAGCCGCTCGCTGGCCGCCACCACCGTCGCGCCCGCCGCCAGCGCCGTCAGAATTTCGCTTTCATGCCACAGGCGTTGCGTCACGCAGGAACATCCCCATATATAATGTGTCTTAACAGTTTAACCCGGCATCGCCATTGGACCGACCCCAGAGCGGCGTTGGCGGTTGCTCAAACTCAAGCGCCCGCGAACTAAAGGTAAATCAACATGCCCATGAATCTTCCCCAGAAAACCGGTAATCCGGCTCTACGGGCCAAGGCCTTCCTGAATCCGGGGGTCATTACCGGCGAGCGCATGACGCTCAACGGCACCATCGGCAAGAGCCTGATCATGCTGGTGTTGCTGATGATCACCGCCGCTTGGTGCTGGTCGCAGGCATTCGCAGGTTACGTGCCCGCCACCGCCACCACGCCGGCAGTGTTCAATATGGCGGCGGTGATGCCCTATGTAATCGGCGGCGTCATCGGAGGCCTGGTGTTTGGTCTGGGGACGGCGTTCAAGCCCACTTGGGCGCCGATCACGGCGCCGCTGTATGCCATCTGCGAAGGTTTCGCAGTGGGTGGTATTTCCGCAATTTTCAATGCCCAATACCCCGGTATCGTGGTCCAGGCCGTGGCGCTGACCCTGGCAGTGGCCCTGGGGATGCTGATTCTTTACCGCACTGGCGTCATCAAGGCCACGCCCTGGTTCTATAAGATGGTGGGAGCCGCCACCTTCGGCGTACTGATTTTCTACGCGCTCACTTGGCTCGTGGGCATGTTCCATGTGGACACCTCCATGCTCTTCGGTCATAGCGGCCTGTCCATCGGCATCAGCCTGTTCATCGTGGCCATCGCCGCCTTCAACCTGATCCTGGATTTCGACATGATCTCCAAGCAGGCCACGGCCGGTGCGCCACGCTACATGGAATGGTATGGCGCCTTCGCCCTGATGGTGACCCTGGTCTGGCTGTACCTGGAAATCCTGCGGCTGTTGGGCAACACGCGACGCTGATAGCGCCATCCCTGAGATCGATCAGCCCCGCTTACGCGGGGCTGATTTTTTTGCGGTGCGGCCTGCGTAGCAATACTGATTCAGCGGGGCTGCTCCCCAGGAACGCGTGCCGGTAAATTGTCAGTTGCAGCTGCAGCCGCCGGCTGCACCAGCTTCTCCTTCACCGTCGCCAGGTAGGTGTAAATCACCGGCACCACGTACAGCGAGAACAGCGCGCCGATGGCCAGGCCTGCGGCGATCACCAGCCCCATGTCGAAGCGGCTCACCGAGCCGGGACCGGTAGCCAGGATCAGCGGCACGGCGCCGAACACCATGGCGCCGGTGGTCATGAGGATCGGCCGCAGGCGGATACTGGAGGCCTTCTGCACGGCCGCGTGCCGGTCGAGCCCCTCGGTTTCCTGGATCACGTTGGCGAACTGCACGATCAGGATGCCCTGCTTGGTGATCAGCCCGATCAGCGCGACGATGCCCACCTCGGTGTAGATATTGAGCGTGGCGGCGCCGAAATACATGAACAGCAGCGCCCCGGAGATGGCCATGGGCACGGTCACCATCACAATGAGCGGATCCCGGAAGCTCTCGAATTGCATCGCCAGCAGCAGATACACCAGCAGTACCGACAGCGTGAAGGTAACAAGAAAAGTGTTGCCCTGCTGGATGTACTGCCGCGACTGGGCGGCATAGTCGTAACCGAAGCCGCTGGGTAAAATCTTGCCGGTCTCGGCCTTCAGATAGGAGAGCGCCTGGCCCAGGGTCACACCCGGTGCCATCACGCCTTCGATGGTGGCGGAGTTGAGCTGCTGGAACTGCGGCAGGAACTCCGGCTGCACCCGCGTATGCACCGAGAGCAGGGTGGATAGCGGCAACAATTGGCCGCTGCCGTTACGGATGTAATAACGGCCGAGCAACGCGGGGTCGGCACGGAACCGATCCGGCACCTGGGGAATGACCTTGTAGCTGCGGCCGTTCAAATTGAATCGGTTCACGTAGTTGCCGCTCAGCAGCGGACTGAGATCCTGGCTGATGTCAGCCATGCTGATCCCGAGCGTGCCCGCCACGTTGCGGTTAACGCGCACCGCCACCTGCGGGTTGTCATAGCGCAGATCCTTGGTGACGAAGGAGAACAAACCGCTGTTCATGGCGGCGGTAATCAGCGCGTTGGCTTCCTGATCAATCTTCAGATAATCGCCGCTGGAGGTGATCACGAACTGCACCGGGAAGCCGGTGGGTGAACCCGGCAGGGTAGGTTTCTGGAAGGCCGCCGCCTGCAGGCCGGTGACCTGATTGAGCCGCGCCTGCACCTCAGGGGTGAGTTGCATCTGGCTCCTGGAACGCTGACTCCAATCCTTTAGTTTTATCCCGTCGATACCGGCGTTGTTACCGCCACCGCCCGTGAGTGAGACACCATTGATCTGAAATACCTGCCGGGTCTCCGGAAAGCTGTCAAAGATCTTGCGTATCTGCACCGAGTAATGGTTCAAATAGCCGAGCGTGGCGGTAGCCGGGCCGGTGGCGGCCGCCAGGATCAGCCCCTGATCCTCGGTGGGCGCGAGCTCTCCCGGTACACCGAGGAACATCACCGGGATCGCGATCAGCACGCCGGCCACCACCACCAGCACTGCCGCCCGCTGCTTGAGCACGACGGCGAGGGAACGGTCGTACGCATGGCGCAGGCGGCTGAAACCGGCATCCAGCGCGTGGCCGAGGCCCCGGGGTTTACTGTGGCGCAGCACTTTGGAGGAAATCATCGGCGAGAGCGTCAGCGCCACCACCGCCGAAACCACCACCGTGAACACCAGGGTGAAGGCAAACTGCGAGAACAGGCTGCCGGTGAGTCCGCCGGTAAGGCCGATGGGCGCGAACACCGCCGCCAGCGTGGTGGCCATGACGATGATGGGCGAGGCGAGTTCGCGCGCGCTCATGAGCGCGGATTGCAGGGGCGGCTGGCCGTCCTCAATGTGCCGGTGGATGTTCTCCACCACGATGATGGCGTCGTCCACCACCAGTCCGATGGCCAGCACCACGGCCAAAAGTGTCAGCAGGTTAATGGAGTAACCCATGGCGATCATCAGGGTGCCGGCACCGACCACCGACAGGGGGATGGCGATGGCCGGTATCAGCAGCGAGCGCAAGGACCCCAGGAACAGGAAGATCACCGCCACCACCACCACCAGGGTGATCCCAATGGTGATCATGACCTCGTGTATGGAGCGTTGGATGAACGCACTGCCGTCATAGGGAATCGCCGCGTGGATGCCCGGCGGCAGCGCGTGCGTGAGTTCGGCGAACGCCTGGTGTACGCCGCCGGCCACCGTCAAACTGTTGGCGCCGGGCGTGGGAAACACGCCGATGAACACCGCGGGCGTGCCGTTGTAGAACACCGCCTGGTTGTAATTCTGGGCGCCGAGTTCCACGTGGGCGATATCTCCCAGGCGCACCAGGGTATTGCCGCGGCTCGCGATCACCATGCGGCGGAATCCGCCGGGGCTGTCCAGGGAGGTTTCCGCGGCAATGGTACGGGCGATGTCAGGGGATTTTGTCCGCCCCACCGCGCTGATGAAATTGTTCGCGGCCAGAGCGCCGGTCACATCCGCCGGCGTGAGGTTGAGCGCCGCCAGCTTGTTGGGGTCCAGCCAGGCGCGCAGCACGAAACTGTTGCCGCTGGGACCGGTGCCCGCCGGCACGATCTGCGCCTGCCCGACCCCCGGCTCGCCCTGGATTTTCGGCTGCGCCACCCGCAGCACATAATCGTTCACCTGCTGCTGGTTAAGGGTCTTGCTGTAGAACGCCAGATACATGAGTGCCGTCTGGTCGCCTACGGTCTCGTTGATCACCGGCGACTGGGTACCGGCGGGCAACTGGTTCTGCACCTGCTGCACCTTGGAGAGAATCTGCGCCACGGCGGCGTTGGGATCGTAGTTGAGCTTCATGTACACGGTGATGGTGGATAGGCTCTGGGCACTGGATGAAGTCATGTAATCAATGCCGGGAGCCGAGGCGATGGATTGTTCCAGCCGCGCGGTCACGAATCCCTGTACGGTCTTGGGATCGGCGCCGGGGAAAGCGGTGGTCACGGTAATCAGCGTGCTGGTGACTTGCGGATACTCCTCCACCGTCATGGCCGTCCAGGCCCGCAGGCCGAGCAATAGGATCACGAGGCTCAGTGCGGTTGCGAGAACCGGACGATGGATGAAGATATCGGTGAAACGCATGCCGGTCTCCGCTCAGTGCGCGCTGGGCTGCACGATGGTGACGGACATGCCGCTGCGCAACTTGACCTGTCCGGCGGTCACCACCGTATCTCCGGACTTGAGGCCCGAGATAATCTCCGTCATGCCGTCGCGGGTCTCGCCGGTAGTGACAGTGGTGGCAATCGCCACCTGCAGTAACTTGCCGCCCTTTTTCTGCTGCTGAATCAGGTACACATAGTCACCGAAGGTGTTGTACGTGATGGCCACTGTCGGCGCCACCAGCACTTTCTTCGCCGCGCCCACCAGCAGCGTGGCTTCTCCGAACATCCCGGGTCGCAGCAGATGTCCGGGATTTGGAATGGTGGCATCCACGGTGATATTGCGGGTGCTCGGATCCACTTCGGAACTGAGGGCAATGACCCTGCCATCAAAGACTTTACCCGGGAAAGTATTGACCCCGATTCGCACGCTCTCGCCGGTATGAATGAGCCCCAATTCGCTTTGCGGCACGGTAAATTCGGCACGCAACGGGTCCCAGGCATTGAGCGCGGCGATTTCGGTGCCAGGTGTGAGGTACTGACCAAGGCTCACCTCCCGGACACCCATCCAACCCGGGAAGGGCGCGCTTAGTGCAAGCTTGGCAAGAGTTGCCCGGTCATTGGCTACCGAGGCTCGGGCGTTCGCATAGCCGGCGCGCGCGGTATCGAGTGCCGCGCGACTGGTGGCACGCGCCCGGTAGAGCCCTTGGGCGCGCTCATAATTGATGCGGGCAAGCTCCGCCGATGCCTGATCACTGGCAAGCTGGGCGCGCTGGTTGGAGTCGTCTATCTGCACCAGCCGCTGGCCCTTGCGCACATATTCACCGGAATGGAAGTAGATGCTTGTAACCTGCCCGGGTAGTTGCGGCGTGAGATGCACCCCGGCGACCGCCAGCAGGTTTGCCACGGCGTGGATCTGCTGCTGCCAAGCGGCTGTGCCAACCAGGGCCGCCGACACGCTGACCGAAAATGCACCCCGGTGCGCCAATGCCGCACGGGCTCGATAGCTGAGCCAGGCCTTTACGCCGAACAGGATGACGAGCAGCAGCACTACCACGACGGCGGTGCGCAGCAGGGTGTTTTTTTCCGATCCGTTCATGACTGAGTCTCCGATGAACTAGCGCCGTGCAGGTGGCGGCATGGAAGGAACCGGGGGCGGCGGTCCCACCGTGCCGCCTCCAAGCGCGATATACAGAGCCGCGCTATCCGCGTAACGCTGGGCTTCGGCCTGCACGTAGGCGATGCGCGCGTTTTCCTGCTGAATTTCGCTGGTGAGCACGCTCAGGTAATCCACTGCGCCGTTCCGGTATTGGATACGCACCAGCACGAAGGCCCGGCTGGCATCCCGCATTGCGCGTGTCTCGGCATCCAGCACGATGGCATCGTGTTGCAGTGCGCGCAGTACGTCCGCCACGTTGCGGAACGCATTCAATACCGTAGTCTGGTAATTGGCGAACACGCCCCGATAGGCTGCTTCCGCCGCATGTTTCTGCGCCTCGAGGGCGCCGCCCTCGAACAGCGGCAATACGATGCTGGCGGCCAGGTTCCAGAGGCGGCTGGCGGGATCGAACAAGGTGCCGCCGTTGTTGCTCTGGTTGCCGAAATTGCCGGTCAATTCCAGGCTCGGATACAGGCGTGCCACCGATTCACCCACCTGCGCATTGGCGGCGCGCAGTTGGGCCTCCGCCGCCAGGATATCCGGCCGCTCGCGCACCAGCGTGGAGGGCAGGCTTACCGGCAGGGCCGCGGGCAAACGCAAGTCCGACAGCACGGGTGCACTCAAACCATCTGCTTCGGAAGGAAACTTGCCGAGATACGTGGCCAGCAGATGGCGCAACGCGTCACGCGATTGCTCCAATATGGGCAAGCGCGCTTCGCTGCTGGCAAGCTGGCTTTCCTGGGTGAATACCTCGAACTGCGAATCGGCGCCCAAGTGATAGAGTTTTTTGATAAGCCGCAGAATCTGTTGTTGGTCGCTGACGGTTTGCCGGGTCGCGTCCACTTCTTCATTCAGGGCGGCGAGGTTCAAGGCGGCATTGACGACGTTACCCTCGAGGGTCAGGCGTGCGGCCTGCAATTGGTCCCGGGCGATATCAACCTGTGCCTGTTGGCTGCGCGACACCAGCCGGTTGAGTCCGAATACATCAGGGTAATAACTGACGGATACTTCACCGGTGTACAGGTTATAAAGCTGTGGACCGCTTAGGCCGCCGCTGCCGGCGCCTGAAGTGCGGCTGCGTTCGCCGCTCAGTCCCAGGGACACCTGTGGGTAGAAAATGCCATTGGCTGCTTTCAGGTTGAACTGGGCTTCCTGCAAGCTGGCCAGAGCCGCATCCAGATCGGGATTGTGTTGCAGCGCCTGCGCCACCAAGGCATCGAGGGCCGGCGAGCCAAACCCCTTCCACCACGCGGCCTCGACCGGAGACCCTATCCGCAGGACCTGGGCGGCGGCGGCAGGTCCTGCGGCGGAAACCGCGGCGGGAATGGTGACGGCCAGCGGTGCGGCGGTGTAGCCCTTTACCGCGGGTGGCTGGGGTTTCTCATAATTCGGCCCCACCGCGCAGGCAACGAGGCTAGCCGTCAACACGAATGTCAGCAGGCCGCGCGAGAACTTCCCGATGAGTTTTTGTTTCATCTACCTGGGGTTACAACTGCGCGTTCGCCATTGTCATTTGCAGGCTTTCAACGATTCACGGCCTGCATGCCTTGATGATGATGGTTACGGCGTTGTCAATGTAACGCTGCTTTTCATCATCATTGGGTGGAGGCTCCACTCCCAGTTCGGAACGCAGACGGCAGCAGGTAACCATGCTGATGAATTGCTCGGCGGTAAATTGTGGATTATTGACTTTGAGCGTGCCGCGCTTGTTCTGCTCCACAAAATAATCCGCCAGGAATTTTCGGATGATGGCCGGACCGGATTGGTAATACACTCGCCCGAGCTCTGGAAAGCGCGGTACTTCCGCCATCAGAATCCGGTGCATGGCGAGTTTCTCCTCCGAAAACACCACGTTCATGAAATGCCGGGCAATGGCGCGCAGGGTTTTCTCGGGGTTGCCATCCTTCGCGGCCTCGGCGAAAGCCAGAGTCATATTGTCGCAGCTGGTTCGCACCATGGCAGCGAACAGCTCCTCTTTGGAGCCGAAGTGATTGTAGACGGTCTGCTTGGAAACCTGAGCTTCGTTGGCGATGGCATCCATGCTGGCGGCGCCGAAGCCCACCTCCAGAAACACCTTATTGGCGGATTCGAGAATCGCTTCGCGTTTGCCGGTATTGTCGGCAGCAACGTTCATGGGCGTACCCTCAGAGCCGGCTTCATGGCTGCCCGCCGGCGTCGCCGGCGAATAAATGCAGCGCAACCGCTGTCAGCTGGCCGGTAGCCGCTTTGAGTGCATAGGCCGCCACCAATTGATCGCGTTCGGCGCGAATCAGGTTGACGCGCGCATTGAGAAGTTCCTGGTCGGCATTCAGCACATCCAGCGTGGTGCGTTCACCTACCGACGCTTCATCCCGCACACCCTTGGCAGCCACCTGCTCGGCCTGGATCTGGCTGTTGATGGCTGCCAGCCGCGCATTGGCTGTCTGATAATCCTGCCAGGCATTGACCGCATCCAGCTTGGCTTGGCGCTGGGTATCCAATAGCTCATCGCGGCTTGCGTCGGCGCGTTGTTCGGCAGCGTGCTTCTCCGCATCCAACTCACCACCCTGGTACAGGGGCATTGAGAGTGTCAGCATGATGGAGCGGGTGTCCACGCGGCTGAAACCAATTTCCGGATCGCGAGCCTCGAGCAGCTGGCCCACCAGTGCCACCGTTGGTTTTTGTTTGCCGCTCACGGCCTGCGCCTGCTGCTGCGCGGCATTCTGCGCATAACGCGCTGCCAGCACCGTGTAATTCTTCTGTGCCTGTTGCAAGGCTTCGGCTTCCGTAGCCGGCAGCGCCTGTGGTACCGGCGGCTGTTCCAAGGCGCTCGGTTCCACGCCCACCACGCGTACATAGGCGGCCACCGATGTGGCCAGTGCGCCTTGAGCCTGAATCAGCGCCGCCTGCGCCCCAGCCAGACGCGCTTGGGCCTGAGCCACGTCGGTGTGGGTTACTTCACCGTTTTCGAATTCTGCCTGGGTGGCGGACAATTGTTTATTCAGCACCGCCACATTGTTCTGTTCGAGTTTCAGCACGGCCTGATCGCGCACTACATCCGTATACACGCTAGCCACATTCAGGAATACCTGCTCTTCTGCAGCGTTCAGTGTGGCGAGTTGCGCCGACTGGGCGTTTTGGGCTGCATTCACGCTGGCAGAAACCTGGCCGCCGGTGTACAGAGCCTGCGTAATGGTCAGACCTGCGGTCTTGGTGTTTTGCGGATAACTACTGACGGGAAAGAACGGGGAAGCCAAATCATTATGAGCGGTGCCGATGCCTGCCTCAAATGAAACCTGCGGCTTGTAACCCGCCCGGGCCTGCTGCACTTGATAACCACTCGCGCGTAACTGAGCCTGCTGGGCGTGGATGGCGGCATTGCTGGCATACGCCTGGCTGAATGCTTGGGTGAGCGTATCCCCACACGCACTGCCACTGGCGACGAGTGCCGCGACGGCAATGCACGCGGCCAAAGCAGCCATGCGCCATGCCGATGTGGCGGAGCGAGAATCGTTGTGTTTCCGGTTTGACATGGGTCTCACGAGTCAATTAGACTAGACCGTCCAGTCCATTCTGCCACCTCCCCAGAGGGATGTCAAAACCATGAGCGCCTTCAAGCGTGTGTTCGAAAACCCCCGTAGCCGCCGCCTGCTCTTGATGGTGATTCTGCCTTTGCTACTCATCATCCTGGGCCTGTGGTACTGGATGCACTCGGAGCGTTATCAGAACACCGACAACGCTTATGTATTTGCCAGCCAGGTGAGCGTGGCACCGCAGATCTCGGGCCGGGTGATCGCAGTTCCCATTTCCCAGAACCAGGCAGTGACCCCGGACCAGATACTCTTGAAAATTGACCCGGCTCCGATGCAGTTTGCCTTAGATCAAGCCAACGCCGCCCTCAAAACGGTGGCCGATCAGATACACGCCCAGCAACAACAATTACGTGCCGCCATGGCGGAACTCAAGGGCGCCGAAGCCAATGTCGCCTATCTGCGGCGCGATGTACAACGCAAGACAAATCTGGAAAAACGCGACGTGGTACCGGCTGCACGCCTGGATGATCTCAAGACAAATCTCATCATGGCAGAGCAGAAAATCGTGGCGCTCAAGGCTCAGATCGCGCAAATCGAGGCGCAACTTAGCAATTCACCTTTTGGTCCCATCACCCAACAGGCGTCCTACCAGCAAGCACTGGCGGCGCGAGACAAAGCCGCTCTGGATCTCTCCTACACCATCATCAAGGCGCCTGCTGCCGGCGTGGTGACGGAGGTGAGCATCAAACCCGGTGACGTCGTGACCGCCGGCCAGCCGGTATTCGCACTGGTCATGGGCGGGGAGCGCTGGGTGAATGCCAATTTCAAGGAAACCCAGCTCACCCATGTGCATGTGGGCCAGAAAGCGGAAATCACCGTGGATACGTATCCTGACAGAACATGGAAAGGCATCGTGGTCAGCATCGCACCCGGCACCGGTTCGGTGTTCTCGGTGTTGCCGGCGGAGAATGCCACCGGCAACTGGGTAAAAGTCGTGCAGCGCATCCCGGTGCGCATTCTTATTGATACCAAAGCAGGCGGCCCGGATCTACGTGCCGGCATGAGCGCGGAAGTCACCATTGATACCCATTACTACCCGCTGTTTGGTTCCAGCGAGGCTGCGGCAGCCAATAATTGATGGCTGGCCATGATCATGCGCCTGCCCAAACCCGTCGGCGGCAAACCGCATACGGTGATGATTACCATAGCGGTGATGCTCGGGACCTTCATGCAGGTGCTGGACACCACCATCGCCAATGTGGCCCTGCCCGACATGCAAGGCACGTTCTCGGCCACCGAAGACCAGATTTCCTGGGTGCTGACCTCCTACATCGTGGCCTCCGCCATCATGACGCCACCCACCGGCTGGCTCGCGGGGCGTTTCGGCCGCAAACGCATTTATCTCATCAGCATGTTGGGTTTTCTGGCGGCCTCGTTCCTGTGCGGCACCGCCACTTCACTCACGGAGATGGTGCTGTTGCGGGCGATGCAGGGCCTGTTCGGCGCCGCCATGGTGCCCATTTGCCAAGCCATCCTGCTGGACAGCTACCCACGCGAGAAGCACGGCATGGCCATGGCGATCTTCGGTGTCGGCGTGGTCCTCGGCCCCATTATCGGGCCGGTTCTGGGTGCCTACCTCACAGAATACTACACCTGGCGTTGGGTGTTCTTTATCAATATCCCGGTGGGTGTGGTAGCGGTGCTCATGGCGCTGGCCTATGTGCGTGAAACCGAAGTCACTAAAATCCGAATTTTTGATGGCTGGGGTTTTTTATTCATGAGCGTGGCCATCGGTGCCCTGCAGATGATGCTGGACCGCGGCGAACATAAGGACTGGTTTGGTTCCGCGGAAATCATCATCGAGTTTGGCCTGGTGCTGGCCGCCCTGTGGGTATTCTTTATACACAGTGCAGGCCGCAAGAATTCTTATATTGATCTGACGCTTTTCAAGGACCGCAACTACGTCATCGCCAACGTGCTGGGATTCATGCTGTTCCTGTACATGTACGCGATCATGGCGCTGATCCCGCCGTTCGTGCAGAACCTGCTGGACTACCCGGTGATCGTCGCTGGTCTGGTGCTCATGCCGCGCGGCGTAGGCACGTTAATTTCATTCGTATTCGTGGGGCGATTCGGCAACCGCACAGGCTATCGAGTCAATATGGTCACGGGGCTTGTGATTATGGCCTTCTCCATGTACGAGATGTGCCATTTCAATACTCAGATCGATACCTGGATCATCACCTGGACGAGTTTCGTACAAGGCATCGGTATCGGTCTGGTGATGGGACCGTTGTTCGCCGCTGCATTTTCCACCTTGCCGAGCGCGCAACGTACCGAAGGCACCGGGGTATTCAACCTGATCCGCAATATCGGCGGCAGCATGGGCATATCCATCGCTTTCACGATACTGGCGCGCAGTACGCAGATCAACCACCAAGCGCTGGGTGTGCATATCAACCCTTATAATCAGGCCATGCAACTCTCGCCCATGGCCTCGCGATTGAATTTGCACAATACCCATGACCTGACCATCATCAACGGACTGGTCACCAAGCAGGCGGCCATGATCGGCTACAACAATGACTTCAAGCTCATGATGATCGTCAGCCTGCTGGCCATTCCGTTGGTGTTCCTCCTGCGCCCGCCAAAATTCAACAACACCCAGCCGCGCCAACCCGCGGTGGTGGCGGAATAACAGCCGTGATCCTGCGCAAACCCGCCAATCAAGAGCAGCATACGGCGCTCATTACCATCTCGGTAATGTTAGGCACGCTCATGCAGGTGCTGGACACCACTATCGCCAACGTGGCGCTGCCCGATATGCAGGGCACGCTGTCCGCGACTCAGGATCAGATCTCCTGGGTGCTCACTTCCTATATTGTTGGCGCCGCCATCATGACGCCGCCGACCGGCTGGCTCGCGGGCCGCTTCGGCAGAAAGCGCATCTATCTCATCAGCATGGTGGGTTTCGTGGTGGTCTCGTTCCTATGCGGCACCGCCACCTCCCTGACGGAGATGGTGCTGCTGCGGGTACTACAAGGTCTGTTCGGTGCCTCCATGGTGCCCATCTCCCAGGCGATCCTGCTGGACAGCTACCCGCGCGAGAAGCACGGTATGGCCATGGCCATTTTCGGTCTCGGCATCATGCTCGGCCCGATTCTTGGCCCGACGTTGGGAGGCTATCTCACCGAGTACTATTCCTGGCGCTGGGTGTTCTTCATCAATATACCGGTCGGCATCATGGCGGTGCTTATGACGATGAGCTATGTACATGAAACCAAGCTCAGCAAGACGCGTACCTTCGATGGTTGGGGCTTTTTATTCATGAGTGTCGCTATCGGTGCACTGCAAATGATGCTGGATCGCGGTGAACATCAGGATTGGTTCAATTCGGCGGAGATTATCATTGAGTTCGGCCTGGTGCTCACGGGTCTGTGGCTATTTTTTGTCCATACCTTCAAGCGCGAGCATCCTTACATCGAACTCAAGCTGTTCAAGGATCGCAATTTTCTCCTCGGGAATGTCATCGGTTTCATCGTTTTCATCAGCCTGTTCTCCATCATGTCGCTGATCCCGCCTCTCGTCCAGAATCTGCTGAATTACCCGGTTCTCATCACCGGGCTGGTGCTCATGCCGCGCGGCATCGGTACCATGCTCTCCATGATCGTCGTCGGGCGGCTGTCCAACAAGATGGACCCGCGCCTGAATATGTCCGTGGGACTTTTCATCATGGCGTTATCCATGTATTTCATGAGTCATTTCGATACCGGTATCGACACCTGGGCCATCACTTGGACCGGATTCCTGCAGGGGCTGGGCATGGGCCAGGTGATGGTGCCGTTGATGACCGTGGCGTTCTCGACTTTACCGACACAATTACGTACCGAGGGCACCGGTATCTACAACCTGATCCGCAACGTTGGCGGCAGTGTCGGTATCTCAATCGCATTCACACTCCTGAGCCGCAATACTCAGATCAACCATGAGGTTCTGGGTGGGCATATCAATCCCTACAATCAAGCCATGCAACTATCACCCATGGCCCCGCAGATAAATCTGCACAACACCCATGACCTGGCTATTCTCAATGGACTGGTTACCAAACAGGCGTCCATGATCAGCTTCAACAATGATTTCAAACTGATGATGCTCATGAGTCTGGCCGCCATTCCTCTGGTGTTCCTCATGCGCCAGCCGAAATATCCTGAAAAGACGGGCTCAAAACCACGTGCAATGGCTATTGAATAGTGCAGATGTCAGCAAAAGGCTGAGGTTTGCTCCCAAAAAATCCGCAGTCCGCCAATTCCCTGGCATTATTGCCAACTCAGAAACTGCCCCACTTGAATCTTCCGCCCAATAGCCGCACATTCACTCCATGAGCCAGCAGAAATTTCCCAGCCTGTTCGTATCCCACGGTTCGCCGATGCTGGCGGTGGATGCCGTACAGCCGGCCCACGGTTTTCTGCGGAATCTCGGCGCTACCCTGCCGCGGCCCGAAGCCATTCTGGTAATTTCCGCACACTGGGAAACGGCCGCACCGCGCGTCACCGGAGCGATGCACCTGGATACCATTCACGATTTCTACGGCTTCCCCGCGTCGCTCTACGAACTGCGCTATCCGGCGCCCGGTAAGCATGATCTTGCCAAAGAGGTAACGCATCTGCTCGGACCGGCGGCGGGCGTTGATCTGGTACGCGGCCTGGATCACGGCGCCTGGGTGCCGCTATTGCTCATGTACCCGCAGCACGACATCCCGGTGCTGCAATTATCGCTGCAAACATCCCTGGGTCCCGCGCACCATCTAAAAATCGGTGACGCGCTCAACCCGTTGCGCGAACAGGGCGTGCTCATCATCGGCAGCGGCGGCGCCACCCACAATCTGCGTGAGTATTTCCATCCAGCCGGCGATCAGCAGCCTTATGAGGATTTCGCCGCCTGGCTGCACGAGGTGCTGACGCGCCGCGACCGGGACGCGCTCCTCGATTACCGCCGGCGCGCCCCCCAGGCGGCCCGCAATCACCCCACGGAAGAACACTTCCTGCCACTGTTCGTGGCGTTGGGTGCCGGCGGCGTACAGGCGAAACGGCTGCATCACAGCTTCGACCGCACGCTTTGCATGGACGCCTATATCTTCGATGACTAGGATTACCCGGTCGCCGCCAAACAACCAGAGGGGCACCGTCTTGCAAGCAAGAATTCTGACGGCCCTACTCATCACCGGTCTGCTGACTGCCTGCGCCAGCACAACTATGCCCCCGGCAAAGATACCATCCGCGCCTTATTGGGAGAACCCACAATGGATAAATGCCATGGGGCAAGCAATTCAGGATAACATCCAATATCCGATCGAAGCCGCCAAGAACGGATTCCCCTCCGGCCGAGCCGTTGTCCAGTTCACCTACGCGGATGACCAGTTCCAGGATGTAAGCATAATCAAATCAACCGGCGACAAGATATTGGATGCGACGATTGAGACTCAGATACCAAAGATAAAACCGCCAGTTGTAGCAGGTTCAACAGCAAGCGTTCCACATAGATTTCAATTAACAGTGAACATTGCCCCTTATAGTTATTCATTTATTAGGGAGGTTCATGACGACTTAAGAAAATATGCGCGTTATCCCAGAATCGCAATACTCAGTGGTCAACAAGGTATTGTGGTGGCGCACTTTCAGTATCTCAATGGAACTGTGCTAAACCCCAGCATTGAAAAATCCAGTAAGTGGCCAGCCTTGAATAAGGCTGTCCTTGATGAACTCTTGCATATCAAATTACCGCTACCGCCATCATGGGCACTCGATAAAAAACTAGGCTTCAGAGTACCGATTTGCTTTTCCTTGGGAAGAACCCCGTCTTGTGCGGGTATTGTCACGGAAGTTCGCTATGTACCCAGTGGCACCACCACCACAACAACAACGACCACACATCAATCTTGTGCAGATATTGGCTTCGATTATCAGAATGGCACAATATCCAATGTTAGACTCATTCACTCCAGCGGCGACGTGAACATTGATAAAGACGCTTTGTCGCGGATATCCAGGGGTGACTTCCCACCCCCGTCTGAAAACCAGAAAGACCAGGCTTCCAATTTTGAGATTCCGGTGTGCTACTCGAATAAACAACCTCCGCCAACGGCTGCCAGCGCGCACCCGGGCACTAGTCGCTGACCGGCCAAGGTCATTGGCCATTCAATCGGTAAATTTTTATCCCCGCCGTTTGGGCTGCCTCAGCTAGCGGCTTCAAGCCGTACAGGTCCGTCAGAGTGCGCAGCACACTATAGTGAGTGACGTAGTTACCGTCCCTTCCCGGTTTCACATGGGCGCCCACCACGATCAACGGTATCTGATTGGTCAGGCTCCTGGCATCGCTTTCATCCCAGGTGATGATCAGCAGACTGTTGTGTCTCTTGGCCCAGCGGACATATTTGCTCATGTGCGCCCCCAACCAGGCGTCACCCTCTGCAATGGTGCCGTCGTGCATGTCGTCCATCATGTTGGGAATCACGAAAGCCAGCGTCGGTAATTTGGAATAATCCTGCGGGAAATTGCGGAATGGCTGATTGAGCGCAGCCGGCAGACCCGCTGCCTGCCAGTCCACCACCGGATTGTGTTTGCGCCGATAGAGCCCGCCGGAGCCTGAACAGCCCGCATAGCCAACGGCAGGCAGGTTTTCCGAGTAGATGGCGAAGCTCAGCCTTTTTGCCAGTAATTCGCTTGCCAGATTCGGGCCGCTCAAATCGTGGGGGCAGGAATCGTCCGTCAGGCCTTGGTTGGACCCGGAAAAGAGCGCCACGTAATTCGGCTCGCTGGGATGCATCACCGCATGGGCGTCAGTGAACAGCAGACCTTGCTTTGCAAGTTCATTGATATAGGGCGCATCGGCACTGCCGACAATCGTTGCGAACGATTTATTTTCCTCGATCACCACCACCACATGGGCGGGAGGAGACCATGAGCGAGCGCGCTGCGCAGCTGCCGTGGTTGCTGGTTTAGTCGCTGCCGCCGCGGCGCTGGCGGCAGCCGCCAAACCGCCCAACCACAACAGACCCTGAGCCAGACGCACTAACTTCGAGCACTGCATAACCACTCCCAAATCACTGTTGCCGGTAAACATCGTCATTGCGTATCTCCATCACCCGCTGCGGCCGCGCCAGCGGCCGGAAACCGAAACGGCGATAGAGGTCATGGGCATCGCGGGTTGCCAGCGAGAAGCGGCGCAGGTTCTGCAACTGGGGATGCCTCATTACATAGTCCATAAGCCATTTTCCCAACCCCTTGCCGCGATAATCTTCCAATATATAGACATCACAAAGATAAGCGAATGTTGCATAGTCGCTGATGACCCGTGCCAAGCCTACCTGTGCCCCCCGATGGTACAGGCCAAAACACAGGGAATTCCGCAAGCCGCGCTCGACGGTTTCCAGAGGTATGCCTTGCGCCCAATAGGAACGCGCAAGACAGGCCTGAATCGCGACCGCATCAAGTCTGGCAGGATCGGTGGATATCCGGTACTCGCCGCGCTCCTCCTCGACAATCGAAAGCATACCTTCTCCCATTACAACTGCCTCAAGGATTGCGGACTGTAGCCAATGTATGAATTCAAGACAATCGAGAAAAACCTGGTCAGTATGCACGCGGCAGGGTAAAATGCCGCTCCGCTCTTTTTAGTGCTCAGGATTCCAGCATGCACATCGAGAAAAACACCGTGGTTTCCATTGACTACACCCTCACCGACACGGACGGCACTGTCCTGGACAGTTCCAAGGGCCAGAAACCCCTGGATTACCTGCACGGCTCCGGCAATATCATTCCCGGGCTGGAAGAGGCGCTCGCGGGAAAGCACGCGGGAGATTCGGTCAAAGTGAGCGTACCGCCCGAGAAGGGTTACGGCCTGCGCAACGAAACCTTGAGTCACAAAGTGCCGCGCAAAATGTTTGATGGCAAAAACGAGATCAAGCCGGGAATGCGCTTTCATGCGGAGGCTGAACACGGTGAACACACGGTAACGGTGACCGCGGTGGATTCGGAACATGTCACCGTGGATGCCAATCACCCATTGGCGGGCAAGACACTGCACTTCGACGTATCTGTTCTGAAAATCCGCACGGCAACCCCGGAAGAGCTCGCCCACGGCCATGTGCACGGTACGGGTGGGCATCATCATTAATTTGAATATTTAGAAAACCCTCCTCCATTGGGGAGGAGCCGACACTCTCTTCCCGAGTGCCGGAGGAATCCAGCCGCCATGCACATATTTTAAGGACCACCGGCATTAATGTTGAAAAAATAGCGCGGAACCCCACGCTATTTTTTGGGCTGGCGGCCGCGAGTAATGCGCCGCTGCCGCCGAGCCACCATGGCTTTCTTGGGCGTGAGTTTTTTGCGGCGTTCCGCATACGGATTTTTGCCGGTGCGGAACTCGATACGCACCGGCGTGCCGTAAAGATCAAAGACCTTGCGGAAAGTACCTTCCAGATAACGGCGATAAGTATCCGGCAGCGCTTCGGTCTGGTTACCGTGAATCACGATCACCGGAGGATTGCGCCCGCCCTGATGGGCGTAACGCAGCCGGATACGCCGGCCGCGCACCAGCGGCGGCTGATGCTGCACAACCGCGGTTTCCAGCACGCGCGTGAGTTCCGGGGTGGACAACTCGCGATTCGCGGCTGCCTGCGCCCGATTCACCGAAACCATCAGCTCACCAACGCCGCTGCCGTGCAGCGCTGAAATGAAATGCAACTCCGCGAAATCCAGGAACGGCAGCTTGAGATCAATTAGACGCCGGACATTGTTGCGTTGATCGTTGTCCAGACCATCCCATTTGTTGACCGCAAGCACCAACGCCCGGCCGGCATCCAGAACCAGGCCCAGCAATGAGGCATCCTGTTCGGTGATGCCTTCACGGGCATCCAGCAGCGTGATCACAACCCGGGCGCGATCAATGGCCTGCAAGGTTTTAACGATGCTGAACTTCTCAATTTTGTCCTCCACGCGTCCGCGCCGGCGCACACCGGCGGTATCAATGAGCATGTAGGCACGACCGTCACGCTCGAACGGCACGAAGATGCTGTCGCGCGTGGTGCCGGGCTGATCGTAGGTTACCAACCGTTCTTCCCCCAGCAGGCGGTTGATGAGCGTTGATTTGCCGACGTTCGGGCGGCCAATGACGGCCACATGGATACGCTGATCATCCTCAGGCGGCACATCGGGATCCGGCGGCAGATGCTCCAATACCGTCTCGATCAATGCTTCAACGCCGGTGCCATGAGCGGCGGCGATGGCATGCGGTTGGCCGAGGCCAAGCATGTGAAATTCGCCGGTGACCACGTCCGCCGGCATGCCCTCGGTCTTATTGACGGCGATATACAAGGGTTTACCAGCGCGTCGCAGTTGCTGGACGATGAGCTGATCGGCGGCATTAAGTCCCGCACGGCCGTCTACCAGCAGGATGGCGGCATGCGCTTCCTCGAACGCCTTGAGGGTCTGCTTCGCCATCTGACCCATGAGGCCTTCACCGACGCCATCCAAGCCGCCGGTATCTATCACGACGTAAGGCCGTGGACCCAGTTTGCCGAAGCCGTACTGGCGGTCGCGGGTGAGTCCCGGCACATCCGCCACCAGCGCGTCACGGGAGCGCGTCAATAGATTGAAGAGCGTGGATTTACCCACATTGGGGCGGCCGACGATTGCAATGACAGGCAGCATGTGTGGAATCCGCACCTGCGGCGAATGACCGCGGTTCCGCGCCTAGCGTAGCATCATTGACCGGATGCTTATCGGTCGAGCGGCAGGATCTTGTAAGCCGCCAGGTCGCCGCTGGTGGTCAACACCACCAACAGGCCGGTGACGATGGGCGGAGCCAGGATCGCATCACTTCCCAGACTCACGCGCGCCACGACGCTGCCGTCGGTCTTGGACAGGAAATGTATATAGCCTTTCAGGTCGCCAACCACCACGGTATTCCGGTACGGCACCGGCAAGGTCAGATCTCGGGCGCACACTCAAAGTTAAAGTCGGGCCGTTGTCGGTCGGGTTGGTCACCGCGGATTGGTGCAACCGGTTGAGATCGTCGTACTGGAAGGTCTCGCTGAGATTCTGATTGATGTCCTGTCGTTCTGTGAGATTGCCATAACCATCCCAGGTATAAATCAGGCTCTGCACCGCACTCGATTGGCCTATCCCGGAACTGATGCCGACCGGCGCGCCCGTGGCCGCATCGTAACCCATAACAGTGCTGACGTTGTTGCCGTCGGTCCAGGCCAAAAGATGCCCGAAGGCGTCCACCGGCGCCGCCTGCCCCGTGTCCGCCTGCCAGTAGATGAATCCCGTCTGGGCATTTTCCACCGCGGTGAGCGCCCCGCTCGCCGGGTCGTAGCCGTATTGCTCTTCGAACCGGTAGGCGGCGCGGTGCGCATCTTTCATCGTCAATAATCAAGCACGAAAACAATCACAAATTCCCGTTTGGTGACGTTACCGAGGGTAGGGCGGGTATCTGAGCCGGTGCCGCGAGTGTTATTCCCGGAATATCTTTCGGCACATCGGAAAACCAGACTGCTCCGCCCTGGTACACCCATGACCCACTCGCAAAGGAGTCGACGCTGCCACTTTTCAAGTTGTATGCCCGAAGAATGCTCCATTCAGTAGGTATGGGGTAAGGGAAATGCCATTTTAACTGTAAATCGCCAACAAGAACTGTATCAAAGCGTGGAAGATAAATTGCTGGCGTGCCACCGAAATTGGGAGCATGCGCTTTCCCTGTGCCGTCCAGCTTGATGAAATAATAGTGCGCTTTTGGTTTGAAAGCTAAACACAGCAGTTGCTGCGTTTTTGAGCGCCACAATTGCGGCACACATTTTGCAAGCGGCAAATACCCTACCTTATCCGTGGCCAAGTTGTAATACTTCGCTCTGTCATTGTTTGCAGCGTATAAAACTTCGTCATCCGAGACTGGCACGATAGGGTAATACCACAAACCTCCCAATCCGGCATCTTGGGCACCATTCGGATCGACAACGACGCCATTGTTAATATCGTCCACAGGCGCGCGACATAACCGGTTCTTACCGCAGTAAAAGACCACACTTTTATATTTTTTCATATATACCGGCATCCCCAGAAAGGAATAGCGAGGCGGCACGTGATACGGCGTCAGCTCCCCTGTAACCCTGTTGTAGAACCAAATGGCAGCCCCCCCTGACACAAACTGGACTGTGTGATGATCAAGTTTGACACTCACTGAGCGCCCATTGGGCCGCGCGCTGGATCCTGACAACAGGATAGTTCGATCATCAATTTTGACCGCATAACTAAAACTTAGTGTGTTAGGGCCTACAGTCTTAGAAATTATTTTCCCTGTATTCAAGTCCACCACCGTGAGATTATTATTTGAAAAGGCATATAAATAGCCTGATAGCTGTGGCGGCGAAGAACAACCCGCTAAAAGCAGCAAGGAAATAGCCAAGTACGCAATTATTCGCCGGCACATGATTACGGGCCTCCTCCATAAGTACCCAACACAATGTTGCAATAGTTATGGCAGTTGTTAGTCAGAACATTGTAATAGGTAGAGAAGCCCGGCAGATTGGTAAAATCACTGGACTGCAGTCCCGGCCCGAGATAGATGGCTGGACCGAAAGAATATTGACTCAAATTCACCGGGTTATCAGATCCTATGCTTCCTGGACCAAATAAACTCTTGCTAAAGAATCCCTCGTTAATTATCTGAGTTCCGTTGTTGTAGAAAATCTGCTCATGCCACACATTGTCCGTGGGGCCAATCAGAGCCATGTCGGCAATCAAATCGAATTGCAAGAGCGGCAACGCGATCAGCCGCAATTCCTCGTAATTAAGTTCAGGAAGCCACCCATCCAGCGGCCGTCTCCCAATCCGGGCGTAGCCCGGAGGGATGTCCGGTCCCGGCGTCCCTAGCATCGGCCGGCTGTTCGGCATTGGCCCGATCGCAGGACGTTGTGGCATGTTTGTTAATGCATCTCGGGTATTTTGGCCATTTTGAAGGAATCTATTGCCGTTAGCCGGATCATATCGTTCTTGGGGATCGAAACTCGGGGTAGACGCCATGCCGACAAACGCA
>DAHUYB010000059.1 GCA_027315405.1 Gammaproteobacteria bacterium | reverse complement strand
CTGCTCAGGAAATTGCGGGGGTTGGACTGCCACGGGTCCGGGCCCCAATGGTCCGGGCAACGGGAATGAAGGTAGCGGACCCGCTGTACAGGACCCCGGCAGTGGCGGCCCGAGTGGGAGTGGTGAAAATGACAATCACAACGTTAACTTAGCTACAGGTATATCGGCAAATTGCACGACATCAGGTTGTCTCAATACGATTTTTGTTCAGGGCCAATATATATATCAATCGTACAGCTCCTTGGATTCGCTGTTCAGTAATTCATCAATTTCATTAATTTCATCACCATCGCCAGATGCATATGTGCTCGCAGCACTCGCTTACGCCGAGGCGGGTGTTGAATGTCCACGAAATTGCCAAGCAATGATCGCGGTAGAGTTGACCGTGCGAAATCGCGTCAACAGCCTTGGCTTTCCAAATACCTATCTTGGTGTTATTTTTCAACCCAATCAATTCGAATCAGTTTATGGACAAAACAGCCAACTATTTTTTGATGCTCTCTTTAATCCTACCGGGTTAAGTGGTTTGGCTGCACAACAGTATTCGTATGCGTTGGATGCGGCCCCGGGCGTGATAGGCGGTCTGACTTCTGATTTTACAGGCGGCGCCACATATTTCTTTTCCGGCCCGACTCCGCCCTATGACACGTACCTGCTCAACACTGGCCAGTACAGCCAGACACTGTTCATACCGAACAACAACCCAAACTTTACGATGACATTCCTGGCGCCGGCGGGGAATGGTGGTGGATAAGCCGCGGATTGGTCCGCTTTGCAGGTGGCGTTAAATGAAACGTTTGTTTGATTTCCTGCTTGTTGCATCGAGTTTTGCAGCGTTCAATCTGCATGCTGCGTCGGTCGTGACATTGCAAAGCGGGCCTGAAAAGCTGTTTGGCCAACAGGCCTGCCCATACCCAGGCGACTCCGTCACCATGGTGGTGAAAGAGGATGGTAAAATATTGATACGGTATCATTTCTGTTCAGCGGCGGTGCCCAGCGCAAAAGTTGTGACGGATGCCGTTGGGAATAACTATATTTTACTTGATTATGGAACCACTGGCCCCGGAACTAACACCCTTCAAAGTTATTTGAAGATATTTCATTTGCCACAGAAAAATGTGGATTCGGAATTTTATGAGTATTTGCGCACACCCACATTAGGTGGTGCGGGCATGACATCACAATGGGTGTATCGCTACCGAACTGAAAAGCCAAAGTGCGGAGGCCTGCGGCTTGTATTTACGCGGGTAATTGAAAACGGGACAATTGAACACGTATTCACCATGCCAGCGGAAAAAACACGGATTATCGAAGTCGGCGTCCCCTCCTCGTGTCCGCGCTGAAAATTTTGGGATGGCCGATACCAAGCCAGGACGCGAACCAGAACCTCCGGGAATAGGGGTCAAATTGGAGTTCCCAGGATTCAGTGGACACTTCGCCGCTGAACCTTGTTAGCCGCCTCGAACTCCTCAGGGCTGATGCCACCCAAATGGCTATGGCGGCGCGTTCGATTGTAGAACGTCTCGATGTAGTCGGACAAATCCGCGAGCGCAAGCTCGCGGTTCTTGTAGATGTGCTTTTTGATCCGTTCTTTCTTCAGACTGCTGAAGAATGACTCGGCTACGGCATTGTCCCAACAGTTGCCTTTGCGGCTCATGCTCGGTGCGAGGCGGTTGGAGCGGCAGAAGCGTAGCCAAGCATCGCTGCCGTACTGCGTGCCCTGATCAGAGTGGATTAGCGTAGATTGTGGCCGTCGTCTGCGGACGGCCATCAGCACGGCATTCAGCACAAGCTCCCGGTGAATCGTCGGACCTGCGGACCAGCCAACAATCTTTCGCGAGAAGAGGTCCATAACGACCGCCAGATACAACCAGCCCTGCCAAGTCCGGATGTAGGTAATATCCGTGACCCAGGCCTTATTCGGCCGTGTTGCTGTGAACCTTCTCTGAAGCACGTTTGGAATAAGGACTGAAGGCTTCCCAATCGACCAACGCCGAGTGCGATAGCCATGAAGGGCACGCAGGCCGTTGATCCGCATGAGGCGCTGAACGCGGTGCTTGCTACAGGTTTCACCAGCCTCACGCAGATCCAGGAAGACACGCGGTGCACCGTACGTACCCTGACTCGCCATGAACGAGGCGCGAATGAGGCGAAGCAGTCTGGCATCCTCCTTGGCCCGCTTTGAGATCGGTTGCTTCAGCCAGTCGTAATAGCCACTCGGCGCAACTTCGAGCAGCCGACACATCGTGCGAACGTTGAACTCATGTCTATGGGCTTTGATGAACTCATACGTGGTCCGGACCCGGCCGACGCTGATTCTTGTGGGCATGGGCTTCTCCCTCGAACGATTTTTTCATGTTATCCCCATGTCCACTGAATCCTGGGAACTCCAAATCTTGACTTTATATATTTTATTTTGACAACGGAATCTGAGCGGTCCCCACTACGCGCCGCCGGAATACATTGCCTGGGGCAACGCCAAGCTGGAGCCGGCGACCGGCACGCCGTACCGGTTTGAGGTGGCCTACCAATACGACCCGGCGAGCGGGGCGCTG
>DAHUYB010000041.1 GCA_027315405.1 Gammaproteobacteria bacterium | reverse complement strand
CTGGCGCGGTAGTCGCGCTGGTAATCGGCCAGCTTGTCCTTGTTCCTGGCGTAGTAGTCGCGCTGGGAATCGGCCACCTTGTCCTTGTTCTTGGCGCGGTAGTCGCGCTGGTAATCGGCCAGCTTGTCCTTGTTCCTGGCGCGGTAGTCGCGCTGGGAATCGGCCAGCTTGTCCTTGAACTCAACTTTGAGCATCTGGCTTCTCGGTTTTTTCTTTTTCAATTTTGGCTTGTTCGGCTCTATCCATCTCTGCTATGAAATCGTGATAGGCGGTATCAGTGGCGTTGTTTGTCCCCACTGGATGCCCGGGAGCTGTTTCAGTGAATTCACCTTCAAGAAATACCTTGGGTGTCGGCATCCTGACATCCGGCTTGCCTACCGGACCGCTTGGATCATCAATTTCACGCCCAACCATTTCGTCAACTGTGTGTTCGCCGCCGAGCTCGTCAGGGAATGCCTCGCGGAGCGCCGCGGCCTCGGTACACTTAGTGAGCATCTGGATCGGCGCTTTGGTCCAGCGGTCATTGATGCGGGCTTCTCCGGTCTTGCGGTCCTTGGTAGTGGCCGCAATTTCTCGGAAATATACGCGCACGGGAAATTCAACACGCGTTCCTGCGGCCCCGTTCCAGCGATACACGGTGAGTTCGCACCACGCCGGTGCGCTGACGTTTAGGTGCTCGATCTCATTCCCGTAGGTAGGAGATGAATGTCCCAGGTATTCACCGGTGCGCTGTGCGGTGGTACGGTACTCGTAGATGCCAGGGAGCACCACATCCCGCATTTCGTACTCGCCTGTTTTACCGTTCCTGATCGACATCGGGACGATGTGGCATGGTTTTTTGAGCGGGTCGAGCTTCCTCGCGCGACAGTAGTCCACCACCATGAGAATCGACTCAGACCGTGCCCCTGGGTACAGATTGTTGGCGAGTGTGCGCCACTGGGCTTCCGTGATCTGCCTACGAGCGACAGGCTCGGGAAGGGTTAATTCATTGGCGACAGTGTGGTTCGCCGCTGGGTTTTTGGTCATAGGTGGATCCTCATGAATGGCTGCTTGGGCGACGGCGCTCATGGACATTTTTCGCTGCAAAGCGAGCAAAGGCCGCATAGTTTGATGTTGATTTCACAGCTCCAGCAGAAGTCTGGATTGACGATCAACGGCTCATCGAGCTCTGGAAGCTCAAGGGGCTCCGCGAGCTCGCGATCGAGCTTTTTGAGCGTTTCGGTTGGATCGGGCATATACATGTTCTTAGTATATGCCAAAAGGATTTAAAGTCAATGCCAAACGGAATAATAATGCGCGCGCGAAAACACACAAGAATTTTATAATAAAATCAATTAGATACGTCTTTTATTAGCCTACGGCCGCTCGGCGTAACCAAGTAGACAGTTCCAGTCCATCGGTTAACCATGTATACGAGGGGAGGATGAGAGGCCGGCACAACTTGAAAACGCGTCGCCCACCCAAAGGCGACCGCCGCGCAAGCGATAACGAACGCTCCCAAAATGCGCAATCTCATTTTTCCTCCCACCAATGGCGACGTCTGCGCATCACCGTGTCATAGCCGTCTAGGGTTGGGCAGTTGACGATGCGCCCGCTGTGGTCCCTTGGTCGTGGATGCCTTTGCTGACGGGACTTGCGTGACTTGCGATCGCTGTTTCTTGGCTTCTCGAAATCGTAGGAGGGTACGTCTTACGAGTTCGCGGGTGTCGGCGTCGGCCAATATCCAAAGCCCCACGATCTCGCTTTGTTCACCAGACAGCGTAGTAGCGCCGCGCACGCCGGTCAGTAATTCCATCGGGTCGATGCCCAGGTAAGCCGCCAGCCCCATAAAGACGTGGGCCTTTGGCGTACGCCCCCTGAGGATCTTGGATATATCGCCCTGCTGCACAGACACGTTGTTAATCCCCCATCCACGCAAGATGCGCTTGACCCCCTCAGCGATGTCCTCTTGCCGGATGCCATCCTTTTTGAGGGCCGCAACGGCTTCTTTGACCTTTTCTCGGAGGGTGAGCATGTGGGGAACCCTACAACCAATGGTGTAGGGTGGCAAATTCCAAAAAGGCTTGACTTTAATTCCCTTTGGCATATATTTACATGCATGGATAGTCCCCTCAGTCGCGCCATTCGAATCGCCGGCAGCCAAAGTGAGCTTGCGAGACGCTGCGGCGTGCAGCAGGCGCACGTGTGGAAATGGCTCAACCGGGATAAGCACGTGCCGGCCGAGAAGGTTCTTGCCATCGAGCGTGCCACCGGTGGAGAGGTCAGTCGTCACGATCTGCGTCCAGATCTGTATCCAGTGGAATACTCAACCAAAGATCAAGCTGCACGGGGCGTCGCGTGAGGGCTTCACGCCAATCGGCGCCACACCCACTCGGTAAATGCGATACCGAGCTCAAGACACAAATCCCAGCGCGCTTGCGCGACGAGCTCGCGGCGCTCGCGACCATCAACCGGCGAACTTTATCTGAGTACGTTCGCGACATCTTGACCACCCACTGCTACGGTCATTTGACCTCACTAAGAATGGCTCAGCACAAGGCAATAGGGCAGTCCGCAATCGGGGGTGAAATCGGTGAGTAAACGCGTGGGAATTCATGCGGCTCGCTATGCCAAGTCGCCGCGGCTTCAACGTGTCGTGCGCCTGATGGCATCTGGGCGCCCATTGAGTACCTGGACCATCCAGATTCGCGCGCGCGTCTGTAACGCGCACACGTGCGTCTCAGAGCTGCGTGCGCAGGGCTTCAAGATTGCGCCTGCAGCGCAAAAAATGATTCGTGGGCAGCGTCGCTGGTTTTACCGGATGGCCACATGAGCGCGCTACTTTTGGGAACGGTGTTTAAGCGGCTGGAAACGAGCGGCGGCGAACTGCTGCTCGCACTCGCGCTCGCCGACCACGCCAAGGACGATGGCAGCAGCATTTTCCCCAGCGTCCCCAGCCTCGCCATCAAGACGCGGCAATCGGAGCGCACCGTCCAGCGCCAATTACGCAGACTTGAAGCTCTGGGTTGGCTCATTCCGGTGAACAATTTACACGGCGGCCGGTATAAATCACGCGAGTACCGTATCTCGACCGAATGGATTAATGGTGACAATTTGTCACCCCATAATAAGTCCTTGACACCAAAAAACGGTGTCAGTTTGTCACCCCTCCCTCATGAAAGGGTGACACCCCTGTCGCAAAAGGGTGACACAGCTATGTCGCAAAAGGGTGACACAGCTATGGCACCCAAACCATCAATAACCATCAATAACCATCATGAAGACAAAGATAGCGCGGAGCCGCAAGCGGCATCCGCGCAAACCGGCACTGGTGATCCTGTAATTTTCATGCCCATCGCCGGAAAGGGTACACCCCAGATTGGGATTGGATCAGACCTCGTAGCTGAGCTCAAGATCGCTTTCCCTGGTGTTGATATACCGCAGCAACTCAAAGTCATGCGGGTTTGGTTGTTGACCAACCCGACCCGGCGGAAAACGGCGCGCGGGCTCGGACGATTCATCGCGAGTTGGTGCGAGCGAGAACAGAACAAACCATCCCTTTCAACACCAGGCAGCGGGCGGCGCTTGAGCGCTCCCGAACGTGTACGTGAGGCAGGCCTGCAGCTGCTGGAGCGTCATGGTGAGCGACCACTGGAGCATCTTGATGCTTAAGCGCGCCCACATCGTGGAGCTCTGGAATCGCTTAACGGATGTGTATGGTCATCGCTGGGTCAGCGGGCATGGAACTACCGACGATGAGGGCACTTGGTTTCGTGGACTGCGTGATCTTTCGCCGAACGAGCTCGCCGCAGGCCTGCGCCGGTGCATCCAAGTCGGCAACGAGCGTTCACGCACAGGTGATGAGGATTGGCCCCCCTCACTCGGTGAATTCCGCGCGTACTGTCGCCGAGATAAAGCCGTTCCTTATCACAGTCCATACACAGCCCTCCCGAAGCCAGAGCTCTCCAACGAGCAGCAACAGCAGATTGTGTCCACAATCGAAAATTGTCGCCACATGTTGCACCGAGGCGCACGATGATTTTACGCCAGCAGCAATCAACGGTCCTGTCCCGCCAACCCAAAGCAGGGCGCTGTGTCACCCTTCACAGCGCATTCTGGCTGCTGGCCTTTTTATTCGCGCTCTTGATTTGCGCTGCACCCACCAAAATCGTGGCTCAGAGGCGGATCGTGTCCCCCACCAGAGTCATGAGCGCGATCCATTTATCATTCAAACAACGCCGGGATCTGGTTCTAGCGTACCGCGCGGGCGCGCATTACAGCCTGGGCCTTCCCTTTGCGGCGATCGTGTGGCAGGAGTCCTCAGCCTGCGCGAACGCCGTCGAGAGTTCGGCCGGCGCATACGGTTGCGCCCAGGTGAAGGAAGTCGCAGCCAAAGCCGTCACGGGCTTCAAGATTCCAACCTGGGATCTGGCCGATCCTGACCTCCAAGACGAGAACATGGCTATCGGTGCGCGGTATCTGGATTTGTGTATGCAGCGTGTCGGTTGGCCGGCAGGTATCGGCTGCTACTACGTTGGGATCCGCGCCGCGATCAAGCTCGGGAAAAGGCGACTTGTCAAACTCCGTTACACCCAGGATGTACTCGCGCGTATGGCGGCGTTGCGGCATCTTCCCTGGAGCGAGGATTGATATGAGTCCCTGGCGCGAAACTTCTGGAAATAATACTGACTTCAGCGCGATTTTGATCGCGGAGGGCGTCATTGCATTCTTAGCCGGCGTCGTGGTGGGAGCCGTCATCGCTGTCATGGTAGGAGTCTGGTGATGGAAGACGTGAGTTTTATCATTCGTCACGAACATGACCGCGCCGAAGCTGTGGCGCTGATATCTAGCTTGAATTTTCCAGGGCGCTATCGGCTTGAGCTTCGCCAGGTACGTGAAGCGCGGAGCAAGCGCTTGCACGACAAGCTCTACGCGCATTTGCGCGATATTGCGAGACAACGCTACGGCTCCATGACGGTTCCGGATCGCGTGGTGGAAAACGTGAAGTCCGACTTCAAGCGCACCGATGTGTGGCCGCGCTATTCTGATTCAGAGCCAGACACTTTCACAGGCGAGGTACTTTACCGTCCGAAATCGACGGCCGACATGAGCGACGCTGAGAAGCGCGGCGTTATCCAATGGCTGGAAGCCTACATGCTAGAACATGAAATTCCGTCGTACGCCCCGGTAGATAATTGGGGAATTCCGGAGGCCGCATGAAAATCTGCACAGCCTGCAACCGCGAGCTGCCCGATGATTCCTTCGGTTGGAACACACATCGTGGAATCCGCTCACGGCGCTCTCAGTGCCGCGCTTGTCATGTCCAGCGTACCTCTGAATATTTAATGGAACATCAGCCACTCCCTGTCATCGCTGACTGGCACCGCGAGTTGAGGAGTCTGTAATGGACGCGGTTCGGAAAATCATTCTTTTACAAGTGGAAGATGCAGATGCGGAAGTGGAAGATGCGCGGCTGTAACCCCACGCCCACCAAGACTGACCGAGCACGCTTTGAGGCGCTGCAGGCGCTTGGCTGTATCGCGTGTCGCCATGAAGGGCATTTCAATGAGCCCTGCGAGATTCACCACATCAAGCAGAGAAGGCATCACTTCACGATACCGCTCTGTCCATATCATCACCGCGGCGAGCCGATCTCGCATCTCGATATTGACACCACGCGGTTGTTAAAAGGCCCGAGTCTTTTTCATGATAAACGCACCTTTGTACACAGCTACGGTTCAGAGATGGAGCTGCTAGCGGAAACTAATCGGCTAATCTCAGGAGAATCATGAGTGGGAACGACTCCGCAAAACTGCGCGCCAAAATCAACGCTATCTACGAGCGTGAGCGCCCTTATCGCGAGGAATGCTTCGCGCGGACGCTCGTCAAGATGGAGCGAGAGCGATCTGGCAGCCTTAAAGAATCGCTCGACCGACTGCGCCGGCGCCAGGGCGATGAATTCGCTGACCGCATCCGCACGCGCTGCGCCGAGATCTGGCGAGAGCAAATACGGAAACCGGCGCGTGAAGTGTGATGGGATTACATTTGACAGTGCCGCGGAGGCGCGCCGTTACGAGGCCCTGCGCCTACTCGAAGCCGCTGGCGCGATACGCGATTTGCGTGTCCATACCCGGTGGACGCTCAGGATCCGCGATTGCCGTATCTGTGTGTACGAGTGTGATTTTGAGTACTGGACGCGCGATGGCGAACAGGTGGTTGAGGATGTGAAAGGGTTCAGAACCCGCGAATACAAAATAAAGCGCGAACTGATGCGCGCTCTATACGACATCAATATCTGTGAGTTGCAGGCATGACCGCGTTTGACTTGGCGCTTAAATTCACGTTACCGCAGGAGGGTGGCTTCGGTGATAATCCAAATGACGCCGGGGGTGCCACAAATCATGGGATCACTCAAGCCACGGACGACAGATACCGCAACTCACGCGGGGAATTGAATCAATCCGTCGAGCTTCTCACGTCTGTAGAAGAGGCCGATATCTACTCCCAGATGTACTGGATGCCGGCGCACTGTTCAGAATTGCCTACTAAGTTAGCCATCTGCCACTTCGATTGGGCCGTTAATCACGGTGTTCATGGAGCGATATGCACATTGCAGGAAGCGGTTGATGTTCCTACAGACGGCGTCTTTGGACCCATCACGCGAACTGCCGTTGGCGCGCTCACGCAAGACGTCATCCTGACTTCCTATTTAGCTCTACGTAGAAATTGGTACAAGCAATACGCTTCTGCTCATTCAACTCAAAGGGAATTTCTGGAAGGGTGGCTTAGCCGCGTGAAGTCACTGCAACAGTACCTGGAGGCTATATGAAAACCATCTTGATTACTTTGTTCCTGACGCTCGTCCTCTCAGCGTGTGCCACCATGCAACGTCTTGGATTGTATGAACCTTCTGGGTACGGCTACACACCAGTGGGATATTACACTCCCAGTATTTATGCGCCCAGCACCTACACTCAGCAGGAATGGTCCAACTTGGAACTTTCCAATGATCTGGCGAGTCAACGGGAGTTGGATCAGGCGACGCAGCCAGTATTGCCAGCACCCACTTACATGCCGGCGCCAGTCCCCGGTTACTCTCGCACGTATGATCCAACCATCATGCCTGGAAACCAGGATGTAGGGCCAGCACTTCCTGTAGTTTCAATGCCGGTCGCTCCCAGTAATCCATTTGATTGTTATGACGTGGACAGTTGCCCATGAGCCTCATGGATCTGAACCCCATCGGCGCGGTCCTCGATCTCGGCTCAAAGCTAATTGAGCGATTGATACCCGACAAGACCGCGCAGGAGCAGCTTAAGCTCAAGTTGCTGGAACTGCAGCAGAACGGAGCGCTTGCGGAATTGGCCGCCGATACCGGCCTCGAACGCGCGCAGATGGTCGTTAACCAGGCGGAAGCGGCGAATAAGAGCATTTTCGTGGCTGGCTGGCGTCCCGCTGTCGGCTGGGTTTGTGCCGCCGCTTTCGGGTATCAGTATGTCATCGCACCGCTAGCAAGTTTCGTGGCAACTCTAGCGGGCCATCCAATCCCGCTCCCACATTTAGATCTCAGTAACCTCATGCCGATTCTTCTCGGGATGCTTGGACTTGGTTTTGCACGCACCGCTGAAAAGATCAAAGGCGTTAACTCAGGAGTTTGAATCATGGCCAATTTAACCGTTACACCGTCCCCGCAGGCGGTCAACCAGGACCGCGGGCCGACCCTCAACCTGGACAATGCGCAAGCGATTGCGAGTGCCGCGGATTACGAGTTCGTGGACGCGAATGGCAACCCGGTACGCACCTATATCTATGCAGGTGGGGCAGGCAACGTCGTCTGTACGCCGTTCGGGGGTGGACCCCCCGTTACCGTTGCCGTCGCGGCTGGCGCATTGGTGCCGTTTGCGGTGCAAGCTGTGGGTGTCACCACCACGGCCACCCTGTTATTAGCCCTCACATGAGCGGAATCAATGGAACAGAGCTGCTACCGGACACACGTCCGGTACGCGCGTGGTTGGCTGAAAGTGAATTGACAGTGGAAGGGGCGCGTGAATTGGTTGTGTATGCGAAACAGCAGTTACAGCAACTCCGCGATGAAGGGTTCCATCCTGTCATAGCGTTCCAGGCTACCATTGCGGCCTATCTCTCCCTGTTTGCGGCCGCTGGATTTCCAGAATGTGATTCGGCTGAAGCTGGGACGCATTACCTCAATCTCATCAATCCGGTGTGCGACGGAATCGTTTGGGATGGCTACACCGTGCCAGCACAACCAGAACCGGCAGATCGTGAACTTGTGACGCCGGCGATGGAAATGTGGGCGCAGGAAACCGGGCTCACCCACAACCAAATAAACCAAGTGCTCCAATACGCGCGTCTCCAGCTTGAGGATGCCGTCGGCGCGAGTGCTGAGCCGATGGTTGCCATCCAAGCTCCTATCGTGACCCTTTGCGCGCTGTTCGCTGATCGCAGATTTCCAGAATCTGAACGCGTGGACTTTTTTGTTACCCATCTGCGACTGATTGAGCCCGTAATCCGTGAACGTGTCATGCGCTGGAATCCGGATGCGCGGGCAAAAGCTGCAGACATCACCATCAACTGAGGTATTTCCATGACGCACATCATCATCATATTGATATTTGGCTTCGTCGCTTCCAACGTGATTGTGGAGGCTTACAATATCAAGGGGATGTCTCCGCTGACCAATCCCATGAGCGCCTATCTCGCCGGCGTCCCGCTTTTCTGGTTGCAGGATGCAGGCTACGTGGCCATGAGCTTCGCGCTGATACTGACAGGGACGCTCTGGCCCCCGTTGCATTGGATTGCCTGGATTTGCGCTTTTGCTATTGTCATGGTCGTGGGCACAAAACTGGATGCGAATGGTCATCCCGAGATGGAACGACTTCATGTGATTTGCGCCGGCATCGCCTTTGTCGGACTGGAAGCGTTGGTACTGTTTCACAACTGGGGCCACCTCGGCGTTGCCCTCTACGCCGCACTGGCGGGACCGGCAGTTACGTTTTTACTTTATAGGTTTGCGCCGCAAGCTCAGGCCAGCGCGCTGGAAGAAAAGGTGCTGACCATTTTCCTATGTGGCTCTCTACTCGTTTCTTTAGGAGGGTGAATTCATGGCTAAGCTCACTACTGCTGCTCGCAAACGGCTTCCCAAAGGCGATTTCCTGGGACCGGACCGTACGTTCCCGGCAAATAACCCGTCGCATGCCAGAGCCGCCATCAGCGGCGCAACCCGTGCCAAAAACGCTGGGAACATCTCGGCATCCGAAGCCGATACCATCCAGCGTAAGGCCCGCGCTAAGCTTGGCAAACGCAAGAAAGGCGCTCGACGTCCTCAGATGGCTCTCGGCAGCAAGTTCAAATGACAGAGCGCACGTTGCCAGCGCCGGTTGATGCACCAATGACCGTGCGTCAGAACCCGCGTTATCGGCCTATTTACCTGGACACGTATCCGTTCTTGCGCGAGCGCTGCATGGAAGTTAAGATCTTCGATGAGCGATTACGGAAAATCGCGGAAGCGATGGTTCACACTTGCGCGGAAGAGCGGGGCATCGGCTTGGCCGCCAATCAAGTCGGTGTTCGCTTGCGCATCATTGTGGTCGGTGTTACGCGTCGGAAGCCTCCCGCTTTGACACCGGACGCCTATGTTTTCGTCAACCCTGAGTTGAAGTACCGCGGTAAGAAGGTGATGCACACCGAGGGGTGCCTTTCGAGCCCAGGGCGCCACTTTGCCATCTCGCGTTACCAGCGCGTGAATGTGATATATCAGGATCTCGATGGCCTTCCTCAGCGTTGTTCTGCAAGTGGCATCATTGCTGCGTGTTTCCAACATGAAGTTGACCATCTGGAAGGCATTTTACCAGCGAGCCGCGGCCGCACGGTTCCAGGAAGGGTAATCGGATGAAACTCTGGGAAGTCGTGCTGCTGATAGTCTCTGCTTTTGATGCCGGCTTTCTGATTGGGGTGTGGTATACCGATTGGAGCTCACGTCAAAACCGTTTTTATGTAACCCCCAGTAACTCAAGGAGAAAATCATGAATTCAAGTAACGTCCAGCAAACCGACACTTCAACCAAGGAAACTCCGGTTGAAGAGACAGAATTACAGCTCACCCAGCAGGAATCCGACAAGTCGGTGGAGGACATGTCACCGGAATCCGACAAGTCGGTGGAGGACATATCACCGGAATACGAAGCAGAGACTCCTCTAGCGGCACCCGCTCTCGCGCAGATTATTAAGGAGAAAGTACAGACGCCGCCACCACCCTCACCTGGCTTTACCGGCGTCATCGATGCTGAGGACGGCGTTCGCCAATACTTTTCAGAAGGTCGGCTGCTGGCCACTATTCACCAGGATCTTCTCGCCGCGCTAAACCACGCTAATCTCCCTCACTTCCTGCGTGGTCCGTGGGGCATCTTCCGCACAAAAAAGCCCAGCTGAACGTGGAGACCGTAGAGCAAAAACGCCAGTATGGGGCCGCCCAACCGCAGACGCGGCCCCATACCTGTCACTGGGCTGGTTGTTACAAGAAGGTGCAACCGGCCAGATGGGGATGCGCTGCCCATTGGGCGCGGCTTCCGGCCCGCATCCGACAAGCCATTTTATCTGCGTATGTTCCTGGTCAAGAGATCAGGCAAGCCCCGTCCAGGGCCTATCTACGCGCAACTCAAGACGCTCACGACTGGGCCTGCGCACACCAAGATAAGGAGGGCCGCGAGTGACCAAAGCCGTCGCCGTTACCATCGAAGGTTCGCAGCCGCTTAAGAATGTACGGCGGGAGCGTTTTTGCTTTGAATATCTGCGGTTAGGTGTGCTGATACAGGCCGCTGCCGCTGCCGGTTACAGCAACAAGAATCAAAAAGTCCTTTCAGTGACGAGTTCCCGTTTGTTTGCAAAGCCTAGTGTGCGCGCCCGGGTTGATTATCTCAGACGGAACATCTGTGAGGCCACGCGCCTCAACGCGGTGTGGATCGTAACGCGCCAGATGCAGATCGCGGACGCTGACATTGCCGACTGTTTTGATGCGCACGGAAATGTTTTAACGCCCACGCAAATCCCTGAACGCACCCGTTATGCAATTGCCGGGATTGATACTGAGCAGCGCCTTGAACGCGATGGTGGTGATAGTACGGACGTGGTGACGCGGAAAGTCAGACTGTCTGACAAGATATCGGCGCTCAAAGCTTTGGAGCGTTGGGTGATGCCGGAACTTGGCTCGATGGATAATCCATTTCATCATGAGCATGAGCACGAACATCGGCTCAGCCAAGAGCAGGCGGATGCCGTGATACGCGCAGCGAGAGCTCAAGCACACGAAAAATTAGTGCGTGTGGTTCCAGAAGAAGATCACACATGAATGCAGTCACCCTACTGAAATGGGAGGATTACGCGCGCGCCAATTTGCTCGCGTACAGCTCCGTGCTGATGCCGACCTATCAGCCCGATTTGATGCACCGATCCATCGCCGATGCGCTCGATATGGTGGAGAGCGGCCAAGTACGTCGCTTAGTAATCGAAGCCCCTCCCCAGCACGGTAAAACGCTCGAAGTCAGCCAGTTTTTCCCAGCATGGTATCTTGGGCGCCATCCAGAGAGCTCAATTATCTACACCACCTACGGTGCCGACCGCGCCCAGGATGTGGGGCGTGCAGTGCGCGACAATCTGCGCAGCCCAGAGCATCTGCGTATTTTCGGCCAACGACTTTCTAACGATAGTGCTTCCGTGGTGCGCTTTTCAGCGCTGAACGACAAGGGGAAACGCGGACATTTTTTTGCCGTTGGACGCGGAGGCGCTCTGACAGGCCGCGGTGCTAACGGGATCATCATTGATGATCCGATCAAAAATCGTGCAGAAGCCGACAGCCAAACCATCCGCCGGCAGTTGGAAGCCTGGTACAGCTCAGTGCTCTACACGCGCTTACGGAAGAATGGGTGGATTATTCTTGTCATGACACGTTGGCAATTGGATGATCTCGCGGGATATTTACTCACAAAATACGCACACGACGGGTGGACGCGCTTACGCATGCCAGCACTGGCGGAAGAAAGAGATCCTCTTGGCCGCAAGCCAGGTGAAGCATTAGCGCCCGAACGGTACGACATTGAGGCGCTCAATCGCATCAAGATGGCGATTCTCGGCCGCGATTGGAACGCGCTTTACCAGCAGCGCCCCACTGAAACCGCGGGTGACATCTATCTGCGTGAGTGGTTTGATCCCCGCTACGAGACCATCCGTGACCGCGTACGTTATTACGGCTTCTCTGACTACGCGGTAAGCGAAGGCGGTGGAGATTCGACGGAACACGGCATCTTTGCGATTGACCCAGACTTCAACGCCTACGCCGTGGACTGGTATTCCGGGAAAGTTAGAAGCGACGTGTGGGTCGAGAAGATGATCGATATGGCCGCGCAGTGGCGTGTGGCCGGCTGGTTCGAGGAAGGTGGCGTCATTTCAAAAGCGGTACGGCCGCTTATCATCCGGCGTCAACGCGAGCGTCACCAGTTCTTCCGTATTGAATCACTATCCTCCATCACCGATAAGGTCACACGCTCGACACCAGCAGTTGGACGTGCGGCTCACAAGCGCATCTTATTCCCGTTTTCTCCATGGGCGAACGAGGTCATTGATGAACTGGTAGCCTTCCATGAAGGCGCCACTCAGGACAACAAAGCGGACGTGGTGAGCCTTCTCGGGCGCGCTCTTGACAAGATGGCGGCTCCTGCGCATGCGCGTGACATTGAGCCGGAGATGAACCCCTTCACCATCAAATGGTTAATGCAGGAGAAATCTCATGGCAAGCCCCGCCGGTTCTAAAAAGAATGCCACACTGGCAGAGCGCGAAGCCACGTTGGCCGAAGAAGCGCTCGTTGGCCAGTGGGCGGACCGCATCAAGAAACGCAAACAGCTTATGCAAGACGTTTACGACGAATGGAACAAGCTCCGCGATTACGCCTCCGGTCATGCGTTACAAGCCTATTTGGTCAAGACTAACCTAGTCGCTTCAACCCTTGGAACCTTGGTACCACACATCTACGCGCGCGATCCTCAGATCAGCGTACGTCCGTCACTCGCTGTCGATCCAGCACGCTACGAAGCCGTGCAGGCCTTCAGCCAAACTGCCGAGGCGTTCGTAGATCGGCAATTTAAGGATGGCGAACTCAAGAATCAGGCTAAACGATGCGTGCGATCCGCACTGACAGTGGGTATTTCCTGGATAAAAATCGGACTGCAGACCAGCACGAGCGGCATTGAAAACCCGCAGATCATGCGCCAGATAGAGGATGTCAGACAGCAGCTCGACACGCTTGCTGCCCTCAATGAAGAGATCAAGGAGGGAGAGGATCCGCAAACGCGCGAAGCCCAGATAGCCCAGCGAACCGACACGCTTCGCGCGCTGGAACAACAGCGTGACATGCTGGTGTCCAAGGGATTTACTTTCGATGTGGTGAAGGCCGAAGACGTGCTGTGGGATGGTGATCTTGAGGAGATACTCGATTACCGCTTCGGTAAATGGATGGCGCAAGGCTTCTGGCTGCGCAATGATTCAATCTCACTCGCTCAGTACAACCTCAATCCAGACGATATTCAGGGCGCTACGGCGTACACCTCCAATGCGTTAAAAGGAGGCGGCAAAGACACTCAAACCTCCGGCCAAGGCGATCCCGAGCGCGAACGTACACAACCAGCTTCCGGAGAGCGCGCCAACTGGTTTCGTGGGTGGGAAATATGGGACAAACAAACCGGTACGATTTATACGTGGCTGGAGGGCTTGAACAAGTGGATTAAGCCCCCGTTTGCACCGACGTTCGAGGCACAGCGCTTCTATCCGTTCTTCTTGCTCGGCTTCAATTATGTCGACGGCAAAGCGTTGCCGGTACCGGATGTATCTGGCTGGATGGGACTGCAGGACGAATACTGTCGCACCCGCAGTGCGTACGCCCTCACACGCGCGCGTTCTATCCCCGCACGCTGGTGCAGCCCAGATCTGACGAAAGGCGATAACAAGCTCGCGATACAGTTGGCTGACCCTGAAGCACAGGAGTTGCTCGCGATCGACACCGCCGGCCAGCCTATTGAGACGATGATCGGAATGTTGCCGATTCCAGAGGTGGACATGGCGCTCTACGACACCAGCGCCATTCGCGCCGACCTGGACTTTGTTTCCGGCTTACAAGACGCCGCCAAAGGCGGCGTTGTCCAAGCTAAAACAGCGACGGAAGCCAATATCCAACAGTCTGGCACCCTCACGCGGCTGTCAGCCAAAAACGACGCCATCGAGGACTGGGTGCGCGAAATCGGGCTGTATGTACTCGAAATCGGGCTCCAGGCCTACAACCAGGTTGAGATCGGCAGGATGCTGGGAAATGGCACTACCTGGCCACAACTATCCAAGGGCGAGATTTACGGCATGGTGGAATTGAGCGTCCAGGGTGGTAGTTCAGGCAAACCGAACAAACTCGGCGAGCAGCAGGCGTGGGCAGTCCTCATGCCACAGCTACAGCAGGCCGTCTTGCAGATTGCGCAGTTCCGTGCGCGCGCTGTGGCTACGGCGCTCCAAATCCAGGCCAGCGGCAATGCCAATCCCGCCGCGATGGTCCCAGTCCAGATCCAGAATGCCATCGCCGATGCTCTGGAAGCCATCGTGCGTGAGAGTTTCCGTCGAGCGGATGAACGACTCGATCCGGACGAGTTTATACCGAAGATTCAAATGCCGCAGATGCAAGCACCACCGCAAACGCCTCTTACAGGAGAAGCAAATGCCCAACCAACAGTCGCCCCTGGACAAACCAGCGGACAACCCAGCAACCCAACAGCCATCGAGCAGTTCCTCGCCAACCTCGGAATCCCACTCGAACCAACAGGACCGGGACCAGCCCTCACCCCCGAGCAAGAAAACCCAGGGAACATCTGAGAAGTTGCAGGAAGCGCGAGCGGCTGAGCTTAGAGTCGGCCTGCGCAACGAGATCAAGCGCGGCCTGAAAGATCCCGACGCAGTTGCGCAACCAGATGCTGCAAAGCCAAACGCCGAGGCAGGGGAACCTACCGTTCAGACAGCCGACGAAGATGTTGTTTCTAAGGGCGCAAGTCCCGGGTCTAAGGAAGAAGCCGCCCCCCAGGAAGAAAAACCAAAAGGCGATGAGGCCGAGCCAGTAAAACCTGTCGCCCAACCAGAAGGCGCGCAGGGTGATAGTGATGCCGGAAAATTCGATGTCATGCAGGATGACGACCAACGGTGGAGCAGCCGTACCCGTGAGCGCGTCCAGGAGCTGCGGAACTACGCCAAAACCGGCGAACGTTCCCAGCTGGCTGAGATGTTACGTTCTACTCGATCAAGCGGCGAAGAGCTGGCTAATCTACTGGAAACGTTAAGGCTCATCAATTCAGGCGACGCAGTGCTGATGGAGCGCGGCTTCCAGAACGTCGAACGTTTTCGTGGGCAACTGGCCGCACGCCTCGGCCGAGAAGTACCTGGTGTTGATCTGTTGTCAGAGTTCCCTGATCTCAAACAGAAGGTCGAAAGCATGGAACTTACACGCGAGGTGGGACTGGAACTCGCTCAGGGACGCCGCGCGCAACGTGACGCACAGACGCGGGACGCCCAAGCGCGTGAACAAACGATGCGCCAACAAGCAAATACCGCAGAAGTTCAAAAGGCGCAGGCCGACCTCAATGCGCTCGGGAGTGAACTTGCCAAAGGAGACATCGACTATGAAGCCAAGGTCAAGCTTCTTGAGGAAGCTGGTGAGATTGCTGACATCATGAGCCTCCCTCCGGCACAATGGACTGCCGCATTCCAGCGCCGTTACAAATTGGTGACCGTTACGGCCGCTCGGCGCGAGGCACCTGCAAAACAGCCTCAACAGCCAATCCGTCCAAACGGTGCTGGCGGAGGATCGGCACCGGCGATAAAATCGGTACGGGATGCCATCCGCGCAGGTGTTCGAGAAGCGCATCGGGATTCATAGAAGCATATAGATGCGCATACGTATATATAGGTGTCGTTGCACGTGGAACAAATTGTGGAACTTTCAGCAATTTTGTCCTTGAAATCCCAAGATGGTGTGGTACGCTTAGATCCGTAGCACTGATCGTTGTATGACTGGGTCGCGCCAGTCAGCGTAGTCAGACTTGGAAACGTCGCGCTCTTCCACGGTGCAAGTGGTTAATTTTCACCATTTGCAACTTGGAGTCACGACCATGCCATTTACCGCATCCGAGCTCACCTCTGCGGGCTATCTTGCGCTGGACTTTTACATGCGCAATAACCCCATCGATCAGATCCAGGAACATCGGCCGCTGCTGGAACGCATGATGGCCGAGAAAAAGAACTTCCCCGGCGCCAAACAGAACATCGTCGTTCAGATCCGTTACGCCTATAACTCGAACTTCCAATGGTTCAATGGAGATGCCGAAGTCTCCTACAACCACCGGCAGGGTGTGCAGTGGGCAAGCTATCCCTGGCGCGCTTGCCATGACGGCTTCGCCCTCAATGAGGACGAGTTGCTGCAGAACGGCATCACCATCATCGAGGGCAAAGGCGGCAACAACACCGAGGCCGAAGAAATCCAGCTCACCAACCTGTTGGACGAGAATCTGGAGGAGTTGCACCTCGGCATCAAGCAGCAATTCAGCCAAGCGTTGCACCGGGACGGCACGCAGTCGGCCGACGCCATCGCCGGCCTAGACTTCCTGATCCCGTCAGCCCCCACCGTTGGAACGGTCGGCGGTATCAACCGCGCGACCAATACCTGGTGGCAGTCGAATGCCATCACGGCCTTGACCGGAGGCGCGGCCAGCATGGTCACGTCGATGGAACAGATGTGGCGTAAATGCGCACGTAATGGCGGCAAGCCGAACTTCATCCTAGCCGGTGAAGGGTTCCTGGATGCCTATGCCTCCGCGGCCGGCACCATGATCACGCGCTTCAAGGATGCCAACACGGCCAAGGGCGAATACAACCTTGATCCGTCTACCGACACCACGGAAGACCTCGCATTCCACGGCGTCCGCATGACGTGGGACCCGGAGTTTCTCGATCTCGATGTGCTGCTGGCACCGGCAATTCCTTGGCAGAAACGTTGCTACTTCCTGAACACCAAGTTCTTGAAGCTGCGGCCGGCCGAAGGCCACGACATGATCACCCGCAAGCCGCCGCGGGTGTACAACCGCTACACGTACTACTGGGGCATCACCTGGCGCGGTGGCATGACGCTCAATCGCTCGAACGCTCACGCATTCCTGTCGATTGCCTGAGCATATCTACAACTGCAAGAGGATATAACCATGCAAGTCTTAATTCTCAACCCCGGAGTATCAGCCGCCGCGGTGGCCGCACAAGCGGGCATCGCTCTTTCCGGGGCGACGCCGTGGAAAGTGGGTTTTCAACAGGTCGGAAAAATAAGCTTTTCCAAGACGGTCACGGGCGCACCGGTCGTCCTGATTCAGACGGCGCCTGACAACGCCACCTGGACCACGGTCTTTACGAGCGACGGCACCACCACCGATCAGGAAGGCTCTTTCGTGTTGGATGCCTACATCCGCGTGAATGTGACGGTTGCCGGTGGCGCAGGAACCTTAAATTTCCTGTTGCTGGGCAGCGTTTGAGTCTAGGGGTCCCGCGCCAAGGAAGGTGCGGGTGGAATTTACATCACAGGAGTCTTCGCATGAAACTCAAGGTCTATGAAGTTTTGGTGCAGCGTACGGCCATCGAGTGCATCCCGACGACCGTGTTTGAGCATGAATTCCCGATTCTGCAGCAGGTACACAGTAAGTCGGGGCCCGAAGCCGTCCAACTTCAAGAAGAGGGCGAGCGCGATATCAAGGACTTCGAGGTGGACGCCGAATACGATCGCATGGCTGCGAAATACGGCAAGCATCCCGATACCAAGCGGGATTACGTCGAGATGGTTTACGGTCTGAAGACCACCGGCGGTTTGGCACGCTCCATCGGCATTGAGCCGAAGGCGCTCCTGAAACCAAAGGTTACCGCGCCCAAGAAGGTCAACGTCGCCGAACTGCGTGCCGGTTAACCCGCAATGGCCGGGACGCAGCTCTCCGCGCTCCGTACGGAGCTCCTGGCTCGTCTTGGCATGGGGTCAGTCGCGTCGCCGCCTGCTGGAACGATCAGCAATCTGAACAGCATCCTGGCGCGCTGCCAGGGGTGGCTCTACTGGAATTACGGCTGGGAAGCGCTTCGGAATCTGTGGACGGTCACGCCGACAATCGTGAATCAGTCGGCCTACAGTTTCCCGGCATCCCCGACACCGACATTGGAAGCGCGCAAGATCATCAATGTCACGCTGTGGCAAGCCGGTGTGTACGTCTGTGATTTGCGTGAGGGGATTGCCCCTTCGATGACCGGAACCTCTGGTCAGCCAACCAACTATTCCCGCGCGGCGGGTAAATTGAATCTTGGGCCAGCCCCGAACGCCACCAGCTTCAGCATCAACATCGATGCCTACGCCGGCTTGGGACCGTTGCTCGCTGATACCGACACTTCGACACTCGATGATGACCCCATCCTGGAGCTCGCGATCGCGTTAGGCAAGATGCACTACGGACAGATGGATGGAGCCGCTTCAGTGCAACTTGTCAACGCGCTCATTTCGCGCTTGAACAACAGTGATGAGACCACGGGGCGTCTCGACCTGTTCAACGCGCCGCAGCAGGTTCAGGCGCTGACCGGTGTTCCCATGCAAGCTGCCACGCAGGGGATGTTCTGATGCGCACTCTGATGCAACTCCGCGAGGATTTGGCCGATCAGAGCGGCATCCCCACTATCGAAGCACACGATGCGCCGATGCGCTACACGCTCAATTCACAGTTAAAGCGCGCCCAGGAATTCCTTTACCAGCAATATAAGTGGGAAGATATGTATCGCTTTTGGCAGATCCTCACCACTGCACAGGTCAGCTTCTATCCGATCGTCGCGGCTCCCACCCGCGCGTGGGCGCCCACCACCAACTTCGTAATCAAAGACGTCATCTTTGATGGCGCAAATTACCAGATGGCGCAGCAAACCGGGCTTAGTGGGCTCGTGGTTCCCATATGGGCAACACAGATCAACGTCAGTACACAAGATTCGGGTACGGCTTGGATTTGCCTCGGATCAACACCACCTCCTTCGCCGGGCATCCGCGAAATCAGCGGCGTCTGGCTCATCTACAACAACGCCTGGTTGCCGGTGGACGAGGGGATTGATCCGCGTGCCTACACGCTGGTCGCAAATATGTATCCTCACCGCTATGCTCGGCGTCAATCCAATTTGATTGAACTCTGGCCAGTCCCAGACAACGTGTACGATATCCAGGTCGGCGGCTATCAGATGCTGGCGCAATTCAAGAACGACGCCGATGTCACGACGCTTGATGATGAGGTGGTGCTCCTTTACGCGATCGCCAAAACAAAAGCCGCTCTCTCAAAGCCGGACGCCGGCGTCGCAATGCAGGAAGCGCTCACGTATCTGCGCGCGCTGCGCGCCAAGAATCACGGCAATCAGCGCTTCATTCCGGGACGGCGCCAACCTCCGGTTCGGCCCATGCCGATCATCACCAATCCGATGTAGTCGCCATGACGGTCTATCCCTTTGGCGACTTTGTTCTCGGCATCGACCGAAACCGCTCACTCATGCCGCCGAAAGATGGGGCGTTCTACGATCTGGTGAATGTGGATTTGACTCCAGGTCACACCATCAAGCGTCGCAACGGATTTGCCAAACAGCAGGCGCTCACGGGAGCGGTTGGTCTAACCGCCTTTGCTGGTTCCTTGCACACGTTTTTCAGTGGCGTGGACCCCGGTTCAACGTCGCTTTGCAAAACGCACAAGCTCGTCTGCCCCGATGGTTCTGGCAGTTCACTCGCAAACGTTTATCTGGCAGCACCGTTGCTTGGGTATCTGTACGTGGTCGCCAGTTTCTCGAATGGAAGCACCTGGCACTTCTACTTGGATGAAGGCTCCACGGGTTGTCCGACCTGGACCGCGAGCACCAATGAACTATTTGGAGCCATTGTATGCCCAACCGTTTACAACGGTCTGCGGTACATGTCAACGACAATACCCGTCGCTTCAGAAGACTGGGCACCGAAAATTCCCCTTGCGATCAACGATACAATCCGGCCTACCAAAGGCAATGGCTTTGTCTACCAAGTCACCACTCTTACGGTGCCGGCAGGCGCCACGGCGGCTACCGGCACAACTGAACCATCATGGCCAACGATGGTTGGAGCCACTGTTGTTGAAGACGTGGTAGACACTGTTACCAAGACCAAAACATGGGGAGCGGGACTCTACGTCGCTGCCGGCGAACAGTTGTTGCCAACCAAATTGCTCGGTTTTGGACTACATGCGATCGCGAGCTTTAATCCGGAGGGCGCACGTAATGTCAACTACACTGGCGCCTTTGAACCAAACTGGCCGACGGTGGCCGGCCAGACTGTCGATGACGGTACCATCACCTGGACCATCGTCGAGCACGTACTGATCAAGTATACGTGTGTAGCGGGGACGGTAACAGGAATTGGTGAACCGATCTGGCCATCTACGCCAGGACTAACGGTGGTGGATAATGGCGTCACTTGGGTGGCGCTCGCAAATAATATCAAGGATAAAAGTTGTCCCTCCACCCCGGCAGCCGTCATAGGTGCCAGCCGGATTTTCGCTCAAGGCAAATCAACAGAACCCGATATTGTCCCTTACTGTTCAGTCGCCAATCCCCGGGCTTGGAATACCACAGCCACACCATTTGTTGCCAATACCCAGGTGAATGTTGGCGATCAGATGGTCATGGCCAATGGCAGTGTGCAGCAAGTGACGATACAAGGCATCACCGGCGCCGCTGAGCCAGGCCAAGGATGGGCTTCTATCCCCGGTTACGCCGTTCAATGCGGAACCGCCAGTTTTGTGTGGGTAGGTATTTCCGCACCGGATGATGCCGGGTTCATTGCTTCAGGACTGCAAACACAATCCGGTGACACCACCGTCACCGCTCTTGGTCTTTACCGCGGCAGTCTTGCCATTTTCACGACGACGGGCTTCCAGGTCTGGCAAATTGACACGGACCCAACGCAGATCATTCTGCTCGATCAGTTCGATGGTCGTGGCTGTGTGATGACGCGCGGGATCGCTTCGCTCGGAGGAGATGCGTATTTCACGTCGTTGCAAGGGATCCGGTCGCTATCCACGGTCGCTCAGACCGTCAATATGGACGCTGGTGATGCCGGTGTTTTCGTTGACCCGCTGGTCATGCCGTTATTGTCTGCCGCCAATACTTTTCAGCCGCTGGCCATTTATATCCCCGATCTCGGCCGTTTTGTATTGTACGTTGGTAATCAGGCCTTCGCGCTCAACTCCTATCCGGTGATGGGCGTGCTTGGGTGGTCGCGCTACACACTGCCGTGGAACGTTCTTTATGCGGCGAACATGGGGCAGCACTTCGTGCTGGCCGATGACGGCAATCTGTATAAGCTCTCCGACGCTCAATGGCAGGACGATACCAGCGGCCTTGAGAGTGTGTACACCTCGACGATTGAATGGCCGTACATGGTTCTCGGCCGTCACACCATGTTCACTCCGATGGGGACCGCCGGCTACATGAAAATGATGCGCGGTGTTGCCATGACTGCGAACGCCCAGGCGACACTGACGTGTGGCTATAGTGATGGAGACGCCGGCGCTGCGACACCGCCCCAGACAATTGGCCCGGATGATCGTGTCGCCGGCATCCAGCCAATCGAGCTCTTATGCACATCGCTTTCGCCGCAGATCACCTACGCCACTAACTTTCCCTTCGAGCTCTCGGGGTTCGCTGCGTATTACGACCTGCTCGCGCAGATGGTGGCGTAATGAATCTCACCCCCCCAAACCTCACACAACTCCTGTATCTCACGCAACACGCGCGTGACGACGAACGCGAAGAATACGAGGCATTGCATGGCTGTTTCGACGGGGATGCCTGGGCCATTGAATTATTCAGCCGGACCGGGAATGGGCCATCACATGTGTTCCTGGCCGCAAATGGCCGTCCTTATTATGCCGCCGGCGTATCTGTCCTGACACCGTTCGTGGCGCAAACATGGAGTATCGGAACTAACGAGTGGCGGCCACACGCGCTTACGGTAACACGTACCTGCCGGCGCGTGATCCGCGATGCGCTCACGACGGTGCAGAGGGTACAGATCATGGTGCTCGCATCCAGGTCCGGTGCGGCCAAGTGGTGCGTAGCGCTCGGCGCTACGCATGAAGCACATCTCAAGGATTACGGCAAAAACGGCGCCGCGGTTGATCTGTTTGTTGTGACAAGAGGAGCGCACTGATGTGCACAGATCCCGTCAGTGGTAAAGGCGCCGGCACTCTTCTGCAGAATGCCAATGGGCTGCACGGCTTCCATAATTGGCTTGATCCTGGCGGTCTCTTTTCAGCGCAAACCGATCCCGCGGCCGCCGCACAACTTGCCGCCGAACAAAAGCAGCAAGCGCTGATACAGCAGACCATCACCCAGATCAATTCTATCTTTGATAGTCACGCTCGCCAGCAGCAATACTCGGATTATTACAATTCGACGCTCAACACGCTCAAGAACTCACTGGACCAGAACAAACAGGTCGCCAACCGGCAGCTCAAATTCGGCTTGGCACGTACCGGCAATATCGGATCCAGCAACGACGTTTTCGAGCATGGGGTGCTCAATCAGAACTACAACCAGGGAATTATCAATGCCTCGACACAAGCGCAGGGCGCTGAGGCTTCGCTCAAGAATGCGGATAACGCTACCAAGGCCGCGCTCGACAATCTGGCGCTTCAAGGGGGCATCGGCACGAATCCAGCGCAGACGGCGCAATCAGATATGTCAGCGAACCTGCAACAGGCACAAGGAACAGTCACCCCGATGACATTCGATCAGCTGTTCGGTGACCTGTCCAGTCAGTACGTTAATAATTCCATCACCCAAGGGCAGCAGGCCGCCAACGCTCAATACCTTACACCACAAGACCCATTGCAGGCGCCGGCTGCCGCGAGTGCGGCTTCTACATTCCCGACACCTTGGCAATAGGAGATTACGATGCCAGGCCCTAACTTTATCAGCCCCTCGAACACCGGCAAGGTGATGCTGCCGAATGGCATTGTTCCGGCTGATCTGAACTCGCTTTTCATAAACAATCCGAACGGCGGCGTGACGCCTGTGCAAAGTTTTGATCCCAACGCAGTCCCCAATACCGGATTTTTATCCAAAATTTTTGGAAGTGGTACCGCGGCTGCTTCACCCTTCAACAAGACTCCCTGGGGCGCCATCCTGGCCGGTGCCGGAATTCTTGGCCAGGGGATCGCGAACCGCGACGTACTGAATCAGCAGCAGAATCAGGAAATGTGGGGGCTCAACCAGACCAACGCGTTTCAGGACACGATCAACAAGGCGCTAGGTACGCTGGTCAACAAGATCAAGACCGATACACCGGCTCAGCAGACGGCTGCGGCGCAGACGAAATACGACGCCGCGCTTAAAGGCGCACTGGGGCCGACGTATGGCGACACCGGTGGCGCTTACGGCAAAGCGTATACGGGTGCCGCGGCACAGGACACGCTCAATCAAGGTATTCGGGCTTCCCAGCTCACACATCTTCTTAGTCAGATCGCCGGGCCCAACGCCATGCGTAGATTTCAGGGCTATGCAATCGATAACACGAGAGGGACGGTTGATCAGAATGATGCCTATGCACGCGAGCTGGCTGCCGCCAATCAAGGTGTAGTGTCTGGAATACATGAGAACCCATACACCAAGATGGTCATGCAGGCGCTGCAAATAATCTAGGAGAACGCGATGGCAAGCTTTTACACACTCGGTCAGGGTCTCGGCAATTTCTTCAAAGCCGCCATGAACAGCAGCGCGATTCAGCAGAACGCGTACAACACGCAGGTCCGGCAGGACTTAGGTGACCGTCTGCTGCAAGGTAAGGTCAACGACCAGACGGCGGCCGACACTGCCTACACCAACATGCCGGGCGACATCAACCAGATGACAGGTGGCCAGAATGGCCAAGCGCTGACCGACATGACGCGCGCGACCGGCTCGCATATCAATCAGCTCGGCGACTTCATGCGCCGGCTTGCGCAGATGAGCTATCTCAAAGGTGCGGTGGACGCCGGCAGCCGCGGCGACACACAGGCGCAGAATGTGCAGCTTGCCGCCGGCGGTGCCAAGCCGCTCGATGAAACCCAGATCGCTGGCAATACAGCGTTCAATCCGAATATGACGCCGACGGCCCAAAAGCTCCAGGTCACGCCGTACGGTAGCCAGGATCTCGCCAACAAGTTCATCGCGAACCAGACCAAAGCGCACGGGCAGAATGTTATTCCATTGAATCAGGGGTATCTCAAGGCATTCTCCGTCACACGCACCGACAATATGGGATTGCCACATACGGCCTTCGATGCCAATAAATTCAACGCTTTCACCATGTGGGCGAATGATAAAGGTGAGCGCGATCTCAACAACGCTTACCCGAACTGGATTAAGCAGGTCCAATACGCTCAAACCCATGCCACCGAGATCATGGCGCATGCCACGGCGGCTCTCCATCATGGGGCATCTCTAGCCGCGGTACAGCGCCGTCTGCTGCAGTTGCAGGTCGATCCAGCCGTGGTAGCGAAGCTGCAGCGTTGAATGAGCACGCCAACCGATCAAATATTTAGCGACCTGGTGCCACCGAGAGGAGCGCCGCAAAGTACTTCTTCGTCCAGCGATGCGTTCGCTGATCTCGTGCCTCCTTCCAATCGGAATGCCTATGCGCAGGCGCTGACCACACCGGCATCTCCAGCGCCAACAGGCGCCGAACTCGCTCGTAAAGCGCAAGCTGAAGAAACCATTAAGCAGGCGCTCGCGAATGAGCCGGCTAGTGGGCTCGGCGATACCCTGCTGGGCATTGGCACCGCGGCTTACAATGCGCTGCGTTCGATTCCGACGGGTATCGTAGGAGCCGGCGCTGGCTTGGGTGACATCGCGGTGAATGCGCTTGCGCGTAAGTTTGCCCCCCACAGTACGTTGGCACGGGTGCAACCCCAAGATGTTGAATCCGCCGTCGCAAATTTCGGAAAACTGACACCGGGGCAACTTGCGGCGGTTTTCTCGACCGCTGGTAATCCGGTGGCGATTCCGATGGCGATGGCGACCCCCAGAAGCGGACCCAATGCAACCGCCGCGGAGAGTGCCCTTGAGAATGCAGGGAGCACCGTCTTTGGAGCGCCCGGCCGCGGCTGGCAGGACATCGGCGAGCTCGCTACGAAACCCATCGTCCAGAGTTCGCCTGAAATTGCGCAGGCCGTCACCAACGCGCTCGGTGCCATGGGTAACACAGCGGCGGGGTTTGTTGGAGCGAAAAACGTCGCTGACCTGGTAACGCCCCGCGCCATGGTTGAAGCTCCTGAAGTAGCCGCAGAGGCCAATCTAAATGCGCCAGTCCCCCAACCAGAGGCGCAAGCTACAGCAGCTGCTGTAGTACCAAAAGCAGTCCTGGCGCCTACTCAAGGCGCCGGAGCGCCCATTCTGCGTGCAGCACTTGATAAAGCTGAAACGGACCTGGCAGCACATCCGACTGACCTCGAGGCCATTGATCGCGTGCGTGCGCTCCATGAAGCCATGGGAACAGAAGCCGCTCAGGTTTCACATGAGGCGCCAGCAGAACAGTTCACCAATCCGCATGAAGAGCGGGTGGCGCAATTTCAGGCGCAGTCTAAGGAGCTTGGGCTCAACGACCAGCAGGCTGCGGCGCTTACGCCAAAAGACGTGCGCGATCCGGTGACGGGCTTTTTCGGACCCGCAGACCGCATGCCGACCCTCACACGCGCCCAGCAGTTTGTCGAACGCACCGGTCAACCAGGCGTGTACGTTGAGGCCGATATTCAGAACCTCGGAGGAGTGAACGCCGCCCTGGGACATTCGGGCGCAAATGAGCGTGTATATACACCGTTCGCGCGTATATTCCAAAAGAATCTGGAAGCCACCGGGGGGCACGTCGTGCCGTTTAAGCATGGCGGGGATGAGATGTCGGCCGTGGTGGTGGGGGCAAAGCCTGGGGACGTGCAAGCGGCTTTAGAGCGCACTGAGCAGGACGTGCGCGCCTACGCAAGCAAGAATGACCTGACCACTATCCCACACCCAAAGCATCCGGGGATGGCCGGCACCGGCCTATATACCGGCCTCAAGGAAATCGAGCCCGGTATCCCAGTTGACAATATCCCCAAACAGGTGGATTCTTACATTGAAGCTACGAAGAAGGAACAGTTTAATGTCAACCGCAGCACGGCTCCAGCGGCTGGGGCTCTCGCACCTGGCGAACAAGCCGGAGGAATTGAGCCGGGAACTCGACCGGCGATTGAGCCAGATGAAGATCACGCCGGCGGAGATGAAGCACCTCAAGAGACCGCTCCCGGCGCTCGGCCCGAAGAGTTAACCACCCCAGAAAATACGCCGCGGCGCTATCAGCCGCCGCGCGTCGACCCATCCAAAGATCATCGGCTCGCTGCTATCGCTAAATCGGGCGGCATTCGCCCGGACGATACTGTCAGTGGGTCTTCCGATATTGTCAACCCCGCGCAAACACTGTCTCAGGCGCCACAAAAAGCGCCTATTACAAACACCGCGAAGGACGCGCGCCTACGGCTGCAGAAGGAGGTCGGTCGGTCAACAATTGATCGGCTGGAGCAGTCTGGTCTTCTAAAAATCCACGATCGCGCCCACGACATTCCGATTAAGGGTGCCCCTGTTTCAGAGCGCGCTGGTGTGCAGGGTTACTGGGACGGAAAGACGATGCACCTGGCCGCGGACAGCATCGAGAACGGCCACGAGCTCGGAGTCCTGTTGCATGAAGCCGTACACGGGAGTGCCAAAGGATCTGGTTCATTGAAGCAGATTTTAGGGAATCAATTCGATGATCTCGACCGCACATTCCAGAAGCTCTTAGATAGCGGTGATGAAGCGGCGGCGCGCGCTCAGCTCCGTGTCCCGAAAGATACACCGCCAGATCTGGTCAAAGAGGAGCGACTCGCCTATCTAGTGGAAGACGTCGCGAACGCAGACGCCAAAGCACGCGCGACCCAATTCTCGGGGCCGGTCCTGGACATGGCCAGGCGCGTTTATAACGGCTTGCGAGCTGCCTTTTACAAATCACCGTTCTACCAAGCGGCCACAAAGTTGGGCGTCAAGATTGATCTAACCCCGCGCGATCTGGTGGCGATGGCGCGCCAATCGCTCTCAAAACTGGGTGGGGAGGATGAACCGGCGATCGGGACAGCACATTCGGAAGCTCCGGAATATCACGGCGACGTCCTTCTGCACGGACTACGATTGCTGGCCAAGCACGATGAGGCTTTCCAATCTCCAAAAGCCGAGGGTATCACGGACCTTGCGGGTGTTGCGAAAGCCATTTTTCCAAAACTCATGGTTCATGAAGACCCTTCGTTGGTGCAGGATAATCCGCACCATCCCGATCGTGGTTGGCTGATTAAAACGCCGGCAGGCACCAGTGTAGACGTATATCAACGCGGTAATGAAATATGGACCGACCTATCAGATATGGACCCAGGCGCTCGCGGCTCCAGAATCTATCAGACCATCGCGACGTGGGCTCACAATGCTGGGCTTAAATACATCGGCGACCCCCAGGGGATGAGCCATTTTGGTGCAGTCCGGCGCACCGAGATGATGCTATCGTCGGCCTTGAAGCACGACACCACGGAGCACCTGGTGCCACACCAGATCCAGTTGGACGGTATCCCCGGCTATGGCGTGCATCCCCTCAAGTGGCGGGAAGGCGACCATGACTACAACACACGTCAGCTGGCGCTGACGGCCTCGGCCAACACCCATTCCGAGTTTCCCGAGCTCGGGAAAGTGGGGTATAATCACGATACTCAGCGCTTCGAGGACGAACATGGATACGACCTTAGACCAGAAGACTTTGATCGCATCGCTGCGAGCGGTCGCCAAGAAGCCGTTGCCGTGCGCTCCCAAAGACGCGCTTTCGGCGGCCAACCTACAGCGGGCCGCCAAAGTCTTAGAAGAGCAGTTTTCATCCGTGCCTTGGGACGCGCAAAGGGCCGCGAAGGATCCCAATTACTGGCTGCACTGCGCGAGCTCCGCTCCAATGATTCGCTAGACAAGCTTTTTTATTCAAAAGCTCCAGAAGATCAAGGCCCTGAAACCCAACCCGTAGAAGAACACATTCCTGACATCGGCGAGCGTTTTCGCCGTATCCTGTCGTCCCATACACCTGATCCAGTCAAAACGGTTCTCAACGGAATCCACGGTGTCGTCACACCGATCAGCGCCGGCGATACGGAAACGGCTGCGATCGCAAAAGACTATGCCAACGAGACACGTGGTGCGCTGGTCAAGCTGAATGACCGCGTAACGTGGCTGCGTAAAAACTTCACACCCGAGCAACGTACGAAAATATGGGAAGCCACGAGTGCCGAGAACGTGGCGCGCGTGCGCGGTGATCCGTCTCCAACGGATGGCTTTGCATCTCTCACACCAGAAGAGCGTAACGCAGCCGAAATGTTGCAGCGCGAGAACGCTCCGCTCGCTGAGCAGGCCGTCAAACTTGGCATTCTAAAACATCGATTCCAGATTTACGACCCACGCTTTCTGGCCGAGATAGCCAAAGAACATGGGGGTAGCTCCGTGATGAACCCTCTTGGTCATGATCTGCGACTGACCACGCCACACGCTATCAGCCGTAAGCATGTAACCGCAGGAGAAACCGAAGAGGCCGCCAAGGCGCTCTATGGCGAACAAGTACACCTGATTCGTGATGCTCTGGTGCTTCCCTATGCGAAGTACCATCTGGAACGCATCGTTGCGGCGCGGCATCTGATGAACGGCCTACGCGCGTATGGCGATGAGCATGGTGTTCCAACCGTGATCTCGGATGCGGACCGTGATCTGCCGGCTAACAAAGGCCAGTACGTCACGATCGACAATCCAGCATTCCGAGAGAACGGCCGTCAACTCCACATCCACAAGAACTTCGAGGGGCCGTTACGCGCCATCCTGCACGGGAATCATCCGAATATCGTCACGCGAGGCCTGATGTCGCTCAAATCCAAGGCGATGAGCGCAATCGTGGGCGCATTTCCACCGGTACATCGCAGCGTGATCTTCTCGAAGGTTGTTACTGCTTATCCAGCTGCTATGTTCACCGGCCGCTTGCAGGCGCTGGGGCGTTCAATACGCGAAGCCGATGTTGGCAGCGATCTCGAAAAGACCAAGCAGCGGTACAACCGTGGCGGCCTTGCGGATGTATCCCAGCGCGGTGGCTGGGCCGGGACCATCGAGGACATGGTGAAAGAAAAGCCGATTGATGAGGAAGTCGGGAAAAGCTGGACCGCCAAGATGCTCAGCGCTCCCGCAAAGCTCGCCGGCAAGACCGTAGGCAAAGGCGATGAGTGGTCGCACGCCGTAAAGAGTGCCGTGGACGCCCTGGGCGAACTGTGGCACTCCAAATGGATGTGGGAGAAGGTCGCCAACACGCAATATGGATTAGCCGCAATGGTCCATCGTGACCTGGTGGCGCACGGGATGAGTGATGAAGGCGCGCTTAAGGTCGCCATGCAGGTGGCTAACCGCTTCGTCGGTTCGATCCCTTACGAAGACATGGGACAAGGAACCCGCACCGCTCTCAACCTGAGCCTATTCTCGCGCAGTTTCACCATGTCAAACGCGGCGCTCTACAAGGATGCCGTGGGGGGGGGATTGCCGAAAGCCATCTGTGGGCAGCTGGATGAGGCAGATCAGAAGATCGGCGCAAACTTTTACCGTAAGAAGGCAGCTGCTGCGTTGGTCAAAGACATCCTGATGCTGAATGTCATCAACAGCGCGGCACAATCCACGATTTCCTACCTTAGGCATCAACAAACCGGCAATCAGATTGCGCAAGGGTACATCAGACGGCTTCATGCTTATGCGCAAGCCGGCGAACACAATCCGTTGTCATATCTGGAACTCAATCGGCTGAGCTCGACGTATGACAATGAACCCGGCAAGCAGGACTACATCTACTTGGGACGCAACGCCCAGGGGACCGGCCTCTACCTGAAAAATCTTTTCGGCAAGGTCGGCTTCGATCTTCAAACGATGCTGACATCTCCGATCTCTTTCGCAAAGCGCAAGGAATCAACGATCCTGTCGCCGTTCATCGCCACTCTGCAGAACGACAAGGGCTACGGCCGACAGATCTACGACCCCAACGCGGATGGCCTTGGTGGTGCGGCCGATAATGTTCTGGCGGTGGCCAAGTATATTATTGAACAGCAAGTGCCCTCACAGCAGATTGGCGGCGCGTACAACTTGGTAACCGGTAAAGATCGTAGCACTGAGAATCTCGCACAGACGGCACTGACACCGATGGGGCTCTTTGTGTCACACGGCGCGCCTGGAGGTCCTGCAGCGGGAATGCTTTACGCCCAGAACGATGAACAGAAGTTCAAGGAACAGCAGATGATGCCGCAAGTCTATCAACTGGCTCGGAGCGGTCACGTTAAGGAAGCGGTTGAGATCATGAACCAGAAGCTCGGCATGACGGCGCAGCAGATTCGTGCGCGTCTACGCTTTGCTATTGCGCCTGATCGGATGGTTACGGAACGCAAGCTGACTGAGTTCATGATAAAGGCGACGCCGGCGCAACGCGCGCAGATGCTCAGGTATTTAAAAGGCGATCAACAGTCACAGGAGACGGCTGGTGACCAGTAAAGTACGCCTGCCAACAGGATTGCGCGTCCGCAAGGTGCTGACGCCCAGCGATCTAGTGACGAGGGCTGTTGCGGCGGAACTCGCGGCAATTTCCACGGGCCTCAGTGGAACTGCGCGGCCTGCCACACTGGCGCAGATTTTCCCGGAAGGGATGGCGGGGCTCGTGACCTTTACTCCCCCCGCTGCTGGCTGGTATCAGATCGCCCTTTCCGATAACACACGCAACAACGATCCGCGGTGCGCATTCGATTGCATTGTTGCAATTACTGGAAGCGGCACGGAAGGCAGCATCGTTGCGCATGTCACCAACGATTCCACGGGTAATAACGGTTCAATCACGATCGTACATGCTACGCCAGCCATCGCCTTCACACAGTTGAGGCTACGGACAGTGGGTACGCAAACAGCGCTGGACGTATATACCACCGGCTCAGGGATGAGCTGTGCAGCAGTCGTCGCGAATGTAACAGCCGCTCTCAATGGGGTAGCCGCTCAAGCGGGTCTTGCGCCTGGAGGCGGTACAGTCACTCAAACGCTGCTCACATCACAGAACGGCACCAGCGTCTCATGGGTGGCGAATGCCGCCGGATGGTATTGCGTGGCCACCTCCGACAATGCTACCTACGCTGATTACCGATGCGGCTTCAACTGCACGGTGAATGTGTACGGTGGTGTCGGTGTCACTCAAGGACAACTTGAGCTCATAGCTTCTAATGATAGCACTGGCACCCAGGCCGTCCTCACACTGGTGCATGCAGCGGCCAATGCGCCGATCACAGCGGCACGCTTGCGTGCTGACGGCTCAAATCATACGGCGTTGGATGTCTACGTTAATTCCTCCTCGGCGGACATTGACGTTGAGGTTGCTCCGGTTCTTGGAGCCTGGAACGGCGCGAGTGCGCAGGCTGGTATATCGGCATTAGGCGGAACCGTTGAAGCCAGTCTTAACCTCGACATCAACGCCACCGGGACAAATCAAACGGGTAGTGGACATAGCGGTCTTGCTGGCAAATTCAATCTATTGCTCAACAGCGGCGACTTTTATTACGGCGGCAATCACATCGGGACTGGCGGCGGACCAGGCGTGGATGGCATCAATGACGGCGCTACCTACGCCCGTGTCAAGGAGACTGAACTTACTACTGGGTTTGTTAAACAGATAAACGACGGGACTACTGTCCGCAATGCGGCAGATATTGGTACGGTCGTTAAGGTCGGTGGTCACATACAAAGTAGCGCCATTGTCGATGGCCGTGCTGAGGGAGTTGGCACAACAGTCGGGAATATAGACTCAACCGGGATTGTGCTCGCAGCCGGTGTTGATTTCTCACGGGCGTATACCAATAAAACGCAGGACAACGTTCCTGACGGTGCCACTTACGTTCGCGGGCTGGCATCGGAACACACCCTGAACGCATGGGATGCATCGAAAGCCACGAATGCCAACTCACAGAATCAGTACCTGAGCGCCGTCACTGGCACACAGCGCAACATGATCCCTGACAGTGACTTTAAATATCACAATGTTTACTGGAGCAATAATGGGCTGACTATCGAGCGACCGTCATTTGGTGGTGGATTTGCTAACAACGCGCTGGCTTATGTTGGCAACGGCTCGGCTTCCGGTTACAACTACTCGCAAACGACCGCCATCCCAGTGCAGTCCAACACCACGTATACAGTGTCGGTTCTGATGGACGCCACGCATATCACCACCGGAAATCTGTTATTCGTGATCGAGAACGCCAATCGCTCTACCAATTACCTGTCGTTGGTGCAGGCTGCTGGGACACGCAGCCGCGTGCAGGGTACGTTCACAACTGGCGCTGGCGTGTCGAATGTCTATGCTGAGGCCAACACAAATAATGCGACTATCGTTAATGGCGATGCCGTGTACTGGGACAGCCCGCAGATGGAGCCCGGATCGGTCATGACGGGGTATCGTTCGACAGATGACCAGAACGGCTGGGCGATTTACACGGGCTCTGGCCCGGTAACGATCCCACAAAACACATTCAGTTACACCTCAACTACAACCAGCATTCAGGTGTCGTGGGTCTCCTTTGGATGGTACAACGCCGATACCACCAGTGTGAACGCCGGGAGCGGCAGTAATACCAACACGACCGGGCTTGCATCCAACAGCGCGTATTTTTTCTATCAGTACTACTCAACAATCAGCACTACGATCAATTTCCCGGCAGGTGGAGCAGGTTCAACCGGTTACGCTTACCCATCGCGAAACTCCTTGGCTTCCGCGATCCAAAATTACGCCGGCAACGTCCCATTGAGTAACGGAGGCATGCAATGCAACACGACGGCCAGCGGCACCGGAGGCGGAAGCGGCGGAGGGCTAGCTTGCTTGCATCCACATACAGCGATTCAGACTCGGCGTGGAGATATACAAGCGAGAGAATTACAAGTTGGCGATGAGCAGCCAACTCCTGACGGCTGGCAGCCGGTTGTGGCAATCAGCCGCAGACTGCAGACCGCGTGGATCACGGTGAGTACGGACGAGGGTCCTTCCCTCACTGTCACACCATCACATCCATTCGTCCAGGCCGACGGGGAATACATCCAGGCAAAGGCCCTGAAGATCGGGATGCTGCTCAAAGGCCAAGGGCGCCTCTATGCCATTAGCAAATTGGAAGCTCGCACTGACGATGTTGAGTGCGTCATGCACGAAGTTGTCAGGCATCTCTACTATGCAAACGGCTTGCTGATGCACAACGGAACTCAAAAGCCATGATGCGCCTACCTCGCTACTTCATTGGACAATTCCAAAGCCAGTTGGAGATTGCACGCGGTCTGCACCAGGTCGATGGCGAGCAGCACTTCTGGTCACCGGATTGGACACCAGGTGATCCAAACGCACCAGCAGGAGCGCCATTCATTTCGCCAAGCAGTTTGATTTTCGTCGTACACCGGTCAGGCATCCCACATCCACACTGGCGTGAACTGCCACACATTCTTGACAGCACGCCAGTCAAGGCGGCACTGGCTCCGCCAACCGGACAGCCTGAGCGCCGCGCATCCCTGATTGCTGCATGGGCGCAGACCGTAGTTCCAGTGCTTGGCACGGATACCACATTTTCGCTCGTTAAGAAGCTGCACAAGCAAATGGCAGTTTTTGAGCCCTAGGAGCCCATCATGAGCATCCAATCCTTTATCGCAAAGACCGGTGAGTCGCCGAACTTCATAGCCTTCATGGCGCATAGCGGTGTTGCCGCGTACGTAGTCAGCCGTTTCCCCTACGGCTTGCCACGCGTCATCGTCGCCAGCATTTTCACCATACTGGCGGCCACCAAGGAATTTTGGTTTGACCTGCACTATGAGAAAACACCGCCGCAGACATTAGCCGATAGTGCGCTTGATTTTGCCGGCTACGTGACCGGAATCGTTGTAGGGGCTTTGGTCCCATGAACGCAGCACCGCCGTCGCATTGTTGCCCACATTGTGGGGAAAGTGTCAATACCTCACCTCCAGCTATCTGGCTAGGAGAAACCGAGCTGCATCTGCACATGGTTCAATTTACATGCGCCAACGGCCACCCTGTACCAATGGCTTTGCCGTTGCGTCCATACAGCGCGCGACGCTCAGCGGAGTACCCGCCAAAGCGTGGCGAGTACTTTTGTGGTGAAGGGCCGAACGATGCGTTTCAGTTTTGCTGCCCCATATGTCAACAGCTTTTCGGCATGGCGGCCCACACAATAGATGCGGCCGGAGCTGTTAGGCCGAGCATTGTTTGCCCGGGCAGATGTGGATTCCATGCTTGGGTCGTTTTTCTGCACTGGAATGGCCGCAGTGTGGCTGGGGTTGCCACGCGAACACGGTATCGCCATTCCTCAAGCCCATGACGTGGGTTTCTGGCACCGCACCCGAGCATGAACGCAGCACCGCCGTCGCATTAGATGCTGGCTGACAGCGTGCTCGACTTTGCAGGCTATGTGACCGGCATCCTGGCTGGAATTTTTATCCCATGACTTCGTAGGAGTATCTCATGAGCATTTCGTATTCAATCGCTGAGCGCAACAACCGGCTCACTCAAAAATGACCAAATCCAGTTTCTCGCGGACTGCAAGCACAAGCTCGCAGGCCAGACAGTCCCAATGGTCCCCTACGAGGATTTCAAATGAACGAAGACCAAACAATCCCTGACCTCAGCCTCGATCAGACTAACGCCATACGGCAGATGGTGGTGGAGGTGAGCGCCAAGCACATCGAACGCCTGGTATCCCGTATGTGGAAGTCGGTCATCGGGCTCGCGCTGGTAGTCGCTATCGAGGGACTGTATATCAGTTACATCTCAGGCACGAAGGTGGAGGAACTCGACTCCACGCAGGCGGCGGTCTCGCAGCTGCAGGCTGCGCGGAACGCGGACGAGATCGAGCTCTCCGCGGTCAACGCCAACCTGCAGCAGATCGAGACGCAGCTTGACCGCATTGAGCGGGATACAAAGCCATGAAGTCACCGCAACGGAGACCGAGAAAGCGCCTAACACCAAGCCGTAACTTGTTGATATTACTAGGGTGCTATCACCCTAAAATGTTAGGCAAAAATGCCGCAACGCTTTGATTTTTCAGTGTTGTTCTGATGTTCGGAGTATATTTGCCTCTGAAAAAATCTGAACCAGAAGAATGTCTTGCGCGCGTCAGCGCCTAACATTTCGCCAAGTGCCTAACATTTCGCGGTTAGATACACACGTCCACAGTATGTTGCCGTCCTTGGTACGCGCACCTACCTTACGGCGAAACCGTGGACGCTTTTTGCCGGAGCGAGCCGCTCGCATCACGCTTACCGCGGCGGCTTCGCGCGTTCTGGCTTAACTCGATAGACACGTTGGAGCGTGCGACGGTCGAGATGCCCAAGGAGCTTGCTGTTTTCATCCGTGTCGGAGCCGGCCTTGCGACGCAGGTCGTGGAAGGTCACGTGCTCGGTTAGCAATCCCTGCGCTACCAGCGTCTGCACCATACGGCGGAATCGTCCTGCCAGGCGCCAGTAACTAAGTGGCTGTCCGCGCTCGTCTGCGAGGATTGTCTGGCCCTGTACGCGGCCCGCACGACACCGCTTTAGCAGGTCATTAAGCGCCGGCGACGGCTCGATCACGAGCGCGGTGCCGGTCTTGGCCTGGAGCACGTGGATTCCGTCCGCATGAACCTCACGCCATTGAAGGCGCAGGAGATCACCGACACGCTGACCAGTCAGGTATGCGAGCTCGATGCCGCGCCGCACGTGTCCATTTGCATGCGCGAGAAGAACCTGGTACTCGGCGTCGGTCACGTAGCGGCGCCGTGGCCGTTCCTTGTTCTTTTCGATCCCGCGCGCCGGATTGGCCGCTATGTAACCCCACCGCACAGCCTTGGTGAACACGGCACAGAGGAGACTGACCTCCCGGTTCGCACCAACCGGCGCGGTCTGTGTGCGCTCATCCAGGTATCGGTAAACATGCTGTGGGGTCACACTGGAGGGTGGCATCTCCCCGAACGAATGGATCAGATTGTCTAGCTGCCAGTCGCGCTGGCGCTTGGTGTTGCAGCTCTGGGCACTGGATATCTCGCGCCGGTAGCGCTCCAACACATCACACATAAGCACATGGGGATCTTCATGCAGATTAGCGACTGCCCGCAGCATCTGTGGGTAGCTTTTCCCAAGCGGTCGCCACACCACGCGCTTCGTCGCCGGATCCCTACGGACATAATAGTACGCGCCATGGCTAATCCTAACGTGTGGGGGCAGCCGATCTGTAGGCATCGTCTTGTTTGCCATTGATGTCACCCCTCAGTCCTTGCTCGACCAGTGTCCAGGTGGTGACGGGTCGGCCAAGAGCATTCAGGGTAAAGCCGATACGGTTGTCGCGCAACCAGCGCATCTGCGCGGATGGTCTGATGTACCCCGAGAGGCGCGCCAGATCATGGGGGGAAAGGTCTGGGTTCACTGGGCGCTCTTACGTTGCTCTGTGAAATAATCCGCAACGTCACTCGTATTTGCAAAGCGCCGCTTCCCAACCCGGAATGTTGGCACCGGCAACGTTTTGCGCGCGATGGCGTTGCGTACACTGCGTTCATTGCTGTAATGGAAACACTCAGCGATGTTCTGTGTGGTCATGTAGGGGCCATAGCAACGGAGCAAATGGTCGAGATCATTCACGCCTGGCGGCTCCGCTGTTCTGGCAACTCTACGTAGTGGCATACCATCATTTATCGAGCTTCTTGTGCGCGTAGTGATTGCGTATGTGCGTGTAAAAGTAAGTTCCAATCGAATCAGCGGCGATGAGCTCGGCATGCACCGTCTCGGGGACGCCTAGGTAATCGCAGGTTGAGCCGTTACGGAATTCGACGCGCAGCCGGTATGATTCTGGATCGTACCCGATAGCGTGGATATTGGAGCTCTTGACGGTCACGAGTTCCATTACATGCTCCTCGCGCTCACAATTTGGTCCTCAAAAATACGAACGCCAGGGCCGATGACGGTTATGGCATCGAGTCCCATAGCATTAACTGTTTGTCTGATTTTTTTCTCATCAGGTGAGCAAAATGACTGATTGATTGCTTTCGCATCTATAATCTCGAATTTCCAAACTTTGCGCAGCGCCACACCAGCAACTCTTGGCTTCTCGGCGACCATCAACGGCGCCACCACAACGTCTGCACGTTCACGGAACTGCTCAGCCTTCACATCCGCACCACGCTCCTCGGCTTTCTTCGCAAGCGCTTCCAAGCGTGCACGTTCGCGCGCAGCCTCTTCATTGGCTTTGCGTTGGGCCTCCGCGGCCAGCCGTTCCTGTTCGCGCAGGTAGACGCTCATCTGCGTCTTGATTGAGCGCTCCGCGGTCTCTAGGATGGTCTTGGGTGTACGGAATAAGTCGCGCGCTTCCTTGAGCGATTGCATCAGCGGATCCGTAATCTTGTGCTCGCGCTCGTCCACATCTTTGAATGTGCCTTTTACACGCTTTAGAAGTTCAACCGCTCCGGTGTACTCTGGCTGTGAAGTGATCGCGTGTTGGGCGGCAAGCTGAATGGCAATCGCGGCATCACTAACTTCTTTAATTTCCTGTAGATTTTGATGGTCCATAGTGTTTCTCCTTGAAACGGTAAAGGTTTAATACTGATTGGAAAATAGCGAAATCGGAGGCGTCATTGAGTAGCTCACAATGGGAGCTCGTTGGAGTGAGGTAAAAGCAGTAGCGCATCATGTCAGGACCGCCATCGGCCTTTACACAGGCTGCGTACGCTGCCGTCTGTGGGCCCACCGTTGGCGCTTTTTGGCCGGTCTTTATATCCACAAGAACTGGTTTGCCGGTGTGCGAATCCACAGCGATCAAGTCGAGCGTGCCGGCATATTTCAGCCGTGGATGGCCCACACGGAGTTCAGCGGACATGGGCTTAAATCCCTTAACCGCCATCACTGCATCGAACTGCGCCAGCGTTTCGCGCACCGGCTCATCCAACGAGTCCGCATCGAGTGTCCCTTTAACCTTGAGTTCAACAGCCTTGTGAACACACTGGCCGAACCAGCGCGCGCGCTCCAACACCTGCGGGGGAACGGCCGAAAAGTCCGACAGCGGTGCGAGGATTTGCGTCACGCTCGGCCACCTTTGGCCATCCACGATGTATTTATGACCCTCATCGTGGAACTCAATCTTAAGCATACGTTTCCCCGCAGCGGCTTCTCAGCTCAACGCGGCATGCACCGCACAAACCGTCTGCTGAACGCCGTGTCATTGCTTCACTGCACTCCATGCATATCGGGCGTCGCGCCGCTTCGATCTCCCGAGCCAGCTTGTCCTTGTTCTTGGCGCGGTAGTCGCGCTGGGAATCGGCCAGCTTGTCCTTGTTCCTGGCGCGGTAGTCGCGCTTGGTTGCAGCCAGCTTGTCCTTGTTCCTGGCGCGGTAGTCGCGCTGGTAATCGGCCAGCTTGTCCTTGTTCCTGGCGTAGTAGTCGCGCTGGGAATCGGCCACCTTGTCCTTGTTCTTGGCGCGGTAGTCGCGCTGGTAATCGGCCAGCTTGTCCTTGTTCCTGGCG
>DAHUYB010000036.1 GCA_027315405.1 Gammaproteobacteria bacterium | reverse complement strand
CGGGGGTACCTACAATGACGGGCAAAGCCTGATCTTCAGCAACTTTGCCGATCTCGTGGGCGGTACAGGGAATGACACATTTGCCTTTGTCAGCGGCGGCAGTGTTGGGAGTATTGATGGCGGCACCGGTAACAATACGCTCAACGGCGACAATAGCGGCGATATCTTCAACATCACCGCGGCCAACAGCGGCAATGTCACCAGCGGGGTGACCACCCTGGTGGGCATATTCAGCAACATTCAAGACCTGACTGGCGGCACCGGCAACGACAACTTTGTGCTGGCAGGCGGGAGCGTAACGAATATTGATGGTGGCGCCGGCAGCAACACGCTCACCGGCGATAACAGCGGCGACGTCTTTAACGTCACTGGCGCTAACAGTGGCAATGTTTCCAGCGGGGCAACCACCCTGGTGGGAGCATTCAGCAACGTTCAGAACCTGACCGGCGGCACCGGCAATGACCACTTTTTGTTCGTTACCGGCGGCTCGGTGAGCGGCAACCTCGTTGGCGGCGGTGGTACCAATACGCTCGATTACAGCAGTCTTGCTGGCCCGGTGAACGTGGTGTTAACTTCAGTCAGTGGCGGCATCGGGACAGGCACCGGACCACTCATCGGTGGGGATTTCAGCGGCATTAGTATACTTACAGGCAGCGCCAGCGGCGCGGATGTGTTAACCGGCCCGAACCAGGCCAACATCTGGCAGATTACCGGCGGCAACGCCGGCAACGTGGATGGGTTCCAGTTCTTGAGCATCGAGAACCTGACGGGCGGCGCCAGTACCAACCAGTTTGTGCTGAGCGGCGGCACCTTGTCGGGCAATATCAGTGGTGGCGCCGGCAGTGCTGTAGGCAATAGCCTGCAGGCCAACAACAGCACTAACCTGTGGAACCTTACCGGCGCTAATCAGGGTACGGTCACCGGGGTCGGCGGCAGTTTCACGAACATTGGCAGCTTGGTGGGCGGCAGCGGTGCGGACACTTTTGTCTTTAGCAATGGAGCCAGCCTGAGTGGCACGCTGGATGGAGGCGGGGCGAGTTCCGGTAATGATACGGTTGACTGGAGCGCCTATATGACGGCGCGGAATGTGCTCCTCACCGGTGTGGGGACGATTGACGGTATGCAGGGCACGGAAGCAAGCATTGCCGGTGGTTTTGATAATATTACCGTTATTATCGGTGCAAACGGTAATACCGGAATTCTGAACAATCTTACGGGTCCGAATACAGCCAATACCTGGAATGTGACCAGCAGCAATGGCGGCAACCTGAACAGTACGTTGAATTTCAGTAATTTCCAGATTCTTACCGGCGGCGGTAGTGCAGACACTTTCAATTTAAGTGCCGGTGTAAGCGGCTCGATTAATGGCGGCGGCGGCACGGATATCGCCAATATTGTGAGTTCCTTTGCGGCACCGGCAACGGTTCTGAGCATCAATAATGTCGAAACTATTAACGACAATACGGCCGCGACAATTACTGCGGCTACCTTGGCCATATCCGGCGCCACCAGTATCGGTTCAGCCAGCAATCCCTTATTGACTAATATTGGTGCTCTACAAATTAGCGGCTCCAACGGCAATGCCTTCGTCAATACCCTGGGTAGCGTTGACCTTCAGGGTATTGCTCTTGGTGGCGGCATCTTTACGCTGGCAAGTGGCGGAAGCGTAACCGATTCGACCGGCCAGGATGTGACAGCGGGAACCGTAAACATCACCGCGGTTTCAGGTATCGGGGCGTCAGGAGCGCAAATCAAGACCATCGCTGGGAATTTAAATGCGGCTGTAAGTGGCGCCGGGAATATTTACGCAAGCAACACAGGCGCGATCACATTAGGCACCATCACTACTGTCAATGGCGCGATCGATATTACTTCCTCAGGTGCGCTTATTGCCAGTGGGCCCATAACCACGGGTGGCAATGGAGCCATCACGCTTGCTACCGGCAGCGGTGATCTCACTATTGTCGGCATCATGGCCGCCAATGGTAGCGGTAATGTGAATTTGAATGCGGCTGGTGTTCTGAATCTTGACAGCGCAATCAGCTCCGGTACCGGTAGTCTGTTACTGACCGGTGGCACCGGAGTTACAGGCAATGCCAGTGGTAGCTTGACGGGAGCCGTTGTGAACGTTACGGCTGCCAGCGGAGGTATATTTTTCACGGGGGTGACCAGCAGCGTAGTCGGCGGCACAACACTGCTGGCTCCAGGTAACATTACCTTGCAGGGATTCACCACCACACATGGAGCTCTCACGATCCAGAATGCTGGTACCTTTGCGGTGACCGGGCCGGTATCTTTGAGTGCAGCCTTGACTCAAACGGGTTCAGGCCCGGTATTACTCAGCAGCAGTATCACCAGCAGTGGTGGCAGCGTGCAGTTTGCTTCACCGGTGACGGTGAGTGGTAGTGCGGATATTGCCACCAATGGAGGCAATATCACCTTCAATCAGGGTATTTCCGGGGCTAACGGCTCATCTTCCATGACCCTGGATAGCGGGGTAGGGAATATGAGTTTGCAGACTGTCACCAACCTCGGAACCCTGAGTCTGCAAACCAGTGGTACGCTGTTGTTAGGTAACAATATTACAACCAATAATCTGTTGACCGTGGGCGTGACGGGCGGTGTAGTGATTACCGGATCGAGCGTACACATTGACACCACCAACAGCAATATCGATTTCTCGCCTGCAACCGGCATCAATGGTGTGTCACCGGCTGGTCAGGCATTGACCATCAACAGTGGTACCGGGAGCGTAGTGTTGCCGAAAATTGGGCAGAATACTCCGCTAGCAAGCCTCACGATTAATGGCGGCACTATTATCCTTGCTGGTGTCACCACCAGCAATGCTCAATCCTACACCGGTAACGTACAATTGAACGGTAACCTTTCAAGTACAGTCAGCGGTGGCGTACAAATTAATGGCAATCTGTTGCTATTGAACAATACTGCAGTAACTGCTGCCGGGGCTGGCAGTATCTTTGTCAGCGGAACTGTGGACGGCGCCCACGCATTGGCCCTCACCACGCCATCCGGGCAGGTCAGTTTGGCCGCTGTTGTCGGAGGCAGTATAGCGCTGACATCCCTTACGGTGAACAGTGCCGTCGCTAATCTTAAATCTATTACTACATCAGGGAATCAGGCCTACCAATCTGGGACCACTAATCTGGCGGGTGTGCTCAAGAGCAACGCCGGCGCCATTAATTTTAGCGGCGTACTGAATATTGCTTCGGCTTCGACCATTCAAGCAAATACCATCGGCTTCAATGGCGGTGCGAACTCGGTGCGAGGCAATAGCACGCTGACTCTCTTGCCGGAGACCAAAGGCCTGGCTGTGAACATCGGCGGAAATGGCGGCGGTCTGACGCTCAATAATACCGCCATGAACGGGTATGACGGCAGTTTATACATCGGTACCGGGCCTGGGCCTGGCGCCCCCTTGTTTATCAGTTCACCTGTGGCTGTGTTAGCTGGTAATGTCACGGTGAACGGCAGCCTTACTCTTGGCAGCTCCGGATCATTGTTACTCGCGGGAATGGGCAATTTAATCCTTAATAGCGGCACATTGACGGCCAATTCCATAACCCTGATTGCTGGCAGCCAGAACAGCGTAATCCAGAATCCCGGCGTCACACAGACGCTGATTCAGGCCAACACGGTGATACTGGTGTCTGGCGGGCAGATCGGCGAGCTCGGCCAGGAACTGAATATCAAAACTACCGGCAGTAACCCCCAGGTACAGATAGCCACCGGTGCAATACAAACATTTCTCCAGCCGCCGACTCTGCCGGTTTTGATTGGCCCTCCCGGTGCGGTGATTGCCGATGACATCGCCACCCAATTGGGACTATTTATACAGGATACCCTGGTAACCAGCATTGGTCAGCAAATCGCGGCGCTCGTTGAAAACGGTGGCCTGCTGGAAAGTGGTTTCGTTGATGTCTCGCTTTTCCAGAATATTTCGCTCTATGATGTCCTTGGCCAGGGGATTACTTTGCCAGTGGACCAGTGTGAGCAGATTAACAGCCAGCCCTGCAACCAGTAGTGATCGAGTGCGGATACCTGGCGAAGATTTTAAGTTACAGTCATACTGAGGATGAATCGGAATAAATGCCGAGTCGGGTGTGAATATAGATGTCTGCAATCAAACATCTTATGGCAAGCCTGCGTCGCCGGTCCCTGAGAATCAGGGTCGGAGATGTCAGTGAAGCTTTTGCCTCGCCGGATGAATTTGTCCAGTTTCTAAGCACACGTCTCTCGGTTCCCAATGAGAGCATGGAACGGTTCGTGCGCATGGATGGACGTGCCTTGCAACGTGAAGCACGCAAAATGCTGCATGCTTATCAGAATGTCATAGATATCATGGCGAACTCGAAACAAACCGGCGAATCCTTGACCAGCCTATGGCGGCGCCTGGACATTAGCAAGGTTCCTGATGACCATGACTGGCCATCCATTTTGTTTGCTCTTGGCGCTATGGAACACGTTGCCGAAGATTACCAGCGTGAAGCCCTATCTTATTATGTACGCTTCCTGGAAGGCCGCCGCCAGGCGATAGACAGTTTTCGTGATCACTCAAAAAAGGAGAGCGGCAGCGAGTCATCCCTGACATCGATATCCCGCAATACGGCTATGAAAGAAGTGCCGGTACCTCCGGATATGGCACTCGACAGGTATTCCCGCCTGCCACATTGCCATACCGTGGAGGTGGATCTGGAAGAGAAACCCGATATAACGGTTTTTCTGGGTACAAACCGTTATCATCTGACTAAGCACGGTGAGATTTTAACGCTTAAAGAGAGTGGCGCTGTTCGGACCTATCTGTTGAAGCCCGGGCGCAACACCGTCGGGCGTTCATCCCAATGCGATGTTCACCTCGACAGCCACCAGGGCGATATTTCCAGGCAGCATCTAATCGTTGAAATCAATGTGGGTAGACGTGTCAGCCTAATGGATGTTTCTTCGCGTGGCACCTATATGCGTCCGGAGTTGGTTGGCGAATCCCGCAGCGATACGGGGACCGGGCAGCAATAAACCTGGATGGTTTATGACTAATAGGTTGTTGAGAAACAACCTATTAGTCGGATACCGGGAGGTATCCGCATTTTTCAATTTTGGTTTTCGAGTTAAAAAAGTGCCACGGATGGCCTTTTTCAACATCTTGCTAGAGCGCTTCGAACTTATCGCTCAATCGGCGAGTGCTGCGGCCACGCGCCGTAGTTCGTTTCGTAAGGTTACAGGCAGGCGCTTACCGAAGCCACGGAAATACTCCTCAAGCGCCTGCATTTCGGTACGCCATTTGGCGGTATCTACGCTTAAAAGTGTCTGCATGGTTTCAGGGCTCACGCCTAGCCCGTCAGTATCAATAGCACTCATAGTTGGCAGGTAGCCGATGGGGGTTTGCGTAGCTCCGGCCTTACCGTTGCAGCGATCCAGCACCCAACGCAGAACACGCAGATTTTCACCAAAGCCCGGCCATAGGAACTTGCCGTTCTTATCCTGTCTGAACCAGTTCACGTGGAAAATTTTTGGCAGCCTTGTGGACTTCGCAGGAAAAGACAACCAGTGATTCCAATAGTCGGCGAAGTTGTAGCCGCAGAAAGGTTTCATGGCCATGGGATCTCGGCGCACGACGCCCACTTGTCCTGTAGCAGCGGCGGTGGTTTCGGATGCGGTTCCGGCACCCATGAGCACACCGTGTATCCAGTCGCGGGCTTCATAAACTAGTGGCACCGTATCAGCGCGGCGACCGCCAAAGATGATGGCGGAGATCGGTACCCCCTGTGGATCCTCCGCTTTAGGCGAATAACTGGGATTTTGACGGGCTGATACCGTGAAACGTGAATTGGGATGGGCTGCAGTTCCGTGCTTACCGTCGTATGGCCGACCTTGCCAATCCGCGATAGGCGTACCCTCCTTGAGACCCTCCCACCAGGGCTGGTTATCATGGGTTAAAGCGACATTGGTGAAGATGGTGTCGTGGGTGATCATTTCATAGGCGTTTTTATTGGTATTCGGATTGGTACCCGGTACCACGCCGAAATATCCAGCCTCCGGATTCATGGCCCATAACCTGCCATCCTTGCCGAGATGCATCCAGCAGATGTCATCACCTATGGTCCAGACTTTCCAGCCTTTATGCGTGGCGGGTGGAATTAACATTGCCAGGTTTGTTTTACCACACGCAGATGGAAAGGCGGCTGCTATATAGCGCACTTCACCTTGAGGGTCCTCGATGCCGACGATTAGCATATGTTCGGCCAACCAGCCTTCGCGCTTCGCCTGCCAACTGGCGATGCGTAGCGCGTGGCATTTCTTGCCAAGCAGGGCATTGCCGCCATAGCCAGAGCCGAAACTCTTGATGGTGAGCTCCTCGGGGAAATGCATGATAAAACGACGCTCGGGATCAATGTCTCCAACCGAGTGTAGACCCTTCACAAAGCTACCTTCTCTTTCGATGCGCTTGAGCGCTGGTATACCTATGCGGGTCATGATCTGCATATTGATGGCGACATACGGACTGTCAGTAATCTCGACACCACAGCGGGCCATAGGCGAATCCAGGGGCCCCATACAATAAGGAATCACATACATTGTTCGGCCACGCATGCAGCCTGCAAACAGCCCATCAATTTTGGCATGCGCCTCGGCTGGATCCATCCAGTGATTGTTGGGACCCGCGTCGTCCTGATTTCGGCTGCAGATGAAAGTAAGGTGCTCCACACGCGCCACATCCTGAGGGTTGGAGCGATGCAAATAGCAATGGGGGTGGGTTAACTGGTTAAGTTCCTGGAGCATGCCGCTTCCCAGCATCTGCTGCACCAAATCCCGATATTCGCCTGCCGTACCATCGCACCAGTGCACATGATCAGCTTGAACATGACGTTCGACCTGAGCAACCCAGTCAGAGAGCGCCTTATTACTGGTCATTATTGCCCCGTATCATGGAAGTGGAAAGAGTAAAAAGGCGATTTGGTATGTGTTTGGCCGCGACCAGCCACAGGGATATTATAATCCCTCGACCGGATTTGTCTCCAGGTCTGCCGAGTACATGCCTGACACACAATTTCCCGATATGGATGCTAGAATGTGCGCTGAGGATGTTTTCATATTGCCTGATAGGGGTTTGCCATGGGCGAGCACACAATCAGAGAGATTCTGAAGCGTCGCAGTGACGACACTCAACGGGTTATCCGACGTCGGCGCGACCGAGCCACAAAGAGTGTGCATAGGCGCGGGAAATCCTATTGGGTGCTTACCACAATGGTGATCATTGTTCTGGTCATTATCACTGCGATTGCCTATGTTGGTTGGCTCACGCGCTCGGTGAATGAGCGTTTCATGGCTGACCGCTCTGCAAATGCCACCGGGCACAACGGTCTGAACCTAACTCTGCAATCTACCACGCAATTTCTTCCGAATACACTGCTAGCTGCCACCGATCCAAATTTCTATAACGACAGCAATTTGACCATTAGCCCTTTGACTAGTCGGCTGGTACGCATGTATTTTCCCAATGACTCTCGCTTCGCCGTCATAGTTAAGTCCGTGGCATTGCAGTTTGGCTACAGTCGTACTGACATTCTCGAAACGTATATAAATGACGTAAGCTTTGGTGTGAATGCTGACCAGCTTATACGGGGATTTGCATCGGCCAGCCAGATTTATTTCAAGAAGCCATTTTCGCAATTGCAACCACAGGATGTGGCAATGCTGGTGGCGTTGGCGACCGATGCGGAAGACGCAGATCCGCGCACCAATCCAGAGGGAGCGCTGGCGATGCGCAATGCCGTGTTGCAAATGGACGCTCAACAAGATGTATTGAGTCAGGCGCAAGTGGATGCCTTCAAGAAATCACCTTTGGGCATCGCACCCTGATAGATCTGGAAATACGCATAAGTAAGTCATACACTCACGAAAGCATGTTTGATTTTTCCGGGTTGCTCGGTACAAGTGGAGCATTCTCGGAAATCCTGCCTGGCTTCACGCCGCGCAATGCGCAGCAGATACTGGCTGGAGCCATCGGCCGAGCTTTAGTTCAACAGGACACACTGGTTGCGGAAGCCGGCACCGGTACTGGTAAGACCTTTGCTTATCTGATACCGGCGCTGTTATCCGGAAAGCGCATCCTGATTTCCACCGGCACACGTACGCTGCAGGATCAGCTCTATCATCGCGATCTTCCGGTAGTGCGCCAGGTATTGGGTATGCCGGTAAAAATAGCGCTCCTCAAAGGCCGATCCAATTATCTCTGTCGCCATCGCCTTGGCATTGCCTTGCACCATGGCGCTGGATTGTTTGATAGACGCGAGCAGGCTGAAGAATTGGGGCGTGTCAGCGACTGGGCGAACGGTACTCGTAGCGGTGAGATATCAGAGCTGGGCACGGTGCCTGAAAGCTCCCTCCTATGGCCACAAGTGACATCCACAGTGGAAAATTGTTTGGGACAGGAATGCCCGGAATATGGCAGCTGTTTTCTGTTGGAAGCGCGCCGCAGTGCGCAGGAAGCGGATATCGTTGTAATCAACCATCATCTATTGATGGCGGACATGCTGCTTAAGGAAGAAGGTTTCGGTGCACTACTGCCAGGCGTGGATGCGATAATAGTGGACGAGGCTCACCAACTGCCTGATATCGCCAGTCAACATTTTAGTATCAGCTTTTCTAGTCACCGCTTGCATGAATTAATACGGGACAGCCGCAGGGAATACCGGGAAGCGGCGGCAGACTCTCCCGAAATTGTGAATATCCTGGAGATGACTGAATCTAGCCTTGGTGAATTGCAGCAACGATTCTCTAAATTGGAAATGCGTACCGAATGGCAGGCATTGCAATCACAAACTGCATTTCAGTCATCACTACATGCTCTCGATACCGCCTTGACTACATTGCAGCAAGCATTGCAAATACTTGCAGAACGTTCCAGTGGATTAAAAAACTGCTGGCAGCGCGTGAATGTCCTGGCCGCACGACTCAGCCAGTTCGCTGAAGAAAGGCAAGCGGAGCTATATGTACGGTGGATTGAACGGTTCGGCAACGGATTTAGCCTTAACCTCACGCCGTTGGATGCTGCTGGCCGATTTCGGTCCTGTATGCGAGAACTTGGTTGCGGGTGGATATTCCTGTCGGCAACCTTGTCCATCAATGGTGGATTCGAGCATTTCTGCGAACGATTGGGACTGGCGAATGCAGAAGAATTATTGCTGGGTAGTCCGTTTGACTATGAACATAATGCATTGTTATATCTTCCCACCGATCTGCCGGACGTGAATACGCCTGCATACACGGCGGCGGTGGTGCAGGCGGTGTTACCGGTTATCCGCGCCAGCGGTGGCCGGGCTTTCCTGTTGTTTACCAGCCACCGGGCACTGCGCGAGGCCGCGGATCTGGTGCGTAATCAGTTCGAATTTCCGCTGTTAGTACAAGGCGAGGCCCCACGACGCAGGCTGTTGGAGCGCTTCCGGGAACTGGGCAATGCAGTACTGTTGGGTACAACCAGTTTCTGGGAAGGTGTGGACGTGAAAGGGCCGGCCTTGTCCGTGGTTATGATTGACCGCTTGCCGTTTGCCTCCCCTGGCGATCCGATCATCAAAGCGCGTCTCACGGCGCTGAAACATGCGGGACGTGAACCATTTATGGACTACCAGTTGCCGCAGGCGATATTAGCGCTCAAACAGGGGGTCGGACGCTTGATCCGCGATGATACGGATAGGGGCGTAATGATGCTTTGCGACCCCCGGGTTACCCGCCGCGGTTATGGCAAACTATTCTTGGAGAGCCTGCCACCTATGTGTCGTACCCGGAGCCTGGAAGATGTGCAGAATTTTCTGGCTGAGATTTTGCCAATCAATCCAAAGCATGTGACCCAATGAAAATTCTGGCTCTTGAGACTTCAACTTCGCAGTGTTCTGTTGCCCTGTTAACTGCTGACGGCATTCTTGAGCGTTCCCAGATGGCTGTGCGTGCGCATGCGGAGCTGATTCTGCCCATGCTGGAGTCGCTGCTGGCGGAGGCGGGGTTATCCCTGACACAATTGGATGCCCTGGCGTTCGGGCGGGGGCCGGGCGGTTTCACGGGCGTGCGCGTGGCTACCGCGGTGGTGCAAGGACTTGCATTCGGAGCGGAGCGACCGGTTGTGCCGATCTCTGATCTGATGGCTTTGGCGGCCGGCGCGCACCGCCGTTATGGCTCGAAGAAAATCCTGGTCTGCATGGATGCCAGAATCGGGCAAGTGTACTGGTGCGCCTATGCAGCCGAAGCCGCAGATGATTTGACCGCCTGCATGCCGGAAACTTTGGGTGCACCGGAATTCGTGCAGCCCCCGGATCCTGAGCTCTGGTTTGGGGCAGGATCGGGTTTTAATGTTTATAAAGATGTGCTCACAGCGCATCTGAGATCGGCTTTGGATGGGCAAGATGCTGCATTGCTGCCCACGGCGCGGGACGTCGCGGCCCTGGCCAGGCTACTTCTGACTCGGGGGCAGGCGGTCAGCGCTGACGCCGCAATGCCGGTATACCTCCGCGACCGAGTTGCCTGGCCAAAATCCGGACTGTAACCAGTTTGTCACATGACGCTGTTTAAATTGCAGTCGTTGAGGGGGCCGGCGTAAGCATGACGGAAAAGCACATTTTAATCGTCGAAGATGAGCGCCCATTGCGGGAAATGGTTGCGTTTGGTTTGCAGCGCGCGGGGTACCGAGTGACTGAAGCAGGGGACTGCGGTGCGGCGCGTGCCAATATCGCCGATCACTTGCCGGATCTGTTGCTACTGGATTGGATGCTACCGGACATGAGCGGGCTGGAATTCGCGCGAGCGTTAAGGCGTGACGACAATACCCGAGAGTTACCCATCGTCATGTTGACCGCACGGGTCGCCGAAGATGACAAGATTATGGGGCTGCAGGGCGGTGCCGATGACTATGTCACCAAGCCATTTTCGGCGCGCGAACTGGTGGCGCGTATCGAAGCGGTGCTACGGCGCACTGGGAGTCATGAAGAAAAATTGATGGCGGGAGCAATAACCATGAACACCGTCAGTCACCGGATCACCATCAACGGTGTTGAAATAGTGCTCGGGCCGACAGAATACCGGCTGCTCAAGTTCTTCCTGATGCACCCAGAGAGGGTCTTCAGCCGCAGCCAGGTGCTTGACCGGATATGGAGCGGCGTGTATGTGGAAGAACGCACCGTGGACGTACATATTCGCCGCCTGCGGCGTGTTCTGGAAGAACATGGCTGTGCCCATTACGTGGAGACTGTGCGCGGGGCGGGCTACCGCTTTTCATCTCATGCCACAGGTAACAGCAGATGAGTCGGCGTTGGTTGCAGGAGATTCTGTGCCTCGGTTTATTGCTGATCGTGGTATTGCTCGCGGGTTGGTTTATCGGCCATGCCGGCAGATGGCTGTTCATCGCTGTTGCCATGTATCTCGCCTGGCATATCCTGAACTTGTATCGATTGGAACGCTGGCTGGGGCACAACCGGGGATTCAATATACCGAGAACTATCGGCATATGGGATGATATTTTTAATAATTGCTATCAGTTGAGAAGGCGTGAGCGCGAACGCAAATGGCGACTCGTGCAGTTGCTGCGGGAGATCCGGGATTCTACCGCCGCCATGCCTGATGGTATGGTGATTCTGGATCGGGTTGGGGGGATTCGCTGGCTGAATGAAGCCGCGGGTCGGCTACTGCACCTGCGCGTTCCCCAGGACGTAGGCCAGCGGCTTGCCAATCTCATGCGGCATCCGGATTTTGTTCCCTATCTGAATAGCAGCCGTTATGACGAACCCATATCCCTGGTTTCACCGTTTTCCCGCGGCCTGTATCTGAGCTTAAGTGTCGTCCCCTATGGGAGTGACCAGCGCCTGCTGCTGGTTCGCGATACCACCCGTTTGCACCGCCTCGAAGCAATGCGCAGTGAATTTGTGGCCAATGCCTCTCACGAATTGCGTTCGCCATTGACAGTGATGCACGGTTATCTGGATGCCATGCGCGAGGATGGACGCTTGCGCCAGATATGGGGCAAGCCGCTTGACGAAATGCACCACCAGACTGCGCGCATGACCGCGATCGTGGGTGATCTGCTGGAACTTTCGCGCCTCGAGACTGAGCAGCGCCAGGCGCCTTATGCCCCGATTGACGTAGCAAAGCTTGTGCGGGGCATTCGGGACGAAGCACTTTCTCTCGGCCAAGGCCCAGCCAGCCTTCTTCTGAAGGTGGATGCCGACCTGTTTTTGCTGGGAGCCGAGCATGAAATTTACAGCGCGTTTTCCAATTTAGTGTTCAATGCCATGAAGTACACCCCGGCGAAAGGCAGCGTGACCGTAACCTGGGCGCAAGAGAACCAGGGGGCGTGTTTTACGGTGGCGGATACGGGTATCGGCATCCCGGCAACCCATATCCCACGGCTTACGGAGCGGTTTTACAGAGTTGACAAGTCCCGGCATAGAGACAGTGGCGGCACCGGGTTGGGACTTGCCATCGTCAAACACGTTTTGCAGCATCACGGCGCCATCCTTGCGATCGATAGCGAACCGGGACACGGCAGCCGATTTAGCTGCCAGTTCCCACAGGAGCGCGTGAGCCGCACCATAGATTACGCCGGTACAGCATGAGTTATGCGTTTGGCGGACAGCATGCGTATACTATTTGGCTGACATAGCTCTACTGCAGCTTAGAGGATATGGCATGGATAAATTAAATCTTACACACCACATCTCCCAGAAATTTAATGAGGAGTTGGAGGGCATCCGTAACCGCGTTCTCGCTATGGGGGGGTTGGTGGAACAGCAGATCGCCGACGCCCTGCGGGCATTGACCGAAGGCGACAGTGAACTCGGTCGCAGCATCGAGCAGCAGGATTACAAGGTCAACCAAATGGAGATTGCGATTGACGAGGAATGCAGCCGGATTCTCGCCCGCCGCCAACCGGCAGCCAGCGATTTACGGCTTATTCTGGCCATCATTAAGACCATTACGGACTTGGAACGCATTGGCGATGAAGCAGAAAAGATCGGGCGGCTGGCGGCGCGTCTCGCTGGAGCGGACCGACCAAGCGATCGTTACATGGCTTTGCAGCACCTTGGCAGTCATGTGCAAGGTATGGTTCACGATGCCTTGGATGCCTTCGCTCGCATGGATGCTGAAGCCGCTGTGCAAGTGGCCCGTGAGGATGCCCGTGTAGATGATGAGTACGAAGCCTTGTCCCGCCAGTCCATCACCTTCATGATGGAAGATCCGCATTCCATCCGTCAGGTTCTGGATGTCATGTGGTCGGCACGCGCCCTGGAACGCATCGGCGACCACGCCACGAACATCTGCGAGTATGTGGTCTATTTGGTGCAGGGCAAGGATGTCCGGCACGCAGGATTTGAAGCCATGGAGCGGGAAGTCAACGAACGACCCTGAGTATCCCTCAGAAATGGATTTTTGGTGTTCCGGCTTGGATAACTTGGTATCGTTTAAAGCATACGTCAAACCGTCACAGTCTGATCTTATTTATGGCTGATTGTCTATTCGCTCCCACTCGACCAAGAATCATATTCACTAAGTTTTGGAGTTATTCTTAGCTTCTGAATTTATTGATTATATTACAACAGTGACACCAGGTTTTTAGGTACACCTTTATAAGGAGCACGACATGTCTTTGCGTCGCTTGACGAATCTGATCGGGTTCGTGATTTGTGCTTTGCTGATGGCTTACGCCTATTACACGCAATTCCACGACGGCCTTGAGCCCTGCGTACTGTGCATTTTCCAGCGCATCGCCATGATTATTCTCGGTATCATTTTCCTGATCGCCTTCCTGCACAACCCGAAGGCCGTCGGTGCGCGCATCTATGGCATTTTGCTGTTTATCGTCGCAGCGGCCGGCGGTGCGGTGTCCATTCGCCACGCTTATCTGCAGCATTTGCCAGAATGGAAGCAGCCGCCGTGCGGGCCGGGCTTGAACTACATGTTCAAGTCTCTGCCGCTTAACGAGTTCATCATCAAAGCCTTCACCGGCACCGGCGATTGCGCCTTGATTACCTGGAAGTTTCTGGGTCTGACCATGCCGGAGTGGGTGCTAATCTGGTTTATTATTCTGGGCGTGGTCGGATTAGTCGTGAATTGGTATTGGACACAGGAGCGGAGAATTGGGCGGCCGCGGTATGATTAACCGTGGTCTGTCCCTGAGGTTTCCGCTGGTTGCCCAAACCCTTACCAGAATCGCGCTCCACGGCGCTTACCAAGGGAGAAAAAACTCGCAATCTTGAGACCCGTTTGAGCCCAGATACTCGCCTCCTGCTGGCGCCATTGCGTGAGAAGTGACGCGGGCGACAGCAGATATCGTCATAGAATTTTTTACGGTGTACAAGGGCATTTCTCCAGCGGTGTTCGTGTAATAGCTTACGCCGGTAATGCTGCGCCGCGATGAGCACAACGGCCTTGACCACGCCCATGTCGGGCGCGCAATATTTGTCCACAAATCCTGGTGAAATGATGATATTCCAGTGCATCATTCACCAACGCTAAAGAGGGATTGACGTGCCAAGCAAACAAGACAAGGGCCCCAAAATATGCCTGATCTTTATCATTAATGGGCAAGACTACATAGTCGAAGCAAACCTGAATGCACCGCTCATGGTTGCTGTGCAGCAGGCGCTAGTCGAAAGCGGTAATCAAGGGCGGCCGGCCGAGGAATGGGAAGTCCGAAACGTTTCAGGCGTGCTGCTAGACCAGTCTAAGACCCTACGGGAGTTGGGTCTCGTCGACAGGACGCGCCTATTTTTAAGCTTACGCGTCGGCGCAGGCGGCAAATAAATTGACCCGCGTAGATATCAATGTATCTCGGCTCAAGTATGAGCGCGAGCTCACTCGGTTGCGGGAGCAGCAATCGGTTTTGCATGCGCGTGGAATCTTCATACTTGGAACGCCAACTTTCCCGGTGATCGAGCTAGCGGTTGTGCCTCACCACTCTCTGCAAGTCGCGATCCATGCGCCGCAGGTCGGGCAAATCATCCTGCCGCAGGGCACGATCATGGCTGCCAAGATCTTTAGTTTATCCGCGAGGGCATTTAAAGCGCGCTTCGATTTATCCGACTACGACCTGCGGGCGCCATCGCTTGAGTTCCGTGACCTTTGGAGCGATGCGCGTTTGCCTTATGCCACCATGTTTCGCGCACTCGAATTTGAACAAGAAAGGCGTGCCCACGTGGTTCTGTTAGATGGTCATCCGACCACTGGCAATCCGTTTCTCTGTCTGCGTGGTGTCCGTGAATACCACGAACATCCACAACACTCCGGTGACGAATGGCTGCTTTATAGGACTGAAATGAGCCTGTTCTCTATAGTCATGTCGATGTGGCGGACCTGTGTTGATCTGGTGCATCCGGTACTTGTCCAACAACCCGGCAGCGTACAGTTGCAATGGAATGCAGAGGAGAAACTTTAAGTGGCACTGGCACCGTTCTATGAGCGAGTCTATGGCGCGCTTGGGGGGCATCTTGCCATCTCGCGCGAGTCGCTGGAATCGGTATTGGGACGTGTGACTGTAGGGATTCAGCTCGGTTCAAAGCCGAATGACAATGAGATATGGATTGGCTCTCTGGCTACAAACTTGGTGGCGCGCATCTACCCAAAGATTGCGATCACAGGGGACACGGAGGTCCGCAATGAATATAAGGCGCTCGCAAAAAGTATAAATCCAGATATCGAATTTGTCGATCAAGCAAATGCAACCACTACGATTGGTATCGGCGAGGGGAATCTAAAAGACGGCATATATCCCTCCGCCAGCGGTTGGGTTGCGAAACTTGAAGGTGGCCCGCGTACTTGGAATGGGCCAAAGAATCCATATTCCTCCGGCGTTGCTGCCTGTCTCGCATGCGCTGAGTTATTCAGAAGGGTATTTGTTGGCTCGACCTCAAACAATGAAGTTGCAGTATCGCTCCTTAATTTTGATAAAGTCACGGGAGCAGAGAACAAATATTCCAAAGTCGACATCGGCGATGTAGCCTTCGTTGGTATCGGAGCTGTTGGGAATGCTGCCCTATGGGCGCTATCGCGCGATGGCGCCGTTCAGGGGAATGTTGATCTCATCGACGCCGAGCTCGTTGAGCTTTCCAATCTGCAACGTTATGTACTGACTTCGAATGCCGACATTGGCAAGCCCAAAGTCGATCTAGCCAAGGCGGTACTCAGCGGGTCAAAAATTAAATCTGTGCCCCATAAATTGAATCTTGAAGAATACTTACATCCGGGTGAGACGCTCGAAACACCGACGCTTGTGATCTCCGTGGACAATGTTGATGCTCGCCGTGCCGGCCAGGCTCTGCTTCCGAAGATGGTGATTAACGGTTGGACCGGAGAACAGGCGCTGGGCGCCTCGTGGCATGTGTTTTCGAGAAATGCAGCGTGTCTCGCCTGCCTCTACCATCCTCATGGAGTGGGGCTTTCGGCGATAGAACAGGCGGCCAAAGCCTTGGGCCTTGCGGTCGATCGCGCAGCGCAGTTGTGGGTTACTAAGCAACCCCTCTCAAGCGATGACTTAAAGGTGGTTTCTCACGCGCTGGGTGTGAGTGAACATGAATTGGCGCCGTGGAAGCGTAAGTCCTTAGGCGATATCTACACAGACGTTGTGTGCGGCGCCGTTCCATTGAATGTTAAAGGTGTAAGCCGAGTCGAGATGGTACCGCTCGCGCATCAGTCCGCGTTGGCTGGAATCTTCATGGCGGCGGAATTGATTAAACGGAGCCATCCCAAGCTATCCAAAATTGCTCAGGATGAGCCGCTCGTATCTTGGGACAACATCTTGCAGCCGCCGCCAGCCATATGGGGAAAGCCGCGGGCTCGTGAGCCCGGGTGCATCTGCGGTGATAAGGACTATCAGAATGTCTACAAGGCCAAATGGGGTAGCGCAGTCAAACCTCGCTCCCGTCGTGGCTGATATTTTTCCACCTGGGGTGTAGCTGAACATCCCAGTGGCGTTCGCCTCTGCCTCCGGCTGAAGCCCTGGCCCACACCCAGATCCGTCCTTCACAGTCCACGTAGCCCCCACCATGCCCCTCATTGTCGTTTTCATGCGGGAAGGCGCGGCCGGTTCGCCAATCATGTTGACTTACGCTTAATGGACGGTAGCTCACGGGCGGGATGTAATAATACTTGTTTCCGACACGCCAGCCCTGCCTACGTGCGTTCTCTAAATGGTCCGAAAGCTGTTCCAATGGGACATCCTGCAAAGCGGGGTGTCGAGGTAGCCAGCAGGGGTGAGGACAAGGATCCGTAGGTCCGGGGCGGCGATGCCATGCGTTCTGTTTCCACGGGTCAATATCACACAGGGCATGTTGGTGCGAATCATATGTTTCCAAAGGAGCCAGCACACAATTGCCTGTCTTGGTGCCACATTGCACTTCGATATCGAGACGAGTTGGGGAAGGCGGCCAGTTGTTCCTTCGTACATCCACGAAGATGATCTGGGGCACTCTCCATGTCGTGCACGTATGAATCTCGTCGTAAAGGGAACGGAGCCAGGTCGCATCTAAGTCAGATGGGCCTCGATCTACGACTGCGGGTTGCACATTATTGCCACGGTATACAAGCTCGTCCAAGAATCGTCTGATGTCAGCCGCAGCGCTCGCATTGCCACGATAGTCAAGACGTCCAATGGCGTCATCTCGCTCCTGCTGAGTTACGAATGGCACCGCCGCAACGCCCAAGCGCCGTTTGAGATTTTGGAAGTACAGTAACTTCTTGTACGCTGGTGAACGCGCATCCAAGGCGGCATCGAGCGGCCACGGATGATCAAATAACAGCTTTGTCATCCCTTTGAGAGTCGGCGCGCCTCCCGGGCTGCGCTGATCTGCGACTCAACCTCCCAGGCTTCTTGGAGAAATCCCTCTGGCCATTCGTACTGCTTTTCAAAATCCAATCCAACCCGTCTTGGTTCGTGGCACATTCCGTCGGAGTCAGGTGGATCACAAAAGTAGACGGCGATCTTATTGAGTAGGGAAGAATTCATAGCTGCATTCAGGCGCAGCCTGTGGAAGAACATCTCAGAATGGGTTTCTACAATAGTCGTTTTCCCAGACATCGCCAGTGAACAAAAGAAATCCGCAAGGTAACTCTGAGGGCGAGGGTGCAGGTGCGCTTCCGGCAAATCAACGACGAAGACTCCCTTGGTCGACTGTTTGAGGCCGGCAGCAAGAACCGGCAGAAGCTGGCTTATGCCGTAGCCTACTTCAGTCAAATCGCGTTTTCCCCATTCTGAACGCAGAGCTATCATGAGCTCTATCATACTTTTGTCACGCAGTGATTCCACAGTATCAACGCTTTGAGCTAGGCCCATATACTCAAGCCAGAAACCTACCGCCGCTTTGAGCGATCCCTCCCGACCCTCCCACTGAACGTCAAGTAGGCTAGTTGCTTCATGGGATGTCTCCGGGTACTTCGGGGGAACCAAATAGGAAACTGGCGATTGTTTCATATCATGCAGAATACTTGCGGTCCATTCGCCGGCATAACCAAACGGATTAGGCGAACCCAGCCCGAGTTGGTAATCGCGCGCGGGTCGCTTTCGGCTACCGCGCAAATATACGGTGTTCTCGAGTAGCTGCTGCAAATCTGCTTGGGCATAGCTACTCAACGAAATTTCCGTAGCGCTGGCCTGTGGCCGCAAGGTCTCTAGAATTAGTCCATTCAGCCCCGGACGCATTTCTTGTTCCGAAGGATTATGCCAAAGCTGAATCTGCGGACGGGTTAGCTCAATGCCTGGTGCATCCACCTTGAGAGGGGCGCCCGCCTCAGTTTGACTTTTGGCTACAGGAAGTGATGGCACCGCAGCCGTAGTGTGAACTGTTTGGTGCGAGCTAGCCGCAGGAGCGACAGGGTGTTTGATGTAACTCAGAACCAGCCCGTCTGTGTCCTTCACAGCGCCGAAACCAAGCTCAACCCAGCCCTCGGGTGTATAGAGGTCAATGTATATTCGGTCAGACGTTCCTCGTGTGACTAAATTGGCATATTGCCCGAAGTCGATAGGCCAGTTTTCTGCGTCGACGCGATCACGAGGGGACAATGATGCACGCACTGTGCCTTTATGCGCGGACTGTGCGTGAGCTAACGCGGCGAGTGCGTGCCCAAACGCCGACTTCCCAGAGCTGTTAGGTCCAATCAGCACCGTTAGTGGTTCGAGGTTTAGGCTTACGGTTCTGTATCCACGGAAGTTCCGTAGCCGAATTTGTCCAGTCGTCATTATTCAATCACCTTAAATATTCTCCTAACATCGCTTTCGTCTAGCTCAAGCCATTCTTGTCCGCGCAATTGATACGCTGCCCAAGCGCAGGGATCGGCTGGTGCGTCTCCAAAATCCGGAACAACCAACGAATAACCACCTTCAGCTGTCACGATAGCATACCGGTCGTCGGCCTCAGAATGATAGGCCATATGTGGATGGCTATGGACTTGCGCGATCAGCCGCAACCCGGTTTCAGCGAGAGCCCGATTAAGCTCAAAGAGCGTCTCGCCTGAGACAAAGTATCCTACCCCCTCCTCGCTGGTCAGTGCCTTTTGCTTGGGTACAAACGCCTGTACTACGTGTGCAGCTTCACCCGATGGTTCGATTTCTCCGACCCACAGAGCCAGCAGCTCCCACCCATTCGCGCCAAATTCTCGCATCGTCTCTAGCATCTTTTCGATGGCGGAGCGCCGCACGCTGATGTGCTTAATCATTTTGTTTTGAGTGCCAGCATTCATGGTTGGGACCGCTTGAACCGCCATTGCAGATAAGGGATAAACATTCTATAGGCTTTTAGCTCGGTTTCTTCATTTTGAATAATAGGGGACGTACCCCGGTTTTCAGAGGTTTTGCAAGTCTCATGTAACAAGGGACAGATCACGGTTATTTTTGATTGACCCTTCGTCTTAGCCTAGTAATCTTTCCATGATCCCACGATAAATTTTCACCAGTGATTCCAGATCCGCAGCCGCGATGCATTCATTAATCTTATGAATGCTCGCATTCATAGGGCCGAATTCGATGACTTCGGCGCCGGTGGGAGCAATGAAGCGGCCGTCGGAAGTGCCGCCGCCGGTGTCGAGCTTGGGCCGTAAGCCCGTCACTTTCTCCACTGCATCCTGAACCACGCGGCTTAGCTTTTCCGGTTGAGTCAGGAAGGGCTCGCCCATGGGCCGCCATTCGAGTGAGTAGCGGATGCCGTGGCGTTTCAGTATGTCTTCCACGCGGCTTTTGAGTTCAACCGCAGTGACGGCAGTGGAATAGCGGAAGTTGAAGCGGATGGCGGCCTCGCCGGGAATGACGTTGCCAGCGCCAGTGCCGGAATTAAAATTTGAGATCTGGAAGCTGGTGGGCGGGAAATGCGGATTGGGCCGCGCATCCCAGTGTGCGGCACAGAGTTCCGTGAGGACAGGTAACACGCGCTGGATGGGGTTGTCGGCCCGCTCCGGGTAGGCCACGTGGCCCTGGATGCCATGGACAGTCAATAAGCCCGTGAGCGAGCCGCGCCGTCCGTGGCGGATGGTGTCGCCGAATTTCTCCAAACAGGAGGGCTCGCCCAGTACGCACCAGTCAATTCTCTCGCCGCGCTTTTGCAAGAGTTCCACTACGCGTACGGTGCCGTCCACTGACGGGCCTTCCTCGTCGCTGGTGATGAGAAAAGCGATGCTGCCATTGAGCTTTGGTTTGGTGCCCAAGAGCTGCTCCACCGCCACCACCATGGCGGCCAAGCTACCTTTCATGTCGGCGGCGCCGCGGCCGTAGAGCAGGCCGTCCTTCACGGTAGGCGTGAAGGGATCGGAATGCCATTGTTCGCGCGGGCCGGTGGGCACCACGTCGGTGTGGCCGGCGAAGACAAGTAACGGTCTTTCGGTGCCATAGCGCGCCCAGAGGTTGTCCACCTGGCCGAAACGCAAGCGTTCGATCTTGAAACCGAGTTTGGCGAGACGCGCGGCGATAAGCTGTTGACAGCCGGCATCATCGGGCGTGAGCGAGGGGCGGGCGATGAGTTCCTTCGCCAGTTCCAGTACCACGCTCATCAGCGGATTCCGCGCAGCAGTTCGTTGATGCCCACCTTGATGCGGGTCTGGGCATCCACGCGTTTGACGATGACCGCGCACTGCAGGTTATAGCGCCCGTCAGCGGAGGGCAGACTGCCCGGGACTACCACCGCGCCAGCCGGTACGCGACCATAAAAAATCTCGCCGGTTTCGCGATCGTAAATACGCGTGCTCTGGCCGATGAACACCCCCATGGAAATCACCGCGCCGGGTTCCACGATCACGCCTTCCACGATTTCCGAGCGGGCGCCAATGAAGCAGTCATCCTCGATGATGGTGGGCGTGGCTTGCAAAGGTTCGAGTACGCCACCGATACCCGCACCGCCGGAAATGTGCACATGCTTGCCGATCTGGGCGCAGGAACCGATCGTGGCCCAGGTGTCCACCATGGTTCCGTTGCCTACATAAGCACCAATGTTTATATAGGATGGCATGAGCACCACATCGGGCGCTAAATACGCGCCGTAGCGCACGCTGGCCGGCGGTACAATGCGCACTCCTTCCCGGATGAATTCTGCCTGGGTGTGGGCTAGGTATTTGAGCGGAATTTTATCGTAATAGCGTGCGGCACCAATCTCCATGACTTGATTGGACTGGATGCGAAAATACAGCAGCACGGCCATTTTCAGCCACTCGATTACTTGCCAGTGATCGCCAAGTTTTTCCGCTACCCGCGCCTCACCCCGGTCCAGTAGCGCGATAGCACTTTCCACGGCATGCCGCACTTCAGGAGTGGTGTTTGCTGGCGTGAGCTCCTTGTGTCGCTCAAAGGCATCCTCGATAACCGTCTGGATGGTGCTGGGCTTCATAGGGATTCCACGTAGGCGCGTATGCGGCGCGCCGCTTCAGCACACTCTTGGACTGGCGCCACCAACGAGATGCGTACCCGGCTCTTACCGGGATCGCCCTGTGGGCTGCGCCGCGAAAGATAGCTGCCGGGCAGTACGGTGACATTCTGCCGGGCGAACAGTTCCCGCGCAAAGCGTTCATCATCGATCGGGATGTGCGGCCAGAGATAAAAGGCTGCTGAGGGGAGTTGCACTTCCAGAACTGGAGCAAGGATTTCCATGGCAGTAGTGAATTTATCCTGATAAAGGCGGCGATTGTCCCGCACATGCCGATCGTCATCCCAGGCGCGTTCGCTCGCCAATTGCACAGTCACCGGCACAGCGCAACCATGATAAGTGCGGTAGAGCAGGAATTGGGCCAAGATTTTGGCATCACCGGCCACAAAACCGGAGCGCAGGCCGGGAAGGCTCGAACGTTTGGACAAACTATGGAATACCACGCAACGTCGGAAATCATGCCAACCCATTTCCTCGCAGGCCTGCAGCAGACCGGCTGGCGGCCGGGATTCATCCAGGTAGATTTCGGCATAGCATTCATCGGAGGCTATTATGAAATCGTGGCGATCCGCCAGTTCCACCATGCGCTTCAAGTAGGTGGTGTCCATGACCGCACCGGTCGGGTTGCCGGGCGTGCACATATATAGGAGTTGGCAGCGCTTCCAGATGTTATCCGGTACGGCATCCAGATCAGGCAGGAAACCATTCTCCTCCAGGGTATCCATGAAATACGGCTCCGCGCCGGCCAGCAGCGCCGCACCTTCATAAATCTGGTAGAAAGGGTTGGGTATCAGCACCAGTGGCTTGGTGCTGCGGTCGATCACTGCCTGGGCGAAGGCAAACAATCCCTCGCGGGTGCCGCTGACCGGAATGACGTGGCGTTCCGGATCCACCCGTCCGGGGCCGAGGTGGAAACGGCGTGTGAGCCAGCGGGCAATGGCCTCACGCAACCCCACCAAACCCTTGGCCATGGGATAGGCGCCGAGACTGTCCAGATTCTCGCGCAGGGCCTGCAGTACGAATTCTGGCGGTGCGTGTTTGGGTTCACCGATGGACAGCGGAATGTGTTGCAGATACTGCGGTGGCGTAATACCTTCCTTGAGTTTCGCCAGACGCTCGAAAGGATAGGGAAACAGTTTTTGTAAATCAGGGTTCATTCGGATTACGGTTCTCGTTAAAAGATGCATCTAAGAGTCATTATTTTTCGTTCTGAGGGTGTTTGAAATATCTTCAAAGCCCTCATTGCCCTCATTTACTGCGTCTATATTTTTGTTTCTCGGTCATTTTCGCTTAATCAGGGACTAAAAGCTCTGATTATCGAAGTTGCATTGGAGATTATTCAGGCGGCTTCACCGAGAAGCGCCAGCAGCGCTGTACGCAGTTGTTCCCGGACCGCTGGATCATTGATTGGCCGATCACTGGCATCGGTAATGAAAAACACATCCTCGGCGCGTTCGCCAATGGTAGTAATTTTCGCATTCTGTAAGCGGATTGCGCACCGTCCAAGTGCGTGGCCGATGAGCGACAACAGGCCTGGCCGGTCACCGGCGCTAATTTCCAGCACCGTGCGTTCATTGATAGGGTCATCGGCGAATTGTACTCTGGTCGGCGTAGTAAACATGCGCACTTGGCGCGGGGCACGGCGGGTTATTGCGGCTGGTAATGCATTACGTCGGTGAATTTCACGTCGCAGGAGTTGCTCGATTTCGTTCAACCGCTCCGTATCCAAGATGGGCTTGCCGTCGTCTTCCAATACTACGTAGGTATCGAGGCGTTCGCCGCCAGTCATGGGCATCAAGCGGGCATCCAGTACCGTTAAACCAAGTTCAGCGAGGGCTGCAGTTACGCGACCAAAGATGAATTCGTCGTGGATTGAATGAATGCAGATACTAGTGCCGCCATGTGCTGCTTGTTGGCGAAGGAATACCAGCGGCATACCAGCACTTGTTCGTCCAGCTAAACAGATGGTATGCCAAGTGATTTCTTCCGCTGAGTGATGCAGGAAGTATTCTTCAGAAAAAGCCATCCATATCTCTTGGGCGGCCGGCAATTCCATGCCTTGCTCCCGTAGCCGTATCAGCGCCTCTTCCTGAATCTCGTGAATTAGCTGCTCCTTATCGATGGGGTTTTCCAGTCCATGCAGCAGCGCCCGGCTGGCATTGTGATATAACTTGATGCACAGGCTCGCCTTCCAGGAATTCCATAAATCCGGATTGGTCCCGCGTATATCGGCTACGGTAAGCAAGTACAGGTAATCCAGATGCATCTGGTCACCTACCTGCTGGGCAAATGCGTGCACCACCTGAGGATCATTGATGTCTTTCTTTTGAGTAGTCAGTGACAGCAACAGATGATGCTGTACCAGCCACGCTACCAGGCGGGCGTCGTAAAGGCTTAGACCATGCCTCAGGCAAAATGCTTGTGCTTCTTCGGCGCCTAACGTCGAGTGATCGCCACCGCGGCCTTTGGCAATGTCATGGAACAAGGCGCCAAGGTAGGCTAATTCGGGTTTTGGAAGAGCTTGCATGATCCGACTACAGAGCGGGAATTCATGGTCGTAGTGGGTAAGGGTAAAGCGCCGCAAGTTGCTAATCACGAACAGAATATGCTCATCCACGGTGTACGCGTGGAACAGGTCGTATTGCATGCGCCCCACGATCTTGCCGAATGCCGGCAGATACTGACCCAGCACGCCATAGCGGTTCATGCGCCGCAGCTCATGAGTGACACCACGGGGCTCTCGCAGGATTTGCATGAAGAGAGCATGGTTAACCGGATCATCGCGGAAAGCTGCATTTATCCGGTGCAGATTTCCGCGCAGCACTCTTAGTGTGCCGGCACTGATTCCCTTGAGATGCGGGCGCTGCTCCAGGATCAGGAAAAGTTCCAACATGGCAGCTGGATGCTGTACGAACAATTCAGGGTCATGCAGATACAGGAAACTGCCACGTTCCTCAAAAGCATCGTTTAACGGAGTCGCGCTTGGCAAGTCCGTGCCTAGGATCGCCTCTTCCAGCAACTGTAAAAGCATTTCATTGAGCAGACCTAATTCCTTAACGGTTCGGTAGTAATCCTGCATGAATTTTTCTACCGCCAGGGCCTGCGGCGCATCATGGTAGCCGAACTGTCTGGCCAACTTGACTTGGGAATCGAATAGCAGCCGGTCTTCGCGCCGGCCATGCAAGAGATGCAATGCGAACCGAATCCGCCACAGAAAAATTTGACCCCGGCACAAGCTCTGGTATTCATCTTCCGTGAGAAAATCATGCTCGACGAGGCTGTAAAGGGTATCGGTGTTGAAGTAACGTTTCGCTACCCACGTAATCGTCTGTATATCACGCAGGCCGCCAGGACCTTCCTTAATATTCGGTTCCAGGCGGTAGGCGGTATCGTGATACTTCGTGTGACGCTTCTGCTGTTCACGGCGTTTGGCTGAAAAATATTGTTTCATCGGCCAAAATGTGGGCGACATCATTTGCTGGCGCAGGCATGCAAAAAGCGCTTCATCACCGGCTAGACGGCGGACTTCCATGAGATTGGTGGCGACTGTCACATCCATTTGTGCCTGTGCAAGGCATTCTTCCAATGTACGTACGCTATGGCTGGCCTGCAAGCCAATATCCCAGAGGAAAGCGATGAAGTTACCGATCATATGACGAAATGATTCTTGATGCCCGCCATTTAACAAGATCAGCAGATCAACGTCGGAATGCGGGTGCAATTCGCCACGGCCGTAACCACCGACGGCTACAAGGGATAGGTTGAATTCCGGGAGATGTAGCTTATAGGCGCATTTGATGAGCGCATCTACAACTCCAACACGAACTTTTACCAGCGTGTCAACTGCCGTTCCGGAATTGAATTGCTGTTGCAAAGCTGAATCCGCGGCTTTCAGAGCTTGGCGCAGAATAGGCAACGGTTTGCTACCGTTATGCAGTGCTTGGTCCAGCGTGGCGTTATCGAGCGGGGAAAAAGCGACGTCAGGTAGAGCGTTCAAGCGCATGCAATCATGAGGTCAAATTCATATTTCGCCACCGGCACGTGCCGTCAATATTTCGTGGCTGTCATCGGTCACCAATAGGGTGTGTTCCCACTGTGCTGACAGGGAGTGATCCTTGGTAACCACCGTCCAGCCATCTGGCAGAAGCCGCACATGACGTTTGCCAGCATTAATCATCGGTTCGATGGTGAACGTCATACCGGGCTTGAGCTCCAGACCAGTCCCCGGAGTACCATAATGCAGTACCTGTGGATCTTCATGATAGACGCGGCCGATGCCGTGTCCGCAATATTCACGCACTACCGAGAAACCGTGGCTTTCCGCGTAGTTCTGGATGGCGTGACCGATATCTCCCAGCCGTATGCCGGGTTTCACCATATCAATGCCGGTGAGCATGGCATCGTGGGTGATCTGGACCAGGCGTTTTGCCAATACTGAAGGCTCGCCCACATAATACATTTTGCTGGTATCACCGTGGAAGCCATCTTTGATCACTGTCACGTCAATGTTGATGATGTCGCCGTTCTTGAGTTTCTTGTCGCTGGGTATTCCGTGACAAACTACGTGGTTGATTGACGTGCACAGGGTCTTGGGGAAGCCGTTGTAGCCCACATTTGCCGGAATGGCCTGCTGTTGATTGACGATGTAGTCGTGGCAAAGGTGGTCCAGTTTATCGGTAGTGACCCCGGGCTGCACATGTGGTGCAATCATGTCCAGCACCTCGGCCGCCAGTTGGCCGGCGACGCGCATTTTTGCCTGTTCTTCGTGGGTTTTAATGGTGATTGGCATGCATTAGGTCGGAGGTGATGGGCGCCGGGATCGAGCTTAAGCCCTGGTCGGCGTTGCCGTTACGGACACCTTATGGTATAAAGCGCAGCCTTTTTTGGCAAATAACCCACACATACACCAAAACCGGTCGCGGGGTGCCCACCGGTCCGCAAGGGCCAGGGTTGCGATACGGGGTGTATGGAGGCCTAACCCCGGGGACGTTCTGCGTTCCCATTCATCAGGAGTATATCCATGGCAGAACTGTCCATGCGCCAGATGCTGGAAGCTGGTGTGCATTTTGGTCATCAAACCCGTTACTGGAATCCGAAGATGGCTCCCTACATCTTCGGTGAACGCAGCCATATTCACATCATCAATCTCGAAAAGACTCTGCCGCTATACCGTGAGGCAACGGAATTCGTGAAGCGCCTGGTGGCTGATGGTGGCTCTGTGCTGTTCGTTGGCACTAAACGCGCGGCACGCGAGGCGGTGGCCGAAGAAGCGCAGCGTTGCGGTATGCCGTATGTGAACCAGCGCTGGCTGGGCGGCACACTCACCAATTTTAAGACCGTGCGCCAATCCATCAAACGCATGAAGGAGTTGTATCTCCAGTCAGAGGACGGCACCTTTGAACGTCTAGGTAAGAAAGAAGTCATACGCTTGAGACGTGAGATGGAGAAGCTCGAGAAAAGTCTGGGTGGCATCAAGGAAATGAATGCTTTGCCTGATGCGCTATTCGTGATTGACGTTGGCCACGAAAAGATTGCTGTGAGTGAAGCGCGCAAGCTAGGAACCCCGATCGTGGGTATCGTGGACACCAACAATCTGCCCGATAACATTGACTACGTTATTCCGGGCAATGACGATGCTATTCGCGCAGTCCAGTTATATGCACAGGGAATTGCGGATGCCGTACTGGCTGGTAAAGCATCTATGCCACAGCTCGCGGGTAACGACGAGGATGAATTTGTGGAATTAGATGAACTCGGTAACCCCAAGCGCGGCCGCGGCCGCAGGAAAACTACCGCAAAGAAGGTGCCGCCGCGCCGCAAGCTGGCGGACAAACCCGCTGCGGCTGCTCACGATGGAGCGGTTTATGCCACAGTGGAAATTGGATCTGATAACGATAACAAGTCGGCTGATAAAACTGCTGTGCGTAAGAAAACATCCATCAAGAAAACGACGGTACGCAAGAAGACCACCAAGAAAGCTCCGACTGAAGAGGGTGGAGAATGACGATTTCTGCTGCGCTGGTGAAAGAGCTGCGCGAGCGTACCGGTGCAGGTATGATGGAATGCAAGAGGGCGCTGACTGAATCCCACGGTGACATTGATGCTGCCGTCGAACATATGCGCAAGTCTGGGCTCGCCAAGGCTGACAAGAAAGCCGGACGTATTGCCGCAGAGGGCCGCATTACCATCGAACAAGCCGATTCCGTCGCCGCCATGGTGGAAGTTAATTGCGAAACCGACTTCGTCGCCAATGGCGAGGATTTCACCAACTTCGTTTCGAACGTGACTCACGCGGTGCTGCTCGGAGCACCCCTGGACGTGGATGTACTGAGTAATATGCCACTGGCCGATGGCAAAAGCGTAGAGACCGCGCGCCGTGAGCTGGTCGCCAAGCTGGGTGAGAATATCAGCGTGCGGCGTTGCACATTGTTCAAGAGCAGCACCGGTATTTTAGGGTTCTATAGTCATGGCTCGCGTATCGGTGTATTGGTGGAACTGCAGAGCGGCGATGCTGTGACTGCCAAGGATATCGCCATGCATGTTGCGGCCAGCAGACCCTTGTATCTAAGGCCAGAGCAGGTGCCGGCGAAGGTGCTGGACCAGGAGCGCGAGGTCATTCGCGCTCAATCAATGGACAGCAGCAAACCAGCCGCCATTATTGAAAAGATGGTGGAAGGCCGACTACGGAAATTTCTTGCGGAAGTGACCCTTATGGGCCAGCCCTTCGTGAAAATTCCGGATATCACAGTGCAGAAACTGCTTGCTCAGACCGGCGCCCAGGTACTGCGCTTCGCGCGCTTCGAAGTAGGCGAGGGCCTCGAGAAAAGGCAGGAGGATTTTGCTGCCGAGGTGATGGCTCAGGCACGGGGAGCCTGAATCGTAACGCAGCGCAGTTCCAGCCCATTCCCGACGGCCATTTTACGGTACAATCCCTATGCCCACGAGCCCCGCAACGCGGGGCTCTGCGTATCACTTACTCGCGCAGCGGTTGACCCATGTCGAAGCAGACACCCGCTTACCGTCGGATACTCGTCAAGCTGAGCGGCGAAGCCCTTATGGGCGACGCCGATTACGGCGTTGACCCGGTAGTAATCAAGCGCTTGGCGGAGGAAATACGCGACGTCCACGACTTGGACGTGCAGGTGGGTATGGTCGTCGGCGGCGGCAATATCTTCCGCGGCGCGGGTTTGGCGAGAGCCGGCATGGACCGGGTCACCGCGGACCACATGGGCATGCTCGCGACCATCATGAATGCGCTCGCCATGCAGGATGCTCTGGAACGCCTGGGGGTCCATGTGCGTGTCATGTCGGGCCTGAGCGTCAACGAGGTATGTGAAGATTACATCCGCCGGCGCGCGGTTCGTCATCTGGAGAAGGGCCGCGTATGTATCTTCGCGGCTGGTATCGGTAATCCCTTCTTTACTACGGATACCGCCGCCAGCTTGCGTGCAATCGAAACCGGCGCGGAGTTGTTGCTCAAGGCTACCAAGGTAGACGGCGTATATTCTGCGGACCCCAAGCAGCATCCCAAGGCATTACGCTACACACATCTGACCTTCGATCAGGTGCTCACCGATAAACTCATGGTTATGGATGCCACTGCTATCGTTTTATGTCGTGACAATAATATTCCCCTTCGGATTTTCGATCTCACCTGTGCCGGCGACTTCATGCGCATCGTACTGGGTGCGACAGATGTGGGGACATTGGTGGATAACGGAGGCCGATCATGATTGATGATATGCAAAAGAATGCCATGGCGCGCATGCAAAAAAGCGTGAATACGCTCAAGGAGGCGCTTGCCAAGTTGCGTACCGGACGCGCCAACGCCAGCCTCTTGGACCATCTGCGCGTGCCTTATTATGGTTCCGAGGTGCCGCTCAACCAGGTAGCTAATGTAACGGTGGGTGATGCGCGCACCCTGACCATCACACCTTGGGAGAAAACGATGGTTACCGTGATAGAGAAGGCCATCATGACATCTGACCTGGGTCTGACACCTGCCACGGCAGGCAACATCATCCGCGTACCGATGCCGCAACTTACCGAAGAGCGACGCCGCGAGATCATCAAGTTGGCGCGTCAGGAGGCGGAAGCCGCACGCGTGGCGGTGCGCAATGTGCGCCGCGACGCTAATACGGAACTTAAAGCCCTGCTCAAGGACAAAAAAGTCAGCGAGGATCAGGAACGCAGGGCGCAGGACGATATCCAGAAAATTACCGACCGGCATATTGCCGAGCTTGATAAGATACTCGCCACTAAGGAGTCGGAACTCTTGGAGGTCTAATGCTGTGGTGGGTTGCCCCCATCAGTACGACGCCCGCATCCGGGCGAGGAGTGTGAGCGCGTGGCCAAGACAGGAATTGCTACTCTGCCGCGGCACATCGCTATTATCATGGATGGAAACGGTCGCTGGGCCAAGCATCGGTTTTTGCCGCGACAAGCCGGCCATCGCGCCGGTCTTAACGCTGCACGACGCATCATCGAGACGTGTGTGCAGCAGGGTATCGGCGCTCTGACTTTGTTTGCCTTCAGTAGTGAAAACTGGCAACGGCCAAAAACCGAGGTTGGTAACCTGATTGAGCTTTTCGTTGACGCTCTTGAGAGCGAAGTGGCCGAGCTGCATAAGAATAATATTCGTATCCGTTTCATTGGCGCCCGTGCCACATTTTCTCAGGCCTTACGGGAGGGCATGCGCCAAGCCGAAAAGCTTACGCAATCAAATATGGGATTGGTATTGAACATCGCCATCAGCTATGGCGGACGATGGGACGTCGTGCAGGCGGTGAGGCGGCTGACTCTCGAAGTGGTCGCTGGACACATTCAACCCGAGGAGATTGACGAAACCAGGCTATCACATGCTTTAGCACTGTCGGGATCGTCGGACCCTGATCTTTTCATTCGCACCGGCGGCGAACAGCGCATCAGTAACTTCCTACTATGGAATCTCGCCTATACGGAATTGTATTTCACCGATAGCCTGTGGCCGGATTTTGACGCGGCAGCCTTGCAGACAGCGCTCGATTGGTATGCGGCGCGCCAGCGCCGCTTTGGCCGCACATCAGAACAGGTTGGTGCCGAGAGCTGATGCTCAAACAGCGCGTCATCACGGCCCTGGCCTTGCTGCCCTTGGTGGTATTGCTGGTGCTGCTAGCCCCCACTTGGCTGCTCGCATGGGTGGCTGGGCTGATGGCTTTAGCGGGCAGTTGGGAGTGGGCGAACCTGACGGGTGAAAATTCCACACTATTAAAAATCAGCAATACAGTAGTCGTGGCTATTTTGCTGTATCTGTTCTGGCTGGCGCGCCAGGATGTCTTGGTACTGTGGATAGTTGCGCTGACGGCCCTGGCTTGGTGGCTATTCGCAATTATCTGGGTATCCTGGTGGCGGCGACAATTTCACCACAGGGTAAAATCCGTTTGCGGCATGCTGACGCTGATACCCGCCTGGGTGGCGTTGGTGGCTTTGCATTCAAGTCACCGCGGAGCTGTGAAGTTGTTATTTCTGCTGGCTGTTATCTGGGCGGCGGACATGGGCGCATATTTTGCAGGTCGAGTTTTCGGGAAACACAAATTGGCTCCTGAGGTCAGCCCCGGCAAGACCTGGGAAGGCGTGGCGGGGGGTACCCTCGCAGTGTTGTTGGTGTCATTTTTTGGTGCCTGGCTGGTGCTGCCGGAGAGTGGATATTTGCTTATCCTTATATGTCTGTTGACTGGATGGCTCTCAATCGTGGGCGACCTTTCTGAAAGCCTATTCAAGCGTCAGGCGGGTGTCAAAGACAGTGGTAGGCTGTTTCCCGGCCATGGCGGCGTCCTGGATCGCGTTGATAGCCTGGCGGCGGCGCTACCGGCATTCTGGCTGGGGCTGGCGTTGTTACAGAAGTGGTTGCGATGAAGGGTATCACCATCCTCGGGGCTACCGGCAGCGTTGGAACCACTACCTTAGATGTTGTGGGTCGTCATCGTAACCGCTTCCAAGTCATTGCCCTGACGGCACACGCTGACGTGGAAGGTTTACTCCGTCAATGTCTCGATCATCATCCACAATATGCGGTCATGGTGGAGGAAACGGCGGCACAGCGGTTGCGTGTACGCAGCAAGCAACTCGGTCTCAATGTTCAGGTACTTTCCGGTAAGCAAGCGCTGGAAGACGTCGCCAAGTTACCGGAAAACGATTGCATCATGGCAGCCATAGTGGGCGCTGCCGGATTATTGCCGACACTCGCCGCCGTGAGTACCGGCAAGCGCGTGCTGCTGGCCAACAAGGAATCATTGGTGATGGCCGGACAGCTGTTTATGCAGGCCGTCCGGGAACACGGTGCGGAACTAATTCCCATTGATAGTGAACACAATGCGATTTTTCAATGTTTATCATCTCAGGAACGGCATGGTGTGCGACGCATTCTGCTCACCGCCTCGGGCGGGCCCTTCCGTGGCTGGTCCCAAGAAAAATTGCGTGGAATCACCCCTGCGCAGGCTTGTGCGCACCCCAAATGGTCCATGGGGCGCAAGATTTCCGTGGATTCGGCCACTCTCATGAACAAGGGGTTGGAAGTGATTGAGGCGCGCTGGTTGTTCGAGACGCCGCCGGAACATATTGAAGTGTTGGTACATCCCCAGAGCATCGTGCATTCTCTGGTGGAATATGCGGATGGCTCGGTGTTGGCGCAATTGAGCAACCCGGATATGCGTACACCGATTGCATGCGGCCTGGCTTGGCCGGAGCGATTGGATGCGGGTGTGCAGTCACTGGACTTGTGCGCTCTGGGTCATCTGGATTTCGAACCTCCTGATCTGATTACTTTCCCATGTTTACAGCTAGCGAAACAAGCTGCACAGGCGGGCGGCAGTGCGCCAGCGATCTTAAATGCCGCCAACGAGATCGCGGTGCAGGCATTTCTTGAAGGACAACTGCCTTTCACGGCCATTGCCCATGTGGTGGAGCAGACGCTTGAGCAAGTGTTTCCCAGTAACCCGGCCTCCATTGAAGCCGTGCTGGAATGCGATCGGCGCGCGCGTATTATGGCCGCAGCCGCCATGGCCAGGGTGGCGGCATGAATATTCTCATCAGCATCGCGGCTTTCCTCGTGGCCATCTGCATATTGATCATCTGGCACGAGTTCGGCCATTTTATCGTGATGCGCTGGTTCGGTATCAAGGTGCTACGCTTCTCAGTTTTTTTTGGTAAACCGCTGTTGCGCTGGCAGCGCCGTCCCGATTCCACGGAACTTGCGATTGGCTGGTTGCCGCTGGGGGGCTATGTGAAGCCGCTGGATGAGCGCGAAGGCGAAGTGCCCGCGGGTGAGAAACATCTGGCTTTCAACCATCAGCCTTTGGCGAAGCGCTTCTTGGCGGTATTGGCAGGCCCGGTATTCAATTTCATCTTTGCGATTGTGGCCTATTGGGTGATTTTCATGATCGGCGTTCCTGGAATCCGACCGATCATTGGTGCAGTGCAGCCAGGCTCAGCCGCTGCGCACGCTGGCTTTGTCATGGAAGACGAGATTCTTGCCGTTAATGGCCATTCAACACCCACTTGGGATACGGCGGTGGTACGGCTCTTCGAAGGTGTCATAGGGGGCGGGAATGTGGGTGTACAGGTACGCACCCCGGATAATGGTCAGCAGCAGCTGGTGTTGAATGTAACTGACAGTCAGGCACTTACCGAGCCAGGCAAGCTGCTGTCAGGTCTGGGTTTCAGCCAATGGCAACCGGCGGCCGCGCCCGAAGTGGGTGAAGTGTTGCCCGATGGTACGGCCAAGCAAGCGGGTCTCAAGCCTGGCGACGTAATCCTCAAGGTAGACGGCACGCCAGTCACTAGTCCTCAGCAGCTAGTTAAAATTCTACAAACAGCGCCGGATAGAACCCTGAAAATCCTGGTGCAGCGTGACGTACGCACCTTCACTCTGCAGCTTCCGGTTGGGATTCAAAAGACCTCAGATGGCAAGATGATAGGGCATATTGGCGCTCAGATTGGCTATCCTGAGAAGTTGCGTCAGCGCTTAGAAGCAGAACAACGGTATAATCCGGCAGCCGCTCTCGAACATGCGTTTGCGCGCACCGGCAGCCTCGCCTGGCTCACCTTGGATGCTTCTTGGAACATGGTGATTGGTAAGGTATCTTTGCGCAACTTGGGCGGACCCATTGATATTGCGCAGTATGCTGGCTACTCGGCGGAGAATGGCTTGGTGCCATTTCTGGCGTTTCTCGCCATCGTGAGCATCAGTCTCGGGGTGCTGAATATGCTACCGATTCCGGTACTGGATGGCGGCCATTTGCTTTATTACGTCATCGAGGCGGTCAAGGGCTCGCCCTTATCTGTCCGGGCTGAAATGTTGGGCCAGCGTGTCGGTATCGCGCTGTTACTGGTACTCATGAGTTTCGCGATCTATAACGATTTAATGCGGCTGTTCGGGTAAGGAGGATTACAATTGGGCTTTATTAAAGGCACCGGGATTATCCTGGCCTCACTGCTGTTCCTGGTGTTGGGCTCTTCCATTGCCCGAGCGGATGAATCGTTCATCGTCAAAAAAATCGAGATCGTCGGTCTGCAGCGCATATCCAAAGGCACGGTTTACGATTATCTGCCAATCAATATCGGCGACCACATCACCGAAGCTCGCATCCAAGATGCCATTCGCGCGCTTTACAAGACTGGATTTTTCCGCGATGTAGAACTGCGCCGCCAGGATGATACGCTCATAATCATCGTACACGAGCGCCCATCGATAGCCAATTTCGTCATCTCTGGCAACAAACTCATAAAGTCGGACGATCTATACAAATCGCTGGATAAAGCGGGGCTGTCGAAAGGGCAGATTTTCAACAAGGTCACCCTCGATCAGTTTATCCAGCAGATCACGGATGAATATTACAGCCATGGGAAATACGCGGTAATCATAAAGTCCAATGTCTCCGACATAGGAGATAATAAAGTAGACGTTTCGGTAAAAATTTCCGAAGGTGTGACTGCCAAGATTCGTGCTATTAGCATCGTCGGTAACCATGCGTTTTCAGAGGGAGATTTGCGCAGCGTATTTAAGTTAAAAGTAGCGGATTTCTGGACTTTTTTTGGAAGTTCCGATGAATATTCCCGCGAAAAACTTGTAGGCGATCTGGAGTCGTTGCGATCCTTTTACATGGATCAGGGGTATGCGGACTTCGCCATAGATTCAAGCCAGGTAGCTATCTCACCGGACCGCAATAATGTCTATATTACTGTGAATATCTCCGAGGGCGGGATTTACAAAGTCAAGGACGTGAAGTTGGCGGGGCAGTTTGTTATACCGGAGTCGGTGCTGAAAAGATTCGTGCTGGTAAAACCGGGTGATACATTTTCACTCCAGCGAGCTACCACTACGGCCGATCTAATTCAAAAACGGCTGGGCGTAGATGGTTACGGGTTTGCCCAAGTCAATCCAATACCGGATATTGACCGTCAACACAAATTGGTTTCCATCACCTTCTATATCGAACCCGGTGAGCGCGTGTATGTTCGGCATATCAATTTCAGTGGTGGCTCGGGTACCGACGATGCGGTCTTCCGCCGCGAGATGCGGCAGTTCGAAGGCACTTGGCTGTCAAATATTGATGTGGAACGATCACGCGTTCGTCTAAATCGCCTGCCATGGATGGAGAATGCAAAAGTTAAGACTGTGCGGGTACCTGGCTCCTCTGATCTGGTGGATCTCGACTACACCTTGACCGAACGTCCTGCGGGCACGGCGAATATAGGTGTCGGTTACGGGAGTTATTCAGGGCTTGTTCTTGATGGCCAGATTGTGAATGCAAACTTTCTGGGTACTGGTGATCGCCTTTCGATCGATGCAAGCCGCAGTTATATAGGTCATTCGTATAATTTTAGTTTCACTAATCCCTATTGGACGGTGGACGGTATCAGCCGCACCTTAGGCTTATTCCAAACCCAAACCTCATCGTTGACGATCAATAGCTCGCCATTGACAACGCAGAGCTATGGTGCCCAGATGAGTTTCAACATCCCTCTGACGGAATACAGTGCCTGGGGTATCAGCGGCACTTATTCGCACAACCAATTGTTTGCGCAATTAGGTACCTCGCAACAATACGTCAATTTCATATCAAACCCGGCCAATGGCAGTGTCTCGCAAGTTCTGGGCGCTTGTTCCGATGCGCGTGGCTTTACTTTTGTCTGCGAGTATCCAGCATTGCAATACAATACGCTCGAGGCATCATTGAGTTATGTGCGCGATACCCGTGACCGGATCATTTTTCCTGATAACGGCGCACGCGAGTCTCTGACTCTGACGGCTGCTGTGCCTGGCTCCGATCAGCAGTATTACATCCTGAGTTACAATCAATTGGCATTCATCCCATTATTCAAAGGGTTTATATATGGCATCAATGGTGAAATGGATTATGGTGCTCCCTATGGTAAAACCGCGACCTACCCGCCGTATAAGAATTGGTTCGATGGCGGTCCGGATACGGTGCGCGGCTGGGTGATCGGTACCCTGGGACCACGGGATTCCATAGGTTATCCGTTTGGTGGCCGGGCCCAGGTTTATATGCAGAATGAACTGATCCTGCCGAGTTTTGGCAAAAAAAGTGGCTCGGGCGTCGGTTCTAACCGCTGGGCCTTGTTCGTAGATGTGGGCAACGCATTCACGGATCCAGGGGATTTTCGCTGGAGTAGTTTGCGGGTCTCGACCGGCGTGGCGGCCACCTTTCTTACACCCCTCGGCGCCATGAAATTCAGCTATGCTTTGCCACTGAATCCAAAGCCGGGGGATCAGACCGAACGATTCCAATTCACCTTAGGCACTTATTTTTGATTATTCCGGAGAGTATATATGAAAATTGCAATTAAATTATTGATGCTGCTGGTTGTGTTAACAGGTCTGATATATGTGGGCAATGTTTCTGCGGCTGCGCTTAAAATCGGTGTGGTGGATAGGGCAACACTTCTGCAGAAATCACCTCAGGCTCAAGCGGCAACCAAAGTGATGGAACAGAAATTTGGCAGCCGCGGCAAGGAGTTGGTGGCTCAGCAGAACAAGATCAAAGATCTCCAGGATCAGATCAATCGGAATGGTGCGGTTATGAGCGCCAGCCAGCTGCAGAGCCTGGAAAACAAATTGGACAGCTTGCAGCAGGACTTTAGAAGTAAGCAGGATGATTTCCAAGCAGATGTCAATTCACAGCGCAATCAGGAATTGAGTGAACTGCAAGCGGCAATCGACGAGGCCGCGCAAAAATTCGCCAAAGCTCAGAATTACAACCTCATCATCGATAAGGGTGTTACCTATTATGCGGATAACACCGTCGATGTGACTGATCAGGTTTTGATCCAGATGAAGAAGGATTTCAAATTACAGACCAATAACCCTCCGGGTGCCGGTCACTGATGAATGACGGCGTTTGCCAGTGGAATACACGCTCACAGAACTAGCGAATCGCTGCGGAGGATTGTTACGCGGTAATGGCGACACGCTGATCCGGTCTGTTGCGACGATACAGCATGCCGGTCCCGGTGCCATCACTTTCCTTTCCAATAACCGGTACCGCCGCTATCTGGCTGAAACCCGCGCCGCCGCGGTGATCCTGACGCCGGCTGATGCAGATATTTGCCCAGTCCCGGCGCTGGTTTCAGACAACCCGTATCTGCTGTATGCGCGCGTGGCGACACTGCTAACGGCAGCCTTGGCACCGCAAAAAGGCGTTGATGCGGGTGCTAAGATTCACCCCGATGCGCGTGTTTCTGCCGAGGCTTGGATTGCACCAGGCGTGGTGCTGGAAAAAGGCGTGGTGATTGCACGCGGTGCTTGCATCGGTCCCAATTGCGTAATCCAAGCCGGTGCCAGTGTCGGGGAAGACAGCCGACTGGTGGCTAATGTTACCCTTTGTCACGATGTCCGGGTCGGCAAACGCGCCCTGATTCATCCAGGAGCCGTCTTAGGTGCTGACGGCTTCGGCATTGCACGCGATGGCGATACGTGGGTTAAAGTCCCTCAACTGGGGTCGGTGGTGATCGGTGATGATGTGGAGATCGGCGCCAATACCACTATCGACCGCGGTGCTCTGGAGGATACGGTGATAGATAATGGCGTCAAGCTCGATAATCAGATACAGGTGGGGCATAACGCCCATATCGGCGAGCACACCGCCATCGCTGGTTGTGTAGGAATATCTGGCAGCGCCCACATCGGCCGCCGCTGCATGATTGGTGGCGGCGCTGGCGTTGCTGGGCATATCGAAATCTGTGACGATGTTACCATCACCGCAATGACGATAGTGTCCCATTCCATCCACGAGCCCGGCGTGTATTCGGGGAGTTTACCCATGGACACCGGGGCGCAGTGGCGAAAAAACAGTGCCCGCTTCCGCCAGCTCGACGAATTCGTACGCCGGCTTATAACCATTGAAAAAAAATTGAAGGACTGAACGACTATGTCTAGGGAGCCGTTTCTCGATATCCACGCTATCATGAAGCAACTGCCCCATCGTTATCCATTCCTGCTGGTCGACCGTGTGCTGGAGTGCAAACTGGGCAGGTCGTTGACCGCTGTCAAGAACGTCACGATCAATGAGCCATTTTTCCCCGGACATTTCCCTCGGCGGCCGGTCATGCCGGGCGTACTGATCCTCGAGGCGTTGGCCCAAGCCACCGGTCTGCTGACATTTGCAACCCTCGGTCATGCGCCAGATCAGAAGACACTTTACTATTTTGTTGGCATCGACAACGCACGCTTCAAGAAACCGGTGGAACCCGGAGATCAACTAATACTCAAAGTGGAACATCTATGGAACAAACGCGGCGTTTGGAAATATAAAGCTCGGGCTGAAGTGGATGGTCAAATGGTCACGGAAGCCGAGCTCATGTGTACGGCACGGGAGTTTGAAATTTGATTGATCCGCGTGCGGTCATAGATCCAGCCGCTCGTCTGGCAACAGACGTGACGATCGGCCCGTTCACGGTCATCGGTTCACAGGTGGAAATCGGCGCCGGCACCTGGGTTGGACCCCATGTGGTGATACAAGGTCCCACCCGCATTGGCCGCGATAACCGCATCTTCCAGTTCGCTTCCATCGGCGGCATACCCCAGGATAAGAAGTATGGGGGCGAGCCCACCTGGCTCGTAATAGGTGAGCGCAATACTTTTTTCGAGTTTGTCACTGTCAACCGGGGTACAGCCCAGGACAAGGGCCGCACCATTGTTGGCAGCGATAACTGGATCATGGCTTATGTGCATATTGCCCACGATTGTTTGCTGGGCGACAACGTGATTTTGGCGAATAACACGACCCTGGCCGGGCATGTCACCATTGAAGACTGGGCGATACTCGGGGGGTTCACCAAGGTACATCAATTCTGCCGCATCGGTGCTCACAGTTTCACCGGCATGAATGTGGATATCACCCGCGATATCCCTCCTTATGTAATGGTCTCAGGTACACCCGTAGAGCCACGTGGCATCAACAGTGAAGGCCTGCAACGGCGGAGATTTACCGCGGAGCAAATCCGCAACATCAAAAACGCATATCGCATACTGTACCGTTCGGAGCTGCGCTTCGAAGAGGCACTAGAGAGGCTGCGCGAACCTGCCGCCAAGCAACCGGAAGTAGCGCGCATGCTGAAATTTCTGGAAACCAGCGAGCGCAGCATCACGCGCTGATTCTGCACGGCGGCTCCTCACACGGCACGATCACCTATGCTGCGAATCGGCATTATTGCGGGGGAAAGCTCGGGCGACAATCTTGGCGCCGGATTGATGCGTGCCATCCGGGAGCGCGTGCCTGATGTGCAATTCGAGGGTGTGGCCGGGCCGGCGATGATCGCGACTGGCTGCAAACCGCTGGCTTACGTTGAGGACCTGGCGGTAATGGGAATCACCGAGGTGTTGGTGCATCTGCCTCGGTTGCTGCGCTTGCGACGCCGTTTGCGCCGGTACTTTCTCCAGCAGCGTCCGGATATCTTCATCGGTATAGATGCGCCGGACTTCAATGTAAGCCTGGAGGCGAAGTTGCACCGGGCAGGAATACGTACAGTTCATTATGTCAGCCCATCAATTTGGGCATGGCGTCCACGGCGGGTATTCAAGCTCGGCAAAGCTGCGGATCTGGTACTGACCTTGCTGCCTTTCGAAACATCGTTGTATGCAAAACACGGGTTTCCAGCAAAATTCGTCGGCCATCCACTGGCGGATCAAGTTCCGCAAATTCTGGACCGAGCGGCACTGCGTAAAACCTTGCATCTGCCGCCCGACGGTCAGCTGGTGGCGTTGCTGCCCGGCAGCCGCCGTACCGAAGTGGAGCGCCTCGGGCCGGTATTTCTGGAGACCGCTCAGTGGCTGATGGCGGCAGCGCCGGAACTGAAGTTTGTAATCCCGGCGACCACCCCGGCCTTAAGCAAGCTAATCAAGAATCAGGTCCGCATGCTCAAACCTGATCTGCCAGTCATCGTGGTGGAAGGGCATGCTCGCGAGGTTATGGGGGCGGTGGATGTGGCACTCATCGCATCCGGCACCGCCACCCTGGAAGCCATGCTGTGGCGCTGCCCTATGGTAGTGGCCTACCGTATTGCCGCTAGCAGTTACGCACTGGTCAGGGGGCTGGGTTTGTTGCGAATCAAGCATGTGGCGCTGCCCAATCTGCTTGCGAATCGTGAAATAGTGCCGGAATTCCTCCAGTATCGTGCGCTGCCTTTCGATATGGGGACAGCAGTACTGGGTTTGCTGCAGGACCAAGCCGCTCGGACAGCGCAACTTGAAACTTTTGCCACACTCAGTAGCAATCTGTGTTGTCGGGCGGATGAACGCGCTGCGGAGGCGGTGCTGGAGTTGCTATCCAAACATCCAACGGTAGCAGGTTAGAATGACCATGCATAAATCCAGGAGCCGCTTTATATATGATCCTGTCTGGGGAAGCGCGAAGCGTCATTATCGCCGGTGTGGATGAGGCCGGGCGTGGCCCGCTGGCCGGCCCGGTGGCCGCCGCCGCGGTTATCCTGGCGCCCTCCAGGCCGATTTCAGGGCTCAAAGATTCCAAGCTGCTGGCCCCGCGCCAACGGGAAAAACTGGCTGTAGAAATCCGCGGGCGTGCACTGGCGTGGGCGGTGGGCTGGGCTGACCACCTTGAAATCGATCGTCTGAATATCCTACAGGCAACGTTGCTGGCCATGCAGCGTGCGGTGCTGGCGCTGGCTGTGGCACCGATAAAAGTGCTGGTGGACGGCGACCGTTGCCCGGCCTTGTCTTGCCCGATGGAAGCCATCGTGAAGGGTGATAACCTGATTCCCGTCATCAGTGCCGCTTCGATTCTCGCCAAGGTGGAACGGGATGCGGCCATGCGACGTTTTGACGCAGAATTTCCCGCGTACGGTTTCGGCATCCACAAGGGTTACCCCACTCCCATGCATCTGGCAGCCCTTACGACATATGGCGCCTGTGCCATCCATCGGCGTTCGTTTGCGCCGGTGCAGCGCTGTAAAGAGAAAATTGTCTGAGCATGTCGCCACGCTTCATTCATCTGCGTCTGCATACCGAATATTCATTGGTGGACAGCGTCATCCGTGTACCCCAACTCATGCAGACCGTAGCAGCCATGAACATGCCGGCGGTGGCGCTTACCGATCAGGGCAATCTGTTCGCGTTCGTGAAATTCTACAAGGCGGCCCAGACACAGGGCATCAAGCCGATCATTGGCGCTGATCTGCAGCTGCGTGATAGCGATGCGGATTCATCTTGCAGGATTACTTTGTTGTGCTGTGACATCCAGGGATACCACAATCTTTCAACACTTATCACGAGAAGTTATCTGGAGGGCCAGCAGCGTGGTATTCCTATGCTGGAACGCCAGTGGTTCACGGGGCATAGCCATGGGCTGATCGCGTTGTCCGGTGGGCGCGAAGGTGATGTGGGCCGCGCGCTTTTGGCGGGCCATACTGATAAGGCCCGTGTACTTTTGAATGACTGGCTGGAATTGTTCCCGGAGCGCTTCTACATGGAACTGCAGCGTACCGGCCGTGAAGCTGAGGAAGACTACTTGCGTGCGGCGGTGCAAATTGCAGGAGCGAGTGATGTGCCCTTGGTGGCCACGAACGATGTGCGTTTTATCAGACCAGAAGAATTCGATGCCCATGAGGCCCGCGTCTGTATACAGTCAGGACATACCCTGAATGATCCACGACGCCCGCGACGTTATAGCGAGCAACAGTATTTACGCAGTGAGGAGGAAATGCTGCAGCTATTCTCGGATTTGCCGGAAGCGCTGGAAAACAGTGTAGAGATTGCCAGGCGCTGCAACTTCACGTTACGTCTGGGCGAAAATTTCCTGCCAGCCTACCCCACACCGGAGGGCCATAGTATCGAAAGTTTCCTGCGCGCCGAGGCGAATGCCGGCCTGGAGCAGCGACTTGTCAGGTTGTTGCCCGATGCCGGTGGGGACCGTGAGAAGCGTGTAAACCCTTATCGCGAACGACTGATGTCAGAGCTGGATGTGATCCTGCGCATGGGTTTCGCCGGCTACTTTCTGATCGTGGCGGATTTCATCCGTTGGGCCAGGCAACACGGAGTGCCGGTGGGTCCGGGCCGCGGTTCCGGTGCCGGTTCACTGGTAGCCTATGCGTTAGGTATCACCGATCTGGATCCTCTGGAACACGATCTGTTGTTCGAGCGTTTCCTCAATCCCGAGCGTGTCTCCATGCCGGACTTCGATGTGGATTTTTGCATGGAAAGCCGCGACCGGGTAATCGACTATGTGGCGGCACGCTATGGCCGTGGACGGGTTTCCCAGATCATCACCTACGGCAGCATGGCGGCGCGCGCCGTGGTGCGTGATGTGGGCCGTGTGCTGGGCCATCTCTATGGCTACGTGGACCAGATCGCCAAACTCATTCCTTTCGAGCTGGAAATGACCCTGGACAAGGCCTTGCAGCAGGAGCCGGAACTGCGCGCCCGCTACCAGAAAGAGGATGAAGTACGTCAGCTCCTGGACCTGGCGCGTTCCCTGGAAGGTTTGGCGCGCAATGCCGGCAAGCATGCGGGCGGTGTAGTGATTGCGCCGGCCGAACTCACGGAATTCATGCCGCTGTACTGCGAAGCCGGCAGCAGCCATCCGGTTACGCAGCTGGACAAGGACGATGTAGAAGCCATAGGCCTGGTCAAATTCGACTTTCTGGGTTTGCGGACCCTGACTATCATTGATTGGGCGGTAGGCATCATCAACCGCCAACGTCATGCCAGTAACGCGGCAGCTGTCGATATCAGCACCATCCCGATGGATGACGCAGCCACCTATGCACTGCTGAAACGCTGTCAGACCACAGCGGTGTTCCAGTTGGAATCACGCGGCATGAAGGATCTGATCCGCCGGCTCAAGCCCGATCGTTTTGGGGATATTGTGGCCCTGGTAGCGCTATTTCGTCCCGGTCCCTTGCAGTCCGGCATGGTGGACGATTTCATGGCGCGCAAGCATGGCAAAGCCAGAGTGGATTACCCGCACCCCAAGCTGGAACCTATCCTGAAACCTACCTACGGTGTGATTCTCTACCAGGAACAGGTGATGCAGATCGCCCAGGTCCTGGCCGGCTATACCTTGGGTGGTGCTGACCTTCTGCGCCGCGCCATGGGCAAGAAAAATGCGGAGGAGATGGCTTTGCAACGGGATGTATTCGTAAAAGGCGCAATAGCGCGCGGCGTGGCTCCACGGCTGGCGACGCATATTTTCGATTTGATGGAGAAGTTCGCCGGCTACGGTTTCAATAAATCCCATTCCGCCGCCTACGCGCTGCTCGCCTATCAAACAGCTTGGCTCAAGGCTCATTATCCAGCCGCCTTCATGGCCGCCGTGCTGTCCTCCGATATGGACCATACCGATAAAGTAGTGACACTCATAAACGAGTGCCGCGCCATGGAATTGAAAATCCTGCCACCGGATATCAACCATTCCGATTACCGCTTCGCAGTGGCGGACGATAGCAGCATCCGTTACGGTCTGGGTGCTATCAAGGGTGTGGGGTTAGCGGCCATTGAAGGGGTAATGGCAGAGCGAACGCACAATGGTGATTTTAGAGCTATCGAAGATTTCTGTCGGCGCATTGGTTTGCAAAAAGCCAATCGCCGCGTCATCGAGGCACTGATTCGTGCCGGCGCTCTGGATGTGCTCGGTCTCAACCGCGCCACCCTCATGGCGCGGCTGCCGGACGCATTGGCACGCGCGGATCAGAGCACGCGTGCCAATGCGGCGGGGCAGGATGATATGTTTGGCCTGGTGGGGCCGGGGGTGGCGAAGCCGGAGCAGCCGCAAACAGCGTCATTGCTGCCGGACTGGGACGAGGATGAACGTTTGCGCGGCGAGCGGGACACCTTGGGGTTGTATCTAACCGGTCATCCCGTGACCCGCTACGCTGCCGATTTACGCCAGGTGGTAACCGCACCGCTGGGTGAGCTGGTAGAGGAATCGCCGCCGCAAAACAATGGTGAGCGCGGTTATGGTTACGATCCGACTTCGCGCAATGTGATCGCGGCGGGTTTGGTGGTGGATTTGCGCAAACGCGGCGGGCGTGTGAGCTTGGTGCTGGATGACGGCAGTGGGCGGCTTGAAGTCACCCTGTTCGAGGATGCCTATCAGCGCTTCCGGGCCCTGGCAGTAAAGGACAAGGTGGTGGTGGTCGAGGGCCGGCTGGCATTCGATGAATTCATCAGCGGCTGGCGCCTCACCGTGAAGAATATGTACGGAGTGGACGAGCTGCGGGAGCGCTACCTACGCCGCTTGGACATAGAGTGGACAGCAGCTGCTGGGATGGACTTCGCCGCCCACCTCAAGGAGGCGCTCAAGCCGCACCTGGGCGGTCGCTGCAGCGTCTGGGTGCGGTACCAGGGGGCGGGTGCCAGTGTGCCTATGTCGCTGGGAGAGGCCTGGAAGGTGCATCCCGCCGAGGTCCTGACGCGGCGTCTGGAAACCTGGCTGGGACCGGAACGCATTACATTGCACTACGGCAGCCGTCCGCTTGACCCTGCCCATGAGGCGGCCAGTGCCTGAGGGGCTTGTGCCCCAGGGCCTCAGCCGGTAACGTTTATCATCCCACAGGCCCGCTGAAAAATGAATCTCAATTTCCTCGAATTTGAACAACCCATCGCCGAACTCGAAGCGAAAATCGAGGAACTGCGCTTCGTCGGCGACGAATCCGCCGTCAGCATCACCGACGAAATCGAACGCTTGCAGGCGAAGAGCCGGACCCTCACGGAAACCATTTTCTCCAGTCTGAGCCCTTGGCAGGTGGCGCAGTTGGCGCGCCATCCGCTGCGTCCCTATGCGCTGGATTACATTCAGAGAATCTTCACCGATTTCGAGGAATTGCACGGTGACCGGGCTTTCGGAGACGATCCTGCCATGGTCGCCGGCGTGGCCCGGCTGGACGGACGCCCCGTGGCCATCATCGGCGAACAGAAGGGTCGTGATACCAAGGAAAAAGTCCGCCGTAATTTCGGTATGCCGCGCCCCGAGGGTTATCGCAAGGCGTTGCGTATCATGAAGCTGGCGGAGCGGTTTCGATTGCCGCTCATGACCCTGATTGATACGCCCGGAGCCTACCCGGGTGTGGGTGCGGAGGAGCGTGGCCAAAGCGAGGCCATAGCCCGCAACCTGTTCGAGATGTCCACGTTGCGGGTGCCGATTATCTGCACCATTATCGGTGAAGGCGGCTCCGGCGGCGCCCTGGCCATCGGCGTGGGCGACCGCGTTATCATGTTGCAGTACAGCATTTATTCGGTGATTTCTCCGGAGGGCTGCGCTTCCATCCTGTGGAAGAGCGCGGACAAGGCCAGCGAGGCAGCGGAAGCCATGGGTATTACCGCCGAACGCCTGAAGAGCCTGGGACTCATTGATACGGTGCTGAAGGAACCCCTGGGTGGCGCGCACCGCAACGCGGATGCCATGGCGGCCACAATCAAGAACACTCTTGGCGATACCCTCAGCCGTCTCGAACATGTCTCCATGGATGAAGTGCTGGAAGCACGCTACAAGCGTTTCATGTCATTCGGGAGTTTCAAGGAGTGAGCATCGTCTCCATCCATCGCTCGTGAGCTTCGATCCTGTCAAACTGACAATGGTGCTGCGCGGCCTTCCGGCCGCGCGTTGCTATTGGGTGGGTTTCAGCGGCGGACTGGATTCTACGGTGTTGCTGCATGCGCTCGTGCAGCAAGAGGCCGCGCTGGTAGCCCGGCTGCGGGCGCTGCATGTGAATCATCATCTTCATTTTAAATCGGATGACTGGCAGCGGCATTGTGAGCAGCTGTGTGCGGCATTGCAGGTGCCGCTTGAATGCCGAAGTGTCAGGGTCAACCCCGCAAAGGGGCAAAGTCTTGAGGCCATTGCCCGTGAGCAGCGTTACCAGGTGTTTCGGACGTTAATAGGGGAAGACGACCTGCTACTGCTGGCCCATCATCAGGATGACCAGCTGGAGACCTTCCTGTTGCAGGCATTACGCGGCGCAGGACTGCGTGGGCTGGCCGCCATGCCGGTGATCGCCGCCTTCGAGTCGGGTCATCTGGCGCGTCCCTTGCTCGGGTTCTCGCGCAGTGAGCTGCAGGCCTGGGCAGAAACGCAAAAACTCACCTGGCTGGATGATCCCAGTAACGCCAATTCCCGTTTTGACCGCAATTATTTGCGCCATGCAGTGATTCCTGTAATTCGCCAGCGCTGGCCGTCGGCGGCGGCAACGGCAGCGCGCAGCGCACGCCATTGTGGTGAGGCTCTGGGGTTATTAGCCGCAGTGGCGGAAGAAGATTGGAGACACTGTGTCGGGGACCAAGGCCGAGTGTTGCCCGTAGCTGCCTTGCAGAAACTCGGGGCTGCGCGGGCAAAAAACCTGCTGCGATACTGGCTGGAAAGACTGGAGTTGCCATTACCACCAGCCCATAAGCTTGAACAGATGATCAGTGAGCTATTATCGGCCCGCGCCGACCGTAATCCCTGTGTTTCCTGGGAAGGCGCGGAAGTGCGGCGTTATCGCGGCCGTTTATACGGCTTATTGCCCTTGCCTGCGGTGCCACAGGGCGAATTAAGGCTCAAGCAGGGTGAACAAACAGCCTTAGGGGTGGGCATGGGGACACTCCGCCTTGTATCAACCATGGAGGGAGGGCTGCGTGTGGCGGGTTATCCCGCCGGGGGTCTTAGTGTGTGCTTTCGTTCCGGGGGCGAAGTCTGTAAGCCCGCGAGTCAGGCCCATCATCGGCCTCTCAAGAAGTGGCTGCAGGAGTTCAAGGTAGTGCCTTGGATGCGTGAACGTCTGCCACTGCTCTACAACGGTGATCAACTGGCGGGGGTGGCGGGGTTGTTCGTTTGTGCGCCTTTTGCCGCCGGAGCAGATGAACCGGGTTTGCGCATTGACTGGTCATCGCATCCCGCTCTGCATTGAAGGGGCGGGTACTGCCTGCTTGGCATCATTCACTTCATTCAAGCTTCTGATTCTGTTAGGCTGTACTCCCGATTCAGCGGAGCCATCCCGGCGCCGCGTCGGGAGTTCTGATGGCCCATTTCGTGTTTGTCACTGGTGGCGTGGTTTCTTCCCTGGGGAAGGGCATTGCCTCCGCCTCCTTGGGAGCCATTCTGGAAGCCCGTGGCCTCAAGGTCACCATGGTGAAGCTGGATCCCTATATCAACGTGGATCCCGGCACCATGAGCCCGTTTCAGCACGGCGAGGTGTTCGTCACCGACGACGGTACTGAGACCGACCTGGATCTGGGTCACTACGAGCGTTTCGTGCGCGCCCGCATGGGGCGCAGCAACAATTTCACCACTGGCCGCATCTACGAGAACGTAATCCGCAAGGAGCGTCACGGTGATTATCTTGGCGCTACCGTACAGGTGATCCCGCACATCACCGACGAGATCAAACGCTGCATTTGCGAAGGCGCTGACAACGCCGATATCTGCATGGTGGAAATCGGCGGCACCGTGGGTGACATCGAATCCCTACCGTTTCTCGAAGCCATCCGCCAGATGGGCATCCAGATGGGGCGCGGGAAATGCGTGTACATGCACTTGACCCTGGTGCCCTATATACCCACTTCCGGCGAGACCAAAACCAAGCCCACACAACATTCAGTCAAGGAACTGCGTTCCATCGGCATCCAGCCGGATATTCTTTTATGCCGTGCCACCAAACCTCTGCCGGAAGATGCGCGCCGTAAGATCGCGCTGTTCACCAACGTTGAAGAACGCGCGGTAATTTCCGCGCCGGATGCGGACGACATTTACAAGATCCCGCTGATCCTGCACGCCCAGGGGCTGGATGATATCGTCGTGGACCACCTGCGCATCAACACCAAATCCGCGAACCTGAGCGAATGGCGCCGCGTGGTGGAGGCTAGGGTAAACCCTGAAGCCACGGTTAAGGTTGCCATGGTGGGGAAGTATGTGAATCTTACCGATGCCTACATGTCGCTCAATGAGGCGCTCAAGCACGCAGGCATCCATACGCATACCGATGTAAAGATTCATTACATTGACTCCGAGGAGCTGAGTAAACACGGCATCGGCTTGCTGCATGGTATGGATGCTATCCTGGTACCCGGCGGCTTCGGTGAGCGCGGCATTGAAGGCAAGATTGCGGCCGCAGCTTATGCCCGTGAGCAGCGTATTCCTTATCTGGGTATCTGCCTTGGCTTGCAGGTGGCGGTCACCGCATTCGCCCGTAACGTGATCGGCCTTAACGGTGCCCACAGCACCGAGTTTGAGCGCAACACACCCCACCCGGTGATCGCGTTGATCACTGAATGGCAGGATCGTAGTGGTCAACAGGAAACCCGCAGTGAGCAGTCGGATCTGGGCGGCAGCATGCGCCTGGGTGCGCAGGACTGTTATTTGGTTGCCGGGACTCTGGCCCATAAACTCTACGGTAAGGACATGATTTCCGAGCGCCATCGTCACCGTTACGAATTCAACAACAATTATCTGGAGCAGTTCCAGAAAAAGGGCATGGTATTCTCCGGTTTTTCGGTGGACAAATTAGTTGAAATCATCGAGCTGCCCGGGCATCCATTCTTTATTGCCACTCAGTTCCATCCGGAATTTACCTCCACGCCGCGGGACGGTCACCGGCTGTTCAGCGGCTTCATTGAGGCGGCCCGGGAATACGCTGCTGCGCAGCCTGCGCTCAAGGCGGCGCGCGCATGAAACTCTGTGGCTTCGAGGTCGGCAACCAGCAGCCATTTTTTCTGATCGCCGGGCCGGATACGCTGGAAAGCGAGCAGCTGGCGCTGGACGTGGCCGGCCATCTCAAGCAAGTCACGCAACGCTTGCAGATACCCTATATTTTCAAAGGCTCGTTCGACAAGGCCAACCGTACCTCCGGCAAAAGCTACCGCGGCCCCGGCATGGATGAAGGTCTGCGTATTCTCGCCAAGGTGCAGAAATCCGTGGGCGTGCCGGTGCTCACGGATGTGCACGAGGACTCACCCATCGAGGAGGTGGCGGCGGTGGTGGATGTAATCCAAACCCCGGCGTTTCTGTGCCGCCAGACCAATTTCATCCAGCGCGCCGCCAAGGCCGGCAAGCCGCTGAACATCAAAAAAGGCCAGTTCCTGTCTCCCTGGGAGATGCAAAATGTGGTGGACAAGGCGCGCGCCACCGGCAATCAGCAGATTCTGGTGTGCGAGCGTGGTTTTTCCTTCGGTTACAACAATCTGGTCACGGACATGCGCGGCCTGGCGGTGATGCGCGCCACGGGGTGCCCAGTGGTCTTTGATGCCACTCACAGCGTGCAACTTCCCGGCGGCCAGGGCGGCAGTTCCGGCGGTCAACGGCAATTTATTCCAGTGTTGGCGCGTGCCGCCATCGGCGCCGGCGTAGCCGGTATCTTCATGGAAACCCATCCGGACCCGGATAAGGCGCTGTGCGATGGCCCCAATTCTTGGCATCTGGGACTCATGGAAGAACTGCTGGTTACTCTCAAAGAGCTGGACACCGCAGTCAAGCGCCAGCCCTATGCGGAAACACATTTGCCGGTGTGAAATATTTGATGATATTTATTAAAGTGCTCAGGAACTTTGTCTTATGACCAAGATAGTTGAGCTGCGTGCGCGTGAGATTCTGGATTCCCGTGGCAATCCCACGCTGGAAGTGGATGCGATTCTGGACAGCGGCACCGTAGGCCGCGCGGCGGTTCCGTCGGGCGCGTCCACCGGCAGCTGCGAGGCCGTTGAATTGCGGGATGGTGATGCAAGGCGCTACGGCGGCAAGGGGGTACGTAAAGCCGTAGCTAACGTAAACGGGGAAATCCTGCGCCGCGTGTCCGGCATGCAAGTGGAGGATCAGGAAAAACTTGATCGTGCCCTCATTGCATTGGATGGCACGCCCAATAAATCCCGGTTGGGCGCCAATGCCATCCTGGGCGTATCGCTGGCAGCCGCGCGTGCCGCTTCCCGCGAACATGAAATGCCTTTGTTTCGCTGGCTGGGGGGCAAGGATGCCGTGACCTTGCCGGTGCCGCAGATGAATGTCATCAACGGCGGTGTGCATGCGGATAATAATGTTGATCTGCAGGAATTCCTGATCCTGCCGGTGGGCGCCCCCAGTTTCTCGGAGGCATTACGCTATGGCGCCGAAGTGTTCCAAGCCCTCAAGAAGGTTCTGCATGCGCGCGATTTGAGCACCAGCGTTGGAGATGAGGGCGGCTTCGCACCTAACCTGCCTTCCAACGAAGCGGCGCTGGAAGTCATTATGGAGGCGATCCAGCAGGCTGGGTATGCGCCGGGTAGCGACATTTATCTGGGCCTGGATGCTGCCTGCAACGAGTTTTACCGTAATGGGCGCTATCACCTGGAATCAGAGAACCGGCACTGCAGCTCGGCTGAATTCATCGACTATCTGGCAAAACTCGTGGACCGCTATCCCATCATCAGCATCGAAGACGGCATGGCGGAGAATGACTGGAACGGTTGGCAGCTGCTGACCCGGCGACTGGGTGAGCGGGTGCAACTGGTGGGTGACGATATCTTCGTCACCGACACAAAAATAATCCGGGAAGGCATTCGCAAGGAGATCGCCAATTCCATCCTGATCAAGTTAAACCAGGTCGGCACCCTTACGGAGACATTGGCGGCCATCAACATGGCGGTGGGGGCTGATTACAGTGCCGTGGTCTCGCACCGCTCTGGTGAGACCGAGGATACCAGCATCGCCGATCTGGCCGTCGGCAGCCGTGCCACTCAGATCAAGACCGGCTCTCTGTCCCGTACTGACCGGCTGGCCAAGTACAACCAATTGCTGCGTATCGAGGAATCCCTGGGCAAGCGCGCGCGCTATCATGGCCTCGCGGCGTTTCCCGCCAAGGTAAACCGGCACTGAAGATGGCTAGCAGACTGCAATTGAAACTCCTGCTGCCGCTGATCCTGGTGTTGCTGCTGTTGCTGTTGCTGTTGCTGTTGCAATATCAACTGTGGTTCGGGGAGGGTGATCTGCATGACGCCTGGACACTCCAGCGGCAGGTTAGCGCGCAGCAAACCGAGAATGCCGCACTCACGAAACGCAATCAGGCGCTGGCTGCACAAGTGCAGGATCTCAAGCAGGGCCAGGCGGCGGTTGAAGAACAGGCGCGCACGGATCTCGGCATGATCAAGAAAGGCGAGACCTTCTACCAGATCGTGCGCGAACCGCAGCCACCGTCAAAGCACTGAACCCATGCAATCGGCAGTACGATTCTGGGCGGTGATTCCGGCTGCCGGTACCGGGACGCGCATGGGCGGCGCCATTCCCAAGCAATATCTGCCGCTGGCGGGGCGCACGGTCATTGAGTATGTGCTGGATATTTTTCTGTCGGATCCGCGCATCGCCGGCATCACCGTGGCGATCGCGGAAACGGACTCTCATTGGCAGCACTATCTTTTGCGCTCCCAGGGCAAGCCGGTACGCATCGCCAAGGGCGGTGTGCAGCGCGTTAATTCAGTGTTGAACGCCTTGTACTCCCTGCAGCAGGCATTACGCGAGCAGGACTGGGTTTTGGTGCATGACGCGGTGCGCCCGTGCCTGCATGCCAGCGATCTGGAGCGGCTTATCGAGACATTGAGACAGGACCCGGTGGGCGGCATACTGGCGACACCGTTGGTGGATACGGTGAAATGCGTGGATCAGGAGCACCGCATCAGCGGGGCGCCTGCCCGCCGGAATTTCTGGCGCGCCTTCACGCCGCAGATGTTCCGTTACGGGCTACTCATGGGCGCGTTGGATGCCGCACTCAAACGCGGGGAGGCGCCCACGGATGAGGCCGCCGCCATGGAAAGCGCCGGGCATGTGGTGCGCGTGGTTGAGGGCCGCAGTGACAATATCAAGATCACCCGGCCCGAGGATCTGGCGCTGGCCGAAGCTGTACTGAACCAACCCAGAGGTGTGTCGCCATGAGAATCGGTCAAGGTCTTGATGTGCATGCCTTTGGTCCCGGCCGTGAGATCATTCTAGGCGGTGTGCACATTCCGCATGCTCAGGGCATGCGCGCCCATTCCGACGGCGATGTATTGCTGCACGCAGTATGCGATGCCCTGCTGGGAGCCGTGGGACTTGGTGACATTGGCCGGCATTTCCCCGACAGTGATCCGCGGTACAAAGACATCGACAGCCGTCAGTTACTACGCAAGGTGATGGAGAAGGTGCGCACCCGGGGGCTGCGGCCGGTTAATGTGGACGCCACATTGGTTGCCCAGGTACCGGTGCTGGCACCGCATATTCCCGCGATGTGCGCGAACCTGGCGGCCGATCTCGGCCTGCCAGTGGAGTGCGTGAATGTGAAAGCCACCACCACCGAGCGTCTCGGCTTCATCGGCCGAAGCGAAGGTATCGCCGCGCAGGTGGTGGTGCTGATGGAAGTAACCTAAAGCCTGTGACACATCTGCCTCCATGGCTCCGTGCCCATGGCCCGGTAGCGGCCCGCGTCCGTATCCGTGCGACACCCGAGGATTTCCGGGTGGATGAGGTTCTGGGCTTCGAGGCGGACGGCGAAGGCGAGCATTTGCTGCTCAAGGTGGAAAAGCGGGGCGCGAATACCCTGTGGGTGGCTCGGGAGCTGGCGCGATACGCGGGCGTGGCGCCGCGCGAAGTGAGCTATGCCGGCATCAAGGACCGGCACGCGCTAGCCGTACAGCATTTCAGCCTGTGGCTCGGCAAACGTGTACAGCCGGACTGGGCGGCGCTCGAGTATGCGGAATTTCGCGTGCTCAGTGTTGCGCGCCACCGCCGTAAGCTGCGCATCGGCAGCCTCAAGGGCAATCGTTTCCGCCTGATATTACGCAACCTGTCAGTACCAGCCGCCGAGTTGGGATCAAGACTGGCAATAATCCGTGAGCAGGGCGTGCCAAACTATTTTGGTCCACAGCGTTTTGGCCATGACGGCGCCAATATCGAAAGCGCCGCTAGAATGTTCGCCAACCCGCGCTCGGTGCGCGATCGCAAGCTTCGCGGGCTGCTGTTATCTTCCGCCCGCAGTCTGATATTCAATGCGGTATTGTCGCAGCGGGTGTTGGATCATTCCTGGAATGTCGTCATGCCGGGTGAGGTGTGCATGCTGGATGGCACTCACAGTGTTTTCCATGCGGGTACCGTGGACGGGGCGCTTACGGCCCGCTGCTCCGCAGGCGATGTGCATCCGACAGGTCCGTTATGGGGGCGTGGAGACGGGCGCGTATCCGGTGAAGTGCAGACGCTGGAGACCGATGTCGTCAGCCAATATAAAACTTTCGCCCATGGACTGGAGGCCGCCGGCCTGGAATCGGCGCGGCGCGCCTTGCGCCTGCCGGTGCGCGATTTGAGCTGGGAAACTGTAGATGAACGTACACTCAAACTGGAGTTTTTCCTGCCGGCGGGCGCCTATGCAACCACCGTAGTGCATGAGTTGCTGGAGGCATATGCTGCAACTGGAGGAGATGGTGATGCTAACACGGATTGAACACGATGCCGGCATAGTGGAGCTGCGCCTGGCACATCCGCCGGCGAATGCACTGAATCCCGCCCTCGTGCATGCACTGCATATGGCTGTAAAGACAGCGCCAGATAAAGGTGCGCGAGCATTGATACTGTCGGGCGCGGAGGGCATGTTCTCGGCGGGACTGGATGTGCCGGCGCTTCTTAAACTGGATAAAACCTCCATGGATGTGTTCTGGAAGGAATTCATCAGTCTGCTGCGGTTCATTGCCTTATCACCTATCCCGATGGCGGCGGTGCTCACCGGTCATAGTCCGGCAGGTGGCGCGGTACTGGCGATTTTTTGCGACACCCGCATCGCCGCCGAGGGCAAATTCAAGATCGGTCTCAATGAAGTGCGCGTGGGCCTGCCGGTACCGGCGGTGATCTACGCGGCGCTCAAACGGCTGGTGGGTGTGCGCCAGGCGGAGCGCCTGTGCCTGCACGGCCTGCTGATTATGCCCGCGGAAGCCCTGCAGATTGGTTTGGTGGATCAGGTGCTGCCGGCGCAGCAGGTATTGCCGGCGGCGCTGGAATGGTGCCGCAGTCTGCTGGCTTTGCCGCCGCGAGCTGTAGCTGCCACCCGCAAGCTGGCGCGCGCCGATCTCGCCACCTTGTTCGCTGAACTCGGCGAGCGCAGCCATGCAGACCTAATGAAAGTCTGGTTCAGTTCCGAAACCCAGACTGCCATGCGGGCGTTGGTGGCGCAGTTGGCCGCGCGCAAGAGCTGAATTACCCAGTATAGAATGTCCAGAGTTCGACTCAGAAAAAGAGCGGGGCGCCTGTGGCTGATGAGGGGTTAAGCTGGCTGGATCGCCTAAAGCGGCACTATATTGGCCGCGTGGTGATTCCCTACGCGGTGGTCATCGGTTTCGTGATGCAGCTCGCGGCGCGCGTGTTTCCGTATTTCGGCTGGTCGTGGGCGGTGCCGGTGCTGGTGATCGTGCTGGTCGCCAGCCTACCGGTGGTGCTGGTGCTGACCTGGCTGCTGGCACGACCCAGGGATGCATCGGGAAGCAGCGCCTGGCAACACCAGCATCGCAAGCTCGGGACCTCCATATCCGTTGTGGTGGTTATTCTCGCGGCTGTCTCCGGATTCTTTGCCTTTCGCTTTTCTGTGTTACATGCCCAATCTGGCGAGCCGGTCGCAACGGCTCAGGTTGCGTCCAAATCCATCGCGGTCCTGCCTTTTGAGAATCTCAGCGCGGACAAAAACAACGAATACTTCGTAGCCGGCATGCAGGACCTGATCCTGACCAAGCTGGCCGACATCGAGGATCTCAAGGTGATTGCGCGCACCTCGACTGCAGAGTATGCGAGCCATCCGGAAAATCTTACGCAAATCGGCCAGCAGCTTGGTGTGGCGACCATCCTCGAAGGCAGCGTGCAGAAAGCTGGCAATCAGGTGCTGATCAATGTGCAGTTGATTGACGTCAAGACCGACGAACACATCTGGGCGCAGGCCTATACGCGCACACTCGATAATGTGTTCGGCGTCGAGGGCGAGGTGGCCGACAAGATTGCGACTGCCCTGAATGCCAAGCTCAGCCCTGCCGAAACGGCCACGTTGGCCACGGTGCCGACGAAGAACCGGGAGGCCTACGACCTGTTCCTGCGCGCCGAGTATCAGGCTAACAAGGCCAACATCAATTACGACACGGCAAGCATGAAAGCCGCCATCCCTTTGTACCGCCAAACGGTTGAACAGGATCCTAGCTTCGCGCTTGCCTGGGCAAGGCTGTCCGTTATCGAAAGCGAACTCGCCTGGTTCGGCGGCGGCGGCCTGGATGTCAAGCAGCTCAATCGGCAGGCGCGTGCGGATGCCGAGCGTGCGCTGCAACTGCAATCCGATCTCGCCGCAGCACAGCTTGCTCTCGGCTATAATGAATACTGGGGCCGCGGCGATTACGATGCAGCACTCAAATACTTCGCCGCCGCGCTCAAGCTCAAGCCCAATGATGCCGATGCGCTCGAGGCGCAGGGCTACGTTCAACGCCGCCAGGGACGCTTCGATGACGCGATTGCCTCATTGCAGCAGGCACTGGCACTTGATCCGCGCAATTCGGCGTTGACCTTCGATTTGGGCGAGACCTACATGATGGTGAATCGCTATGCCGATGCCGAGAATGCCTTGCAGCGCGCACTGGCGCTCGACCCGAACAATAGCAACGCTGAGACTCGCTACTCCAACGCCATCCTGTTCAGCACCGGTGACATCCCGGACGCACTGGCTGCGGCACAAGGCGACGATCCCGCATTGAAACGTCAGCGCGTGACTTTGTTGATTTACCAACGCAAGTATCGTGAAGCACTTACCTTGCTCGACAGCATTCCGGATACGCCGGACAACTTTAGAAGGGGAAACGGGAAAACTCAACAACAGGCCGACCTTTACTGGCTGATGGGCGACATGGCGCACGCCCGGCCGCTGTATGCGCAGGCGCTCCCGATTGCCCGTGCGCAGCTTGCCGTACAGCAGGGCATCACGTTGGCACTTGTATGGAACGCTATTGCCGACGACGAGTTGGGCTTCGGTCACTCCGCGGAAGGCCTGGAGGCCCTCGCTAGGTCGCAGGCGATCATCAATAAATCTGTGGACCAGAGTTATAGGCCGGTATACACGGAGAGCAACGCTACACTGTACGCGCAAGCCCACCGCGCCGACCTTGCCGTACCGTTGCTCGCCAAGGCGCTCGCCAGTCCCGGCATCGGCGATGCCTACTCGCCGGTGATGCTGTGGCTGGACCCGGCTTGGGACCCGATCCGCCACGACCCGCGCTTTCAGGCGCTGCTGCAGCAATACGCCAAGTACAAACCCGCCGCGATTCCCGTGACGGTGCCGGTGGCCAGTACCGTGGGGGCGGCTCCCGGGTTTTGACATCGATACGATTATCGTAATACGATAATTATATCGATCACCTGTGGTCGGAGAAGTACGATCGCAAGCTGACCAACATCTTCGCGGTCGAGGACGAGATTTCCACTGCGATCGCCGACAAACTGCGCGTGCAGTGGCGCCATGCACAACCGCTGGTCGCGCAAAGGTCAGTTGACCCGCACGCGCATGATTTCTATCTGCGCGGATTGCCCTTGTTGGCGGCGCGCTCTGTCAGCGAAGCCGTCGGGGCGTTTCAGCAGGCCGTAGGGATTGATCCAGATTACGCGCAGGCATGGGCCGCGCTGGCGGAAGTTCAGGCACTGCTTCCGGCTTATGGGCCGGATCCTACAGGAATCGCGTACGCAAATTCGCTGGAATCCGCAAAGCATGCCCTCGCGCTGGATCCCAGCAACGGGCTGGCCTACGTCGCGCAAGGCGTGGTGTACAGCAACCAGCTGCGCTGGGCCGATGCAGATCGCGCCCTGCGACGCGCATTGGCATTGACGCCCGGTGACGCGGAGGCGCTGAATCAGTACGCGCAATTTCTGGGCGGGGTCGGCCAGCTCAAACCCGCGCTGGTGGAGATTGACCGCGCACTACAGCGCGATCCGTTGTCCGGAATAAGCGGCGCAATTCGCGTGCAACTCCGGTTGATATTGCATCGTGATGACGCGGATGCCGCTGCCGCGCAAATCAGGGCCATTGTGAAGGCGCATCCGGACAGCGTGTTCGTGCATCACTCCGCGGCATTGATCTATCTCAATTTGCATCGTTATCCTGAGGCGGAAGCACAAAGTCGCGCTGCGGCCGCGCTCAGCGGCATAGATCCGGAGATCCCTGCGTTATTGATACGTGGCATTACCGATCCGGCCCGGCGCGCCGCTGCCGTGGAAGCCCTGGAGACATCGCCTGCTTATGCCAGCATGCGCCGCTACGCCACCGTGTACGCGTTGTATTTGATCCAATTGGGTGAGAACGATCGCGCCTTGGCGGTGCTCGCCGATGATGCAGCCAACGGCAACACCATGTTTCCGCAACTGCTGTGGTTTCCTGTGTTGGATCCTATCCGCAACGATCCGCGCTTCAAGGCGGTGCTGAAGAAGATGGGGTTGCCGTACACGCCCAAAGATTTGCCCGTGACGACAGCGAACTGAAATCGCTGTCGCTGCATATAAGCCGTGAAGTCAGTTGATGTACGGGATATATATGCCCAACAACGCCAGGATGCCAAGCACGATCAGCACCACGCCCACAAGGTAGCGCAGCCACTTGAGGCGTTCATAGAGTTTCGGCCACAACAGCAGAATCAGGCCGCCGACGAGCGTGAAGATAACCAGCAAATTGATGTTGATATGCATGGCAGCTCTCCCCGGGAAGCAGAGCAAACAATCATCGGCTATTTAGCAACACATACACCGCGCCGGTACCACCGTCCACCGGGCGCGCAGAGCAGAATGCCATGACTTCGTTCCGTTGCCGCAACCAGCCATTGAGCTTCTGCTTCAGTATCGGGCCGCGCGGGCCGGAACGATAGCCTTTGCCGTGGATGATGCGCACGCAGCGCGTGCGTTGGCCGCGCACTTCCTGTAGGAATTCAGCCAGCGCCTGGCGCGCGTCTTCGCTGCCCAGGCCGTGCAGATCCAGTTCCGCGCCGACGCTGAAGTGGCCGCGGCGCAGTTTGCGCAGCACTGCCTGCTGCACACCCGGCTTGGCATAGTACAGGCCCTCTCCCAGCAGCGGTTCGTCTGGATCCGGCAGGCCGGTGAGGCTTGCCTCCAGCACTTCCACTTCGGCGGCGCGTGCAAAGCGCGCGCGTGGTTTTGGTTTGGGTCCACGACGCAACGGTCTGGAGGGCAACGGCCTGGTATCCGCCACCGCCTTGCGGAATACGCGCGACTCTTCATCACTGAGCTTATTGTTGCTTGTCATGACTGCCGCTACCCTGGCCGGCAACAGTATATCAAGCGTGCTTTTACAGTATCCTAGGGGTCGCTGCTGTACCGGCGGATTATCGGGTGAAAATTCTTCTCAGTAACGATGACGGCTGTCACGCCGAAGGTTTGCGCTGCCTGGCCAAGGCGCTGCGCGATTTTGCCGAGGTCACCGTCGTCGCCCCGGACCGCAACCGCAGTGGCACCAGCCATTCCCTGACCCTGGATTTGCCATTGCGGGTCCGCCGGGATGAACCGGGGGTGGTGTGCGTGGACGGTACTCCCACCGACTGCGTGCATCTGGCCATTACCGGCCTGCTGGAATACGAGCCTGACATGGTGGTCTCCGGCATTAACGCCGGCGCCAACCTGGGGGACGATGTGCTGTATTCCGGCACCGTGGCGGCGGCCATCGAGGGGCGTTTCCTAGGTTACCCGGCGATCGCCGTATCGCTGGTGACGGAAACCCCACATCACTACCCCACGGCAGCGCGCGTCACCTGCGATCTGGTGCAACGGCTGCTGACCAATCCGCTGCCGGCCAACACCATCCTCAATGTCAATGTGCCAGACATGGCGTGGAATGAACTGCAAGGGGTCGAGGCTACGCGTCTGGGTTACCGGCACCGTTCCGAGCCAGTCACCAAGACCACTGATCCTCGCGGCCGGGTTATTTATTGGGTGGGGCCGCCCGGTGCCGAGCAGGATGCCGGCATTGGCACGGATTTTCATGCGGTGCGCCGCGGGTTTGTTTCAGTTACGCCGCTGCAGATTGATCTGACGCAATATAACGCCCTCAATCCCCTCTCTCATTGGCTGCAAGGGATGCCTTTACCGTGAATGTCGCCGGCACCCGGGGCATCGGCATGACCTCGGCGCGCACCCGCGAGCGACTCATGGCGCGCCTCAAGGAGCAGGGCATCCGCGACGCTGCGGTGCTCAATCTCATCCGCTCCACGCCGCGGCATCTGTTTGTGGACGAAGCCTTGGCCAGCCGCGCCTACGAAGACACGGCGCTGCCCATCGGCTTCGGTCAGACCATTTCCCAGCCCTACATCGTGGCGCGCATGACCGAGGCATTGTTGGCGGATGGCACGCCCGAAACGGTACTGGAGGTAGGCACCGGCTGCGGTTACCAGACGTTGATTCTGGCCGCTCTAGTGCCGACGGTGTACAGCGTTGAGCGGCTGGGAGCACTGCAATTGCGTGCGCGCCAAACCCTGAACGGGCTCAAGGTCCGCAATGTGCGATTCCGCCACGCGGATGGCGGCTGGGGCTGGCCGCAGCATGCACCTTACGGCGGCATCCTAGTGAGCGCCGCGCCGGCAGAGGTGCCGGCGGCGCTGCTGGCGCAGCTCGCGGTCGGCGGCCGCTTGGTGATTCCGGTGGGCAGCCCCAGCGGGCAAGAACTGTTGCTGATTACGCGCCGCAGTGAAACCGACTATGCACGCAAACTGTTGGATCGGGTGAGCTTCGTGCCATTGGTGGGAGGCTTGGAGTGAATACCCCACGGGCGGTTTTCATCGTGGGGTGTTGCAGTAGTTTGTTGGCCGGTTGTGCCGGTGCGCTTACCTGGAACCCTGCCAGCACCTCCCGGTCGGGGCAACAGGTGGTGGCGGCTGAGCCGATCCCCCGGCAGTACACCGTCAAACCGGGTGATACGCTGTATTCCATTGCCTGGCGCTATGGCCTTGACTACCATGACGTGACGGCCTGGAACCGCATCGGCTCTGACTATCTCATCAAGCCGGGTCAGACGCTGATCTTGGCGGCGCCATCACAGGTGGTTGCTGGATCCGTGGTCAGGCCCGCCACGCGGCCGCGCGCGGTGGCAAGCCTCTCAACCTCTGCACCAATAAACGCTTACACACCACCTTCCGGTGCCCTGCACTGGGTCTGGCCGGCCCAAGGTGCGCTCGTGCGCATGTATCACCCGAACAATCCGCTCTCCAAAGGCATCGATATCAGCGGCGTGCAGGGCCAGGACATCTATGCCGCCGCGCCCGGCAAGGTGGTCTACACCGGCAGCGCCATTATTGGCTACGGCAAGCTCATCATCATCAAGAACAGCGATCAGTTCCTGAGTGCCTACGCGGACAATAATGAGATGCTGGTGCAGGAGGGCGATCGGGTCAAAGCCGGCGAGCGCATTGCCACCATGGGTTTGGACCGGGATGGGCATCCCTTGCTGCATTTTGAAATCCGTTATAACGGCAAACCCGTCAACCCCTTGAGTTATCTGCCGCCACACTGACGCTTGCATAGAGGGTCACACACTTGGCAAGATTAGCCACACGCGCTTGTTTGAGAGCGTCCCGGATACCATGACGAGTTTCAATCGCGAAGGCGCACCGGAATCGGATGATGAACTGTTTCCCGAACCCGAGGAGCCGCTGAACCCGGCTATCCTGCTGGAGGGCAACGGCGAGGAATCCCTGCTGGATGACGGGGTAGCAGTAGTGCTTCGTCCGGAACCGGCCGAGCCCGAACCGCAGTTCGGTGACGCTCAGCTTGATGCCACCCGCATGTATCTCTCGGAAATTGGCTATTCGCCGCTGCTTACCGCCGAGGAAGAGGTCTATTACAGCCGCCGTGCCCTGAAGGGCGACGAAGTCTCGCGTCGCCGTATGATCGAAAGCAACTTGCGGCTGGTGGTAAAGATTGCGCGCAAGTACATCAATCGCGGTTTGCCGCTGCTGGACCTTATCGAAGAGGGTAATCTGGGCCTGATCCATGCGGTGGAGAAATTCGATCCGGAACGCGGTTTCCGATTTTCGACCTACGCCACCTGGTGGATCCGTCAGACGATCGAACGGGCCATCATGAACCAAACCCGCACCATCCGCCTGCCTATCCACATCATCAAGGAACTCAATCTCTATCTGCGCGCCGCCCGCAAGCTGTCCCAGTCACTGGACCGTGCGCCCTCGCCGGAAGAGATCGCGGAACTGCTGGACAAACCTATCGAGGACGTGAAGCGGCTGCTGGGTCTCAATGAACGCGTCACCTCCATGGATACACCCATCGGCAAGGACGGCGACCGGATGCTGCTGGATGCCATTCCGGATGAAAACAATACCGACCCTTCGACGCTTCTGCAGGATACGGATTTGCAGGCCATCGTGGAGCGATGGCTGGCGCGCCTGAATGAGAAGCAGCGCGAAGTGGTGGAGCGCCGTTTTGGCCTGAACGGCCACGATAAGGGCACGCTGGAGGACGTGGGCATTGCCATCGGCGTCACCCGCGAGCGCGTGCGCCAGATTCAGATGGATGCCATGAAGCGCCTGCGGCAGATACTGGAAAGCGAGGGCTTGTCGGAAGAGTCATTATTCGAGTAATTTTTTTAAATTAGGCTGCAAAGTAAAACTGCGTCATTCAGATCATCAGCAGCGCTGCCACCACGTTTCGATTCTCACTCACCAGCACGTTATAAGTCCGGCAGGCGGCGGCCGTGTCCAGTACTTCCAGTCCGATGCCGCGTTGCTGGATTTCCGCCATAATCCGTGCTTCTGGAAACTGCAGGGTGCGGCCGGTGCCGATGACCAGGATTTCAGGTTCCAAGGCCAATGCGGTTTCCAGATGTTGCAGTGTGATGTCCTCAAAGCGCTGTGGCGGCCAGTTTTCCATGAGCGTCGCAGGGGAAAGCACCAGGCTCGCGTTCAATAGCCGATCATTGACGTTGATGCGTCCCGGAGCGTAGGCGCGAATGTAGTTGGCGCCGCTGGCGGGTTTGTCCTGAGTGAATTTCATGGCTTTTAGGGTATGGCAAACGGCATAATGGACACAAGTAAGCCTGCTGTCGCCAATGTCCATCACGCTTTTTATTCCAGATCTGAGTGCACGACGCGCAGGCACTGCCGTGGAGCAGCGAAGCCCCGCTCTGGAAACGCTGTTTGCCCGTTCACAGCTACAACCCGCCGCGGATGGAAATGCCGTGCTCGCGAAGCTTTTTGGCCTACCAGCCGGATTTGGCGTGGCGCCTTTCATGCGGCTGGCGGATACCGGAGAGCGTGATGCGGGTTTCTATTTTCGCGCCGATCCGGTGCATCTGGCTCCGGACCGTGATCAAGTGGTGATGCTGCCGTTGTCGGTGCTGCACGTGCAGGCGGATGAAACGCGAGCGCTGAAGGCCATTTTCAATCGCATTTATGAGGCCGAGGGTTATCGGCTGGAAACGCCGCAGCCAGAACGCTGGTATCTGCGTGTGCCGGCGCCACTGAATTGTGTGACGCATGAACCGGTTGTAGTGGCTGGCGGATCGGTGTTTGAATTCATGCCCCAAGGCGAGGATGGCCAGGGGCTCCGGCAACTCATGAATGAAGTGCAGATGCTGCTTTATGAGCATCCGGTCAATCTGGCCCGTGAAGCGGCAGGACGGCCCGCCATCAACAGCCTATGGTTGTGGGGTGGTGGCAGTCTGCCGGAAACATCCGTCACTGGTCCGGTCAGGGTGCTGACCGATATATCGCTGATTATGGGGCTGGCCCGATTTGCCGGCAGCGAATTCAGCGCCTGGACGGGAAAATTGGATATCCCTTTGGAATCTGAAAAGCAGTTGATTGCTATTGATTGCACGACCGATGCGGCGTTGACACAACTGGAAGATCAGCTTGCCGCACCACTGTTGCGCGCTTTGCGGCAAGGCCGAATCGGAGAGCTGATGATTTACCCCGGCAACCAGCGTTGCTATCGGATCACGCGGAAATCACTGCGACAGTTCTGGCGCCGACGCCGACCCTTGCCTAATCTCCTGTGCGCCGCATGAATCCACGCCGTATTGAGCGTCGTGTTCCGGCTGCGGGAGCCCGTTTACCTGAAAGTCTGCATCCTTTGCTGCAGCACATCTATGCCGCCCGGCAGATTCACACTGAGGCCGACCTGGATAACACCCTGACTGCGCTTCACGATTTTCACGCCTTCAGTAATATGGATAAGGCCGTCACATTGCTGGCAGGCTGTCTGGAACAGCAGCAACGCATCCTGATCGTGGGCGACTTCGATGCGGACGGTGCCACCAGCTCCGCGCTGGGCGTGCGTGCGCTGCGCAGGTTGGGTGCGACACAGGTGGATTACCTGGTGCCGAACCGTTTTAAATACGGTTATGGCCTGACGCCGGAGATCGTGGCACTGGCAGCACAGCGTGAGCCGGATCTCATCATCACCGTGGACAATGGCATTTCCAGTCTTGAGGGGGTGCAGGCAGCGCGTCGCGCCGGTATCCGGGTACTGGTGACCGACCATCATCTGCCGGGTGCGGAGTTACCGGCCGCCGATGCCATTCTCAACCCCAATCTGCCCGGCGATGCTTTCCCTAGCAAAAATCTGGCGGGCGTGGGGGTCATGTTCTATTTGCTGCTGGCATTACGCGCGCACCTGCGTTCGGAAAATTGGTTTACTACGCGTGATATCCAGGAACCAAACCTGGCGGAGTATCTGGACATCGTGGCCCTCGGCACCGTCGCCGACCTGGTGCCGCTGGATCACAACAACCGTGTGCTGGTGTATCAGGGGTTGGCGCGCATCCGCGCCGCTCGCTGCGTGCCCGGTATCCAGGCATTGTTGGAACTGGGCAAGCGCAACCTGCAGCGTCTCACGGCCGCGGATCTGGGTTTTGCGGCGGCGCCTCGCCTGAATGCCGCGGGGCGGCTCACGGATATGTCCCTGGGCATCGAATGCCTGTTGGCCGATGATCCCTCGCGAGCGCGTGAGCTGGCAGCGCGGCTGGATGAACTCAACCATGAGCGCCGCGACATCGAAGCGCGCATGCAGGATGATGCATTGCGTGCTTTGGGAAACCTGGGATTCAACGCGACCGATCCGGCGCTACCCTTCGGATTGTGTTTGTTCAATGAGGAATGGCACCAGGGTGTAGTGGGTCTGGTGGCATCACGCATCAAGGACCGTATGCACCGCCCGGTCATCGCCTTCGCACGCGCCGAAGACGGCATGCTCAAGGGTTCCGCACGTTCGGTAAAAGGCGTGCATATCCGTGACGCTTTGGAAGCGGTATCTACCCGGCACCCGGGGTTGATGGCAAAATTCGGTGGTCATGCCATGGCAGCGGGCTTGACACTTGCGGCGGATGATTTCAAACCGTTTGCGGAAGCGTTTGATACGGAAGTGCGCCGTTGGCTGTCTGCCGAGAATTTGGCAGGCATTATGCATACGGATGGTGAACTGGCGCCGGAATTCCTGACGCTGGAATGCGCCGAGTTGTTGCGGCAGGCCGGTCCCTGGGGGCAGGGGTTTCCGGAACCCAGCTTCGACGGCGTGTTCCGTTTACTGGAACGGCGGATCGTCGGTAGCGGCCATCTCAAATTGGCCCTGGCAGAGCCGGCTACCGGCCTCAGATTGGAGGCCATCGCGTTCCACGAGAGCGGCGAGCACCTGCCGCCCGATTGCCGACAGGTGCGTATTGTTTATCGGCCGGACGTGAACGAATACCGGGGCGAGCGGCGTTTGCAATTGTTGGTTGACTCTATCGAGCCGGTGTAAGGCCTGTAGTACCATAAGCAGCTTTCATTACTCTCCAGCATCCAGGAATCGTCGCCGTGCAGGATCTCAATCCAATCAAAAACAAGATCAGTGACTTGAAGGGCCGTGTACAGGCTCTCAGGGGGTACCTTTGACTACGAAACCAAGCGCGAGCGCCTCCAGGAAGTAAGCAAGGAACTGGAAGACCCAAAGCTTTGGGACAAGCCTGGGCGCGCTCAGGAACTGGGCCGCGAGCGCGCCCGGCTCGAAGATGTCGTGGGCATGCTGGACAAACTTTCCGGCGGACTGGACGATTCCCGTGAATTGCTAAATCTCGCCGTGGAGGATGGCGACAGCGCATCCGTGGGCGAAGTCGGCAACGAAGTGGGTAGCCTGGAAAAACAGGTGGCCCAATTGGAATTCCAGCGCATGTTTTCCGGCGAGATGGATTCCCACAATGCCTTCCTGGATGTGCAAGCCGGCTCCGGCGGCACCGAGGCCCAGGACTGGGCCAACATGCTGCTGCGCATGTACCTGCGCTGGGGCGAGCGCCGCGGCTTCAAGGCGGAATTGATGGAAGTCTCGGCGGGCGAGGTCGCCGGTATCAAGAGCGCTACGGTGCGCTTCGAAGGACCGTATGCCTTCGGCTGGCTGCGTACCGAGACCGGTGTGCACCGGCTGGTGCGCAAATCGCCATTCGATTCCGGCAACCGCCGGCATACTTCCTTTGCCGCCATCTTCGTGTCGCCGGAAGTGGACGACGATATCCAGATTGAGATCAATCCGGCGGACCTGAAAGTGGATACCTACCGCTCCAGCGGCGCTGGCGGCCAGCACGTCAACAAGACCGATTCCGCCATCCGCATCACCCACATGCCCAGCGGCATCGTGGTGGCCTGCCAGAATGAGCGTTCGCAACACAAGAACCGTTCCACCGCCATGAAGCAGTTGAAAGCCAAGCTCTATGAAATGGAGGAGCAGAAACGCCGTGCCGAACAGCAGAAACTGGAGGACAGCAAGGCGGATATCGGCTGGGGCAGCCAGATCCGTTCCTATGTGCTGGATCAGTCGCGCATTAAGGATTTGCGTACCGGGGTGGAGAAAGGCGACACTCAGGCGGTGCTGGACGGGGATTTGGACGAGCTCATCGAGGCCTCACTGAAGCAGGGATTGTAAGAGGTGAAGCGTGAAGAGTGAGACGGCTGTGGAATGGATGCCGAAAGCAGCTCAACGCGATTGGGGCATGGCAATCAAGGTGGGTACCGCCCTGCCACCGGTTTTATGCCTCTCCCTACAAAGGTTGGGATGAGGGCGAGTTAAATTCTCCGGGATAAAAAAAGATGACCGATCAACAGGACGAGAACAGCCTTATCCAGCAACGCCGCGAAAAGCTCGCCAAACTGCGCGAGCATGGCAATGCATTCCATAATGATTTCAAGCGCGATGCGCTGGCGGCAGAATTGCATGGCCTGTATGGCAAGCACAGCGGCGAGTCACTCGAAAAGGAACAGGTGCGCGTGCGCGTGGCCGGCCGCATGATGGCGAAACGCGTCATGGGCAAGGCTAGCTTCGCCCACATCCAGGACAGTTCCGGCCGTATCCAGCTGTTTCTGCAGAAAGACGCGCTCGGTGAGAGTTATGAGGATTTCAAAGGCTGGGATGTGGGCGACATCGTGGCCGCCGAAGGCGTGTTATTCAAGACTAGGACCGATGAACTGTCGGTGCGTGCCGCTAAGCTCAGGCTGCTGACCAAATCGCTGCGGCCGTTACCCGAGAAATTTCACGGCCTTGCGGATACCGAAATCCGCTACCGGCAGCGCTATCTGGATCTGATCATGAATCCGGAATCGGCGCGTGTATTCCTGACGCGCACCCGTATCGTACAGCATGTCCGCGATTTCATGAGCGCCGTGGGTTTTCTGGAAGTGGAAACCCCCATGATGCAGCCGATTGCCGGGGGCGCTATCGCGCGACCCTTCATAACCCATCACAACACCCTGGATATGGATTTGTACCTGCGCATCGCACCGGAGTTGTATCTCAAGCGGTTGGTGGTGGGCGGGTTCGAACGGGTCTATGAGATCAACCGCAGCTTCAGAAATGAAGGCGTGTCCACGCGTCACAATCCCGAGTTCACCATGCTGGAGTTCTATCAGGCTTATGCCACCTATAACGACCTGATGGATTTGACCGAAAGCCTGATGCGCAGTTTGGCGCAGGCTCTGAATGGCAAGGCCAACGTCACCTATCAGGGCGAAACCTACGATTTAGCCCCCGCTTTCCGCCGCTTGAAACTGGAAGACGCCATCGCCGATGCCAACAAGCTGGATCGTATCAAATTGCGGGATACCGCGTATCTGCGCACGCACTGCGAAAAGCTCAGGTTGCCGGTGAAACCCGGCGATGGCGCCGGCAAGTTGCAGTTCGAGATTTTCGAGAAAACCGTCGAATCTGATCTCAAACACCCAACTTTTATTATCGACTACCCCATGGAGGTTTCACCGCTATCGCGTCGCAAGGACAGCGACCCGTTCCTTACGGACCGTTTCGAGTTCTATGTGGGCGGCCGCGAACTCGCCAATGGTTTTTCCGAACTGAATGACCCAGAAGACCAGGCGGAGCGCTTCAAGGCTCAGATGGCGGATAAAGATGCCGGCGACCAGGAGGCCATGTTTTACGACGCCGATTACGTGCGCGCGCTGGAATACGGGATGCCACCTACTGCGGGCGAGGGTATCGGAATTGACCGCCTGGTGATGCTGTTTACGGATTCGGCATCCATCCGTGACGTGATCCTGTTCCCTTTGATGCGCCCTGAAACTGAGTGAGATCAGGGACGCATGACATGTACGAAATCCACCGACAACCCCCACTCACGCGGCCGCAATTCCTGCGGCGCATGCTGTGGCATTTCCTCTTGGTACTGTGTCTGGTGGTTGTATCGCTGGCCATCGGTATGGCGGGTTACATGTATTACGAACATCTGGCCTGGCGCGATGCGTTCCTGAACTCGGCCATGCTGCTGGGCGGCATGGGGCCGGTGGAATCCCCACAGACACCCGGGGGCAAGGTTTTTGCCGGTCTGTACGCGCTGTATGCCGGCCTCGTCTTTCTTATAGCCGCAGGCGTGCTGTTTGCTCCGGCCTTGCATCGCATCATGCACAAGTACCACTGGCAACAGGACAAGTCCTCCTGAGATGCCAGCCCCTGTGCATGCACGCTTGCGTCAGGCGACGGTTTTGCTGGGCCAGATATTGGAATTCACGTTTCCAGCCGATGCCGTGATTGATCATTATTTCAGGGCGCACCGCAACATGGGTTCCAAGGACCGTGCGTTTGCGGCGGAGACCGTGTATGGCTGTTTGCGCCACAAACGGGAGCTGGAGGCTCTGTACGAACCTGTACATAAACCTGAATCCGATGAAGAGACATCGCGTTGGCTGGTGGCCGCCTGGTTGCTGAAATACGGCGGTTGGAGTGCCAGGGCGTTGGGGCAGGCCGGTTTCAATGCGGGTGCGGTAGAGTTGGTGGAACGCATCCGCGCCCGTGATCTGTTTGAGTTTCCGCTGGCGGTGCGCGCGAATCTGCCGGACTGGCTGGCAGAGAGCCTCGTCAGGCAATTCGGCGAGGAGGAGACCCTGAAACTGGCGGAAGCGTTAAATCAGCCGGCCCCGGTGGATATCCGCGTCAATTCCCTGAAAACCAATCGCGAGATTTTGCAGGCACAACTCAAGGAGGAAGGCTACGAGTTGGCGCCCACTCCCTATTCATCTTACGGTCTGCGGCGCGACCAGCGCGGGCCACTGTTCACCAGCCACGCGTTCCGTTCCGGACTCTTTGAACTGCAGGACGAGGGCAGCCAGCTCATCGGCCTGCTGGCCGACGCCAAACCCAAAGACAAGATCGTAGATTTCTGCGCCGGTGCCGGCGGCAAGACCCTGCAAATGGCTGCCGTTATGGGCAATACCGGCGTGGTGTATGCCTTCGATGTGTCGCGCAAACGGCTTGACCGGATCAAGCCACGGCTGGTACGGGCCGGTGTGGATACGGTGCAACGTCGGGTAATCCATGATGAACATGATCCGGTGCTCAAGCAATTTGTGGGCACGGCGGATGCGGTGATTGTGGATGCGCCGTGTTCCGGCACGGGGACATTGCGCCGCAATCCCGACATCAAGTGGAAGGAAACCAATCTCGCAGCATTGGCGGCCGTTCAGAGCCGTATCCTCGCCGCGGCTTCCAGGCTGGTGAAACCGGGCGGGCGCCTTGTCTATGCAACCTGCAGCTTGTTAGACGAAGAGAATTCAGGCATCACCTCGGCTTTTCTTGCGGCGCAGCCTGATTTTCGGGCAGTCCGAGCAGATGACATCCTCGAACGACAAGGCGTGCATATCCTGGACGCCTATGATGAGAGCGGAGCCCTCAAGCTTTTGCCTTATCGTCATGGCACGGATGGTTTTTATGCGCTGGTCATGGAGCGCCTCACAGGCTGAACGTATCAATCTCGATAGAATCGGTGGTATCCACACGTCGGATGATTTTCTTATTGGAGCAGCGTTATAATTCAAACTGGATTATTCAATTAGAGAGATCACGCTTCCAGCCGGCAGATTCAAGGACGTGATTTTGAATTCGTCTTGGATGACGATGAGCATTTGGGTTTTTCCACGCGAATCTTGGCAGGCATCCACGACCTCACCTGCCAGTGGCCCCGCCCCATTGGCGTGTACCGGCGTTCCGGGCGGGAGAACCTCGCCTGATTCACAACTGGCGCGGTGGAGATGACGTTTCACGGCTCCGCGGTAATGGGCACGGGCGATGACTTCCTGGCCGGTGTAACAGCCCTTCTTGAAATTAATGGCGCCCAGTTCTTCCAGCCCCAGCATCTGCGCCACGAAGTGTTCCGAAGTTTCCGGATATAGTACGGGCTCACGGGCAAGAATCCTCAACAACGCCCAGGGGGAACTGCCAACCGGGCACGCACCTTTCTTTTCAAGAACACCCCAGAGCAGTATCAGTTCTTCGGGTTCACCCTGAATAACAAAGCGCGGCGTGACACCAGGCAGCCGGATGAGAGCGATACCGTCTTTAACAGCCACGACATTGACCTCAGCCGGTGCAGAACAACCGCAGGCAGCGAGTAAATCGGGCGCGCCCCTGCCTGCGACACCGAAGCGCGCCACAGTGTCACTAACCTCCGTGAGGATTACCTTGGAGCGCAACACATACGTGCGGAGCCGTTTCAGTACCGGCGCCGTGAGCGCCAGGGGTAATGTCATATGGATAGCGCCATCGCGCTCAAACAGCCGCAGGAGCGTTACCACCCGGCCCTTGGCGTTGTTCCAGGAACTCAATTGGCTGGTGAGTGGCGTTAAGGCCAGTATGTCGGTACTGAGTTGTCCCTGGAGGAATGTACGGGCATCCATGCCTTCCGCCCGAATTAGCCCTTCCTGTGACAGATCCGCTATCACCGTACCATTTTCTGCGACCCGCAGCTCAACGCCGGGATCACCGAAATGGGCGACGCCTTCGGCGGCGAAGTGTGCGCCGCGTTGTTGCAGGAAATTTTGCCAGTGTGTGTGCATGTTGTTATCCGGTCGGTACATGGTCAATGATAGTGGCAGGCGGCGGCGCTGTCAGCGTGCGTCACACAAACCGCGGGCTTTGGGTGTAAAATGGCGCTGGCATGTCAAATAACAAGTCCATGTCCGAACAGAAGGCCCAGGTACCGTTGCCAGCGGCTCCGGCAGCGGCTGTACCACAGTCACCTCCCAAGACGCGGGAAATCGGCGGACCCAAGGGTCCAGAACCGACCCGCTACGGTGATTGGGAGAAAGGCGGGCGCTGCATTGATTTTTAATACTCCGATTCCGGTAAGCACCGAACCGCCTGTGAGGTACCGTTATGGCGTCTGACAACCGGCCCTTGTCGCCGCATCTCGGTATTTACCGCTGGCAGATCAGCATGACGATGTCGATCCTGCACCGACTCACGGGCATTTGGCTCAGCCTTGGCAGTTTGGCGCTTATCTACTGGCTCATCGCTGTCGCCGCCGGGCCGGATATCTACGCTATGGCGCAGACGTTGCTCGGCAGCTGGATCGGCCAGGTTCTCATGTGGACTTGGGCTTTCAGCCTTTTTTATCACCTCTGCAACGGCATCCGGCACTTATTCTGGGATGCGGGCCGGGGTTTTGAGATCAGGGCTTTCTATATCACCGGTTACAGCGTGTGGATTATCAGCGGTGCACTGACAGTGGTCGCCATTCTGTTTGCCTATACCCACGGGAGCCATCCATGAGTTTTCGTACTCCCCTCGGCCGCGCCCGCGGCCTGGGTTCTGCGAAACGGGGCACTGGCCACTGGCTGGCGCAACGCGTCACTGCCGTGGCGCTTATCCCTCTGACCCTGTGGTTCGTTGCATCAGTGTTGATTCACATGCATGCCGATTACGTCACGGTGCTGAACTGGATGCACTCGCCGGTGGTCGCGGTGCTGTTGGTGCTGCTGGTGGCCATACTCTACTACCATGCCTATCTCGGTTTGCAGACGGTAATCGAGGATTACGTGCACGATGAATGGCTCAAGGTGAGCACCCTGGTGCTGCTCAAATTCATCTGTATCCTGCTCGCAGTCATCGGCATCTTTGCAGTCCTGCGCGTCGCCTTCGGAGGCTGAGTACATGGCCGATAGCTACAAGCTGGTTGATCATGTGTACGACGTAGTGGTGGTGGGTGCTGGGGGCGCCGGGCTACGCGCTACTTTGGGCCTCGCGGAAGCCGGGCTATCCACCGCCAATATCACCAAGGTGTATCCCACCCGCAGTCATACGGTGGCCGCCCAGGGCGGGATCAGTGCGTCACTCGGCAACATGGGCGAAGACGATTGGCGCTGGCACATGTACGACACGGTGAAGGGCGGCGATTACCTGGGCGACCAGGATGCCATCGAATACATGACCCGTGAGGCCGTGCCGGCGGTCATCGAGTTGGAACATTTCGGCGTGCCATTCTCGCGCACGGAGGAGGGCAAGATCTATCAGCGGCCGTTCGGCGGCATGACCACGCATTTTGGCGAGGGCACCGCGCATCGTACCTGTGCCGCAGCCGACCGTACCGGCCATGCCATGCTGCATACTTTGTATCAGCAGAGCCTGAAGCACAATGCTGAGTTTTACTACGAATGCTTTGCACTGGATCTGCTGATGGAAAACGACGTGTGCCGCGGTGTCATCGCCTGGGATCTGGCCACCGGCACTCTGCATCGCTTCGTGGCGCAACAGACCATCTTGGCCACCGGCGGTTACGGACGCGCGTATTTTTCCTGCACCTCGGCACACACCTGCACGGGTGACGGTAACGGCATGGTATTGCGTGCCGGCCTGCCGCTCCAGGATATGGAATTTGTGCAATTCCATCCCACCGGCATCTACGGCGCCGGATGCCTGATCACCGAAGGCGTGCGCGGTGAGGGCGGCTATCTCACCAACTCGCAGGGCGAGCGCTTCATGGAACGCTATGCACCGCACGCCAAGGACCTGGCTTCACGCGATGTGGTATCGCGTGCCATGACCATTGAAATCCGCGAAGGCCGCGGCGTAGGTCCGGAGAAAGACCATATTCTTTTGAATTTGCAGCACCTCGGCCCGGAAGTGATCCACGAACATTTACCTGGCATCGCCGAAACCGCACGCATCTTTGCCGGTGTGGATGTACTCAAGGAGCCGATACCGGTGTTGCCAACGGTGCACTACAACATGGGGGGTATCCCGACAAACCATCACGGCGAAGCCATGATCCTGAAGGGCGGTGATCCGGACACGGTCATACCCGGTCTCATGGCTATCGGTGAAGCCGCTTGCGTGTCGGTGCATGGTGCTAACCGGTTGGGCTCCAATTCATTGCTGGACCTTGTGGTATTCGGACGTTCCGCTGCACAGCGCTGTACGGAAACCGTGAAGGTCGGCAAGACACCGCGCAGCTTTCCGCAGGAAGCCAGCGATCAGATTATCGCGCGCTTTGACAAACTCCGTCATGCCAATGGTTCCGAGACTACGGCGCAGATCCGGCTGCGGATGCAGAAAGTCATGCAGTCAGATGCCGCTGTCTTCCGCACCGGCAAGACTTTGCAGGAGGGTAGCAAGCGCCTTAAAGATGTGTACGATTCATTTGCACAGGTCAGGGTAAGCGACCGTTCGTTGATCTGGAACAGCGATCTGGCTGAGACCCTGGAGCTTGCAAACCTGTTGGCCTGTGCCACCGTCACCATGGCCGGCGCCATTAACCGCACTGAAAGCCGCGGCGCTCACGCGCGCGAGGATTATCCCGAGCGCGACGACAAGAACTGGATGAAGCATACCCTTGCCTGGATGAATGAGTCTTCCGAGGTCAAGATAGATTACCGGCCGGTGCACAGTTACACCCTGTCGGACGATATCAAGGCATTCCCGCCGAAAAAGCGGGTTTACTGATCAGAGGTTGGAATCATGGCCGAATTCACATTACCGAAGAATTCCCGCGTCCAGCAAGGCAAGACCTGGAAGGCGGCGGACGGTGCCAAGAACATCCGGCGTTTTCAGGTATACCGTTACGACCCGGACAGCGGCCGGAATCCGCGTATGGACACCTATGAAGTTGATTTGGACAAGTGCGGGCCGATGGTGTTGGATGCGCTTCTGAAAATTAAAAACGAGATTGATGCCACCTTGACCTTGCGACGTTCCTGCCGTGAGGGCGTGTGCGGCTCCTGTGCCATGAATATTGACGGCACCAATACCCTGGCCTGTACCCACGACATCGCTGACATCAAGGGCGACGTGAAAGTGTATCCGCTGCCGCATATGCCGGTGATCAAGGATCTGGTGCCAGACCTGACGCATTTCTTTGCCCAATACGCATCCATAAAACCCTGGATACGTACTGAGTCGCCGCCACCGGACCGTGAACGATTGCAATCAAAGGAAGAGCGCGCAAAACTCGATGGGCTGTATGAGTGTATTTTGTGCGCATGCTGCTCGACCGCTTGCCCAAGCTATTGGTGGAATTCCGATCGCTATCTGGGTCCGGCACTTTTGCTCCAGTCCTACCGCTGGATCGCAGACAGCCGCGATGAGACCACCGGCGAACGGCTGGATGAACTGCAGGATCCGTTCAAGCTGTATCGTTGCCATACCATCATGAACTGCACCCGTACCTGTCCCAAGAGGCTCAATCCCGCCAAATCCATCGCAGAAATCAAGAAGCTCCTGGTCGAGCGAGAACACTAAACTTTGGTGCTATGGGCTGCTGCTGGGTGAACAGTTTGGCAGCTCTATCAAGAACGGATTAATGCGCCATGTCTGAGATATCCCACCTACGCTGGCAGTGCCGCCGCGGCATGAAAGAACTGGATGTGCTGCTGGAGGCTTATCTGAATACCCGCTTTGGTCAGGCAGCACCCGCAGAGCAGTATGCGTTTGCTGCATTACTGGAGTTGTCTGACCCCGTCTTGATGTCCTACATCGTGGGCCGCGCATCACCCCAGACCGAGGAGCAGCGCTGTGTCATCGACGCCTTACAGCGAACCTCTCGAGTTTGAAATTCGTCCATCACGGCTCATGGCGACTTTGTTATTCGCCATACATGTGACGGCAGCGGTAGTCTGTGTGCAACTGCCTTTGGCAGTCTCAAGCCGCCTGGTCATATTGCTCGCCATCCTCGGTAGCCTGATGTGGAACGCCGTCATTTTCTGGCGACACACACCCAAGCGTTTGCGCTGGTCATTGGAAGGTGGGTGGAGCATCACCGATTACCGCGGCGTCACACAAAATATGGAGCTTATGCCGGAAGCGCATCTGGGGAGTTGGTTTGTGATTGCGCATTTCCGCACCTCCGCAGGCAGGCGACACGCGGTGATGTTGGCGCGGGACAGTTGCAGCATGCAAGGTTGGCGACGGCTGCGAGTAATGCTGAAATATGGAATCCCTAAAAACTGATATCTCCTGGTTGCATCGGCCTTCAGGGCCGGGAAAGGCAATGGAATTACCGCATCCCCCAGTTCACTGCCTGATGGTTGGCGGCAAAATTGGGTGGCACTAGCACGGTGCTTTGGGGTGCGTTCTGATTGTCAACTTCCGGGTAATCCAGGGTGTAATGCAGGCCGCGGCTTTCCTTGCGCTGTATGGCCGACTGGATAATGAGCTTGGCTACCTGCGTCAGATTGCGCAGTTCGATCAAGTCGCCGGTGATGCGGAAGTTACCGTAATATTCCTCGATCTCATGCAGCAGCAATTCAACCCGGCTAAGGGCGCGCTTCAGGCGCTTGTTGGTACGCACGATGCCTACGTAATCCCACATGAAGTGACGCAGCTCGCTCCAGTTGTGTGAGACTACAACCTCCTCATCTGAATCCGTGACCCGACTCTCATCCCATTTCAGCAGGTCGCGAGGGTGTTGCGGACCGTCATTTGCGTCAGCGATATCCAAAGCCGCAGCATTACCGAAGACAATGCATTCCAGCAGGGAGTTGCTGGCCATGCGGTTGGCGCCATGCAATCCCGTATACGCGGTTTCGCCGATGGCGTAGAGACCGGGCAGGTCAGTGCGGCCGTGCAAATCAGTGAGCACGCCGCCGCAGGTGTAATGTGCGGCTGGCACCACTGGGATCGGACCTTTGGCCAAGTCGTAGCCAAATTCCAGGCAGCGGGCGTAAATCGTGGGGAAGTGCTCCTGGATAAATTCTTTTGGCCGGTGGCTGATGTCCAGGAGTACGTGGTCGGATCCCAGGCGCTTCATTTCGTGGTCTATGGCGCGTGCCACGATGTCGCGCGGCGCCAATTCCGCACGCGCATCGAACTTCTGCATAAACGGTGTGCCGTCGGGCAGCAGCAACTTGCCGCCTTCGCCGCGCACCGCCTCGCTGATGAGGAAGGATTTGGCGTCCGGATGGAACAGGCAGGTGGGATGGAACTGCATAAATTCAAGGTTGGCCACGCGGCAGCCGGCGCGCCAGGCCATGGCGATGCCGTCGCCGCTGGAACTATCCGGATTGGTGGTGTAGAGATATACTTTGTTGGCGCCGCCGGTGGCCAACACTACGTGCCGCGCTCCAATCGTATGCACATGCTGTGTGCGTCGATCCAGCAGGTAGGCTCCATGGCAGCGCGGCTCCGTCAGGCCCAACTTGGCCGCGGTGATCAGGTCCACGGCAATGTGCTGTTCCAACACGGTAACATTGGTGCGGGTGCGCACTAACTTTTCCAATGTGGTTTCAATTTCGCGCCCGGTGACATCATCGGCATGCACTACGCGCCGGTGACTATGGCCGCCCTCGCGGGTCAGATGGTAGGCGTCGGCATCGTTAGATTCATGATCGCGGGTAAAATGCACACCCTGGGCAATGAGCCAGCGGATGCTGTTTGGCCCCTGTTCGACCACATAACGGACGGCACGGGGATCGCAAAGGCCGGCGCCCGCGTTAAGGGTGTCTTCGATATGCGATTCAATGGAGTCGCTCTTGTCGAGGGCGGCGGACACACCCCCTTGAGCATACAAGGTACTGCCCTCCGACAACAGGCCTTTGGAGGCCAGGGCAATGCGGCAGCGCTCAGGCAAGCATAGAGCCAGGGTCAGTCCGGCGGCACCGCTGCCAAGTATGAGAACGTCGTAGCTCAGGGTCTGCTGCATGGTTCGCCGATCTCTCAGAGGCTGTTAGAATGTAGCGCCACGACCCCGAGGCTCTGTGGGATGCAAATATACCTGTATCCAGTTCTCTTTGGCGAACTATCTGCCCTAGTATTTGTCTATGAACCAAACGCATGCATAGCCCCAAGCCGGTCTTTGAAGCCCGGCCGGGCAAGGCCGATTCCGATCAGATGCTGGTCGAGCGCGTGCAGCGGGGCGACAGGGCGGCTTTTGACGTGCTGGTGCGTAAGTATCAGTACAAGATCATCAAGCTGATCTCCCGCTACGTGCACGACAGCAGTGAAGCGCTGGACGTGGCGCAGGAGGCGTTCATAAAGGCATATCGGGCAATCCCCGGGTTCCGCGGCGAGAGCGCGTTTTATACCTGGCTGTACCGCATCGCTATCAATACCGCCAAGAATTTTCTGGTGGCCGAGGGCCGTCGGCCCTTGGATCATGGCGTGGATCTTCAAGATCCGGAACAGTATGACATGCAGGCGCGCCTCAAGGATATGGATACACCTGAGCACCTGCTGCTAACCCAGGAGATACAGAGAACAGTGGAAAATGCCATTAATGAGTTACCCGAGGATTTGCGTACCGCTATCATGCTCCGTGAGATAGAAGGCCTGAGTTACGAGGAAATTGCACAGGCGATGTCTTGCCCCGTGGGCACGGTGCGTTCACGGATCTTTCGGGCGCGTGACGCTATCGATGAAAAATTGCGCCCGCTTTTGGATTATTAGTGTGATGCAGATATGATGACGGAAAAACTGCGAGAACAGATTTCGGCATTGGCCGACGATGAATTGCCGGCGGGTGAACATGAACTGTTGGCGCGCCGCTTCGCTTTAGAAAAATACCTGAGCATCTGCTGGGGACGCTATCACCTCATTGGGGAGGCCATGCGTAAGACGCTGCCGCAGATAGATACCCGTGATTTCGCTGATCATATCATGAGGGCACTGGAGCATGAAGCTGCGATAATGAAGAAGCATGACGATAAATTGATTCGCAATTTCAGCAAAACCGTCGCAGGCACGGCAGTAGCGGCATGCGTCGCGGTGGTCGCGATCCTTGGCTTGCGGTACGACGGGACACGCATGCAATCGGCATCGACACCTTCTGAGATTGTACCCTCTGCAGAACCAATGCAGGCCAGTTATATCAGCAATGACATGGTTAGAAACGCTACCTGGAATGGTAATGTGCCGCAAGTGCAAGCGCAGCTGAGTAATTACATTATCAATCACAGTGAGATTTCCACCGCGCTCGAACAACAGGGCATGCTGCCTTATCTTTATTTAACCGCTGCTCAGCACGGGCAAGAATCTCAAGCACCGCGGACTCCACGCACTCCGGGTCAACCGGATAAGCGATGAATTCGTTATTTCGCTGGACACTGCCGTTGCTGCTGGCGGCATTATTGATGCCAGCGGCCTTTGCAGGCGCTACTGATAACAGAGCGGAATTCTGGTTGAATCGCATGAATGCAGCATTGCGAACCCTTAATTATGAGGGTACCTTTGTCTATATCTATGCCAATCAGCTGGAAACCATGCGGGTTATTCACCGTGCTGATACCGAAGGTGGAATAGAGCGGTTGATATCGCTGACAGGACCCCAGCGCGAGGTAATTCGCGATCACAAGGAGGTAAAGTGTGTTCTCCCGGAAAGCCACTCCGTCCTTATAGAGCGCCGTTACGCGGCCGCCCATTTCCCGGCGGCCATACCCAAAGCCGTAAATGCGCAGAAACTCGTTGCCCATTACCGCTTCAAGGATTTGGGTGAAGACCGGATCGCTGATCATCACTGTAAGATCATTAGCATCAGGCCACGAGACCGGTACCGCTACGGCTATAGATTATGGATTGATGCGCATACTGCCATGCTGTTACGCTCTGATCTCATAACCCAGGATGGCCGGACGGTGGAACGGGTTATGTTCACATCAATACGCTACCCCAAGGAAATCCCGAGCGCGGCTCTTAGATCCACTGAAATAAAACCAGGGTATATTTGGAACATTCAGGGCGGCAGCGAGAAACTACCCCTGGCCGAAGCTCGCCTAACTTGGGACGCCGCACAACTACCGCCAGGCTTTAAGCTGTCTTTAAATGAGGTGCAGCGATTAGCGGGCACTCCAGTGCCGGTACGACATCTGGTATTTAGCGACGGTCTGGCCTCAGTATCCGTATTTGCCGAGACCACCGTGCCGGGCCACTATGAGCTCATTGGACCCTCACGTATCGGCGCGGTAAGTGCCTTTGGGCGTCAGCTGGGTAATCACAGCATCACCGTAGTAGGTGAAGTGCCGGCGGAAACGGTTGAACTCATTGCCCAATCCATGCGACTCCAGCCGCAACCCTGAACCGCGGGTGGGGCGAATGGACTTGAACAACATGGCTGACTGGGCGGTTTGGTGGTGGAATGGTGGAACGAAGGGCCGTACTTGCCAGCAGAGCACGGGTATCGAGCAAAGAGTTAAGAGGTTGTCGTTTTGATGAATGTCAAGGTCACGACCAGTGTGCATCAGTTTCCGCACCTGCCGAAGCAATTGGCTGTCGCTTACTCGGTGCCAATGCGGGTCAAGCGGCCCGCTAAAAGCCAGGTGCTGTTGCTTGAGGTTAGCGGTGGATGAACCCACCGCTGACTCTTTATTACCGCCACAACTGTCATCTTTGTGAACAGATGCTTACTGAGCTCCGTGCCATCTGCGGTGATGAGCTGCAGTTGAGCCTGGTGGATGTGGACAGTGATACGGTACTGAAGCAGCGTTATGGACTGCAAGTACCGGTGTTGATGGGCGGAGCTACCATCCTCAGCTTGGGTAAGCTTGACCGATCCAGCCTGGAGGATTACCTGGAAACCCGCTGAATTAGAGCCCTAAGCCAGTATTAAGCCAGTATAATGCCCCGACTTTATCCCACCTCGCGAGAAAACCCATAAACTTGGACTCTAAAGGGACATTCTTTTCCTGAGAATAGTTATTAAAAATAATCAGTAATATACTGAATTATAATATAATTTTCTCGAATACTCATCTCAAGAGCATACCTTAGCCCACCCTGGACATGCAGAACCTACGCAATTTCTCCATCATTGCTCACATCGATCACGGTAAATCCACTCTCGCGGACCGTTTTATCCAGATTTGTGGAGGCCTGACGGCACGCGAGATGGGGGAGCAAGTGCTGGACTCAAATCCCATCGAACGCGAACGGGGCATCACCATCAAAGCTCAGAGTGTCTCTCTCCAGTACCAAGCCCGGGACGGGCAAAGCTACCAGTTGAATTTCATCGATACGCCCGGGCACGTGGATTTTTCCTATGAAGTATCCCGCTCGCTGGCCGCCTGCGAAGGTGCGCTGCTGGTGGTGGACGCCTCCCAGGGCGTAGAGGCCCAGAGCGTGGCCAATTGCTATACCGCCTTGGAGCAGGGGCTCGAAGTGATGCCGGTTATAAACAAGATTGATTTGCCGAATGCGGAGCCCGACAAGGTGAGCCGCGAGATCGAGGAGATCATCGGCATTGAAGCGCAGAATGCTCTCCGCGTGAGTGCCAAGACCGGTGCCGGTGTAGCCGATCTGCTGGAAGAGATCGTGCGCCGCATACCTCCGCCCAAAGGTGATCCGCAAGCTCCGTTGCAGGCCCTCATCATTGATTCCTGGTTCGATAATTTCGTGGGCGTGGTTTCGCTGGTGCGCGTGATGAATGGCAGCCTCAGGCGACGCCAGAAAATCCTGGTCATGTCCACCGGTCGTAGTCACGAGGTCGATCGCTTGGGAATATTTACACCCAAGATGCACGACAAGGAAGAACTTGCTACTGGTGAAGTAGGCTATGTGATCGCTGGTGTAAAGGAAATTGACGGTGCACCGGTTGGGGATACTCTGACCTACGCACATAGCCCTTGTAGCGCGCCTTTACCCGGGTTCAAGCAAGTGCAGCCACGGGTATTTGCAGGCTTGTATCCGGTGCGTTCGGATGATTACGAGAATTTCCGCGAAGCGCTCAAAAAACTGCGTCTTAACGATTCTGCTCTGCATTTTGAACCGGAAACATCTACGGCTTTGGGATTTGGATTTCGCTGCGGATTTTTAGGACTGCTGCATATGGACATCGTACAAGAACGTCTGGAACGGGAATATAACCTAGAGCTTATTACCACCGCGCCCACGGTGATTTATCAGGTATTGACCACGGCCGGAGAAATTCTGCATGTTGATAATCCAACCAAACTGCCAACGATAGACCGGATTGACGATATCCGCGAGCCCATAATCACCGCCAATATATTAGTGCCACAGCAGTATGTGGGTTCAGTCATCAGCTTGTGCGTCGAAAAGCGCGGCGCACAAAAGAAAATGATCTACCATGGTTCCCAGGTTATTCTGACCTATGAATTGCCCATGAGCGAGGTAGTAATGGATTTCTTCGATCGATTGAAATCCGTAAGCCGCGGATATGCGTCGTTCGATTACAGTTTTGCGCGCTTTCAAGCAGCACCTTTGGTGAAACTGGATTTGCTGATCAATGGCGATCGGGTAGATGCACTTTCGTGCATCATCCACAAGGATCATGCGTACTCTCGAGGTCGGGAGCTATGCGAAAAAATGCAGGAACTTATTCCACGACAAATGTTCGAGGTAGCGATACAAGCAGCCGTAGGTACGCATGTTATTGCACGAACCACGGTAAAAGCATTGCGCAAGAATGTGACCGCGAAATGTTACGGTGGCGATATTACTCGCAAACGTAAGCTACTGGAAAAGCAGAAAGAGGGCAAGAAACGGATGAAGCAGATTGGTACCGTGGAGATTCCACAGGAAGCCTTTCTTGCGATTTTACATGTGGGCAAGAAGTAGCGTTTGTACTAAACAACACTGAAGGATAAACAGAATGGATTTTGACTTAGAAGCTTTATTGACGCTGGCAACTATCGTGACAGGCCTGATCTGGTTGTTCGATACACTGTTTTTCGCCAGGCAGCGCCGTTCGAAAGCTGGGGTTGTTCATGAGGCCCAGGCCGCCGCCGGCGTTGCTGAAGCCGTAGCTGTAACCAAGAAATACCGTGATCCAATTCTACTGGAGTACGCTAAATCGTTTTTCCCGGTCTTCCTGATTGTATTGTTACTGCGCACCTTTGTAGTGGAACCTTTCCATATACCGTCTTCGTCCATGGTTCCGACCCTGCTGGTGGGGGATTTCATTTTGGTCAACAAATTCGATTATGGACTGCGGCTGCCGGTTATTGGCAACAAGATACTCCCGATTGGTGAGCCACAGCGCGGCGATGTGGTGGTATTTCACTATCCTGAGGCTTCGGCGCTGCAGTATTGTGAGCAGAATCCGGCCTGCGGTCCGGGCGGATTGCAGGAAGTCCGGCGTTCGGCGGGTGTCGATTATATAAAGCGCATTATCGGTCTACCCGGCGACCATATTGTCTACCGCGGCGAAACCCTGTATATCAATGGCGTTCAAATTCCTGATAAGGCCCTCGGTCTCTATGCTGGGTTGGATGTGATGGGTGCAATTTTGCATCAGGAGAGACTCGGCAATATGACCCATGATTTGCTCATCATCCCCGGAGCTGAATATGTTCAAGGTGAATGGACTGTGCCACCGGGAGAATATTTCGTCATGGGTGATAACCGTGACAACAGCTTTGACAGCCGCTACTGGGGTTTTGTCCCGGAACACGATCTGGTAGGCCGAGCGTTTTTCGTCTGGATGAACTGGGATGCATTTCACGAAGCCAAGCTCTGGCACCGTGTTGGTACAATAATACATTGATTATTTTGCCGACAATAACAGTTATGCTATCTGATTCTGGAGAGATATTATGAAGAGCCACAATCATCAAGCAGGCTTGACATTGATCAGTTGGATCATCCTTATTGCATTGATCACGTTCGTAGTCTGGTTTGGTTTCAGATTATTTCCAATTTATATGGAGTACTACTCGATTAACTCCACTATGAATACTGTTGCATCACATATTGATGTCGGCGAGACGCCGGAACAGATCAGGCTCAGTATTGATAATCTTTTTACTATAAATGGCGTAAACGATGTTACCCCTAAAGATAATGTAACTATAGCACCCTCTCCAGAGGGTACTGGAATAATTATGACGCTGGATTATGAGTCACGGACGAATTTCGTCGGCAACGTCGATTTGCTAGTGCATTTCCACCGGACCTATCAGGCCAATCCACATTGAGCGATTCCTTTAAGCAGCTGGTAACGGCACTTGATTATAGTTTCAGCGATGCGAAATTATTATTGCAAGCTTTGACGCACCGCAGTGCGGGTAGTAATAATAATGAACGCTTAGAATTCCTCGGTGATGCTCTGCTGAATGCTGTGATATCGATGGAATTGTTCGAAGAGCATCCGCGGCTCGACGAGGGTGCATTGACACGGCTGCGCGCCAGTTTGGTCAACCAAGATACCCTGGCGGCGGTCGCCCGCGAACTTGAACTCGGAGGTTATTTGGCGCTTGGACCGGGGGAACTTAAGAGTGGCGGTCAGCGCCGTGATTCTATTCTTGCTGACGCCTTGGAAGCATTGTTGGGAGCAATTTATATTGATGGTGGCTTTGAGAGTGCGCGAACCGTTGTACTGCGCTTGTTCAATGCGCGGCTTGCAACGCCAGCTCTTCCAGAAATGCTCAAGGATTGCAAAACCCAGTTGCAAGAAATACTCCAAGCACGTAACTTACCTCTGCCACTGTACAGTTTGGAGTCGGTGAGTGGACAAGCCCATCAGCAGGTATTCCAGGTGAGCTGTCAGGTGAAGGCACTAGACATTCACGCTCAGGGCGCGGCTGGTAGTCGCCGTGCTGCTGAACAGAAAGCTGCGCGGCGTGTGCTCGAGTTGTTGCCTAATGCCTGAAACCGGTTTTCGCTGTGGTTTTATCACCTTGGCGGGACGGCCAAACGTGGGCAAATCCACGCTCGTCAATGCTCTGGTGGGAGCCAAAGTCAGCATCGTCACCACTAAGCCACAAACCACGCGTCGTCGAATTCTTGGCGTTCATACTACCGTGGATGCGCAGTTTGTATATGTGGATACGCCCGGTCTACATCTGGATGCCAAGCGCGCCATAAGCCGCCGCATGAACTTCGCGGCCAGCAATGCAATCGCGGAAGCCGATGTTGTGCTGCTGGTAGTGGAAGCGGTCCACTGGACGGAGGATGATGATCATGCCTTGTCTCGTTGTGTGGCACTAGAACGGCCGCTAGCGCTGGCAGTGAACAAAATTGATAAGCTTAAGGCACGTACCACCCTGCTCCCCTATCTCGATAGCATTCAAGCAAAGGCCGATTTCAAGTTTATAGTGCCGATTTCCGCCAGTACACGGGAAAATATTTCCCAGCTGGAAAATCTGCTCAAGCCGCTATTGCCGGAATCACCTAGGCTGTTCCCGGAAGAGCAACTGACGGATCAAGATGGCATTCTGCGTGCCGCGGAGTGTATACGCGAGAAACTCATGCAAGCACTGGAACAGGAGGTGCCGTATTCCATAGCGGTAGGCGTGGAGGAATACCATCTTAAGGACAGTGTCCTGCATATCGGTGCCATGATCTGGGTGGAACGCAAAGGGCAGAAGGCCATCGTCATCGGTCACAAAGGCGCTATGCTCAAGCAAATCGGTAAGGCGGCCCGAATGGAACTGGAACGTGAAACTCAGTCCAGGGTGTTTCTGCGTCTGTGGGTGAAAGTGCGCGACCATTGGACGGATGACGAACGCGCCCTGGATACCCTGGGGCTGGCCGACTGACTTATGAGAACCACCGAACGCATAACATTGATTCCGACATATGTACTGCATCAATATGACTGGCGTGAAACCAGTCGCCTAGTCGAGATCTTCACCCACGACCATGGTCGGTTGGGGCTGGTGGCGCGCGGCGCACGGCGTGCCAACTCACCTTGGCGGGCGGTGCTGCGGCCGTTCCAGCCGCTGCTACTGTCCTGGGTTGGCAGTGGAGAGTTGGCTACGCTCACCGCTGCCGAAGCGGGCGATGGGCCGCATGCGCTCTCGGGACGTGCATTGATGAGTGGTTTCTATATGAATGAACTGTTGTTGCGCCTGTTGCCGCGTCTGGATCCTCAGCCTGAGCTATTCGGCCAATACGGGCATGCGCTCAGTCGACTCACCCAGGCAATCGCTCCGGCGTTGCGCTTGTTTGAAAAGCATTTATTAACGGCTCTGGGTTATGGGCTGAATTTGGAGCGGGATGCGGCGACAGGCCAGCCGTTGGAGACAGATGCTGTATACCGGTATGAGCCGGAACAAGGTCCGGTGCGGATTTTGGATGCAGGCGGTACGGGGATAAACATCAAGGGTGGTACGCTGCTGGCGCTCGCCAGCGGAGATTTTCAGCAGCCCGAACAACTTCGTGATGTTCGCCATCTGTTGCGAACGGTGCTGGACGAGCTGCTAGGCGGGCGTCCTCTCAGGACCCGCGAAGTCATGCGCGCTTTTGGGAAAACCCAGGTTTGAAGCAATAATGATGAGGGGTGTTGCGTTGCCGGAGGTGCGTGCGAATGGCCCAATTTATGCAGCTTGGCGTCAATATTGATCATGTAGCTACTTTGCGGCAGGTCCGCAGGACTCACTATCCGGATCCGGTGGAAGCAGCGCGGCTTGCAGAGAACGCCGGCGCCGACAGTATCATCGTGCATCTACGCGAGGATCGGCGGCACATCCAGGAGCGGGATGTACGGCTATTACACTCGGTATTACAGACGCGTATGAATCTGGAAATGGCGGCCAGCAGCGAAATGCTCAAATTCGCCTGTGAGTTGCAGCCGCAGGATTGCTGCCTGGTGCCGGAACGCCGCCAGGAACTCACCACCGAAGGTGGCCTGGATGTGTGTGTGCAACAGAAATCGCTTGCATCAGTCTGCGCACAATTGGCGGATGCAGGTGTGCGCGTGGCCCTGTTCATCGATCCGGAACAGGAGCAGATTGAGGCAGCCGCATCCTTGCGTGTGCCGGTAGTCGAGTTACACACCGGCCGCTATGCGGATGCTACCAACAGCCATGTTCAGGCGGAAGAATTGCATCGCTTGACGGAAGCCGTGCAACTTGCTTTGCAACGGCGGCTAGAAGTGCATGCAGGCCATGGCCTGCATTACCATAATGTTATACCAGTGGCGGCCATTCCCGGGATCATCGAGCTGAATATCGGTCATGCCATTGTTTCGCGTGCGCTCATGGTGGGTATGACTACCGCGGTCATGGAAATGAAACAATTGGTTCGAGATGCGCGCAGTCTATGATTTTAGGAATCGGCACCGATTTGGTGGAAGTCCGGCGTATTGAGCGTGCCTGGCAACGTTTTGGCACACACTTCTCCAAACGCATTCTCATGCCTGAGGAGATGGGCGGGTTCGAAGGCAGCCAGAATCCAGTGCGTTATCTGGCCACACGATTTGCCGCAAAGGAAGCGGTGGTCAAGGCGCTGGGCATCGGTTTTCGTCATGGCATGTGGGTGCGGGATACGGGTAGCGTGCCAGATGTGCGTGGCCGTCCGTTAGTGATCTTCTCGGAACGTGGCCGAGCGGTATGTAAGGCCCTTGGTGCTGGCGAAGCATTTGTGAGTCTGAGCGACGAGGCCGGAATGGTATTGGCGATGGCGGTAATTCTGAAAAGTACCGCCTCGAAAGTCTGAAACCTTCAATGGTTATCCGGCAGGGGTGCTGTTGTGTGCAGTACGCCCCGGTTCGTGGTTGCCGATTTCAAGTGCCACAATCACCCTGGTTATTTCCTCTTTGAGTTTGATCTCAAATGGTGAAATATATTCTATTTTCGATTGTTTCATCAGTGTGCTTTCCATGGCGCTACAATAAGCTTTCAATTGTGTAAGCTTGCACATAGCCGCGGTCCCATGCAGGATATGCAGCGCTTTCTGCAGAGCGGCAATGTCGTTTCGCTCCCAAGCATTTAATACGGTTTGCTGTTGCACAGGCAAATCCTGTCGCAGCATGGTTAGGATTTCAGGCCGCAGTTTTGTCAAGGCTGTTTTTAATTCCTCCAGCGAATCAGCGTTGCCTGGGGTATCGGGCGGCGCAGTTAAAGCAACCTCGAGTAAAGCTTGTTCCAAGGTCTGTTCATCCACCGGTTTAAGTAACCAACGGCGGATGCCGAGAGAGCGTGATACTTCAAATGACACTTCCTCGCGGGTCGCGGAGAGCATAAGAATTGGGACTGGATTTTCCTTCGCGACCTGGACGAGTTTCTCGGCCACATCCAAGCCTGTTTCCCGCCCGAGTCGCATGTCCAAGAGGATGACATCCGGACGTTTGTCTGCGAAGCAAGCGAGCGCAGCAACACCATTTTCCGCTTGCATCACATCGGCACCCAGTTCGCAAAGCTGCAAGGTTATAAGGCGGCGGTTGATGCGGTTATCTTCCACCACGAGTACATTACGGCCTATCAGCGGTCGCATGACGATGGACGGCATGCGCGGCTTTGTCGCCTGCTCCGATGTGTATTGCGGAAGCAACTGGCGTATTTTCGCTTCGAGTGTAGGCGTATCTACGCACTTGGGTAAGCACACCCCATCTCCGGCCTTGGATATTTTTTGCTGCACACTGCTCTCGAGGGAATTGATGAGTACTATCGTGGGGAGTGTCTTGCCATCTTTCCGAAGGCCACTAAATCTGCTGCAATCGCGAACTTCGTTATAACTCAGAGAGAGTATCAGCAGGTCGAAATGTGCTCTAGTCGCTGACTGCAACTGCGTGGATAGCTTGTTAAGGTTGGTACATGCAACCACGGCGTATCCGATGCTTTCCAATCTTGACTGCATGGCCATGGCTGTATCCGGTTGCGATTCATAGAGCAGTGCCCGGCCATGTGAATTCTGGTGGGGTGACGAAGGCAGAAGATCAAGCGCCAGTTCCATGCGGAATTCACTGCCTTCACCCGGACGGCTGAATACATTCAGGGTGCCTCCCAAAGCATCCATGAGCTGCCGGCTGATGGCGAGTCCCAGGCCTGTGCCGGAGTAGCGCTGGCCGGTGGCGGTATGGAGCGTTGTGAATGGCTTGAACAGTTCCTTGATGTGTTCTTTTTGAATGCCAATGCCGGTATCCTGTACGCTGACACGCAGCGTAATTGCATGCGTGCTTTCTTTTATAGCATGCACACTGAGCTTTACTTGACCTTGTTCCGTGAATTTCACTGCGTTGCTCAATAGGTTGATAAGCACGCGTGAAATCTTGACTGCGTCGCCCCTATAATTCACCGGCAGGTCTGCTGGCAGATATGCAATTAACTCCAGTTCTTTCTGATAAGCTTCAGGTGCGAGCAATGTAATGGCTTGCTCCAGCAGCTCCCGCAGGTTAAACGCCACGGGTTGGATAGGTTTGCCTGCTTCCAGACTCTGCAAGCCCAAGACATCGTCTATGAGTGCCAAAAGTATGGCGGCTGAGTGCTGTACGGTATCCAAGTAATCGCGTTGATCTTTATTCAGTCTGGTCTTTGCAAGCAGACCGGTAAATCCCACGATGGCATTCATGGGTGTGCGTATTTCATGACTCATATTGGATAGAAATTCGGATTTAGTCCGGGTTGCTTGCAACGCGCGCTTGCGGGCCAAATCCAATTCGACGTTCTTGACTTCCATTTCATCCATTGTTTCCCGCAGTTCCGCGGTGGCTTGATTCACCTGGGTTATGAGTTCCTGCTGCGAATGCTCTGCATTCGCCGCCATGAGATTGATACCACTCTCAAGCTGGCCGATCTCACCGCCGGAGCGTTCAGGTACACGCGCGGCATGATCACCGGAACTGAAGCGGCTGACCATTTCAATTACCCGTGTAATGGGTACGGCTACACTGCCGCCGATCCCCAGTGCCAGCAGGATGCTGAGCGCAAGGCAGCTCAGCATGATGATGCCGCCGTTCACGATAATCTGGGTCTGACGCGCAGCATAATGTGCTTCTGACAATTTCACAGTTACTTTGCCAAGTACCTGAGATTGTTGAGCTAATGAGTTATGGGTCTTGCCGCCGTTGTTTAGAAACTCATTTAACCCGCCGCTGGGAACGGACTGTAGGGTAATGGGCCGGGTGAATGTCAGGGTGTTCGCCAAACCAGTTTCAGTGCCAATGCGCTGCGTCACATTGTTTATAAGTCCGTGTCCCTGCGGGGTAGGATGGATAACTTTGGCGAGGACATGGCCATCATGATCAGTAATGGTTATCGATTCGACACCCGGCTCCCGGGAGACGGCGTGTGCCAGCGTCTGCAGGATGCGTACATTATTGGAGAACACACCGTATTCGCTGGCCGATGCCAGTTGGGTAGCGAGCGTATCCCCGAGGGCTTGTTCTGAGGCATGTAAATCATATACACGAACACGCGTTAAGTATGTGCCCAGTACAAATCCAAGACATACCACTGGCACGAGCGCCAAAAGCAAAACGCGGCTGCGGATACCCCAGTCGCGGATCATGGCATAACTTCCTGTTGTTGTGACATGCTGCTGAACAGCATGAGTTGCATGTACATAAAGTTGAGAGTATTGGCCGAGAAATTGTTGCAATGTGGGCTAAAGCCATCAGTAAATAGCCTTTTACCCGCATCATTGTGCAATTCCATGACGATTAAGTGTGCTGCCATAAGCGGCATGACGATCGGGATGTGTGTGCGTGTATATCCATGATTTCGGTATGTTGGGGTATTGGTTTTCTGGAGTCGTTATGGTGCGGCTTTTCTACGTAGCGGTCAAAGGTTTCGACCTATTGCCGCTGGGTTTGCTACACTGCGAGTCCCGACTGCAAGGTGGCGCATGAACGTTCTGGCCTTCGATATCGAGACCATTCCGGATGTGGAGGCTGGCCGGCGTCTGTACGGGCTTGCAGGCCTGTCGGATGAGGACACGGCGCGTGCCATGTTCCAGCAACGCCGCCAGGAAACCGGTGGCAGTGAATTTTTGCCGCTGCATTTGCATCGTATCGCGGCAATTTCAATTGCCCTGCGTCGCGGGGAAGATTTCAAACTTTGGACCTTGGGCGTGCCGGAATCCGGCGAGGCGGAAATTATCAACCGCTTCTACGAAGGCATCGAAAAATTCACGCCCGACTTGGTTTCTTGGAACGGTGGTGGATTCGACTTACCGGTGCTGCATTATCGGGCATTACGTCATGGCATTATTGCCCCGCGTTATTGGGAAATGGGCGAAACCGAGACCGGCTTCCGCTACAACAATTACCTGTCCCGCTTCCATTGGCGGCACACCGATCTCATGGATGTACTTGCCGGGTTTCAGTTGCGCAGCGCCGCACCGCTGGACGAGATCGCCCAGATGCTGGGGTTGCCCGGAAAACTGGGTATGCATGGCAGCAAAGTCTGGGATGCGTATTTGGCTGGGGAGATTGAGCGTATCCGCGATTACTGTGAGACCGACACCCTAAACACCTATCTTATATATCTGCGTTTTGAATTGATGCGCGGCCGACTTGAGCAGGGCCGCTATCTTGATGAATGCGCACGGGTACGGAAGACGCTCAGCCATGCGAATAAACCGCACCTCAATGAGTTCTTGACTGCATGGTCCCCCGCATTTGATCAACCGACGGGTGCCTGATGGGTTTGCGGCAGATTGTGCGAAGCGGTGTGTCTAACCCCGTATCCCGGGGGCAAGTGGAGACCCTATCTCATGACGGCCGCGGCATTGTCCGCATCAACGGTAAGGCTGTGTTTATCGAGGGGGCGCTGCCTGGAGAGGACGTGGACTTCCACATTGTTCGCCGCCGGCGTGCGTACGATGAAGCCCGCCTGCTGAATATCCATAACAAATCGAGTGAGCGTGTGCCGCCTCAGTGCGAGCATTTTGGCGTCTGTGGTGGCTGTGCCTTGCAACATCTTGCCCCAGCCGCACAGATAACATCAAAACAACAAACCCTGCTTGATAACCTTAAACGCATCGGCCAGGTACAACCGCAGGCAATTCTACCGCCGCTTACCGGTCCTGTGTGGGGCTATCGGCGGCGCGCACGCCTTTCGGTACACCGGGGGCCTTCGCCAGGACAAGTACACGTGGGTTTCGTGGAGCAGCACAGCAAACATGTCGTCAAAATACGGCACTGCGAAACCTTGCATCCGAGAATCGGAAATCTGATCGAGTCTCTTGCCGTATTGATAGGCAATCTGACCATCGCTGAACGAATTCCTCAGATTGAGGTTGCGGTAGGGAACAACGCGACCATACTGGTGCTGCGTATCTTGTCGCAACCTGACAGGATGGATCGTATAAAACTGTCTGAATTCGAGCAGACTCATGCTTTGTATTTCTATCTACAGCCAGGCAAGCAAGACAACACCATTCCACTTGGCACAGAACGCACAAGCCTGAATTACAGTCTGCCAGACTGGAATGCGGAAATCACTTTTGAGCCCACCGATTTCATCCAAATAAACGACGAAATCAACCGACAGTTGGTGAAGCGCGCCATCGAAGAGTTGCAGGTGGAGCGGCAACATCGCGTGCTGGACCTATTCTGCGGCCTAGGCAATTTCACCCTGCCGCTGGCGAGGGTTTCAAATGAGGTGGCAGGTATCGAAAGCGAACCGGGATTAGTGGTCCGGGCTCGCGCTAATGCCGAACGCAATGGCCTGACAAATATCAGATTTTATCGGACAGATTTATTTGCTGATCAACAGGGTGTCGTGTGGCAACAGTTACCCTATGATCGTCTGCTGTTGGACCCACCCCGGGCTGGAGCCCGGGAAATACTCACGGGCTTAGGCAGCAAATTGCCGCAACGCATCGTATATATCTCCTGCCATCCAGCGACCTTGGCGCGCGATGCCGGTTTTCTGGTGCATGCGCGCGGCTATCAATTACTGTCGGCCGGAGTATTGGATATGTTTCCGCACACCGCCCACGTGGAATCCATGGCGGTATTCGCGCATGCCGGGAGTTCGGCATGAGCATTGGTCCATTGATGGTAGATGTAGCCGGAATTGAACTCACAAGCGGGGATCGGGAGCTTTTGAATCATCCATTGGTGGGCGGTGTCATTCTCTTTACTCGTAATTACACGGACCCCGACCAACTCACTGAACTGATTCAGAGCATCCACGCTCTGCGCATGCCGCCACTGCTGGTGGCGGTAGATCAGGAGGGTGGCCGCGTGCAGCGCTTTCGTGATGGCTTCACTCTGTTACCGCCGGCGCGATTGTTTGGACGACTTCACGATCAAGACGCGAATATGAGCTGCCGGCTTGCGGAAAGCAGTAGCTGGCTGATGGCGGCTGAACTGCGCGCCGTGGGGGTGGATATCAGTTTTGCGCCGGTGCTGGACCTGGATTACGGGGTAAGCAGCGTGATCGGGGATCGGGCTTTCCATCATGCAGCGGAGGTGGTGGGTGAGTTGGGGCGTGCTTGGGTTCTCGGCATGCGACGTGCCGGTATGGCGGCTACCGCCAAACATTTTCCCGGTCACGGAGCGGTGCGCGGGGATTCCCATCATCTATTACCGGTGGATGGACGGTCGCTGGCGGATATCCGCCATCATGATCTCAAACCTTACGAACGTCTTATCCGCCTCGAATTAGCGGCAGTCATGATGGCGCATGTGGTTTATCCGATCGTGAATGCGCAACCTGCAAGCTTTTCACAGCGTTGGGTGGAGAGTGAGCTGCGCAGGCGTCTTGGCTTTGAGGGTGTCGTTTTTTGCGATGATCTGAGCATGCGTGGCGCCGCCGGTGCCGGCGACTATGTGAAGCGAGCCCTAGCGGCGCTGGATGCCGGTTGTGACATGCTGCCTGTGTGCAACAGCCGCAGTGGCGTAATCAGCATCATTCAGGCCATGGGTGATTATAAAAACCCTATGAGTCAATGGCGTTTGTCGCGGCTCCGCAGCCGCAAGGAAATTTCCCGGAAAGAGCTGCATTCCAGCCGTGAATGGCGCGAGGCACGCGCCGCCCTTGAACGTCATTACGCCAGTAGCGACTTTAAATTGGAAATCTGACCGTTTCAACGCAGTTGGCAGGGTATTTGAGGCGCTGCAAAAACACTTGCGGCATAGCCGGAATTATTATTGCCCTTTGCTTGGCGTTACCAGCAACAGTACTCCAAACAAAGGCTGATCGAAATAATTCAGTTTACCGGCATCGATGCGACGGTCCTGTGTCAGCCGGTACCACTGGAGCAGCGGCGTGACATTTCCCGATGCGGGTGGTTGCGAGGCATCGGGTATGCTGGCTTTTGCCGGTGTGCCGCGACACACCAGATCTAAATCGAAGTGCAGATAAGGACCGGTGGTGCTGAGCCTGGCGGTGCCATAAACCGGTGTGCCGGGTGCGGCGCTGGTTGCGGCGGCAGGGGCCAAGGAGGTGCCGGCGGCGGGTGCAGCCGGTGGTGGCACGCCGATGCGCACGAAGGGGGCACTGGCACGATCAATGGCCGGTTGGGTCCAGGCCACCTGCAGCAGGGGCTGATACTCAGAGGAGTGCGCGAGTTTCTGCCAATCGCTCGACAGCCTGAAGCTTGAGGATGGAAGCAGCATATAGGGTAATCCACTGTCAACAGGGTTGGGCGGCACGGCACTATACCAATCCGGGGTGCCAGGATGCGGCGGCCAAGTTTCGAGGGCACCAGCGTTCGGATCGGTATTGCGGAAGACAATGAGCTCCACGTCGTACCAATTGGGTGCGGGCGTGGGTGAGGCGCTGGTCGCAGGCGTCGTCGGCGGTGGCACCGCCAATGCCACCGGCGGCAGAATCGCAAGCAGCAATGCAGCGAGCCATGAAAGCAGGCGCGGTGTTTTCATATGGGCATCCCGAGATTAGCGCGTCCTCATTATAGTCTGCGGTTGGTGTATCTTGGGCTTGGGGTTCTGGTACCATCGCGCGCACTCCCCACCCAGCTAACCGGCGAGCCGTGGAATCCAGCAATCACCAGCCGAGTTTCTTCGTGCGCCTGAAGCAGCACCATCTCTACGGCGCGGCGGTGGCGTATGCGGTTGTGGCCGGGTTCCTGATCCAGTTGCTGAGCCGGGTGCTGCCGGCCTTCGGCTGGAGCCGGGTATTCCCGGCGACGATCATCATTCTGGCAGCGGGTTTTCCGGTGACGGTGGTGCTCGCCTGGATGCTGATCAAACCCAAAGATCCGGCCAAGTACAGCGCGTGGCAAAAGATCCACTGGAAGCTCGGCGCGACACTCTCGGTAGCCGTGGTGATTGCCGCCGTGGTTTCGAGCATGTTCGCCTGGCATCTGGGGCGGCGTCATGAAGCCCGCCTGGCCTCGGTACAGACGGCGGAGCGGGGCATTGCTAAGCCAGCCGCACCTGTATTCAATCCACCCGCCGACACACTGGTGGTGCTGCCATTCCAGAACTTGAGCGGGGATCCCAAGCAGCAGTATTTCAGCGACGGCATCACCGAGGAATTGACCGGTGCGTTGGGCCAGAACCCCGATCTGCGCGTGATCGCCTGGGATACCGCTTCCACTCTTCGCCGTACCCATCAAACCGCCATGGAGATTGGCAAGCAATTGAATGTCGCCGATCTCCTGCACGGCAGCCTTTTGCGCGAGGACGACGAGGTGCGCATCACCGCCGAGCTGGTCAACACCGTCACCGGCTATGAACTCTGGTCGGCGCACTACGACGGCTCCTTCAAGGACATCTTCAAGGTGCAGGATGAGGTTTCCGCAGCCATCGCCAACGCGCTGAAGCTGAAGTTTGCCGAGGCAGATCTGTCGGCCGGAGGTACCGCCAACCCCGAAGCCCATGAACTGGTGCTTAAGGGTCGCGCGTTGATGGAGTCCCAAGACTCTGCGAGCCTCGCCGCCGCGCGCCAGGATTTCGAGCAGGCGACCGCGCTCGATCCCAATTACGCCGATGCGCATGCGCTGCTCTCCCGCGTACTTTTCACCCTGACCGAACTCTCCGACCTGCCGCTCAAAACCACGCTGCCGGCGATCCGCACGGAAGCGAAACAGGCACTCAAATTTGACCCGCACAACGCCAGTGCCTGGGTGGCGTTGGGTAACGCGGAGAACAGTGGCGACCCACCCGACATCGCCAAGGCACGCGCGGATTACGAGAAGGCGTTGCAGCTCGACCCCAGCAATGTGAGCGCGCATCTCGATTACGGCAACACACTACCGCTAAAACAGGCGCTGGCGGAAGAACAAGAAGCCACGCGGATCGACCCCGCCAATGAAACCGCCTGGAACAATGTCGCGGTTTACGCGCTGGACTTGGGTGGCTGGGCGCAGGAGATCGAGGCGACCGAAGCCCTGCTCAAGCTCGATCCCAAGGTAGTGGACAGCGCGTTTTACTTAGCCTTTGCCTACCAGCAGGTGAAGCAGTACGACAAGATGGTCGCGGCCTTCGATCTCGTGAAACCCGCATCGCCCATGGATCAGGAACAAGTGAATACCGGTCGCTTGGCTTATCAAGCTCTCGGCGATCCCACACTCCGCCCGCAGGCGCTCACGGCGCTTAAGGCGCTCGCCCGCCACCAGTCGAATCAGGATGTCAGGGGAAATCTGATACAGCTTTACCTCGCGCTCGGCGACAATGGGCCAGCGCTGAATCTGCTGGAAAGTTACTGCCCGGCCGATCCCGTCGGCTGCAACGACCTCGCCGTCAACCCGATGTACAAGCCGCTGCACGGCGACTCGCGCTTCGAAACGCTCTCGAAGAAATACACCACCGCCACCCTGGGCTGAACACGTTCGAGTACTTCCCGTTCGCCCTGCGCGTAGCGCCGCAGGCGTGAAATCGAAAGGTGCAAATTGAGACGCATCACCTACGCTCAGCACGTACGCAAGTCGATGATGCGCTCGCAATGACGCGCACTGAGAATCTCAAGACGCCGCTTTGCGCGCCAGTGTCTCAATCAATACTTGCACCGAGTTAATGCGACGCTCGGGATCATCGAGGTCCAGCAGGAATCGCAGGCGGTTGCTGCCATCCAGTTTGTAGTGCTGTGGCTGCTGCTGGATCAGCCGGATCACGGTATCCGGGTCCACATTGGGCCGGTCATTGAACAGCAGGCGGCCGCCCGTGGGTCCGGCCTCAATTTTGCGTACCCCCAGGGCCGAAGCCTTGAGCTTGAGTTCCGCAATGCGGAACAGGATCTTGGCAGCCGGCGGCAGAAGTCCGAATCGATCAATCATTTCTACCTGTAAATCCCTGAGTTGTTCATCGGTTTTGCAGCTGGCGACGCGCTTATAAAGCGTAAGACGCAGATGAACATCGTCAATGTAATCGGCGGGCAGCAGCGCCGTCATGTGCAAATCAATTTCCGGACCGTGATCCAGGGGCGCATCCAGATCCACGGCTTTGCCGGATTTAAGAGCGCGCACCGCACGTTCCAGCAGTTCCGTATAGAGGCTAAACCCCACTTCATGGATCTGACCGCTTTGTTCATCGCCCAATAATTCCCCTGCACCACGTATCTCCAGATCATGGGTAGCCAGTGTGAAGCCCGCGCCCAATTCCTCGAGGGACTCGATGGCTTCCAGGCGTTTCAAGGCATCCGGCGTGAGTAAACTTCTGGGCGGGATAATGAGGTAAGCATAAGCACGGTGGTGCGAACGGCCCACACGGCCACGCAACTGGTGCAATTGCGCTAAACCAAACTTATCGGCGCGCTGGATGACGATAGTGTTGGCGCTGTGTACGTCAATGCCGCTTTCGATGATGGTGGTGCATACCAGCACGTTGAAGCGCCGGTGATAAAAATCCAGCATCACCTGTTCCAGTTCACGTTCGCGCATCTGGCCGTGGGCGATGCGCACCTCGGCAGCGGGCACCAGCTTGGCAAGGTTGGCGGCGGTTTTTTCTATGGTTTCCACGCTATTGTGTACGAAATACACTTGTCCGCCGCGTTTGATCTCCCGCAGGCAGGCCTCCCGAATGAGCGCATCCTGCCACTCGCTGACGAAAGTCTTGACCGCCAAGCGTTCGACCGGTGGGGTGGCGATAATGGACAGCTCCCGCAGGCCCGCCAGCGACATGTTGAGAGTGCGGGGAATGGGCGTGGCAGTGAGTGTCAGCATGTCCACCTGAGCGCGAAGTTTCTTGAGTTGTTCCTTGTGTTGCACGCCGAAGCGGTGCTCCTCGTCAATGATGACCAGACCCAGGTCTTTGAACTTCAGTTCGTCCCGCAGTAACGCATGGGTTCCGATAACGATGTCGACGCTGCCGGCGGCGATGTCCTGCATGACCGCGTGTTGTTGGCTGCCGGTGCGGAAACGTGACAGTACCTCGATACGCACCGGCCAGTGGGCGAAGCGATCGTGGAAGGTCTGGGCGTGTTGCTGGGCCAGGAGGGTGGTGGGTACCAGCAGCGCCACCTGTTTGCCCCCTTGAACCGCCACGAACGAGGCGCGCAAGGCGACTTCGGTCTTGCCAAAACCGACGTCGCCGCATACCACCCGATCCATGGGTATGCCCTTGGTCATGTCACTGATAACGTTGTTAATGGCGGTGAACTGGTCCAGGGTTTCATCGAAGGGAAAGTCCTCGGCGAACGCCTGGTAATCCAATTCAGCGAATTTGAAAGAGTGGCCCTCGCGGGCGGCGCGGCGCGCATAAATATCCAACAGTTCCGCTGCCACGTCCCTGACCTGCTCGGCGGCGCGTCGCTTGGCCTTGAGCCATTGATCGCTGCCTAGGCGGTGTAGAGGTGCGGTGTCCGGCGCGCTGCCGTTGTACCGGGTGATGAGGTGCAAGGAAGAAACCGGCACGTAGAGCTTGTCGCCGCCGGCGTATTCCAGCATCAGGAATTCGGTCTCGATGCCGTTCAGTTCCAGAAGCTGCAAGCCCAGATAACGGCCAACCCCGTGTTCCTGGTGCACCACTGGCGCGCCTTCCGCAAGCGCCGCCAGATCACGGATGATGTTTTCAGGATCGCGGCTGCTGCTGCGCCGGTTCGATTGATGGGTGCGCTGGCCGAATAGTTGTTCTTCGGCGATGAGGGCAATCCCGGCTTCCGTCAGCAATAGGCTGCGTTCCAAGGGCGCGATGCACAAGGCGACACGGGCATCGCTGTCGAGAAACGTTGGCCAATCCTCCACGGATACTGGATTCAGGTCGCGACGCGTCAGCAGTTCCAGCAGATATTCACGCCGACCGGCGGATTCCGCCGCGAACAGCACGCGGCCCGGGAAATTCTGGAGAAACTGCAGCAGTTTCTCCACCGGTTCTGCGGCACGGCTTTCCACTCTGAGTGGCGGCGGCACGGCGGTGGAAAAATTCATGGCGTCCTTATCCGGGAATTCAAAGTTCTGAAGCTGGATGCGCGGTCGTGAGACTAGTGCGGTTTCAATGGTTTCCGGCGGCAGCCATAGTTCATCGGGGCGCAACAGCGGATGTTGGATATCGTGACGGTACTGTTCGTAACGCTCCGCGATCTGCATCCAGGTTTGTGCGGCAGCTCCGTGGATATCCTCCAGCAAGGCGACGATTGTATTGGTTGGCAAGTAATCGAAAAAGTCGGCGCTTTGATCAAAAAATAGCGCCGCATAGTATTCGATACCGGCGGGGGCAAGACCGTTGCTGACGTCGCGATAGACAGGATTTTTCTGCGGGTCGCCTTCGAAACGCGCACGATAACGCTGGCGGAATCCGCGGATGCCGTCTTCGTCCAGGGGAAACTCGCGTGCCGGCAGCAGCCGTATTTCCAGGAACGGTTCCTGAGATAGCTGGGTTTCGGGGTCGAAACGGCGGATGCTTTCGATTTCTTCATCAAAGAGATCAATGCGGAAGGGCGTGGGGCTGCCCATGGGAAAGATATCCAGCAAGGCGCCGCGCACCGCGAACTCGCCATGCTCCATGACTTGCGGGACGGAGGCGTAGCCGGCGGCGGTGAGCCGCTGACGCATGGTTTCCGGGTCCAGCCGTTCCCCCACTTTGAGCAGGAAAGCGTTGCCCGCTATGTAAGCAGGCGGCGGTAAGCGTTGCATTAGGGTGGCTGCGGCGACGATCATTACCCCGCGGCGCATATCAGGCAACAGTGCGAGCGTGGCAAGACGCTCGGAGATGATGTCCTGATGAGGGGAGAAGGTGTCGTAGGGCAGCGTTTCCCAGTCCGGGAAAAATGTCACCGGCAGCGCCTCCTTGCCGAGATAGAAACGCAGTTCCGCCAGCATGCGCTCGGCTTCGCGGGTCGTGGGTGTTACCAACAGCAGCGGCGCATCAGCTTGTTGCGCAGCTTCGGCCAAGGCCAGGCTGGCGCTGCTGCCGTACAGACGCCCCCAGCGCATTAGAGGATGTGCGGTGTTGGGCAATGGGCTTGTCAGAAGGCGCTTATTCATGGATTTCAAATACACAAATGCACCCACCCCGTCGCGCGGGGTGAGGCTGTAAAATTTATGGCGGCAATCCCTTGCCGGTTTGTATAAACCTAATCGCGGAAGCGTTTTAGCAAGTCACCGTAAGCGTCAATGCGCCGATCTCGCAGATAGGGCCAGATGCGGCGCACGGCTTCGGAACGCGCCAAGTCCACGTCGGTGGTCAGCACGCTGGAGCTATCGGTAGCGGCTTGCGCCAGGATCTCCCCCTGGGGGCCGCAGATGAAACTCGAACCCCAGAAACGGATGCCACTGCTGCGGCCGGATGGGTCTTTCTCGACGCCCATGCGGTTGCACACCATTACCGGCAGGCCGTTGGCCACCGCATGGGCCCGCTGAATGGTGATCCAGGCATCCCGCTGGCGGGCCTGTTCAGCCGTATCGTCTTCGTCGGTCCAGCCGATGGCGGTAGGGTAGAGCAGCAGTTCCGCACCCGCCAGCGCCATCAAACGGGCGCCCTCCGGATACCACTGATCCCAGCACACCAGCACGCCTAATTTGCCCACGGAGGTCTGAATTGGATGGAACCCCAGATCTCCGGGGGTGAAATAAAATTTCTCGGAATAGCCGGGATCGTCCGGGATGTGCATCTTGCGGTAGATGCCGGCCAGAGTGCCGTCGTTCTCGATGACCGCCGCGGTATTGTGATAGATGCCTGCCGTGCGCCGCTCGAATAATGAAGCGACGATGACTACGCCAAGTTCTTTAGCCACTGCGCCCAGTTCTTTTGTGGATGGGCCGGGAATGGGCTCAGCCAGATCAAATATCCCAGTGTCTTCCGCCTGGCAGAAATACAGGCCGGTGTGCAACTCCTGCAACAACACTAGTTTGGCACCGCGTTCGACGGCTTGACGGATGCCTTTGATACTCGCCGCAAGGTTACGGCCGCGATCAGCGCTGCAGCTTTGCTGCACCAGACCCACTGCAAGAGCTTTCTGTTTTGTCATGTTAAGGAAGCTCTGCACAACTTGATAAAATCACATCACCTTGCGCCAAGGACGAGGGTCTACAGTCGCGAAGTGTGGTTTCGCACCGTTTCAGGTGTTTCATGCTGCGATTCCTGTGGCATTTGCATCATTTTCTA
>DAHUYB010000031.1 GCA_027315405.1 Gammaproteobacteria bacterium | reverse complement strand
CAATCTGGGCTCGACGCTGGCGCTGACGACAAGCGCGGGCGCCATTCAGACGAGCTATACCTATGAGCCCTATGGAAATACCACGGCCAGCGGTGCCAGCAGTACAAACGCACTGCAGTACACCGGTCGGGAGAATGATGGCACGGGACTCTATTACAACCGGGCGAGGTATTACAGTCCAACCTATAGCCGGTTCATAAGCGAGGATCCGATTGGAATAATTGGCGCATTTTATAGTCAAGGTTACCGGTTAGTCACCCCTTCCTCAGGAGGTGATAACGATCTTTATGAATACTCGCTTGCCGATCCAATAAATGAATTAGACCCATTGGGCTTTAGTTGCCGTGATTCCTATTTAAAGAGGGCGTTTGATAACTTTAACGAAACAAATAATGAGTTCGGTAACCTTCTAAGGCGAGGCTCAAATCTTTTGATCAGTAGTTCCGTAGCCGACTTGTGGGGAGGCACTACTTTATTTGCGTGGATGAGTAACGGCTTTGGTAGCATGTCGACGGGTGGTGCAGCAGTGTTCCCCCCAGGAGAAGTCGTCATTCTAATTGGTGCAAATTGGGTTATGACCACCGCATTTGCATCGGCGGCTTTTGAAGGTGGAGTTATTGTCGGTTCTTTGATAAATCCTGCATTCACACCTTGTGATCAGAGCAAAACTGGTATGTGCAAATAATTTAATATCGATTATGAAGTCAGAACCCGATAAGCAATCTATCAAAACGCCAATGACTCGATCAAGATTTCGTGTGTATCTCGTTATCGCTTGGATCATTCTAGTTTGTTGGTTAGCAACCATAACGTACCTATCTTTGCATTGGAATGCCCTTAATTGGTGGCTAAGAGTAATCACCATCATTATTGGGGTGGCTGTGCCTGGTGGACTTGGCGATGTGTATATGAACTATTCAAAATATTTGACCCGATGGCGAAAAATGCATCCACATGTTGTGGATGACAGAAAAGCGCACAGATAAAGGAGGGAATAGGGTCAGAGCGAATATCCATGAACGGCAATCTGACCGGCGACGGCACCAATACCTACACCTGGAACACCCGAAACCAGTTGACCGGCATCAGTGGATCAACCACGGCGAGCTTTCTCTGTGATGCCCTTGGAAGACGCGAGAGCAAGACCATCAACGGTACGGCGACCAATTTCCTCTACGATGGCCTGAACATCGAGCAGGAGCTGAACGGAACGACACCGACGGTGAACTATCTGACCGGGGAGAATATAGATGAGACGTTCAGCCGCACGGACAGTGGCGGAGCCGAGAGCTATCTCACGGATAACCTCGACTCGACGCTGGCGCTGACCAGCAGTTCTGGCGCCATCAGCACGAGCTACAGCTATGAGCCGTACGGCAACACCACGGCGAGCGGTACGAGCAGCACCAATGCCCTCCAGTACACCGGGCGGGAGAATGATGGCACGGGTCTCTATTACTTCCGGGCGAGGTATTACAGCCCCACATACGAGAGATTTATCAGTAGCGATCAAATGGGCTTAATTGGCGGAATCAACACGTATGCCTACGTTTTTGGAAATCCAGTCAACTACGCAGACCCACTGGGGCTTTATTGCCTTTCCGCCGCTGCAATCAATGGCATCGCCGGTTCTGCCAGCGGGGCTTTAGCGGGTGGGGCCGCTCTTGCTGAGTTGGGTCCCGTCGGGATTTTGGCGGGTGCCTTTGTTGGCGGAGTTGCTGGAGGAGCTATCGGCTATTTCTCTAGCCCAGCGCTGGGAAACCAAGTTGCACTTGGCGCCGTGGGAGGAGGTGCCGAAGGCTTGAACGCACCCATAAGTGGTGTGGTCGGTGGCGCGGTTGGCGGTGCCGCATCTTACGGGGCGCAACAGCTTGGCGCCCCAGACTCGGTGAGTGGCCCGATTGGATCTACCATTGGCGGCGCAGCCGGAGGTGCAGTTGCACCTGCTCTTGATGGTATTGCCGGAGGAGCGGCAGCGGGCGCGGTTGAAGGCGGCGCAATTGGAGCGGCGAGTGGCGCAGTCGGAGCAGCCGTGGCTGCTGGACTTACAGCTGGTAATAATTGCCCTTGTGGGAGAGGACCTTGAAACTGACCATATTTTGGCTTGCATTGCGAACAGCCATCCTCGCGGCGGCGTTAGCTTTTGGTCTTGTGAAATTACAAGCCTATCTAACGCGGCATGGGGAAATGCTTATTCCTGCTTCAGTTTACGCCATACTGGGCGTTATCCTTATCTGGGTTATTGTATCGTTATCAATGCGCGCGCTATTACGTCAACTTAGGACACACGCAAAAAACAATCCATTACGACCTATAAGGCAAATGATCAAAACCAGAGATGATTCTGTTGAGACAGTCCACGGCTACCCAGCCACGCTTAAAGTTCTAGTTGCCCTGTCTGTCCTTGTTCTTGTAGCGCTTCCCTATGTCAGTGCAGCACTAGGGGAAAACGTCTCAATTGCCGCGTATGTTATATTTTTTAGTATGGCGTGCTCAGTTTTTGTAATTCTGGTCTATATTTTAAACTATTTGGTAACCGTTAAAGCCGACTGCTTGGCTGTTCGTACATTTGGTTCCCGGGTCATCGTATTTTCTGACATGATGAATACGAAGCTTATTAAAACAAAGAATGGGCAGCAACTGACAGTAACATTGTGCAATGGAAAAGTACTTCGCTTTGGAAGCACATTGACTGGATTCCAAACGTTGCTCGATGCTGTAACAAAACATGCACCGCTTAAAATGGACTGAGGCTCACGAAAATTGTGACTGACCCGGGATCTTAAGCACTTCTGGCCTATGACAATGCCGACCGGCTGTTGTCCATCACCCAGGGGAGCAGCAGTGTCAGCATTGCCTACGACAATGCCAGCCGCCGGACCACGCTGACGCTGCCGAACGGGATTAAACTGACCTATGGCTTTGATAACGCCAACGAACTCACGGGCCTGACATACACGCTGAGCAGTACTACCATAGATACAATGACCTATGGTTACAACGCAGACGGTGAAATCGTCAGCCGCGGCGGGACGCTGGATGTGACCAACCTGCCGGCGGCCTTGGCGAGTGCCAGCTATGACGCCAATAATCGGCTGACCAACTGGGGTAGCACCAGCTTAAGCTACGACGTTGACGGCAATCTCACCGGGGATGGAACCAATACTTACACCTGGAACACCCGAAACCAGTTGACCGGAATCGTGGGCGGCACCACAGCGAGCTTTGTATACGACGCCTCGGGCAGACGCGAGAGCAAAACCATCAACGGCACAGCGACCAATTTCCTCTACGATGGCCTGAATATCGAACAGGAGCTGAACGGAACCACCCCGACCGTGAACTATCTGACCGGCGCCGGCATAGATGAAACCCTGAGCCGCAGTGACAGTGGCGGCACCGAGAGCTATCTCGCTGACAATCTCGGTTCGACGTTGGCGCTGACGAATTCATCCGGCACCATCACCACCAGTTACAGCTATGAACCTTACGGCAACACAACTGCGAGCGGTACGAGCAATACCAATGCTCTCCAGTACACCGGCCGGGAGAATGACGGTGACGGGCTCTATTACAACCGGGCGCGGTATTACAGCCCGATCTATTCGCGATTCATCAGCGAGGATCCGATTGGGTTTGCGGGCGGGGTCAATGCCTATGCATATGCGGGTGAAAATCCCACTATAAATATCGATCCGCTGGGACTATCATCTTTAGGGAAGCTCTGCACAACTTGATAAAATCACATCACCTTGCGCCAAGGACGAGGGTCTACAGTCGCGAAGTGTGGTTTCGCACCGTTTCAGGTGTTTCATGCTGCGATTCCTGTGGCATTTGCATCATTTTCTATCTTC
>DAHUYB010000028.1 GCA_027315405.1 Gammaproteobacteria bacterium | reverse complement strand
TCCTCCAAAAATACCTCGCGCCGCGTCTTTTTGCGTTTCGTTTCCCATGCCGCGCTCGCAAAACTTTGCTGCTTCATCGTGTTACTTCCCAATTACAGATCAGATACTCAGACAACGAACTTTTGCAGAGATTCCTTAAGTTAATTTCCGGAATCACACCTGCTGGGAACTGCATGGTGACGCAATGCAGACTACCGTACTGGTAAATCAACGGCCGGCACATGATTGGCAGGATCTCGCGTCCGGGGAACACCGGCTTGAGGGCCGCCAGAGCCGCCGCATCGGCCGCATCATTATAGGTCGGCACCAGCACTGCGCCGTTGATGATGAGGAAATTGGCATAGGTTGCGGGCAAGCGCCGGCCGGTGTGATCGTGCACCGCAGCCGGCCAGGGCAGCGGCACCAGCGTATAGGCCTGGTTGTCCTGGCGACGCAAGCCGCACAGTTCGTCTTCCATGGCCTTGAGCTCTGTAAAATGGGGGTCGTTTTTATCATCACAAGTCTGGTAGGCAATGGTGTGTGGATCGCAGAAACGCGCCAGGGTATCGATGTGGCCGTCGGTATCGTCGCCGTCAATGGCGCCGTGTTTGAGCCACAGGATGCGATCCACCCCAAACAGACGCCGCAGTTCCGATTCGATCTGTTTTCGTTGCAGGTGAGGATTGCGATTGGGGTTGAGCAGGCAGCTTTCCGTGGTCAGCAGCGTGCCGGTGCCGTCCACCTCAATGCTGCCGCCTTCCAATACCAGCTGGAAACTTTCCAGGGGGATGGCACCGAAGGCCCCGAGGCTATGCAGTTTGCGGGTAATTTCGTCATCACAGCCATGGGGGTATTTATTACCCCAACCGTTGAAGATGAAATCCAGCAGCGTGGGCCTGCCGTCTTTCAACACCGTGATGGGACCATGATCCCGGGCCCAGGCATCGTTGGAGGGCAGCGCGAACAGGTGCAGCCGCTCGATGCGTCCGCCGGCATTTTTCACCAGGCGACGGATTTTGTCGGCATGCAACCCATCCATGCAGGTAACGACCACGTGTTCCCGCAGACTGATCTCTTTGGCAAGCTGGGTATGGCAACCTTCCACGGAGGCGTAATCCGGGCTCCAGTCTCCGTCGCTGCGTGGCCAGGTGAGCATGACGCCGCTTTGGGGCGCCCATTCGGGAGACAAGTGGTATCGGATACTCATAAGATGGCGTCAGATACAAAGCGCCCGGCTTCTGCCGGGCGCTTTCGTGGATCCTTGGTAACAGGCGCTCAGTTGCCGCGATGGCCGCGGTCCGCGAAGGGATGTTTTTTTAGCACTGTATGCACGACGTAATTGTATTCGAAATACACCACATAGTCCGGGTAGATCCAGCGGGTGATGGGTGGATGCAGTTTGCTGCCGGGGTCCGGAACTGCCGGAAGCTTTTCCTGGGGTGTGCCGAAAATATGTTCTACATTCGCCATGTTCATGCCACGGGTGGGCAGGGAGGGGCCGGATCTTGCCGGTGCCGGCATGGCGGCGCTGGTGCTCGCTGGGGCTGTAGACGCCGCCGGTACTGACATGGCCGTGGTTGCGACTGGCGCCGTAACCGTGGCTTGTGCAGCTGCCGGTTGAGCCGCCGTGGCGGCATCCAAGGCATGGGTGGCGGTGGTAGCGGCCGGGGCTGACGGAGCCGAGGCGGCCGGGTTATCCGCCATGGTTACAGCGGCGCAAACCCACAGGCCGGCGATCAGGATGGCAAGTCGAAGATAACGCCCCATATCGGGTCTCCCCCGGTCCAAGTAGTCATCTTAATATAGCACCGGAATATATGGCTAAAAAGTCTTTTAGGGCACCAGCTTACATGATTTCCTTGAGAAGCCGGCTCATCAGGCCCTCTCGTGCGATTTGAGTCGCCGTTAGCGGAGGCCCGGCTGCTGCGCCGCTATAAGCGTTTCCTGGCGGATATGGAATTTCCCGACGGTCAGCGCCTCACGGTCCATTGCCCCAATACCGGCGCCATGCTGGGCTGCGACCGGCCCGGTAGCCGCGCGTGGCTGAGTCTGGCGATAAACCCGGCCCGTAAGTACCCCTGGACCTGGGAATTGGTGGAGGTCGAGGCCGGCGTGCTGGTGGGCATCCATACCGGCCGCAGCAACGGCCTGGTACGTGGAACCATTGGCGCAGGCCTTATCCCGGGACTTAAGGGCTATACCGAACTCCGGGCTGAAGTAACCGTCGCTCCGGGCTGGCGGGTGGATTTTCTATTGTCCGGTCACGCCTCCCAAGCCGACTGTTACCTGGAAGTAAAAAACGTCACGGCTGCCGTAAACGGCGGAGTAGCGCTGTTCCCGGATACCATCAGTGAGCGTGCCAGCCGCCATTTGCGGGAGTTGATGCGCAAGGTGCAATACGGCCAGCGCGCCATGCTGTGTTTTTGCGTGCAGCGGGATGATGTGCGGGAAGTCCGTCCCGCCGATGCCATTGATCGGGTGTATGGACAGATCCTGCGGCAAGCCCTGCAACGTGGTGTGGAAGTCTGTGCATGTGTGGCGCGCGTCACGCCCGAGGAACTGGTGCTGTACCGGCGGGTGCCCGTGAATATCGAATAAGCCATCCTTTTGTGTTTTAATGCACGCCCATGTTTCGACCGCTGCCGCTGTTTGTGGGCTTGCGCTATTTTCGCGCCAAGCGCCGCAACCAGTTCATCTCCTTCATTTCGTCCATGTCCATGATAGCGATTGCTATCGGCGTGATGGCGCTCATCACGGTGTTATCCGTGATGAATGGTTTTCAGAATGAGTTGCGCACACGCATCCTGGGCATGGTATCCGACGTTACCATATCCAGCTTCGCGGGCAAGCTCACTGATTGGCAATCGGTGATGCAAAAAGTACAGGGTATGCCGCATGTGACCGGCGCGGCGCCTTACATAGAAGACCAAGCCATGCTCGCTAATGGCGCCAACATGAGCGGCACCGTGGTGCGCGGCATCCTCCCCGGTGACGATACCAGGGTTTCGGATGTGGGCAAAAAGCTCATCAGCGGCAGCCTCAATGATCTCAAGCCGGGCAGCTATAACATCATCCTCGGCAAAGACTTGGCCTATTCCCTGGGCGTGGGGCCTGGCGACAAGGTCATCATGCTGATCTCCCAGGGCAACGTGACACCCGCGGGCATCATTCCACGCCTGCGGCGCTTTACGGTGACAGGAATCTTTTACGCCGGCGTTTATCAATACGACAGTGCATTGGCGCTGATCAGCCTCAAGGACGCCCAGACACTTTATGCCATGGGCAGCGCGGTCACCGGTGTGCGCCTCAAGTTGGACGACAACCTGCTGGCGCCGGAGATTGCGCGCCGGCTGGTGACGATGTTCAACGGCAATTATTACATCAGTGATTGGACGCAACAGAATGCGAATCTGTGGACCGCCATCGCCATAGAAAAAACCGTGATGTTCGTGATCCTTTCGTTGATCGATTTGGTGGCCGCCATCAGCATCATCATCGTCCTGGTCATGGCGGTCACGGACAAGCAGTCGGATATCGCCATTCTGCGTACCCTGGGCATGACACCCAAGGGCATCATGGGTGTATTCATTGTGCAGGGGACACTGATCGGTTTTCTGGGGACCTTACTGGGGCTGATTCTAGGCATTCTGTTGGCGCATAACGTCAATAATCTTCTCGAATTCGCCCGGCATGCCTTCCATGTGCAGATATTTCCCGCCAGTGTTTATTACATCAGTAACCTGCCTTCGGATATCTATGTCAGTGATGTACTCAAGGTCACCATCTCGACGTTTGTGTTGACGATCCTGGCCACCCTCTATCCCGCCTGGCGGGCGGCTCACACCCAGCCGGCCGAGGCGTTGCGATATGAATAACAGCACCGGTGCTGTCAGCGTGGCCAACGGCGCAAATGCGGCGGTCATATATTGTCAGGGCCTGGTCAAGCATTTCACCGAGACCGGCAATGTGGTGGAAGTGTTGAACGGCGCGGACTTATCCGTGGCGGCGGGTGAACGCATCGCCATCGTGGGGGCCTCGGGCTCCGGCAAGAGTACCCTGCTGCACCTGCTGGGGGGACTGGACCTGCCGACGCGCGGCGAAATCCGGGTGGCAGGCGAACCCATCAACCGTCTGAATGATGCCGCCCGCGGTTTATTGCGCAATCGCGCTGTGGGTTTCGTGTATCAGTTTCACCATCTGCTGCCAGAATTCACGGCGATGGAAAACGTGGCTATGCCGCTGCTGATCGGCGGTGTGCAGGTGGCGGAAGCCCGGCAGCGGGCCAAGAGCCTGTTGGAACGCGTCGGTTTGGGCAAACGCTTGCACCACAAGCCGGGCCAATTATCCGGCGGTGAACGCCAGCGAGCCGCCGTGGCACGCGCGTTGATCCATAGACCGGCGGCGGTGCTGGCCGACGAACCCACCGGCAACCTAGACGCGCGTACCGGCGAGCAGGTTTACGAACTCATGCTGGAACTTAATCGCGACCTCAACACCAGTCTGGTGCTGGTGACCCATGACTTGCGATTGGCGGAGCGCATGCAGCGGGTGCTGCATTTGGAGGACGGCGTATTGCGTGCCTGATTGCGCTTCTCAGGCCGGGATTATTTGATGGTGTTGCTGTGAGCGCGTGCTTGCTGGCGGCGGTACCAGCGCAGGCGGATGGATAGCTGCCAGGCAATGTGGAGCATCACATAACCAATGATGGCAAGCACCATGCCCACGATAATACAGCCCAGCCATAGCGGTTCCCAGATGCGGGAAAATTCCCCTAGCATCCAGCTCAGCGATAGTTGAGGTGGGAAATGATGCGGTTTGAGGTGCAGCAAATCAGCGCCCAGCCGGTAGCTGAAATAGTAAATGGCACCGAAGGTGAAGGGATTGTTGAACCAGACGGCGACCGCTGCCAGCGGCAGGTTCAGGCGCCAGTAGATCGCGCCTAACACCGCCAGCGGTGTGTGACCTGGAATCGGCAGGCAGCAGATGAACAACCCCAAGGCCACCGCACCGCAACTGCCACGGCGATTCACATGCCAAAGCAACGGGTCAGACAAGACCTTCCGGAAGGGGCGCACATACCATTTATTGCTGAGCTTTTGGTGCAGTTTCTGCCGGTTTGGCATCAGCTTGTTGAGGAATTTGCGTGGCATGAGGCCGGAAATGCTCCTGGGCGCGTTTTAGGAACCGGATGGGTGAGTGGTTACCGGGTTTGCAAGCGTATCAGAACAGGTTTATAAAATTAGCGCGGTGCTGGACGTTTAATCCGCTGCCTGACTGATCCGGTTGGGTCCATTATCCACTGTCCATAGGCTGGGACGAAATCATGGGAATCGCAGGGATCGCGATGCTGCTGGGGGTATTGGTGGTTTTGGGGCTGCCGACGCTGCCTTCGGGCCCAATGCTCATGTTGGTCAGCCTGCCGTTGGCGGTGCTGGCCTGCCTATGGCGACCGACGCGCATCCTTGCATTCGTATTCATCGGTGCTGGTTGGTGCTGGTGGTGCGCTCAGAATCAGCTGGCGCTGCGTCTTGCGCCGGCCCTGGAAGGCCGCAATGTGACCGTCAGCGGCTGGGTCGCCTCGATTCCCAGGATTAAAACAGACTACCTGAGTTTCGAATTCGCCGTCGAACAATTGAATGGCCGGCCGCCGGGCAGGGGTATCCCCGGCCACATTCGACTCAGCTGGTCAAAGACTGCCGAATTACCCGGACCCGGACAGCATTGGCGTTTCACGGCGCGGCTGAAACAGCCACGCGGTTACATGAACCCCGGAGGATTTGATTATGAAGGCTGGCTGTTCCGCCACGGCCTAGGCGCTACCGGTTACGTGGTGGGTAACCGGGGCGCGCTGCTTGACCATGCGCTACGTTTCCCGCTGCTGCGCGCCCGTGCGCGGGTGATGAGTAGCATGCACCAGGCGCTCCCGGATGATATCTTCGCGGGTCTCGCCGCAGCGCTGGTCATCGGCGATGAGAGCGGAGTTTCCCGCGAACAGTGGCGCGTGTTCCGGGAAACCGGCACCGCCCACTTGGTCTCTATCTCCGGTTTGCATATCAGCCTGATGGCGGGGCTGGTATTCCTGCTGATCCGGTTTGCCTGGCGCCGCAGTGCCTGGTTATGCGCGCGCCTGCCGGTGACATTGGCGGCTACAGTGGGAGCATTGCTTAGCGCGACCTTGTATGCAGCCATGGCCGGATTTTCGGTGCCGACGCAGCGGGCGCTCATTATGCTGGCGGCGATTGCCGGTGCGACCTTATTGCGCCGGCACGTGCGCCCGGCCGATGTGTTGGGCTTGGCCCTGTTGGCGGTGTTGCTGCTGGATCCCCTGTCGGCGGGCGACATCGGATTCTGGCTGTCGTTTGCCTCGGTGGCGGCAATCTTCTATGTCTTTGGCAATCGCCTACATGCGAGTCACGGCAAAGTCATACAGCTGCTGCGCACCCAATGGGCGGTAGGTATCGGTTTGCTACCGTTGCTGGTGTTTTTCTTTCATCGCGTCACGCTGGTGGCGCCGCTGGCGAATCTGGTGGCGGTGCCGGTGTACAGCCTGGCGGTGGTGCCCCTGGTGCTGGTGGGTGTGGGGTTTCTTGGCATCTGGCCTTGGGCAGGAGCTCTGGTACTGAAGCTTGCCACGGGCATGATGTCACTGAGCTGGCCGTTGTTGGAGCATCTCGCAAGTCTGCCGATAGCGCGCCTGGCGACGCCCGAACCCTCGCTGGTGATGGTGGGAGTGGCGGCCATCGGCGCGCTGTGGCTGATGCTGCCAAAGCAAGTGCCGGCTCGCTGGCTCGGCGTCATCTTGTTGTTGCCTTTGTTTTTGCCCGCCGCGTCTGGAATTCCAGCGGCTGGTTTTAACCTGATACTGCTGGATGTGGGTCAGGGATTGTCCGTGGTGGTGCGCACCTCGCGGCATACGCTGGTGTATGACACCGGCCCCGCCTACTCGGATGATTCAGATACCGGCCAACTGGTGGTGATTCCGTGGCTGCAGGGCCGCGGCATCAAGGCGCCCGATCTGACGATAGTGAGTCACGCGGACAACGATCATGCCGGCGGTCTGCGGAGTCTGCGCGCCGCCTATGCACGCATGCCGGTACTCTCGGGAGAAGTCGCCCGGATTGCGGGCACGCAAGCCTGCCAGCGTGGACAATCCTGGGAATGGGACGGGGTGCGTTTCGAAATGCTTGCTCCGGGTGTGGATGAGCCGGCGGTGGGCAATAACGCATCCTGTGTTCTGCGGGTGAAGGGTGCGGGTGGCAGTGCCCTGCTGGTGGGTGATCTCATGCGTGATGGCGAGCAGCGTCTGCTGGGGCTTGAGAATTACGCGCTCGCCAGCGATGTGCTGGTGGTGCCCCATCACGGCAGCCTGAGTTCATCAACGCATGGCTTTATCAAAGCCGTGTCACCGCGGTTCGCGTTGTTCTCGGTGGGCTATCGCAACCGTTGGGGTTTTCCCAAGCCCCGGGTGACGGCGGCCTATCGTAATGCCGGTGCGGAACTGCTGGATACCTCCACGGCAGGCGCGGTGGAACTGCGCCTTTGGCCGGGACGGGCGCCGGAAGTTGTCAGCCGCTGGCGGTTCGATGGGGCGCGTTTGTGGACCGCTCAGTGAGCGGTTTTGAGCGTTCGCCCGGCAGGCAAAATCCAGTATGATGCCCGGGAATCAATAGCGGATGTGTGTCCTGCATGTTTGAAATCATCAAGTCCGGCGGCTGGCTCATGGCCCCGCTCATCCTCTGTTCCATCGTGGTGGTCGCCATCGTCACGGAACGCCTCTGGACCCTGCAGACCAGGCGCGTGGCCCCCGAACATCTGGCTGCTCAGGTATGGAATTGGCTCAAGAATGGTGAGCTGGACGATAACCGCCTTGAGGCCCTGCGCGCCGGTTCGCCGCTGGGACGCATCCTGGCCGCCGGACTCGAACATCGTCATGCACAACGCGAGGTCATGAACGAAGCGATTGAGGATACCGGCCGGCATGTGGTGCATGAACTGGATCGTTACCTCATTACCTTGGGAACGATTGCGACCATCTCCCCCTTGTTGGGTCTGTTGGGCACGGTGCTCGGCATCATGCGGGTATTCGCCGCCATCTCCACCGCCGGTCTCGGCAATCCCGCGGCGTTGGCGGGCGGTATTTCCGAGGCACTGATTAGCACCGTCGTGGGCCTGGCGGTCGCCATCCCGGCGTATATCCTGCATCGCTACCTGCGCGGCAAAGTGGATGATCTGGTGGTGCGCATGGAACGCGAAACTATGCGTCTTATGAACGCGGTGCGCGGTGTCGACAATGCCCAGGAGCTTGAGCGTCCCGCGAAATCCAAGGCCGCACGGGGGGTGCGTGTATGAAACTCCGTTCCCGCCAATGGGAGGATCCCGAGTTCAATCTCATCTCGCTCGTGGATGTGGTGCTCATGCTGCTGGTGTTCTTCATGATGACCACGCATTTCATCCAGAACACCAGTCTGACAGTGGAATTGCCCACCGCCAGTGTCGCTCCATCCCCGCAACCGCTGGCCGGAGTTGAAGTGACCATTGACGCGCAGGATCATTACTACATCAATCAGAAAGCTGTTTCAGGCACCAGTCCGGATGCGGTGCGCGCCGCGATCCTGGCAGTGGCCGGTGAGCGGCGTGATCTGCCCATCATCCTGCGCGCCGACGCACGTTCTAGTAATCAGTCGGTAGTCACAGTCATGGATGTGGCCGGGGATCTGGGTTTCACGCAATTGCAAATCCTCACAACCAAGCCGGCGGCGCAACAATGACATGAGCGCGCTGCGGCAGGACAAAGGCGTGCTGCGTGTTTACAGCCGGCTGCTGGCTTACGTACTGCCATTCTGGAAAATCTTCTCGCTGGCGATACTTGGCATGGTCATCTATGCGGTGACTCAACCGGCGTTTGCCGCGCTCGTCAAACCGCTGCTGGACAGGAGTTTCGTGCAGCATGATCCCGGCAGTATCCGCCTGATACCGTTGCTGGTGATTGCATTGTTTATAGTGCGCGGTTTGTCGGGATTCTTCGCCGCCTATTTCATAAGCTGGGTGGGTCGTAGCGTGATCAAGACGCTGCGGGCCCAGGCCTTCGGAAAGCTGCTGCGGTTGCCGGCACGTTATTATGATGCCAGCTCCGCAGGTATGCTGATTTCCAAGCTCACCTACAATATCGAGCAGGTGGCGGAAGCCACCACCAATGCCATTACCGTGCTGATTCGCGACGGCCTGACCATCGTGGGCCTCATCAGCCTGATGTTCTATCTGAACTGGAAACTGTCTATCTTCATCCTGGTTTTGGGACCACTGATCGCACTGCTGGTACGTTACATCAGCGGCCGTTTTCGGCGCTACAGCTCGCGCATCCAGGATTCCATGGGGGATGTTACGCGGGTGGCGGAGGAGGTTATCAACGGTCACCGGGTGGTGAAACTATTCGGCGGCGAGCAGCAGGAAACGCGGCATTTCGAACAGGTCAATGAGCATAATCGTTACTTGAATATGAAACTGATGTTGGTGAACGCCGGCTCCAGTCCCATTATCCAACTGCTGGCGGGTTGCGGCATGGCACTGGTCATCTACTTTGCCACGCTACCGTCCATGTTGGCGGTGGTGTCGGTGGGAACCTTCGGTGCTTTCCTGAGCGCCATGCTGCTGGTAACCGCGCCGCTCAAACACATGACGGATATCAATGCTCCCTTGCAGAAAGGTATCGCCGCGGGGCAGAGTATTTTCGAGCTGCTGGACGAAGAAATGGAAACCCGGGGCGGGCCATTGCCGCTGAACCGGGCACGCGGCGCACTCGAATTTCAGAACCTGACATTCGGCTACACGCCCGCCAAGGGCGAGGTGCTCAAGGACATCTCTTTCAAGGCGCAGCCGGGCGAAACCGTGGCGCTGGTGGGCCGCTCCGGCAGCGGCAAATCCACGCTGGTGGGGCTGGTGCCGCGTTTCTATGATCCCAGCGGCGGCGCCATCCTGCTGGATGGCCGCGATATTCGGGAATATCGTCTGCACGACCTGCGCGAGCAGATAGGTATGGTGAACCAGGATGTGCTGCTGTTCAACGACAGCATCCGCAATAACATCGCCTATGGCACCCTGGGACAACGTTCCGAAACCGACATTATCGCGGCGGCCGAAGCCGCTTACGCCATGGAGTTCATCCAGCAGTTGCCGCAGGGCCTGGAGACCCGGGTCGGCGACCGCGGCGTGTTGCTGTCCGGCGGCCAGCGGCAGCGCATCGCCATCGCCCGCGCGCTGCTCAAGGACGCGCCGCTGCTGATTCTTGATGAGGCGACTTCCGCCCTGGACAGCGAGTCGGAACGCCACATCCAGGCGGCACTGCAGAAACTGATGCGCACGCGTACCACGCTGGTGATCGCGCATCGCCTGTCGACGGTGGAACGCGCCGACCGCATCATTGTGTTGGATGGGGGACGTATCCTGGAGAGCGGCCGGCACGCCGAATTACTGGCCCACAACGGCCACTATGCCATGCTCTATCACATGCAGTTCCGTGAAACCGCTGTCGCCTGATATTTGCAGGACGCTATGGCACGTCGAAAAATTCACGCCTGGCTGTTGCGGCGCTGGTATGGGCAGAGACCCATTTGGTTTTTTATCCCACTGGCCGGTATGTTTGCGGTGCTCACGGCCGTACGCCGCTGGTGCTACCGGCATGGCATTCTGCGGGTGGTAAAATTACCGGTCCCGGTCATCGTGGTGGGTAACATCACCGTCGGTGGCACCGGTAAGACACCGTTGGTCATCTGGCTCTCACAATCGCTGCAGAAGCAAGGCTACCGTCCCGGCATCATCACCCGTGGCTACGGTGGTCAATCGAAGCGGTGGCCGTTAGCGGTCACGCCGCAGGCCGATCCTATGCTGGCGGGCGATGAAGCCGTATTGCTGGCAATACGAACCCAGGTTCCGGTGATGGCGGGACCTGACCGGGTGCAAGCAGCACAGAACTTATTGAAAGAGAATTCGGTCAACGTGATTATCAGCGACGACGGTCTGCAGCATTACCACCTGGCACGTACCCTGTCAATTATTCTGCTGGATGGCCAACGCTGCTTGGGGAATGGCTGGCGGCTACCCGCTGGCCCTCTGCGCGAACCTGCGGCGCGGCTGAAGGAGGCGGATTTTGTGATCTGCAAGATGGATTCGACCATGAACGCCGCCCTGCCTGCGGGCGCACTGGCACTGCGTTTGTCTTTGGAACATGCCGTCAATATTTCAGACGGGTCGTCCCGGCCGCTGATTGAATTCGCCGGCCAGCAGGTGCATGCAGTGGCGGGTATCGGTCATCCGCAGCAATTTTTTGAGACCCTCGGAAAATACGGCTTGCGGGTGGATGGCCGGGCGTTGCCGGATCATGCAGAACTGTCGGAGGCGGACCTGATCTTCGACGACGAGGCACCGGTATTGATGACCGAGAAGGACGCGATAAAATGCCGCGATCTGCGCCTGCCGCGTCACTGGTATGTGCCTGCGAGCGTGGAATTTGCTGGAGAAGACGCCGCACGTATTTTGAAGTTCGTGCGGCAGCAGTTAACGTCCATGAATGTCGAGCCTGTGAATACGAACGACTAACACAATGAATAGTAGTATCTATAGCAGTATCTATTGATGGTCCTCTGAACTCCTCTCCCTTCGCGGGGGAGGGCGAGATGGATCTAGCGAGGCACGGCTGCGCTCTGCCGAGCGGGCATACATGGATGTATGCCTTGGACTTCGAGCGAAGCAGAACGCGCAGCGATGAAGGAGTGAGGGGGGGAATCCTACTAACACTCTCAGAATTGAACTTAGGAGAAACCGATGGATGCCAAATTGCTGGAAATTCTGGTCTGCCCGGTGTGCAAGAGCCCGCTGCTCTATCGCAAAACCGAGAATGAATTGATCTGCAAGGCTGACCGGTTGGCCTATCCCATCCGTGACGGCATCCCGGTGATGCTGGAAGAGGAAGCCCGCGAACTCAAACCCGGCGAGGAAGTCTGAATGCATTTTGCGGTCCTGATCCCGGCACGCATGGCGTCCCAGCGCTTGCCCGGCAAGCCTTTGGTGGCCCTGCTGGGCAAACCGCTGATCCTGTATGTTTGCGAGCAGGCGCGGGACAGCGGTGCGACCCAGGTGCTGGTGGCGACCGACGACCAACGCATCTATGACGCCTGCGCGGCCGCCGGATTCCGCGCGGAATTAACCAGCACGGAGCACGCGTCCGGCACCGACCGCATTGCCGAGGTGGTTACCAAACTCGGCTGGGATGACGCGGAAATCGTGGTGAACCTGCAGTGTGACGAACCACTGATGCCGGCGGCGAACATTCAGCAGGTGGCGCAACTGCTGGATGCCCGCGAAGATGCGCAGCTGGCGACACTGTGCACGCCCATACATGAGCTGGAAGATTACCTGAACCCCAACGTGGTCAAACTGGTGCCCGATCAGACCGGGAATGCACTGTATTTCAGCCGCGCTCCCATCCCCTGGAACCGCGAAGGCGCAACCGCAGGACTGGCCTCGCAGCAACACTGGCAGGGCTCACTGCGGCATATCGGCATGTATGCCTATCGTGCGCGGGCGTTGCGGCAACTGGCAGCCGCGCCGCCGTGTGAAGCCGAGCAATTGGAGAAACTCGAGCAGCTGCGTGCCCTGTGGCTGGGCATGAAAATTGCCGTGGACGTGGCCCGGGAAACACCAGGACCCAGTGTGGATACGCCTGAGGATCTTAAGCGCGTGGCACGGCTGTTGCAGATATAGTTGATGGCGTGGATAAGCTTGTGTGCAAGCTGGTTATGAAACTCGTGTGCTGCTCGTCTGCATGGTTGACACGCAACAAAATCATAGTATTTCCCAATAATAGAAGCGTGCGTTAGAAGTTTATCTTAATAGACCGTTTGTTGAAGCGTAGCGTCGCCTGGATTACTCAGTAGCATGGATGGATCACAACGTACTCAAAAACCTTGTCAATATTATCTGTGTTTTGTTTGTGTGCATGTGGTGGCGGAGGTGGTAACGGTTCCATGCCACTTCCACCTCCAACACAATATCCAGTTGACAGTGTTATCAGCGCATTTCAACAGATGCATCATAACTACGACCTGAGTGCCATTTCCGGTGGTAATACCTTCACCTTGCAACTCAGCTTTGCTCCAGGAGTCCAGACAACATTTGATGGCGTGTCTGCCTTCACTGTAACAGAAACACGCACACTATCGAAAAATGTTGTTTCTCAGGGGACTAATGCCGTAACCGAGTACGTCACCATCAGGCCCTATACGGAGTTGGGAGGAATAAATACAACAAATGGCGAGGTTATGATCGACGCCAATCAGATGCCGTTACCGGATCTGGTCACAGTTGGGCAGTCAGGTTCGTTCGACACCTATACAACGTATACAGACAGTACGAGAACCACGGTTTACGAAACTGGTACGGTAACTTGGTCATTAGAGGCAGATACTTCGGCGAATGCATTAGCCTGCCTAAACTACGTAGGAACTATAGATAGTGGGCCAGATAGCGGACCATTTTCAGAATCTGACTGTTGCCAGATAGATGAAAGCGGAAATGTCTTATCAGTACATATCACGATTACGGAGGGTGGGGGTACGCTTGTTTTCAAATGATGTGGCAACATTGTATTTTTCATGTTGTCTATTTTCTAAAGTCTAAATATTTGCTGAACAAATTTTGACAGACCCTTGATAGTATCGAGCTGATTTGTCCATGTTTTATTAAGCAAACATGAATCAACTCCATGATTCCGTGGTCTTATTCTGCTGCATGGGCAATATCTGCCGCTCACCCACGGCGGAAGGTGTATTCTGCAAGCTGCACCAGGAACTGGCGCCGCAACTGAAATTGCATGTCGCCTCGATCGGCACCCATGACTATCACGTGAGCGAGGCGCCGGACGCGCGTGCCGTTTTGGCGGCGCGGGAGCAAAACATCGACATCAGCGCTCATCGTGGTCGTGTGGTGACGATTGATGACTTTTCCAGCTTTGATTACATCCTGGCCATGGATCGTGTCAATCTCAGCCGGCTGCAGCGTATGCGTCCCACCACAAGTCGCACTGATGTGCGCCTGCTGCTGAAGTTTGCGGAGGGTTGCGCGATCAAGGAAGTCCCGGATCCCTATTACGGCGGTCCATCCGGCTTCGAGCGGGTACTCGATCTAGTGAAGCAGGGGAGGGAGCATGGGCCTGCTCGCACACCTCTGCCGTGAACAGGGCATCGCCCTGCAATCTCCGGATTATCCACGCGCAAAAAACCTGCCTGTTCATGAAACGGGCAGGTTGATGATTAATGCCAGCAGCTAATCCGAATGTGATTTGGTGTCGGTTATCGGCGGCTTAGGCTCGCTGTTTTCAGTGGCCGGCGCATCGCCTTGTTCGCGGGCGCGATACAGTGGGATGGTAGGGTCCTGACGCGGCGTATCAACACGCGAGGTCTCTACGCGGCGCGTCTCTACACGTGGTGAATCTACTCGCGGCGAGTCTATAGGCGGGGTAAATTCACGCGGCATGTCCTCACGCGTCTGTGGTGTCTCCACACGCTGTGATGGGGGCTCCTGCACCAGTCGCGTTTCAACTTGCATCAGGGCAGGCGCTGGCGGTGGAATATCCGATGGCGGTGCTCCCATGAAATTGGGAATGGTATCGGCACGATTCTGCGGCGGGTTCTCGTGCGGACCTGCCGACCGGTTGGCGGATTCCTGGCCACCCTCATAACGGCGCCGACGGCGTCCACCGCGGCGTCCGCGGCGCGTACCACGTCCGCGATTGCCCTGATTCTGGTCGCGTTCCGCCGGCCGGTTCTCGGTAGCGGGTGGCGGCGATTGGGCAGCGTTCATCGGCGCCATCGTTGGGTTTTCCTGCGGCATCACCGGCAGCGGTTGCGTACGTTCGGCGACTGGCGCCGGGCGCGGTTGCGGACGCTCCTGGGGACGCGGCTGTGGGCGTTCCTGAGGGCGTGGCTGCGGGCGCGATTGGGGCCGGTCCTGAAGATGGGGCTGCGTGCGTTCCTGTGGGCGCGGCGGATTACGTCCCTGGGAACGCAGCTGATGACTGTCGCGCTCATGTCGGCGCTGCCCTGATTGGGGTTGACGCCCCCGGTCACGGCCACGATCCTGCCGGTAGCTTGGTTCGTCCCGCACCGGCCGGGGGGGCGGGCTGGCAACCGGCTTTTGGCCGTGGCCAAAGAGCGCACGCCACAATTGCGTGAGCACGCCGGGTTTTTGTGGACCTTCCACTCGCGAGGATGGTGCCGGTTTCGCGGGGGTGATGCTTTTCACCGCCGGTTCAGGCGCGGGTTCATGCTTGGTTTCCGCGCCGGGTAGCGGCGCCGGTGCCGGCTCGGTGACTAGTTTGTAGCTGGTGCTGACGGCCCCCGGCTGTTGCAGTTCATCATCCCGCAGGCGCTGGATGTCGTAGCGCGGCGTATCCAGGTGCGGGTTCGGTACCAGCAGCACGTTTACGCCGCAGCGCTTTTCCACCTCGGAAATGATTTGACGTTTCTCATTCAGCAGGAAGGTCGCCACTTCCACCGGCAGTTGCGCCACCACCCGCGAAGTACGCTCCTTCATGGCCTCTTCCTCGATGAGACGCAGAACTGACAGCGACAGCGATTCAATGCCGCGGATATGGCCTTCGCCGTTGCAGCGCGGGCACACCACTTGGGTGGACTCACCCAAGGAAGGCCGTAGCCGCTGACGCGACATTTCCAGCAGGCCGAAGCGCGAGAGCCTGCCAACCTGTACGCGTGCGCGGTCCACCTTCAAGGCATCGCGCAGGCGATCTTCCACCTCGCGCTGGTTCTTGGGCGGGCCCATGTCGATGAAATCGATAACGATCAGGCCGCCCAGGTCGCGTAACCGCAACTGGCGCGCCACTTCATCGGCGGCCTCCAGGTTGGTGCGTAAGGCGGTTTCCTCGATATCGCCGCCTTTGGTGGCGCGTGAAGAATTCACGTCAATGGCCACCAGCGCTTCCGTGTGATCGATGACCACGGCGCCACCGGAGGGCAGGCGCACGTCGCGGCCGAAAGCGGCTTCGATCTGGCTTTCGATCTGGTAACGGGTGAACAGCGGTACCCTGTCTTCGTAATGCTTCAGCCGGTTAAGGCTTTGCGGCATGATCTGTTCCATGAAGTGGCGCGCTTCCTCATACATCTTCGCGTCATCCACCAGAATTTCACCCACATCAGTGCGCAGGTAATCGCGCAACGCGCGGATGATGACATTGCTTTCCTGATAGATGAGGAACGGGGCGGCGCGACCCACCGACGCTTTCTCGATGGCTTCCCAAATCTGTATGAGGTAATCCAGATCCCACTGCAGTTCTTCCACGCTACGGCCCACGCCGGCGGTACGGATGATGATGCCCATGCTGTCGGGCATGCGCAGGGCGGCGAGTGCTTCGCGCAGTTCATCCCGGTCATCACCTTCCACACGGCGGGAAACGCCGCCGGCGCGCGGGTTGTTTGGCATGAGCACCAGGAAACGCCCCGCCAAACTGATGAAGGTGGTCAGAGCCGCGCCCTTGTTGCCGCGTTCCTCCTTATCTACCTGCACCACCAGCTCCTGGCCTTCCTGCAGCAAATCGCGGATGTTGAGGCGTCCGGACAGGTCGGCACCGGGTTTGAAATACACCCGGGAGATTTCCTTCAACGGCAGAAAGCCGTGACGTTCGGAACCATAGTCCACGAAGCAGGCTTCCAGGCTGGGCTCGATACGGGTGATCTTGCCCTTGTAGATATTGGCTTTCTTTTGCTCGCGGGAGGGGACTTCAATGTCCAGATCGTAGAGTTTCTGGCCGTCCACCATGGCCACGCGCAACTCTTCCGGTTGAGTTGCATTCACCAGCATTCTTTTCATGTTGTTTCTCGCAGACGCTCAACCACGGTCTGCGCAGGATCACGGTAGGCCGGACGGCCCTCAGGCGGGATTTCACAACTTTCAAAACAGGGCGCCGCGGGGGCGCAGCAGCCGAAAAAATCCAACCCAGGCGGCAAGTCGGCGCGTCGTGACCATGCATCAGGCATGGGAGCGCAGTCCTAACGGCGCTCAAACCCGGTCATTCAGTCCGGCGACGTCGTGTACACACGGGGTTGCCGGAGTAAACGCGGCAGCCCCACCTATATAAACCTTGTAAAACCTCACGCAGAGGCTTCTCAGGCGGCAACGCAAGGCTGCATTTTCACGGCCCGGGTCACCTGTCGGGTACTATAACAGCGAAACTCAGCTCCCACAACGACCCGAACGCTACTATTTTCAGGAACTTAAGTGGAAAACCTCATTCCCAAGGCCTGGCGTCTCGCCATCGATGAGGAGCAGGCAGAACAGCGGCTGGATAATTTCCTGTTCCGTCAGCTGAAGGGCGTGCCCAAGGGGCATGTTTATCGTTTATTGCGTACCGGCCAGGTGCGGGTCAACGGCCGCCGCGCCAAGCCCGATTACCGGCTGGCAAGCGGCGATGAGGTGCGTATTCCACCTGTGCGCCAGGCGGAAATCACGCCACCCGTGCGCCCCGGAAGCCGCCAACTGGCCGCGCTGCAGGCTGCCATTCTGTTTGAAGATGAGCAATTGCTGGTGATCAACAAACCCGCCGGTATGGCGGTGCATGGCGGCAGCGGCGTCAGTTTCGGGGTGATCGAGGCCCTGCGAACCCTGCGGCCCGAGCAACGCTCCCTGGAGTTGGTGCACCGCCTGGACCGGGACACCAGCGGGTGTCTCATCATTGCCAAGAAACGCAGCGCTTTGCGCGCTTTGCATGCCGCCTTGCGTGAAGGCGCAGTGGAAAAGCGTTATCTCGCGTTGCTGGCGGGTGGCTGGAGCGGCGGCGAACGGCAGGTGCGGTTGGCGCTTGAAAAAAATGTGCTGCAAAGCGGCGAGCGGCGGGTGCGCGTGGCCGAGACCGGCAAGCCGGCGGAAAGCCGCTTTCAGCCGCTGCAAGCCTTCAAAAATGCGATGCTGGTGGAAGTCACCATCATGACCGGCCGCACCCACCAGATTCGCGTACACGCCGCGCATCTGAAACATCCGGTCGCCGGTGATGATAAATACGGAGATCGGGAAGCCAACCGCTATTTCCGCAGTTTGGGCCTCAAGCGCATGTTCCTGCATGCCCGGAGCCTGGGCTTTAAGCAGCCGGTGTCCGGCGAGGCCATACGGGTGAGCGCGCAATTGGATGACAATCTTAAAACCGTGCTGGATCGGTTGGAGAAAGATGCTTAAGGCAAGGATAGGCCGTGGCTGCGTAATAGTCGGCACAGCCCAATCAGAGGCATGCCGATCAGCGCCGTAGGGTCCTGCGATTCAACGGTATCCAACAGACTGATGCCCAAGCCCTCGGATTTGAAACTACCGGCACAGTCGTAGGGCTGCTCGGCTTGCAGATAGCGTTCTATTTCCACGGTACTCAGGGGCCGGAAATGGACATGGGTGGTGTCCAGATGTTCATGGAGCTGGTGGGTGCGCGTGTCCAGCACACACACCGCGGTATGGAAACTGACTTTCCGTCCGGAAGCGGCGGTCAGTTGCGCCAGCGCCTGTGCATGAGCACCAGGCTTGCCCAGGATGATGCTGTCCAGAACCGCCACCTGATCCGAACCGATCACCAGGCACTGGGGATGGCGCGCAGCCACAGTTTCCGCCTTGGCATGAGCTAGGCGGCTTGCGAGCGCCATCGGGATTTCACTTGGCCGTGATGATTCATCCACTTGGGGCGGATCGCAGGTAAATTTCAAGGCCAGCCGTTCCAGCAGCGCACGCCGGTAAGGGGAAGTAGAGGCGAGCACCAGTGGCGCGGACGTTCTCATGTTGGCGTGTTTTTCCGGCTGCATTCAGCCCCCTATCCTCAGTCTCTTTAAGCAGTAATAAAAACAAGGGCTTGGAATCGTTTTCTTTTGACAAGCCGGGAGTCGAAACGTATCATACCGCGCCTATGTCAGGCGCTGCAGGTGAATATCTGGACCTGACCCGGGTCAGCCAACGGCCCATCCGGTGGGCAGGTGCTATCAGCCTCTCCGCGTTGCCCAGACTCGCGGCCGCAGTTGCCGATAGCGGCGGACAGGCGACTGTCGAATTGCAGGCAATTCAGGCCAACGGCCAGGTGAGCGTGCACGGCCAAGTGCAGGCGAATCTGGTGCTGACCTGCCAGCGATGTTTTGGCAGCCTGGACTTCCCGGTCAAAGCGGATTTCAATCTGGCCTGGGTGCGCAGTGAAGAGGAGGCGGTGAGATTGCCGGATGTGTACGAGCCGCTGTTATCCCTCTCCGGCCGGGTGAAGTTCGCGGAACTCATTGAGGACGAACTGTTACTGGCCTTGCCGATGGTGGCATTACATACGCCGCCGCAGGCATGCGGCGGAGACCAACGAGGCAAAGTTCAGCCACCGGCAAGGGCGGTGAAAACCCCGCGATCCAAACCGTTTACGGCACTGAAGACCTTGAAACACCGCTGACGGATGATAATGTTGAAAAATACCGGCGCATTCGTGGATATTTTAGTTCAGGCAGGATGTTTCCACTAATCTGCCGCTACCAAGCGAAATAATTTTTACCAGGAGTTCATCATGGCTGTCCAGAAAAGTCGCGTATCACCGTCACGTCGTGGCCAGCGCCGCTCCCATGACTCGCTCAAAGGGCCGACATTATCCATCGAGAAGACCAGCGGTGAAACCCACCGCCGGCATCATCTCGGCGCCGATGGCCATTATCGCGGCAAGAAGATACTGAACATCACTCAGAAAGATTGAGCAAGTTCCATTTCGGAATCACCCGGGCAACCGCGTTGTTCCGGTGACTTTTATCCAATACCCGGCAAAGGATGCAGGCGGATAAAAAACGTCGGCACACTAGGCGAGGGCGCACAGCTTTCATATCCGTGGCATGAACAACAATATCGTCACGATTGCGCTGGATGCGATGGGCGGTGACCACGGTCCGGGTATGGTGGTGCCGGCCGCCGTGGCCATGCTGCAGAAAAATCCATTTCTGCACATTATCCTGGTGGGGAAATCCGAGGTGTTGGAGTCAGTGGTGCAGCGGCATCACGCCACCTTCGGCGCACGCTTGGTGTTCCAACCGGCTTCCCAGCAGGTGCTCATGGATGAGTTGCCTTCCCAGGCGTTGCGCGGCAAGAAGGATTCTTCCATGCGCGTAGCCATCAATCTGGTCAAGGCGGGAACAGCCGATGCCTGCGTCAGTGCCGGGAATACCGGCGCACTCATGGCGGCCGCACGCTTTGTGCTCAAGACTGTTCCAGGTATCGACCGTCCCGCCATCTGCGCCTTGATTCCTTCCCATGGTGGGTATACCCATATGCTGGATCTTGGCGCCAATGCCGACTGCACGCCGGAGCAGCTGTTCCAATTTGGCGTGATGGGTTCGGCGTTGGCGAATGCGGTTTATCATATCGATTCACCGCGCGTGGGATTGCTGAATATCGGCGAAGAGGAAATCAAGGGCATCGAGAAAGTGCGTGAGGCCGCCAAATTGTTTGTTGCCAGCCATCTCCATTACATTGGTTTCGTGGAAGGTAACGATATTTTCTCAAAGGATGTGGACGTGGTCGTGGCGGATGGTTTTGTGGGTAACGTGGCCCTCAAGACCATTGAAGGACTGGCCGGGATGATCAGCCAGTACATACGCCAGGAATTCCGTCGCACGGCCTTTACACGTCTGCTGGCGCTGGCGGCATTGCCGGTGCTGCACTCGCTCAAGCGCCGTCTGGATCCACGCCACTATAACGGCGCCAGCCTGCTGGGACTCAAGGGCGTGGTGGTGAAAAGCCATGGCGGTTCTGACAGTGTGGCGTTTGCCAGCGCCATCCGCGTGGCCATCCTCGAAGTCCAGAATCAGGTCCCGCAGCGCATCAGCCGGCTGTTGGAACAACAGTTTCCCCAGCCGCAGGTGCACGGCGAATGATCCCTGTCTATGCCCGTATCACCGGCACCGGCCGCGGTCTTCCGGAAAAGATCCTGACCAATAAGGACCTGGAAGAAATAGTGGACACCACCGACGAATGGATTCGCGCACGCACCGGTATCGAACGCCGTCATATTGCCGCGGATAACGAAACCAATCTGGATTTTTGCGAGCAGGCGGCACGTAATGCCATGCAGGCGGCGGGCGTGGGGCCGAAAGACATTGATATGGTGATCGTGGGCACCACCACCCCGGACCAGGTATTTCCGAACATGGGCTGTCTTTTGCAGCGGCGCCTGGGGATCCATGGCTGCCCGGCCTTCAGTCTGGAAGCCGCCTGCACTGGTTTCATTTATGCGCTCGATATCGCCAATAAATATATCCGCAGCGGCTCCGCCAAATGTGCCCTGATCGTGGGCGGCGAAACCTTGTCGCGCATGACCGACTGGAACGATCGCGGCACCTGTGTATTGTTCGGCGATGGCGCCGGCGCGGTGGTGCTGGAAGCTTCTGATGAAGCCGGTATTCTCTCAACGCATCTGCATGCGGACGGCCAGTACGCGGACCTGCTGTATTTCCCCTCGGGCGTATCCAAGAAGCCCGAGGATTTTTACGCACGCCGCGACTTCATTCATATGAAAGGCAGCGAAGTCTTCAAGGTGGCGGTCACCAAACTGGGTGAGATCGTACTGGAAGCCCTCAAGGCCAACAACATGCCGGCGGAAAAACTCGACTGGCTGGTGCCGCACCAGGCCAACCTGCGCATCATCGAAGCCACGGCGCGCAAATTGAAAATGCCCATGCAGCGGGTGATCCTGACCATCCAGGACCACGGCAATACCTCCACCGCCTCTGTGCCCATGGCGCTGGATGTGGTGGTGCGCGATGGACGCATCCAGCGTGGCCAGACCGTTTTATTGGAGGCTTTCGGCGGCGGTTTTACCTGGGGCGCAGCGCTGCTCCGTTATTGAGCCTTCCGGAATCCGCATACTTTCGTTTTCCTATTAGATTACCGACAGGACATGCTTGTCCGGAAAGGCAGGCATATCATGTTAAGGAAGCTCTGCACAACTTGATAAAATCACATCACCTTGCGCCAAGGACGAGGGTCTACAGTCGCGAAGTGTGGTTTCGCACCGTTTCAGGTGTTTCATGCTGCGATTCCTGTGGCATTTGCATCATTTTCTA
>DAHUYB010000017.1 GCA_027315405.1 Gammaproteobacteria bacterium | reverse complement strand
AAATCCGGCACGTAGCTGATCACATGGTTGGCCCATGCCCCCGGCACGCGCCAACTGACCGGGCGTCGGCCAGCGGAGGAGACCGCGACGGTCTGCGCGTCGATGCCGTTCTTTTTCATCACCGCGCGGAACAGCAGGGCGATGCCCTTGCAGTCCGCCATGCCGCCGCCCAGCATCGCGGAGACCGATTGTTCGGGGAACACGGCGCCATCGCGGAAGCGGTCGTGACCGTAGCGCACCCGCGCGTGCAGCCAGCGCAGGGCATGCTCCACCACGTCGCGTTTTGACAGCCCCGGGAACACCGGCAGCTTGGGCTCGGCATCCAGCAGGCTGTCCTCGCGCTGCCGGTGCAACTGCGCCAGAGTGCGCCAGCTGGGCAGCGTGCTCGCGGCCAGCATCGGAATGACCGCTGCGGGAAATGATGGCTCGCGCAGCAGCACGTGCGTTTGTCGAAGTTCGCCGCCACTGCGGCGACCGTCTTCCTCGCGCAGATCGACATACACGGGCGCCTTCGATGCGCCGGGCGCCAGCACGATCAGCGCCCGATCGGGATAACTTGGCGGCAGCCGCACCGCATAGGCGGCAAAAGAATCGCTGCGCGCCGTGATGCGCGTATCGACACGCAAGCGCAAAGTATCGCCCGGACGCAAGCCCAGCGCGGCGGGTGCCAGACAGCCGCCTGGTTCCTGCACCAAGGCCGGCACGCTGCGCCAGCGCTCGGCGACCAGAGTGGCCAGTTCAAAACGGATGGGCTCTTGTTCGAGCGTGCGCGCGGTGGGGCAGAACGGCGCCTCACTTAGCCAACGCCGCGCCTGTTCGACCGCGTGCGGGTCGCGCAGCCTGCGCAAGTAGGTTTCGCGCACGTCGTAACCGTCGGCATCGCGCCATTGCACGTTCTGATAAAAACAATCGCTGTCCTGCCGCAAGCACCCAGCGATAAAGCCGTTTTCGAGCTTGGCGGCATCGAGGGCCTGGGTGGCCCCTGTTATATTGGGGAAAAAGCACAGCCCGCAGGCTGTGCGCAAAAGTAGCACGATGAGCTTGTTAGCCATTATTATTAGTCTTTTAGTGGTATCGATCGCTTTGTCGATGAATTGAACGACACCATCGCATATCGTGCTGGCTCTCTTTTTGTCAAGAAGCGCATGGATTGATATTTCATTTCAATTTGCAGAACAACACCACCCAGATGTCACACACCAGGACTGTGTATTCGATCCTCAGCTCGGTGATTGATCCCATCTATGTCATCACGGAGTTTCTCGACAATCTTATAACGTGTCTCTCAGCCATTTTTTGAGAAATAGCATTGCCCGCTAATTTTTACCTCGCCTCCGAGTGGAGCAACTAGTGGGGTGCCATCACATTCAGTAAATTGAATTGGTATCGTTCTTTTCCCGTCTTTCGTGATGACGCTTGCTGATAAATGTAAGTGCGGAATATAGGACGCACCGGATGCTCCTACACGAGCAATGATCTCACCCTTCTTGACTGACTGTCCCTCTTTCACTAGCACTGAGCCTTGCATCACATGGCCATAAGAAACGTCGAAGCCTCCGTTCGTGCGAATAATCACATCGTTCCCAAGATGACTTGCCGCCGGATCACCGCACATTGTGTCTGGATACCGGCTTTCCGTGAATGCAACGATGCCGTCTGATGAGGCATAGACTGGCGTCCCGATTTCCGCGTCTATATCCACCGCGTATCGTTGCTCTGCACCATGCGCAAGTCCTTTGACCGCGCCTCGATGGTCCTGGGAAATAGTTGCTTCATTAGCGATTGGAAACAGCATTGAGATAGTCGCGATATCGGGTGTACTTCTATATGAAAATCCGAATGTTGATTTAATGCTAAAATGGCCACCCGATGATGGATTGCTGAATATTTTTAGCGAATTACCTTCTGATAACTTGAAGACATTGACGTTAGCCCGAAGCTTGGGCTCTGTGGTGCCGTACCAGTACAGCGGCACGCTTTTTGCCCCGATGTGACGAATTGCTATCTCCAGATATTTTGGACCAAGCGCGGATGTTTTCAGTGTCGCGACCGCAGGCCTTATGGGTTCTATGGCAAATTGCGGTTCGCATTTTAGTTTGCTGTTTTTGATGGCAGCATCATTCAATGCACTTATGATGAACCAAGTAACCGCAAACGAGAGTACGCCTGACAAACCATAAAGTGTTGCCATGAGCGCTTTTTTTATTAAAGATTGCATGTTGCTACCTGATCAAATAAGAAATCAATAAGCGCTAGACTGGAAAATGGGCAGGCGAATTGCCTGCCCACAGGTTTCAGTGCGAGGCATTCCAGCCATCTGCGAAGCCTCGAGCAAAGTCGCCGGCCGAATGAAGAACGACAAAGCAGAGCGCTACTGTCAGGCCGATCAATAGCCAAGTATTTTTCTTAAATAATACCTTCGGCAAGGTTGGCATGATGTGCACCCCGTGTTAGTCAGAAACGCTACCGTCCAACCCATCAACCCACTCAAAAAAATCCGCTGTTTTATCAACGGCTCCTGCGTACCAACCACCCATCGTATGACCGATGTTGTACCAAACGTTGCTCGATCCAGCCGATACTTGCATTGTTTCTTCTCTCGACAAGATATTCATGAATCACCTCTTTTCATTGTGATCTGCAACGCCATCGGCAAAACCTTTCGCAAAGTCCTCAAGTGGGCCAGCAACGAGTGCAATGGTAGTAAGAACGGCATACAGCACAACCGGACTCCCACCTGAAACACTTTGGGTCGCTTCGTAATCAAGAACGTTCATTTCAATTCTCCACACGAGAGCCAAGAATTTGCCGTCTTGGCTTCGGCTTCACGGATCACATCGCACCTGGCGATGCCTCCTCCGCGAATCGAGAAGCTCGCAATTCGATCACCCGCCCGGCGCTGGCGATGGTTTCCGGCCGATGGGCGATGACGATGCGAGTAATCCTGAGCCGCCGGATGGCGGCATTGACTTCGCGCTCGCGCGCGACGTCGAGATGGCTGGTGGCCTCGTCGAGCACCAGCAGCCTGGGGCGGCGATAGAGCGCGCGCGCCAGCAGCAGACGCTGCTTTTGCCCACCCGAGAGGCTGGAGCCCATGTCTCCGACCAGGCTGTGGTAGCCCATTGGCATGGCGACAATGTCGTCGTGGATCTGTGCCAGACGCGCGGCAGCCTCGATGCGCAGCGCTGTGGTCTCGGGATCGAAGAACGCGATGTTGTCGGCGATGCTGCCGGCAAACAAACTGTCTTCCTGCAGCACGGCCCCGATCATGGCGCGGTAGCGCGCCTTGCCCAGGCGGCGCAGATCAATGCCGCCGATGAGGACGTTGCCCTCTTCGGGGTCGAGCAGACCGAGCAGGATCTTGGCCAGCGTGGTCTTGCCGCAGCCGGACGGCCCGACGATGGCGACGGATTCGCCCGCGGCGATATGCAGGTCGAGATCCTTGACGATCCACGGCTCGCCGGGGGC
>DAHUYB010000012.1 GCA_027315405.1 Gammaproteobacteria bacterium | reverse complement strand
GGAGCAGGGCGAGACCGTTTCGATCACCCGTCGTGGCGCGCCCGTGGCCCGACTGGTCGCGGAGCCCGCTGCCGGCAAGGCCAGCCGCAACGAGGCACGCAAACGCGTCGCTGCCGGATTCGAGCGGCTGCGCGCCCTGCGTGCGGGCATCTCGCTGGACGGCGACATCAAGGCCATCGCGCGCCAAGGCGCGGACTGAGTGCCCTTCGTCATCGACAACTCGGTCGTATGCGGCTGGTTTCTGGCCAATCAATCAACCGACTACACCGAGGCCATCGCGCGGCGGCTTCTGGATGATGGCGCCATCGCGCCGGGGCTGTGGCCTCTGGAACTCGCCAACGTGCTGCGTAGCGCATGCAAGCGCGGCGCGATGATCGCCAGCCAGGCGCGCGAAGTAGCCGAGCAGATTGCCGCCTTGCCGATCGCCGTCGATGCGCAGCCACCTACCACCCAGGCCATTCTCGCGCTGGCGCTGCGCTACGACCTGTCCAGTTATGACACGGCCTATCTGGAGCTGGCCCTGCGCCTGCAGTTGCCCATTGCCACCCAGGATACGGCACTGGCCGAGGCGGCCATGGCGGCGGGCGTGGGCATGGTGCGCTGAGCGGCGGTACGGATGAGCATCGTCACCGGCAAATCGCGCCTGCTGCTGTATTCGCCGCTGAAACTGTTCCTGCCGGTCAGCGCGCTGTTTTTTGTGCTTGGCCTGGTTAACTACCTGCACACCCACCTCGACACCGGGCGGCTGATCGCGCCGGAAGATGCATGAGAGCAGGCAAAGCAATCTTTCACCCTGGCCGTGGAGCGAGTTGGTGGCTCTGCGCCGGGTGACACATTACGCTTGCGGCAGCGCCCTGCCGAAGTTGAGCTGCGCGCCGCTCGCCCCACCGATCGGATTCCGATGCGCCTGAACCCGCAACACGTCGCCGCGATCAAGCAACTGGCCGCCGAGCAATTCGGCGCCGATGTACGGGTACGGCTGTTCGGTTCGCGCGTGGATGACGCCGCGCGCGGCGGCGACGTGGACTTGCTGGTCGAGCTTGATGCGCCGGTGGCTGAGCCTGGCTTGGCCAGTGCACGATTTTCAGTGCGCGTGAGCCGCGCGATGAACGGGCGCAAGGTCGACGTGCTATTGGCTGCGCCCAACCTGCGCACGCAGCCGATCCATGAGGTCGCCCGACGCGAAGGGGTGCTGCTGTGAATGTGCCCGGCAATCTTGAGCGCCTGCGATTTCTGGTGAAAATCGTGCAGCGGGAGTCCCTGCATCTGCGCGCCACCGACGAGCGGCTTTTTGCCTCGCCGCTGACGCCGGAGCGCCTGCAGTCGATGGATCGCGATCCTGCGCAGGCCGAGCAACTGGATGCCTTCGTGGCACGCTTTGCACGCCTGCAGGACACCGTGGGCGACAAGTTCGTGCCGGCGCTGCTGCAAGCCTTGCAGGAGCCCGTCGGGGTCGTGATCGACAACCTTGATCGCGCCGAGCGTCTGGGCTGGGTCCTATCCGCAGACGCATGGATCGAAGCACGCCGCTTGCGCAACCAGATGATTCACGAATACGTCGACGATCTGGGCGTTCTGGCCGGCAATCTCCAGGCTGGGCATCGCTATGTCCCGGTGCTGCTTGAAACAGCCCAGCGCCTCATCGACGAGGCCGGACGCCGGGGCTGGGCGTGACTCGAGTGCTTTGGCGCGTTGCCAGCAACTCTCAAGCATGAGCCACAAGGTCGCCCATAACGCCCTGTGGAACGTCGGCGGGCAATTGGTGTCGCTGGGCGTGGGGCTGGCGGCGGCAAGCTGCTTCAACGACTCGACTCCGAGGCAAGCTGAGTACCATGCTTCAGCTAATACGCACGTCAGCGCAGCTACCGGCATACTCAAGAGCACACCTCATGAACCATGATTTCCATGAGCCTGGCGATATGCACGAGCCCCTTTACGTCACCCGACCCTACATGCCGCCGCTCGCGGAGTTCATACCCTATCTTGAGCAGATCTGGCAAAACCGTCAGTTGACCAATGCTGGGCCGTTTCATCAGCAGCTTGAGCGTGAGTTGGCCAACTATCTCGGCGTCGAGCATCTTGCGCTGTTTGCCAACGGTACACTGGCGCTGGTCACCGCGTTGCAGGCGCTGCGCATTACTGGTGAAGTCATCACCACGCCATACAGCTTTGTCGCCACGGCTCACTCGCTGCTGTGGAATGGCATCAAGCCGGTTTTTGTCGACATCGATTCTGTCACACTCAACCTCGATCCTGAGAAAATCGAAGCCGCGATTACTCCACAGACCACCGCGATTCTGCCCGTGCATGTCTACGGCAGGCCGTGCGGAGTCGAGCGGATACAGCGCATTGCCGACATCTACGGGTTGAAGGTGATCTATGACGCTGCGCATGCTTTTGGTGTCAACGAAAGTGGCGGCAGTCTGCTCCGGCATGGCGATCTCTCCGTCCTCAGCTTTCATGCCACCAAAGTGTTCACTACCTTCGAGGGCGGTGCTATCGTCTGCGCCGACGCCAAGATGAAGGCGCGCATCGATCACTTGAAAAACTTCGGTTTCGCAGACGAAGTGACCGTAGTTGCACCCGGCATCAACGCCAAAATGAACGAAGTGCAGGCTGCCTTCGGCCTGCTTCAATTGCGGCACATTGACGAAGCGCTCGCCGGCCGGCAGCGTGTGGATGCCCTGTATCGTGAATTACTCAAGGATGTGCCTGGCATCCACTGTGTGCCGCACCCCGACAGTGAGCGGCACAATCACTCGTATTTCCCGATATTGGTTGGCTCGGAATATCCAATCACACGGGATGCGCTCTACGAAAAATTGCGCGAACACAGCATCTTTGCGCGGCGATATTTCTATCCGTTGATCAGTGATTTTCCGATGTATCGCGCGCTGCCATCGGCAACTCATGCAAACTTGGCAAACGCAAAGAGCGCGGCTGATGCCGTACTTTGTTTACCAATCTATCCTGACCTGAGCACGCAAGATGTCACGATGGTGACCAATTTTATCCGCGAGGCCTGACATGCCTTTTCTTGATACCGCAGAACTCAAAGCGCTGGGTCTTGCTGGTTACGGGAAAAACGTCTTAATCTCCAACAAATGCTCAATTTATGGTGCCGGCCGGATAGAGCTTGGAGATGACGTGCGAATTGATGATTTCTGCGTTTTATCTGCCGGGGACGGTGGCATAAAAATTGGATCTTATATTCACATAGCAGTGTATTCGTTGCTTATAGGGCGAGGCGAAATTCTAGTTTCTGATTTTGCCAATATTTCGTCTCGAGTTTCCATCTACTCAAGTAATGACGACTATTCAGGTGCGCACATGACCAATCCAATGATTGATGAGAAATTTACTGGCGTTAATCATCAGCCAGTATTTATTGGGCGTCACGCAATTATTGGATCAGGAAGCATTGTTTTGCCCGGAGTAACGATCGAAGATGGCGTGGCTATCGGGGCACTCAGCCTGGTTAATCGAGACTGCGAGTCATTCGGAATCTACAGTGGCGCTCCTGCAAGGAAAAAGGGAGAGCGTAAGCGCGATGTGCTTGCGCTCGAGCAGAAATTCTTGGCATTGCGTAACAGCAGAAAACTATAATTTCGCGTGATTTATAAAACTGTCATTCGAAGTTATTTGGCGCAAATCTATGTCACATTGATTGGCATCATTTTGATGCCCGTGTATTTACATGTTCTGGGCGCATCTGCATTTGGTTTGGTTGGCTTTTATTTAATGCTGCAATCTTGGGTGCAACTACTCGATCTGGGAATTTCTCCGACGTTTTCCCGCGAGATGGCGCGCTATCGGGCACGCGTATTGACCGCTGAGGGTGCCTTGCTCCGGTTGCGCACATTGGAGTTGTTGCTTGGCGGCCTTGCTGTGGCGGCGGTTTGCGCGCTGATTCTTAGCCGAACCTGGATCGCACATGATTGGCTGAGGTCAGCATTCATCGGTACGGTTGAGGTTTCACGCATACTCGTCATGATGTCCGTTGCGGTTGGCTTACGCTGGTTGTCCAGCATGTACCGCGCCGGTCTGGTTGGGCTCGAAAGACAGGCGCTGGTCAATCTGCTTGCCGTTGTGTTTGCAACCATGCGGTTTGTCGGCGTGTTGATCTGGATTCCTGTCATGCGTCACTGGCCCATCGTATTTTTCGCACACCAGGTAGGCGTTGGATTACTGGAGGTTGTGACTTATCGCACCTTGATCTATCGCGGTTTGCCGGTTCAGTCCAGAGTGTCTCGATTCAGCCTTGCGCTATTTCGCGAACTTGCGCCTCTGGCTGGCGCGATGGCCTTGCTCGGGGCAATCTGGATTCTCGTTACGCAGTTCGACAAACTGGTGCTCTCACGTCTGTTGTCTTTAGCCGAATATGGTTATTACTCTATTGCTGTGATGGCTGCGGGTGGCGTGCTGATATTGATGCCTCCACTCAATCAGGTGCTGCAACCGCGTATGACCATACTCGCGATGCAGGGCAATGAACAAAAACTCCGCCATCTTTATCGGGTAACGACGCAGTTGCTAGCTGCCACTTTCGCCGCAGTTGGCGCTGCTATGGCTTTGCTGCCTGCACAGTTACTGTATGCGTGGTCTGGCAATCATGCTTTGGCTACGTTGGCGTCCCCGATTCTAGAAATTTACGCGCCTGCCTACTCCTTTGCCGCGCTGCTTTCCCTGCCGTTCCTGCTGCAGTTTGCTCACGGTGAATTACGGCTGCATGTATGGGGTAATGTCCTGTTGCTGTTCTTTTTGCTCCCCGCGCTGATGCTGAGCGCGGCGAAATGGGGCGCAGTTGGGGCAGGCGCCACCTTGTGCGTTGCTTATGCCGCGTTTCTGCTTTTATGGGTTCCCTTGATCCACCACCGTTTCTTGCCGGGCCGCGCATTTCGCTGGCTGCTGCTGGATGTTATACCCCCAGCGGGGGCTGCAATCGTTGTCGCCTTTCTGTTTTCCATGATGGTGCCTGACGATGCGAGCCGTATCGTCAGTGCCTGCGGCGTGGTCGTTGCAGCAGGCACGGGTGGCTTGGCTGGCATGTTGACTGGGAACTTGAGTCGAATTGCTCTTTTTGAACTTGCAGGAATGCGTGCATGGAAAACATCGTAGTTTCGGTTTGCATTGCCACATGCAACCAAGAGCGTTATCTCGATGAATGCCTGGAGAGTGTGATCGGGCAAATTGATGGTCTGGCCTGCGAGATACTAATTGGCGATGATATGTCCGAAGATGCCACATCTGAGATTGTGGCACGTTGGGCAGCGCTGCATCCTGGTGTTATCAAGCATTTCCGCCACGCCCGTCGCCTAGGCCCTGCCGCGAATTATCAGTTCATTGTTACACGTGCACGAGGAGAATTTATCGCACACCTTGATGGTGACGACATGTGGCTACCCGGAAAAATCGCCGGGCAACTGGCCTTTATGAATGCGCACACCGATTGCCCAGCCGTCTATACAAACGCCATGGTGGTAGACGACAAAGGTGCGCTGCGTGGCCTGTTCAACAACCAGCAGCCCGATCGTTTTGACCTTGCAGGCATGCTCAAATATGGAAATTTCCTAAATCACAGTTCTTTGCTGTATCGTCAGAAATATGCATCGGCAATTACCGCCATAACACCCCCATTCATTGATTATTTGATGCATTTGCGCTTGGTCGAATTCGGTGCTCTCGGCTACATCAACCGCCCCGGTGTTTTATACAGAATAAATTCCTCTACATCAATGATCGTTAACGCCAATGAACATACGCGTGAATTATATTGGCAGGCATTGACATCCGCTAGTGGCAAGGAGCCAGTAGCCAAGGATCTTGCGGCAGGTAAAGGGGATTTCCTGCGCCGGACATTCTTTCGCGCTGCAAGAATTCGATCGCCAAAGATGTTTATTAAATGGTGGTGCCGTGTGTTAGCCGATCATACCCCTCATCGGTCGATTATCTTTTTTTCAGCACTGGTCGGAATTATTAAAACGACCTGTGCAATCGCGCGCGAAGGTGTTGGAATTGCAGTTGGCCGTGGAGTATCAAGAGTTTTTTACCGAAGATGACTATGGCGTTCCCGAATGAAAAAAAATAAATTATCGCGTTTGGCGCATGCCGCCGCAGCACGCTGGTTACCGGGGCGTCGGAAACTGTGTGTCGTGTGTGACCAGCACGTTGGCTGGTTTTTGCCGCACCGTGGCGGCTGGCGTAATGCGCCACCGCTCATGCGCGCTTTGAACATCGTCGGGAGCGATCTGGATCACGTTGAGTGTCCCGCCTGCGGAGCCAGCGACCGCGAACGTCATCTTCTGCTTTATATGGAAGAAACGGGAATTTTCCGTGCTATCAACGGGCAAACCGTGGTGCACTTTGCGCCTGAACGAGCGATTGTACGCTGTATTTTCAAATCCGGGCCAGCGCGCTATGTGCGCTGCGATTTATTTCCAAGTCATCCGGATGTTGAGCGGGTGGACATGCTCGCTATGCCGTTTGCAGATGCAAGTGTCGACCTGATCATTGCCAACCACGTGCTAGAGCATGTGGCCGATGATTCGCACGCTCTTAACGAAATTCACCGCATCCTCAAACCCGGAGGCCGGGCCATTCTGCAAACACCTTTCAGCACGAAATTGTCGGCGACTTGGAGCGATGTTGGCATCAGTGACGATGAGGCGCGGCTGCAGGCATATGGACAAGAAGACCACGTTCGCCTTTATGGCTCGGATATATTCATGCGTCTTTCTTCCTGTGGCCTTCAGCCTTGTATTAAACAGCACGACGAGTTACTCGCTCAGTTCGATCCTGTTAAATATGGTGTGAATAAGGCAGAGCCATTTTTTCTATTCATTCGGCCGTAATTTTCACTGGAAGGCCGTTGTGAAAATGTGTCTGCCCCAATTTTATTTACTTCGGCTGGCGCCAGGAGAGCGCGTACAGCCCGGTGAGGGTGTACTACCGCATTCGCAACTTCGTGGCGCTGTGCCGCCTGCCGTCCATCCGTTGGCATTGGAAGTTGCGCAATGGCTGGTACATCGTCGGTGTTGTCTATACGCAAACCGTGTTCGGCCAGCAACGCCTGGCGGCCTTGCGCATGGCCGTGCGCGGCCTGCGGGACGGCCTGCGCGGGCGCATGGGGCCGTGGCAGGGGTGAGGCCAGTTCGGCCTACAGCAACAACCGCAGTGGCCGCTCGGCCTAGGCCGCCTCGGCGTGAAGTTTGACCCCAAGCGCGCGTGCCACCTTGAGTACGGTCGCGAAGCTCGGATTTCCGTCGGCGCTGAGTGCCCGATACAGACTTTCGCGACTGAGCCCGGCATCCTTGGCGACTTGGGTCATTCCTTTTGCACGCGCGATGTCGCCAAGGGCTCGGGCAATCCCGGCGGCATCATCAGGCGCCTCGTCCAGCCAGGCATCGAGATACGCGGCCATTTCTTCGGCGGTGCGAAGTTGTTGCGCAACATCGTAGGGCATGGTTCTGGTTTTCATGGGTTTCTTCGTTACAGTCTTGGGCATGAAGTGCTACTCCTGAAAATTCCTGGCCAAATCGATCGCCATCTCGATGTCGCTCTGTTGCGTTGACTTGTCTCCGCCAGCAAGCAATAGCAGGAGTCGGGATCCTCGCTGTGTAGTACACGCGGTATCCAGGCCCAAAGTCGATTTTCAGTTCCGATACGCCGCCTGTCAGGGCACGATGTTGGCCTGGGTTTCCGTGGATCAAACGGTCCACACGAACCTGGATTCTGGCTCTGCCCGCGCGATCCTTGAGCGCATTGATCCATTCTCGGTAGGTTTCTGTCTCTTCGACGCGCATGCGGCAAGCGTAGCCCGCAAGCCACGCTTGTCAAGCGGCGTGATCACGCCAGCGTCACGCCGCTGCAAGCCGGGTGAGGTGGGGCGCGATGGGTTGATCCAGCGCCTGTGAAGCCGAGGAGCACGACTGGTTCTGCCGAAAGGGTTCGGCCTTACCTCGGAGGCAACGGCAGCACGCGCAGGCGGGTACGGCTCGGGTCGACCGTGAGCAGCGCGCCTTGTTCCAACTCGGATGTCATCTGTCGCAGGGCGATGACGACCTGCGCGCCGATCACGCCAGGACTGACATCCTCGGCGCGAATTTGCACCACGCTTGGCTTGTCGCCGTGAGTGGCAGCGAGGATTGCGCTGAAGTCCAGATCGTGGGTGAGCACAACCCAGTGGTGTTCGCGCGCATAGGCCATGATTTCGGCGTCGGGCGCGTTGTTCGCGCCCAAAGTTGACCAGTGCGCTGCCACCATGCCCGCGTCGGCCAGCAGGTTGACCCAGCGCGGCGACAGGTTCATGTCGACAAGCAGCTTCATGCAGTGGCCAGCGTAACCTCGCGTTCTTCGGCGCGCCATGCGGCGTAGCGCAGCGCCTGCATGATGTCCTCGCGCTCCAGGTAGGGAAAGTCAGCGAGAACTTCATCGACACTGTGGCCCACGCCGATCTGGCCGACGATCATGCCCACCGTGACGCGCATCCCACGGATGCACGCCTTGCCGCCCATCACTTCGGGCTGTTGGGTGATGCGATCGAGCTGTGCCATGACTTGCTCCTTCTCAACGTCCGCTCTGATGGTAACGGGTTGCGTCTGTTTTTCCGTGCCGCAGCGCGGTTGCGGCGGCGCGCGTCGGGCCGCTACGCGCCATGGTGCGCGCATTATGAGCAGGCAGGATGGACGTTGTCAGAAATATTGACGTCAAGCTGCTGCAAGCCGGGTGAACTGGCTGCGCGGCAGCAGGTGCCTGAAATCGGCATCGAAGCTGATCAGATGTTCTCCTTGATGGATGACGGCGGCGGCGAGCCAGGCATCGGGCACGTCGTTGGCGCTGAGTGTCTTGTCAGCGCACAGTTTGCGCAGCGCCTGCCATTCGCCGCCCAAGGCGGGCTGCAACACCCCCGGTGCGGCGAGCAGGGCATCGATGAAGCGCAGGGCATCAAGCATCGGTGTCGGTTGCACGAACACTTTCGGATGCGTCACCAGCCGCAGGAAGCTTGCGATCACCATGGGTTGCAGCGTCAGCACGACCCCATGCGCGGCGTTGGCGACTGCCCGTTCGAGCCAGGACCGGGCCACGTCGTAATGCGGATGGTCGCTGCGCGAGGCGGCGACCAGCACGTTGACGTCAGGCGTCACGGTCCGCGGCTTCCAGCAGGGCCTTGTTGCTCAGTCCGTCGAGCCCCGGAGTCAACCCGCCTTTGCCGCGATAGACCGGGATGCGGATGGCCTTGGCCCTGGTCGGAGCCTGATCCTCGCGCAAACGCAATTGCAGTCCCTCCTCGATCAAGCGCGTCAGACTGGTGCGCTGCTGCGCCGCAAGCGTCTTGGCCCGCGTCAGCAGGGCATCTTTCAAATTGAGCGTGGTTTTCATCGGCCTGCCAGCAGCATACAGATTTCTGTATGTTATGGGCGAAACCGCCCCGTTTCAACCGCAGTGGCCGGATTCAGTTTGAAAGAATCCGTGGATGAAGGCTGAGCGACCCGCGGATTCAGCGGATTTCCGGCGTGCCGTGGCGCAGCAGCATGTCGAGCTTGCGCAGGCGGAAAGCCGATGCCATGACGATCACAGCGCGGCCTCCGTGTCGTGTAGGCAACCATACCGCCCAACATAGCTATACTGAGCATGTTAGCCAATTCATGTGGGAGCCTTGCCATGATCACCGTGACTTCGGTCGAAGCCCAGAACCGCTTTGGGCAGTTGCTGGATACCGTGCAGCGCGAGCCGGTGGTCATCACCCGGCACGGGCGTGCAGCGGCGTTCATCGTGTCGCCGCAAGACATGCAGGATTTGCAGGCGCTGCAGGCAGCGCGGCGCAAGCGCAGCGCTGCGGTGGCGGAGTTCGAGGCCGCATTCGCCAAGAGCGATGCCCAGCTCACACCCGCCGCGCGGTCGTTGACCGATGAAGACGTGCTGCGCCTGGTCAAAAAATCGCGGTGAGCGACCGGCAACGGGTCGTCATCGATACCACTGATTGGCGCACTTCTGCGCCCTGACTCGGTGCCACGGCAGGCGCTTCTGACTGCGCTAAGCACCTATGAACTTTGTGCTTGCGTTGCCACGTTACAGGAGCTGCGCGAAGTTTTGCAGCGCCCCAAATTCGACAGCTATGCGCCCTTGCCAGCGCGGTTGGATTTTTTGGCTTTGGTCTCTAGACATTCGCGCCTTGTAGAGGTTGATGCAGAGAGCGAGCAGGCTGCTTCTGGCGCGTGTCGAGACGCGCAGGATGCCAAGTTTCTGGCACTTGCCATGGCGTGTCAGGCCGTGGCCTTGATGACCAGCGACGCCGA
>DAHUYB010000008.1 GCA_027315405.1 Gammaproteobacteria bacterium | reverse complement strand
TATTCCAATCAGATTGTTTACAACAATTTTCCCTGGCCGCAGGATGTAAGCGAAAAACAGAAAGCGGCAGTGGAAAAATCCGCGCAAGGCGTGCTGGACGCACGCAAGCAATTCCTCAATGCCTCGCTGGCAGATTTATATGACCCCGTGGCCATGCCGCCGGCACTGCGCGCCGCCTTCCTGTTTGATCTCTACCAGAAATACACAACGTTGCTACCGGCCGCCGAAAAGCCCAAGCGGGCTCGCAAACGGAAGACCCCTTGATGCCGCGCCCCGAAACACGGCTGAAGAGCAATCCCGGTCATCGCCCGGGCGGGCGCAGCGTAAACAGGCGCCGCTGGCATTGAAGGCAGCGGGGCCTGCGGCGTATAGTGGTCATACTATTTCATACCGGACGAGGCGGCTATGGCCGGCGCGCTGAAGAAAACCATTTCCCTGCCACCCGAGCTTGCGCGTGAGGCGGAGCAGCAAGCCGAGGCCGAGGGCAAGACCTTGAGCGCGGTGATCCAGGAAGCGCTGCGTGCTGCGCGTGCCGCACGGCTCAAGGGCGAACTCAAAACCTTGCAGGGATACTGGCAGCGCAAAGCGCGCGAAAAAGGCATCCTCAGTCAGCGCGATCTTGAGCATTACCTGGGCCGGTGAAGGCCGTTTACGATACCAACATCTTTATTTCGGCGTTGACGCTGCCGGGCGGCAGCGCGGAGACCGCCTTGGCCCTCGCGGTCGAGGGGCGGGTGCAGCTCGTCATCTCGAAACCGATCATTCACGAAGTGCTGGAGGTGTTGGCGCGCAAATTCAGCCGCGAACCGGAAGAACTGGCGCGTGTGGCCGTGTTCCTTGCGGACCTGGCTCAGATCGTCGAACCGAAGCGCAGACTCAAAGTCTTGCGTGATGATCCCGATAACCGCATGCTTGAATGCGCACAGGCAGGCGGAGCGGATGTCATCGTGAGCGGAGACAAGGCGATGCTGGCATTGGGTGAATACCGGAGCATCCGTATCATGATCCTGAGAGCATTCCTGACAAGCCTGGGTGATGCGGCATGAAACGGGAGGCGGAGCGCTTTGATTTGGATGCGATAAACCGGGCGTTGCGTTCGCGGTCAAAAGAGAAATAGCCAGCATGCCGCAGCCGGTCACACCGCTCATCGCCGTGGACATCATCATCGAGTTGCTTGATCACGCCGGATGCATCGTGCTCATTGAACGGCGCAATCCGCCCCACGGCTGGGCGTTGCCGGGCGGTTTCGTGGATGTGGGCGAGACACTTGAACAGGCCGCTGTGCGCGAAGCATTGGAGGAGACCGGCTTAAAGGTAAAAATCAAAGCGTTGCTGGGGTGCTATTCCGATCCGGCGCGCGACAGCCGCGGTCATACGGTAAGCGCCGTGTATGTGGCCGAATCCCGGGGCCAACCCAAGGCGGGCGATGATGCCGGCAAGATTTCTGTGATTGACCCCTTGACTCCGCCCAAGCTCGCCTTTGACCACGCGCTGATTCTGTCCGATTACCGCCGTTACCGCGAAACCGGCATGCCGGCGCCGCTGCGCGGCTGAGCATGGCGATCCCGATGCAGCGCGGCATTCCCATGGCCGCCATTTTTGAGTCGGCAACGGATTGCCGACCTACCATTGGGGGTGGCGGGGAGGGCGTGGTTGCACCCGCCTTGATAACTTGGGTTTTCTGAGAAAGCAGTGAGCGGTACCTCATTTCTCGATTATGTGCTGGAACAACTGACTGCCGCGCGCAATATAAGCACGCGCACCATGTTCGGCGGGCATGGCCTGTACCTCGATAGCGCATTTTTTGGCATCGTCCATACCGGCGTGCTTTATTTTCGTACCGACGCATCCAGCCGCGAGAAATATGTGCAAGCCGGTTCGCGACCTTTTAATCCCCGCGGCCGGAAAGAGCTGCATCGGTACTATGAGGTGCCCGCCGAAGTGCTGGATGATGCGGCCATGTTGGTCGAGTGGGCGGGGGAAGCAGCGCGAGCCAGGGAGTGAACCCGTCTGGAAACAACAACTTGGGGCGGAAATCGGTGTTCTCATATATACTGCGCCGCTCCACCAAGAATGATTCGCTGCACCGGAAAGGCATGTTCAGTTCCACCCGTACCCTGGCGATCCTGGCGGCCGTGTGCTTCGCCGTGATCTGGTTCGGCAATCTCCAGTACCGCGACCTGTTCCAGACCGACGAGGGCCGTTACGCGGAGATTCCGCGGGAAATGCTGGCCAGCGGCGACTGGGTGACGCCGCGACTGGACGGTTTTAAATATTTCGAAAAGCCGGTGCTGCAATATTGGACCACCGCCATCGCTTACCGGTTGTTCGGTGAATCCAACTGGACGTCGCGCTTGTGGACCGCGCTCACCGGATTTCTGGGCGTGCTGATGGCGGCGTGGGTGGGCTTCCGGCTGTTTGACCGGCGCACCGCCTGGTGCGCGGCGCTGCTGCTGGGCAGCAGCCTGTATTACGTCATCATGGGACACTTCAATACCCTCGACATGGCCGTGAGTTTCTTCATGGGTCTGTCGGTGTTCGCCTTTTTGCTGGCCATGCAGGCCGCGGATGCGGATAACACCCCTGCGCGCCGTGGCTGGATGTATCTGGCGTGGGCTGCGGCGGCGCTGGCTATGCTCAGCAAGGGTCTTGAAGCGGTGGTGTTGCCGGGCCTGGCGTTTGTCATTTATACGTTGCTTACCCGCGACTGGAAACGCTGGCAGCAACTGCATTGGTACGGCGGCCTGCTGATTTTTCTGGTGATTGCCGCGCCCTGGTTTGTGCTGGTGAGCCTGCGCAATCCGGAATTCCCCTACTATTTTTTCATCTACGAGCACTTCTACAGGTTCCTGACACCGGTGGCGCACCGGCCCGGGAGTTGGTGGTATTTCATCCCCATCCTGCTGTTAGGCCTGTTGCCCTGGTGGCCGCAGTTTGCGCGTTCCGTATTACGGCCATTGCGGCGCACCCAGGCCGACCAACCGCCTGCGGGATTCAATCACGCGCTGTTCCTGTGGATCTGGTGTGTGGTGGTATTCGTGTTTTTTTCCTTTTCCGATTCCAAGCTGGCAAGTTACATTCTGCCGATTTTCCCGGCGCTGGCTTTGCTGGTGGGTCGCGAGCTGGCGCAACGCCGCCGCGGCGACGCACTCATCAGCGCGATTCTGTGCATGCTGCTGGCGATCCTGGGACTGTGGCTGGCGCCATTGATACAACGGGACGGCGGCGGTGTTTCCCTGGAACTTTACCAGGCATTCTTGCCCTGGCTGGTAGTGTCCTGTGCGCTGCTGCTGGTGGTCGCCATCACGGCTTTTTTTCTGGCCTATTTCCGCGCTGTCAGTGTGGCCCTGGCGCTGATCGGCGCCGGATTATTCCTGGCCACCCAAGTGCTCACCAGCGGCGCGCAAGTCCTGTCGCCGGTCTATTCCGGCCATTCCCTGGCAAGGCAGATCAGTGTCTATAACAAACCGGGCATCCCGTTCTACAGCATTGATGATTACCAACAGTCGCTGCCGTTCTATCTCAAGCGCACCCTGACCTTGGTGGCTTATCAGGGCGAACTGGGTTTTGGCATCCGCCTCGATCCGCAGAAGTGGATTCCCGACGTGGATAGTTTTATAAAGCGCTGGCAGAGCGATCCCCAGGCGCTGGCGGTGATGCCCACGGCCACCTACCAGTTGCTGGAAAAGCAGGGTGTGCCCATGCAGATCATCGCTCGGGATCCGGAACGCATTGCGGTGAGAAAACCATGAACCTCGTCAGTTTCCTGCTGGTGATTACCGGCGTGCTGCTGAACGCCGCCGCGCAGTTGCTGCTCAAGGCCGGTGTGCGGCACATGGGCGTCATACAATTGCAGTTGCATACCGTTCTGGCCGCCGGCTGGAAGCTGGCCTTCGAGCCGTACATCCTGGGCGGACTCGCCTGTTACGTGGTGAGCGTGGTGGTATGGATACTGGCGCTGTCGCGGGTGCAGGTGAGCATCGCTTACCCGATGCTGTCGCTGGGCTACGTGGTCACCGCGGTGGCGGCCTGGGCGCTGTTCGGCGAGTCGCTGGGGGCCATGCGGCTCACCGGGATCGCGGTGATCATCGTCGGTGTGTACCTGGTGGCACGTGGGTAGAACATTGGTCTTTTGTCCTCTGGCGTTGTTAAAAATGCCCTCGAAATCCTCACGTACTATTGTGTACGCTCCGGTTTCTCGGACATTTTTTCTTAGCCACAGAACAAAATCTCTGATTTTCAGATTGGCATGGTTTTGTAGGTTAGCAATCCTTTGCCGACATGAGACGGCGGCATGGGTATGCCGCCCTACCTTAGAATTTCTGTAGGTCGGCTATCCCTTGCCGACGGAGAATCAGAGAGCGTGATGAGCAATTACCTGCCGTTCACCCGGCCGACAATTGATGAAGATACCATCGAGAGCGTGGGGGAGGTGTTGCGCTCCGGCTGGATCACCACCGGCCCCAAGGTCGAGCAATTCGAGCAGGGCCTATGTGAATATCTTGGCGGCCAGCGCCGGGTGCGCGCTTTTCTGCATGCCACCGGCGCGCTGGAAGAGGCGCTGGTGTTGGCGGGTATCCAGCCCGGCGACGAAGTGATCGTGCCGGCCATGACCTTTGCGGCCACCGCCAACGTGGTGGTGCGCCTGGGGGCAAAGCCGGTGCTGGTAGATGTCGATCTGAAATCCCGCAGCCTGCTGCTGGATCAGGCGGCAGCCGCGCTGACCTCCAGAACCCGCGCCATCATGCCGGTGCATCTGAATGGCCTGGCGGTGGACCTGGACGGCGTGTACGCATTGGCGCAACAGCACCGGCTACGGGTGGTGGAAGATGCCGCCCAGGCTATCGGCACCTTATATAAGGGTCGCAAGCTGGGTTCCTTCGGCGACATCGTGGTGTTCAGCTTCCACGCCAACAAGAACCTCACCACCATCGAGGGGGGGGCGGTGTCGGTGGCCGGCACGGAAGACGCGCAGACCCTTGAAATCCTGCGTTTCCACGGCATCACCAAATTTGCGGACGGCACCATGGACGTTACCCGCGCCGCCAGCAAGCACAACATGACGGACGTGGCCGCGACCGTGGGTCTCGGCCAGCTCAAACACCTGGATGAATTCAACCGCAAACGCCGCCAGCTCGCGTACCACTATTTCGAGTTGCTGGGCGACGAGCAACTCGGCGTGGCGCCGGCCCGCGGCGACGACGGTCACAGCTGGCACATGTTCACGCTGCTGCCGCACTATAACGGCGGTTGTCCGGACCGTAAGACCTTGCGGGCACGCATGCATCAGCGTGGCATCGGTCTCGGCATTCACTACCAGGCTCTCAACCAGTTCACGCTTTACAGGAATATGGGCTACGCTGAGGGCCGGTTTCCGAACGCCGAACGCATCGGCCGCGAAACCGTGACCCTGCCGTTGTTTCCGGGCATGACTAGGTCCGATGTTGAACGGGTGTGCGAGGCGCTCGCCGCATGTCTGAAAAATTAAGAACCGGGGAGACAGAAATGCCAGAACCCAAAAATAACCGCTTACCGCAAGTATCGGTTGTTATCCCCGTATATAACGAGGAAGAATCGTTACCAACGCTGTTCACACGCCTGTATCCCGCCATGGATGCGCTCAGGCGTAGTTACGAATGTGTGTTCGTGGACGACGGCAGTGTGGATCGCTCTGCCGCATTGCTGCGTGAGCAGTTCGAAAAGCGGCCGGATCACACCCGCGTGGTGCTGCTGCAGAGCAATTTCGGCCAGCATGCCGCGATACTCGCGGGTTTCAGCGCCGCGCGCGGCCAGCGCGTGGTCACTCTGGATGCGGATCTGCAGAATCCTCCGGAAGAAGTGGGCAACCTGCTGCTCAAGATGGACGAAGGTTACGACTACGTGGGGACTATCCGGCGCAAGCGCCGGGATGTGGCCTGGCGCAAGCTGGCCTCGCGCCTGATGAACCGGCTGCGGGAGCGCATTACCAAGGTGCGCATGGCCGATCAGGGGTGCATGTTGCGCGCCTACGCGCGGCATGTGGTGGATGCCATCAACAGCACCAGTGAGATCAATACCTTCATCCCGGCGCTGGCCTATCTGTATGCACTCAAGCCGGTGGAGGTCGAGGTGGTGCATAACGAGCGACAGGCGGGACAGTCGAAGTACTCGCTGTACAAGCTCATCCGCCTGAACTTTGATTTGGTCACCGGGTTTTCAGTGATGCCGCTGCAGATATTTTCCGTGGCCGGTTTTGTCATCACCATCCTGGCCGGCATCTTGGTGGTCTATATGGTAGTGCAGCGCATTATCGAGGGGCCACAGGTGCAGGGCGTATTCACCCTGTTCGCCATCGTGTTCTTTCTGATTGGCATCATGCTGTTTGGCATCGGTCTCTTGGGTGAATACATCGGACGTATCTACCAGGAAGTGCAGCGCCGGCCGCGTTACCTGATCCGAGCCATATTGGAAAAGAAAAGCACCGATGACTAATGCAGTTGTCTTTGCCTACCACAATGTCGGCGTGCGCTGTCTGTCGGTGCTGCTGGCCCACGGAGTCAAGATTCCGCTGGTGGTCACCCATGAGGACGATCCGCGCGAGAACCTCTGGTTCGGCAGTGTCCGACGGCTCGCGGAACTGAATCATATTCCGGTGGTGATGCCGGAGAACCCCAACAGCACGGAGCTGGCGGAACGCATTGCGGCGCTCAAGCCGGATTTCGTGTTCTCCTTCTATTACCGCTTTATGCTCAAGGCGGCGCTGCTCGGTATTCCGCGACGCGGCGCCCTCAACCTGCACGGCTCGCTGCTGCCGAAATATCGCGGCCGGGTGCCGGTGAACTGGGCCATCATCCATGGCGAGCACGAGACCGGTGCCAGCCTGCACTATATGGAGGTGAAGCCCGACGCCGGCGACCTGGTGGACCAGCAGGCGGTGCCGATCCTGCCGGATGACACCGCCTTTGAGGTCTTTAGTAAGGTGACGGTGGCGGCGGAGCTGGTGCTGAACCGCAGCCTGCCGGCGCTGATTGACGGGAATGCGCCGCGCATACCACTGGATTTGAAATCCGGGAGTTATTTCGGCCGCCGCGGTCCACAGGACGGCCGCATTGATTGGCGCCAGCCCGCGCTGGCGGTCCATAATCTCATCCGCGCCGTGGCTCCGCCCTATCCGGGCGCCTTCAGCGTCTGCGATGGCAAGCCGCTGCGTATTCTTCGCAGTCATTACGCCGTTGAGGCTGCGCGGCATGGCCAGGCGGTTTTATATGTGGAGGAAGGCCGCTGTTACGCGGATTGCGGCGACCACCGGCGCCTTGAAGTCGTCATTCTTGAGTTGGACGGCGCGGCCATGGATGCGGCGCGCCTGGCTGAACACCATGGAAATCATCCTTTGTCTTTGGGAGATTGAGCGTGCGAAAAATTCTTATCCTGGGCGTGAACGGCTTCATCGGCCATCATCTGAGCAAACGCATCATCGAAAACACCGATTGGGAAGTCCACGGCATGGATATGTTCTCGGAACGGGTGAGCGATCTGCTCGACAATAAACGCTTCAATTTCTTCGAGGGCGACATCACCATTAACAAGGAATGGGTGGAGTATCACGTGCGCAAGTGCGATGTGGTGCTGCCGTTGGTGGCCATCGCCACGCCAGCAACTTATGTGCAGGATCCGCTGCGGGTATTCGAGCTGGATTTCGAGGCCAACCTGCCGATCGTGCGGCAGTGCGTGAAATACAAAAAACGCGTGCTGTTCCCGTCCACCTCCGAGGTCTATGGCATGTGCCGCGATCCCGGTTTTGATCCTTACAGTTCGGAACTCATCCTCGGACCGATTCCCATGCAGCGCTGGATATACAGTTGCTCCAAACAACTCATGGACCGCGTCATCTGGGCCTATGGCGTCAAGGAGAAACTGGATTTCACCCTGTTCCGGCCCTTCAACTGGATCGGCCCGGGACTGGATTCTATATATACCCCCAAGGAGGGCAGCTCCCGTGTCGTCACCCAGTTCCTGGGCCAGATCGTGCGCGGCGAGAACATCAAGCTGGTGGATGGCGGCGCGCGCAAACGCGCCTATACCTACGTGGACGATGGTATTGATGCGCTCATGAAGATCATCGAGAACAAGGACGGCGCTACCAGCAGCCGTATCTACAATATCGGCAACCCCAAGAACAGCCATTCGGTGAAGGAACTGGCGGACATGATGCTGGAAATCGCCAACGGCATGCCGGAGTACCGTGACTCCGCCAGGAAAGTGAAACTGCTGGATGTGAAGGCCGACGACTATTATGGCAAGGGCTATCAGGACGTGGAAAACCGCCTGCCGAACGTGGACCACACCCGCAAGGAACTCGGCTGGGAACCAAAAGTGGACATGCGGACCGCGCTTACCAAAATTTTCGAGTTCTACCGCGGCCATGTGGCCGAGGCGCGGGGGCTGGTCGAATAGATTACTTTAAACGATCCCGGGCATCCGTTCTCCAGAGCGGGGATGGGCTTAGAAAGGATTTATTTATCGCGCGATGACTGCGAATCCGAGAGGAAATCTAAAAAATAGGCGGCACTTTGCAAAATAATTCATAACAAAGGGTCAAGTCATGCAACGTCGTTACACGCTTCTGATATTGATTTCCGTGTTCATCGTGGTGTGCGACGCCGCTACCTGCTGGTTCCTGTTCCATGAATATGGGCTGCCGTTCTCAGTCACTATCGCGGATGCCCACACTGCGGTCGTACATCCAACCGGAGGGCTTGCGCTTCCGGTCGGCATCGAGCCGGGTGACCGGATTGATCTGGCGGCCCTGAACCGACCAGCCCGTATCGCCATCAGTATCACGAACCTTGAGGGTCAACTGCCTCGGGCACGGACCTATCAACTGGCGATCCAGCGTGGTGTACAACCTACCGTAATCCCGGTCACCACCGTTGATTGGGGCACAAGCCGAAGCTTACGGTTTTCCCAGTGGGTTTATTTCGTGTTTTATGTGCTTATGGGCTGTCTGGCGTTGCTGGCTCTCTGGCGTGGCCGGGACCGTGCCAGCCGTTACATGGCATTCTGGCTTATTGTCTGGCTGCCGGGTTTCGCAATGGAGGGCTCGCCGTTGGATGGCATGCTGGGGTTGGGCATGCAGTTAGGCGCCCTTATCTTCTTTCTTTTCGCCCGCATTGGATTTTACATGCTGATTGAAACCATAGTAGGGGAGGTACTCACTCCACGCACCCGCACACTCGTGCGTTCTGGTTTTATCGTGATCATCGGCTTGGGGGCCGCCCTGATGATTGGCGGGCCCATAGTGTTTGCGATGAACGGCTGGGCTGGCTTGGTACTGCCGGTAACCGGAATTATTTTTACCGCAAGCTATATGGTTCCGGCTGTTCTGCTGCTTCTGAGCTACACGCCCGCAAACCTCGCCCAACGCTTGCGAATTCGTTGGTTGCTGTTGAGCACCCTGCTGCTGTACGTATCGGTTTTCTTCAGCAATTCAACTTTGCTCGAGATTGCAACCAGTAATGTTGTGCAGAGTGTTTTTTTCATCCTCAGTATGTCAGGGTTTGTATATACCGTGCTACGGCACCGGGTGGTGGATGTCTCATTCGTCATCAGCCGGGCCCTCGTTTACACCGTCACCACCAGTATCATCATCGGCATCTTCGCCGCCATGAACAGCGTTGTGGAACACGCTGCGCTTGGCCATGGTGCAAATCTGACGCTTGAGCTCCTGGTGCCGCTGTTGCTTGGCATCAGTTTTAATACTCTGCGTATGCGTATGGACGGTTATATCAGCCGCTTCTTGTTCAGACGCAGATATCGAGCAGAGACCGCGCTCAATAAGTTTGCGCAAAGCTGCGCATTCATAAAGGAGCAAAAGAACCTGCTGGATCTTGCTGTTGAACAGGTCTTCCGCCACAGCGGCGCACAGGGCGTGGCCCTGTATGGCAGTGATCACGATGGGTACGCACGCTTGCGAAGCCAGGGCAGCCTGGAGTTCCCCGGACAGATAGCGACCGATGACATGGGGTTCGTGCGCTTGCGTGCCGGCGAGCACGAGGTGGATATGCATGAACTTGGAAGTGCACTTGGCCCTGAAGGCTATGTATTTCCCTTGGGTGCACGGGGTACTGTGATAGGCGCACTGGTATGCGGCCCGCGCCCGGGTGAACAGTACACGGCGGATGAGCGCCGGCTGCTCGCCAACGTGGCTTATCAGGTGGGCGTGGCACTGCACGCCTTGCGAGTGCAGGAAAGCATGCAGAATCTGGAAGCCAGGGCAAAACTCGTGGATGCCCTGGCGAGCGGTGTGCTGCCCGTTCCAGCCGAGGTGCGGGCGAAAGCGCGTGAGCTGACCAACCTGGCTTCTACGGGCTGATGGGTCGGTGACAGGTAGCGAGCTTTCCGGTTTGGTGTAAGGAATGCTGCATGCCGATTGAATTAGAAACTGTGTGTGCATCGCGCACGCTTCGATAGAACGATAATTGGAGATGGCCATGCCTCGTCGCTTCGGGCTTTTGCTGCTGCTCACGGCCGCCGTCGTGCTGGCCGTTGCGTATGTCGGCGCCAGAATATTCCAGGTTGCCGGAACGCCGTTTTCAGTCAACCTCGTGAATGCCCATACCGCGGTAATCGTGCCGATTCCCGGCATCCCGCTGCCGAAGGCCCTCGAGCCAGGCGATCGGGTGGATCTCGCCGCGACGCCACAACCGACCCGTATCGCGATCGTCGGTCGTATCCTGCCCGTGGGGCGCACCTATGAATTCGTGATCCGTCGGGGACGAACAATCGTCACGGTGCCGGTCACGAGTGTCGATACCAGCACGGGCACCGGCGCGCAGTGGTCGGCTTGGGGTTTTTTTTGTTTCTTCGTGCTGCTGGGTGGCATTGCGCTGCTCGCCTCGTGGCGCGGCCGCGATCGGGCCGCCGCGGGCCTGGCGCTCTGGGCGATTGCCTTTGTGTTCGCCGATGCAGCGAGCTTGTTGCCACTCGATGGCGGATTCGGGCTGAGCGTCCAACTGGGCGTCGAGGTGTTGTACCTGTGCGCCCGGGCCGGCTTCTACATGATGGTCGAGTCCATGGCGGGCGCCGCATTGACCCCGCGGGTCCGAACGATCTGGCGTGGGAGTTTTCTCCTGCTCCTCGGTGCGGGGGCGGTCGTGACGCTCGGCGGGCTCCTCGTCTTCGTCGCGACGGGCTGGGCGGGATTCTTGCAGCCCCAATATCAATTTATCTACACGGCCGGTTATTTGGTTCCGGTGGCCTTGCTGTTTGTGAACTATCGGCATGCAATCGGAGCGCAGCGCCAGCGGCTGCGCTGGATGCTGTGGAGCAGCGTGGTCTTTGTGGCATCGGTTTTTGTGAGTGACACGCAACTACTGGGATTTTGGGCATCCATTATCACGAACAACCTCCTGTTGCCGATCGCCATGGCCGGCTTCCTGTACGCGGTACTGCGCCACCGCGTGGTGGACATCTCGGTGGTCTTGGATCACACGCTGGTGTATGGCGGCATGACCGCGCTCGTGGTGGGCGTGCTCGCGGCCGTCAACAGTCTGGTGGAACACGCCGCGCTGGGCACCAGTGCGAGCCTCCTGCTTCAGGTCATCGTGCCGCTGGCCTTGGGCATCGTGCTCAGCCGGGTGCGGCTGTATCTGGATAGGATCGTGGAGCAAGTGTTCTTCAGGAAGAAGTACCTGGCGGAGAAGGCACTGCGCAGCTTTGCCCGGCACTGTACAGGGTATGAAAATACTCAAGGCCTGCTGGCGGCTGCGGCACAGATCATCCATGAAAAATTGAGTACGCCGGGCGTGGCACTTTACCTGCGCAAGGACGGACAGTATGCGGCGGCAGCCCAGCAAGGTGACATTTCTTATCCAGAAAGCGTCAACATCGACGATGCGGCTTTTGCGGCGGCGCGCTCAGGTCAGAAAGATATTGACTTGTCTGAATTGCACAGCGCGCTGGGTTCCGACGGTTATGTATTCCCTATGGGCGCACAGGGGGTGCTGGTATGCGCCAACCGGCCGGGGGAGCATTACGCCGCCGATGAGCGCAAGCTGCTGGCCACTGTGGCACGCCAAGTGGGAAGAGCTTTGCACAGCATGAATATACGGGAGAGTCTTGATTTTGTGCGCGCCGTGGCGCGCGGCAGTCTCGATCTGAATGGGGTCCGCGAACAGGCACTCAAACTGGAAGCCGGCTGGGTAGAAAATTGAGACAACTTGCCCTAAAAATTGACGTGGACACCCTGCGCGGCACGCTGGAAGGGGTGCCGCAGCTTGTATCAATTCTGCAGAAACACAAAGCCCAGGCGACTTTCTTGTTCAGCCTCGGGCCGGATAACACCGGTCGCGCGTTGCGTCGGATTTTCCGTCCCGGTTTTCTGAGAAAAGTCTTCCGCACCAATGTCGCCGGAAATTACGGCCTGAAGACCCTCATGTACGGCACGCTGATTCCGGGGCCTGACATCGGCCGCAAGGGCGCCGCTGTCATGCGCGCGGTACGCGACGCGGGTTTTGAGGTGGGTATCCATACCTGGGACCACATCCGCTGGCAGGATTTCGTGGCGCGGCGTGACGCCGACTGGACGGCGCGCGAATTTGGCAAAGCCGTGGCGCGCTTCGGCGAGGTGTTTGGCAAGGCTCCCAAGACCTTTGGCGCCGCCGGCTGGCAGATTAATGCTCACGCGCTGGCGCTGGAGGAGCAGTTCCATTTCGACTACGCCAGCGATACCCGCGGCAGCCATCCGTTTCTTCCCTTGATGAACGACAGAAAGTTCACAGTGCCACAATTGCCTACCACGCTGCCGACACTCGACGAGCTGGTAGGAACGGATGGTATAACGGTCGAAAACGTCGCAGATTATTTGCTCAGGCTTACCGAACGCGCTCCCGCTCACGGCCATGTCTATACGCTGCATGCGGAGCTGGAAGGCATGGAGTTGCTGCCGGTATTCGAAAAGCTGTTGACCGGCTGGCAACAGCAGGGCTATGAATTGGTGGCGACGCGCGAGCTGGCCGCGCAACTGGATCGCAGCAAATTACCGGTGCAGGAAGTGGTGATGGGCGAGATCCCCGGCCGTTCGGGTACTTTGGCCTTGCAAGGCCAGGTCATGCCGGCCTCTGCGGTATAATCTGTGACCTGAGCTCTATGTATGCACCCACAGAAGCCCATTGCTGTTCTTGTGGGAGCGGTCGTCACGGCCGCGATAGCTAAAATAGCTTTGTCCATATCGCGGCGAGTATCGCCGCTCCTACAAAGTGTTGACTAACAAAATCCAGAAGGAATATTTCATGGCTTACAAGCACGTCAAGTTGCCGTCCGGCGGCGCCAAGATCACTGTCAAAGACGGCAAGCTCAGTGTGCCACCCAACCCGATCCTTGGTTATGTGGAAGGCGACGGCATCGGCGTGGACATCACACCGGCTTCGCTGAAGATATGGGATGCGGCGGTGGCCAAAGCCTACCAGGGCAAGCGCAAGATTCACTGGTGCGAGATCTATCTGGGTGAGAAGGCGCAGAAGCTGTACGGTGGCAATTTTTTTCCTGATGAGACACTGGAAGCCATCAAGGAACTGGTGGTTTCCATCAAGGGTCCGCTGACCACGCCCATCGGCGGCGGATTTCGTTCCCTGAACGTGACCCTGCGCCAGGACCTGGACCTGTATGCCTGTGTGCGTCCGGTGAAGCATTACCCGGGCGTGCCGTCGCCGCTGAAGAAGCCGGAACTGGTGGATGTGGTGATCTTCCGGGAAAACACCGAGGATGTGTACGCCGGCATCGAGTATCAGGCCGGCAGCGATAAGAACAAGAAACTGGCCAGATTCCTGCGCGAGGAACTGGGCGCCAAGTTCTTCGAGGACGCGGGATTAGGCGTGAAACCCATCTCTGCCTTCGGCTCCAAGCGCCTGGTGCGCAAGGCCATCCAGCACGCCATCGAGTACGACCGTAGCTCCGTGACCCTGGTGCACAAGGGCAATATCATGAAATACACGGAAGGCGCGTTCCGTCAGTGGGGCTACGACGTGGCCAAGGACGAGTTTGGTGCGACCCTGCTGGACGGCGGTCCGTGGATGCAGTTCAAGAACCCCAGGAGCGGCAGGCAGATTGTGATTAAAGACCAGATCGCCGACATCATGTTCCAGCAGATGCTGCTGCGACCGGACGAGTATGCCGTGCTGGCCACGCCCAATCTCAACGGCGATTATCTCTCGGATGCGGTGGCGGCCGAGGTGGGCGGTGTCGGTATCGCGCCCGGCGCCAACATCGGCGATTATCTGGCGGTGTTCGAGGCCACCCACGGCACCGCCCCCAAGCACGCCGGTCTCGACAAGGCCAACCCCGGTTCGCTGTTGTTCTCGGGCGTGATGCTGCTGGAGTACATCGGCTGGCGCGAGGCGGCTGACATGATCCAGAAGGCTTACGCCAAAACCGTTGCCAGCGGCGTCGTCACTTACGACTTCGCTCGCCAGATGCAGAACGCCAAAGAGGTCAAGACCAGTGCGTTTGCCGAGGCGGTGATCAAGAATCTGTAACGAAAACTGCCCTAAGCCCGGTAGCGTAGCGCTTCCACCAGCAGGGCGAAGGCGCGTGAGTGCTGGCGGCGGCTCGGATAATAGAGGTGATAGCCCGGAAAAGGCGGACACCAGTCTTCCAACGCGCGTTTGAGGCGGCCCTTGCCGAGATACGGTTGCACCACATCCTCCGGAAGATACGCCAGGCCGAATCCTTCCAGCGTCGCTCTGAGTATCCGGTTGCTGTCATTGAAAACTAACTGCCCCTCCACTCGTACCTTGAGTTCACGCATGCCCTTCTCGAACTCCCAGGCATAGGGCATACCATACGTAGGCAGCCACAGATTGGTGCAGTTGTGGCTGGTTAGATCCTGGGGTGTTTTGGGCGGTGAGTGTTTTGCGAAATACGCCGGCGTGCCAACCACTGCCATCCGGAAATCCGGGCCGATGCGCACGGCGATCATATCCTTGGCGACCTGCTCGCCAAGACGCACGCCGGCGTCGTAACGCTGTGCCACGATGTCGGTTAGGCCGTAGTCAACGATCACCTCGACCCGGATATCCGGATAATCCGGTAGGAACTTGGCCAGCTTCGGCCAGAGAATAGTGTCGGCTGCATGCCCGCCGGCGGTAATGCGAATGGTGCCGGTGGGCTTCTCGCGGAATTCACCCAGCGCCAGCAACTCGGCTTCGATTTCCTCGAAGCGGGGCCGCAGGTGTTGCAGCAGGTGTTCGCCGGCTTCGGTAGGCGACATGCTGCGCGTGGTGCGGGTCAGCAGGCGGACGCCGAGCCGCGCTTCCAGCCCGCGGAGGGTGTGGCTCAGCGCCGACTGGGAAACACCGAGCTTGGCCGCCGCCTTGGTAAAGCTGCGCTCGCGCGCCACGGCGACAAAGGCCAGGAGATCGTTCAGATTCTCGCGCGGCATTGATGAATACCATTCATATATCCATGCCGATTCTACTACTTAATCAATCGGACGGCGGCGAGTAGAGTTTTCGCCATCGAGCGACAGTCTTCAGTGCTTACCAGGGGTCAGGAATCATGGACATCAAACGTAACGGCTCGCGGCTCTCGGTCCCAGGCCCGGAGCAATGGTTCACTGGCAGCGTGGGCATTGACCCCTTTTTCCAGGCGCCCGATCCGGCGCGCGCCGGCGGCGCGTTGGTTACCTTCGAGCCGGGCGCGCGCAGTGCCTGGCACACACATCCGCTCGGCCAGACCCTGATCGTCATCTCGGTTCTGGGTTGGCATCAATGCGAGGGCGAACCGAAAGAGGAAATCCGCCCGGGCGACGTCATCACCTGTCCGCCCGGCAAGAAACACTGGCACGGCGCCACGCCCACCACAGCCATGTTACATATCGCCATCGCGGAACACGACGAGAACGGCAAGGTGGTGGACTGGACGGAGAAGGTCAGCGACGAACACTATCAGGCCGGCGCGTGCGCCGAATAACGGAACGCAACGTTTCAGAAGGAAAACGCAATGCAAAAACGCAAACTCGGAAACAGTGGACTCGAAGTTTCTGCCCTTGGCCTCGGCTGCATGAGCATGAGTTCCGGTTACGGTCCGGCCGCTGACAAGCAGGAAATGATCGCGTTGATACGTAAAGCCATCGAATACGGTGTGACCTTGTTCGATACTGCCGAAGCGTATGGCCCATTCGCAAACGAGGAACTCCTTGGCGAGGCACTCGCGCCATTCAGAAATGATGTGGTTATTGCAACCAAATTCGGTTTCGAGATTGATCCCGACACGGGCGAACGGAAGGGCGGTACCAATAGCCGGCCGGAGCACATCAAGCAGGTCGCCGAAGCGTCGTTGAAACGGCTCAAGACTGATTACATCGACTTGTTCTATCAACACCGCGTCGATCCAGCAGTATCGATCGAAGATGTGGCCGGCGCGGTCAAGGAACTGATCCAGGCGGGTAAAGTCAGACACTTGGGTCTGTCCGAAGCAGGCGCCCAAACCATTCGACGTGCGCATGCAATCCAGCCGATAACAGCGGTGCAGAGCGAATACTCACTCTGGTATCGCGGGCCAGAGAACGAAATTCTCCCCATGCTTGAAGAACTCGGTATTGGCTTCGTCCCGTTCAGCCCGCTCGGTGTGGGTTTCCTCACGGGCAAGATAGATGAGAACACCAAGTTCGACAGCTCGGACTTCCGCACCATGGTTCCCCGCTTTGCCCCGGAGGCGATGAAGGAAAACATGGCGCTGGTCGATTTGGTCTGCGATGTCGCAACCCGCAAGCACGCTACCCCCGCGCAGATCGCGCTCTCCTGGCTGCTGGCGCAGAAGCCGTGGATCGTGCCGATTCCCGGCACCACGAAACTACATCGGCTGGAAGAAAACCTCGGCGCGACCAAAGTTGAATTCACCCCGTACGAACTGAGTGAAATCGGTGCCGCCGCCGCCAGGATTCCGTTACAGGGCGCACGGTTACCCGAGGCGTCTCTGGCGATGACCGGCCGTTGAGTCTGTCCCTTTTAGAATCATTCCGGAGGAAAGGCAATGCAAAAACGAACAATTGGGAAAAGCGGACTGGAAGTTTCAGCACTCGGTCTCGGCTGCATGGGCATGAGTTACGCTTATGGTACGACGCCGGACAAAAAGAAGATGATCAAACTCTTGCAGCAGGCCGTGGAACGCGGCGTGACCCTGTTCGATACCGCCGAAGCCTACGGTCCTTTCACCAACGAAGAACTGCTGGGCGAAGCGCTGGCACCATTCCACGACAAAGTCATGATTGCCACCAAGTTCGGTTTCAGGAATGGCGTCGCTAATTCGGGCTTGGACAGCCGGCCGGAACACATCAAGGAAGTCGCCGAGGCTTCGCTCAAGCGGTTGAAGACCGATCATATTGATCTTTTGTACCAGCACCGCGTGGATCCCAACGTGCCCATCGAAGACGTGGCCGGTGCCGTCAGGGAATTGATCCAGTCGGGCAAGGTCAAGTACTTCGGCCTCTCGGAGGCCGGCGTGGAGTCGATCCGTCGCGCCCATGCGGTGCAACCTGTGACCGCGCTGCAGAGCGAATATTCATTGTGGTGGCGGGAACCGGAGCAGACCGTGCTGCCGGTGGTGGAGGAGCTGGGCATCGGTTTTGTGCCTTTCAGTCCCCTGGGCCGCGGGTTCCTCACGGGCAAGATTGATGCGAACACCAGCTTCGACAGCAAGGATTTCCGCAACAGCCTGCCGCGCTTTACAGCGGACGCGCGCCAAGCCAATCAAGCCGTGGTCGATCTGCTGCGAAAGATTGCGTCCGCAAAGAATGCGACACCGGCCCAGATTGCGCTGTCCTGGCTGCTCGCGCAAAAACCCTGGATCGTGCCGATTCCGGGCACCACCAGATTGACGCGCCTCGAGGAGAACCTCGGGGCGGCCGATATCGAATTGACCCCGGCGGACCTGCGCGAGATCAACGAAGCGGCGGCCAGGATCATGGTGCAAGGCGCGCGTTATCCCGAGCAGTTGCAACGGACGATCGGGCGTTAAGCGGCTAGAGCTTATCGCGCAATCATCCAGCCGTTGGTGTTGAGCGTAGCGGTGCGAAGCTATGCGAAGTCGAAACACATACAAATCATGTGTTGGACGTTCTTCGACTTCGCGCCTGCTGCGCTGCGCTCAGGGTCAACGGAATTTTGAGATAGGTTTTAAATAGAACCGCACGCAATCACGGTTAAAACCGGGCCGGGGTCCCATAAAAGGGGCTTGACAAACATTAAACCTAATGGTTGAATATATTCATGAACGATCTGTCGACAGTCTTAAGCGCCATATCGCACCCCTCGCGGCGGGCCATCATCGCGCAGCTCGTCAACGGCCCGGCGCGGGTCACGGAGATCGCCGAACCCTTCGACATGTCCCTCAATGCGGTCTCCAAACACCTCAAGGTGCTGGAGCAGGCGGGCCTCGTGCATCGGGAAAGGCACGGGCGCGACCACATCATCGAGTTCCGCGGCGAACCGCTGCGGCAGGTGGCAGGTTGGGTACACGAATACGAGCGGTTCTGGAACCAACACCTGGACCGCCTGGAGAGCTACTTCATCGAGAAGAGGAAACGCAAATGAACAACACCGGTGACTACAAGACCATGGAACTGAATTTCCAGCGGACCATCCCAGCCTCGTCGGCGGAGGTGTACGACGCCTGGCTCGACACCCAGAACCCGGGCAACCCCTGGTACCAGTCCGACCGACTGGACTTCAAGCCCAAGCCGGGCGGCCTATATCACTTCATGCGCATCAAGGACAACGGCAAGGAGATGCCCCATTACGGGCGCTTCGTGGTGCTGGAGCGCCCGCACTGCATCCAGCTGGCCTGGATGTCCCTGTTCACGCGCGGCCTGGAGTCCGTGGTGACGGTGACCTTCGAGGCGAAAGGACAGGACACGCTGCTGAAGCTGAAGCACGCGAACCTGCCGGACGATTCCTACGGTCATGGCCATAAGCATTGGGAGGTTCTGCTGGGGCAACTGGCCGATCGATTTCCAGCCAGGCAGGGCTGAGCCTCTGACACGCATATGGCGTTAACGATGGTGGGCGGCCGCAAACGCCGGATATTTAGTGAGGAGAAAGATCATGGTAACACACACAACCGCAACACGCGAAGAATGGCTGGCAGCCCGTCTCGAGCTGCTGGATGCGGAGAAGGAACTGACCCGGCAGAGCGATGAGCTGGCCGAGCGGCGGCAGGCGCTGCCGTGGGTACGGGTCGGCAAGGAATACCGCTTCGAGACCGATGCAGGCAGCGCGTCGCTGACAGATTTGTTTCAGGGCCGCTCGCAACTGCTCATCTATCATTTCATGTTCGGTCCTGATTATACGGCGGGCTGTCCGTCCTGCTCGATGATTGCGGACGGCTTCAACGGTTTCGCCACGCATCTGGCGAACCACGATGTGATGCTCATGGCAGTCTCGCGGGCGTCGCTCGCCAAGTTGCAGGCATACAAAAAGCGGATGGGCTGGATGTTCCCTTGGGCATCGTCGTTCGGCGGCGATTTCAACTTCGACTTTAGTGTCGGACTGACCGAACAGCAACAGCGCGAGGGAACGGTCGAATACAACTACCGCCGTGAACCGCCCATGAATACCGAGGGCGCGCCGGCTGGGCGGCACGCGCGGGAATGCGGCGTCGATTCCATTACATATCTGCGTGAACGACCCGGCATGAGCACGTTCGTTATGGAAGACGGTGTCGTCTATCACACGTATTCGACCTATGCGCGCGGACTCGACGGTCTGTGGGGCGCATATCAGTGGCTCGACCGCGCGCCCAGGGGGCGCAACGAAACGGGCATGTGGTGGCGCCGCCACGACGAGTACGACAAGCGCTGAGCGAAGTCGTGGGTGTCGTAGCACCATCGCGGATCGGAGATCTCGGAAGCGTCGCTTCAGAGCGAGCGTCGCCGCGAGCCTTCCTCGGCGTCGCGACGCTGCTGTTCGTGGTCAGCGCGGCAGCAACGGTTGCTTGGTGCAGGACGATGTCGGCGATGGGTGGGATGCCGATGCCCGGCGGTTGGACGCTGTCCATGGCATGGGTGCGGATGCCCGGGCAGACGTGGCCTGCTGCCGCAGCGTCGTTCCTCGGCGTGTGGGTCGTGATGATGGTGGCGATGATGCTGCCGTCCTTGGTCCCGATGCTGTGGCGCTACCGCCAGGCCGTAGGCCCGACAGGCGAGACGCGCCTCGACCGGCTGGTCACACGCGTGGGGGCGGGGTATTTCTTCGTTTGGACCGTGTTCGGAATGGCCATCTTTCCGCTGGGCGTTGCGCTGGCGGCGGTCGAGATGCGGTGGTCTTTGCTGGCGCGCTGTGTTCCGATCGCGGCCGGTGCGGTGGTGCTGATCGCCGGGACGCTTCAGTTTACCGCGTGGAAGGCACATCATCTGGCCTGCTGCCGGGCAGCGCCGGGGCGCGGCTGTTCGCTACCGGCGGACACCGGCACCGCCTGGCGACACGGCCTGCGCCTCGGCCTCCACTGCTGTTATTGCTGTGCCGGTCTGATGGCGATCCTCTTGGGTCTCGGAGTCATGGATATGCGCGTGCTGGCGGTCGTAGCGGCAGCCGTCACCATGGAACGCCTCGCGCCGGACGGTGAGCATGCTGCGCAAGTCGTCGGAACCGTCGTCGTCGCGGCAGGGTTGTTTCTGATCGCGCGAGCCGCCGGGTTCGGATGACGTATCCCGCATACAGGCGCCTGAACTTTGTCCTGCATGCGCTTATCTGAGCGAAGGCCGGAAAAAGCTCCTGCAGGCGCGGCGGCAAATTGTGGGAGCTACAGTTCTGTGGGAACGGCGATATTCGCCGCGATTCCAAGAACTATCGCGGCCGGGCTGCTCCCGGCATCCCTGCTTCTCGCAGCACTTGTATTTCCTTAATACATCGGACGACCGCTCCACACAGCCATCCTGCAATCAGTTTTGGCCATCGCGAACGCGGCCTCGGAACCATCCGGCCACAACCGCGGATCGCTCACCCGGTCCATCATGGCGAGATCAGCGGCGTTGAAGGGAGGGTCTGGACGTTTCCCCGGGCGAGTGCCGCGCCGACCAGCAGCGGCAACAAGGGTTTCATCGGCAGGCGTTCCATCGGTGCGAAAGTGCCGCTCACGATAGAGAGCGGCGGCGGCATAGGCAAGCGCGGGAATGTCATCCGCACCGCGCTCACCGCCCAGGCTAAAGGTCACCGAGGTACCTCAGGTTTTCCTTGAAGTGCTGCAGGACTTCAAAGCTGCGGCCGTCGAACAGCATCTTGGCCTGGCTCAGCGTGTAGGCGCGCAGTTGCTTCAAAGTCGTGTGCGGCGGCATGCCCACGGCATTGTGATTGGTGGTCACATCCACTACCACCGGCCCGGAGTAACTCAGCGCCTCCTGGATGGCGCCGTCTAGCTTGGCCGGATCCTCGAGGCGGATGCCGCGAATACCGCAGGCTTCGGCCACCTGCGCAAACTTCGGGTTGGGCAAGTCGGTCTGATTGTCGGGTATGCCCGCGAGCTGCATTTCGATCTCGACCATGCCGAGCGAGCCGTTGTTGAACACGATGAGTTTTACCGGCAGCCGGTATTGCGCCACGGTCATCATGTCGCCGAGCAGCATGGAGATGCCGCCGTCGCCGCAACAGGCGATTACTTGGCGGCCGCCGCCGGCAAGCGCCGCGCCGATGGCCTGGGGCATGGCGTTGGCCATGGAGCCGTGTGAATACGATCCAAACAGCGTGCGCTGGCCGGTGGCGCACAGGTAGCGCGCCGCCCATACCGTGCTCATGCCGGTGTCTGAGGTAAAGATCGCATCCTTGTCGGCGTACTTATCGAGCAGCCTGGCGAGATATTCGGGACTGATAGAGCCGTGCTTGCCCGGATCGGCGGCGTGCTTTTGCAGGCGTTCCTTGTCCTTGGCGCGTGCCGCCAGACGATCCTTTAGGAAACTATCATCGCGTTTCAGCTCGATCATTGGCAGCAGCGCATCGAGTGTCGGTGCAATATCGCCGCATAGGCCCAGTTCCGCGCGTGCGCGGCGTCCCAGGCGTTCAGGGCGGTCGAGTATTTGCGCAACCTTGGCCCTGGTCACCAGAAAATCCTTCCAGGGGAAATCGGTACCCAGCATCAGCAGCACGTCGCATTCGTGGATGGCGTCGGTGGTGGCGGCACCGCCGAGGAAACCGGTCATGCCGGTGTCAAAAGCATTATCGTATTCCAGATCCATCTTGCCTTTGAGTGTGTAACCAACCGGCGCTTTGAGTTTTCCGGCTAATGCCATGACCTGGGCATGCGCACCACGACAGCCGATGCCGCCGTAGATCATCACTTTGCCGGCACTGTTCAGTAGCAAAGCCAACTTGTCGAGCTCTTCGTCCATCGGGCGCAGCAGCGTCTGCGGGCGGTAAACCGGCGAGACAATGGCATCTTCCGCGACCGGCTGATCCAGCAGGTCACCGCCAAAGCCGCACACACCCACGCCTTTCAGCGACAGAGCATGCTGCATGGCCTGCTGCAGCATGCGCGGCAGTTGTTTCGGGATCTGCGCCAGCTGGTTGTAATGGCTGCACCCGTCGAACATGCGCAGATCGGTTTCCTGGAACGATTGCATGCCGTATTCGTCCCGCTCGATGGTGGAGGGCAGCGCCAGCACCGGCGCGCCCCAGCGGTGCGCGTCGTACAAGCCGTTGATGAGGTGCACATGACCTGGGCCGGAACTACCGGCGCAACAGCCGAAGCCGCCGAGCACGCCTTCGGCCATGGCGGCGTAGGCGCCGGCTTCCTCGTGGCGCACATGAATCCACTGGATGCGGCCGTCGCGGCGGATGGCGTCATTGAGGAGGTTCAGGCTGTCGCCGGTGACGCCGTACACCCGTCGGATACCGGCATCCGCTATCATGTCCACCATTTGTTCGGCGATGATTTTGCTCATGCTGCACCTCCTTTGGGTTCGAGGCGGTTGTCGGGCGTGTGGCTTTACTGCCAGCCATGCGCAAGGACATGTGGGGATTGTGATTATAGACCGCCTAAGAGACGTAAGTTGATATTTGTCGTGCACAAGCGTTTTGAATATGAGGGGAGAATTTGATGCCACGCCGTTATCCATTGTTGGTGTTTCTTTCGATCCTGGTGGCCATCATCACGGCCTATTTCTGTTACACCGCAGCCTCGCAATCATCATTGCCTTTCGAAGTTACGCTTGTGAGCACACGCGCCGCAGCAATCAAACCCCTACGGGATATCCCGCTACCGACAAACTTGCGAGTAGGCGACCAGATTGACCTGCCGGCATCGCCGCGCTCCGCCCGCATCGCACTGCTGCAGTTAATCCTTGGAGAGATTCGCACGCCAGCGAATCAAAGTTATGATTTCCAGATCCGTAGAAACGAAACACTGATTAAGGTATCGGTCACCAGCATCAGTGAGGGTTCTATTCTGGGCGATGCATGGGTATCAATTTGTGAAAGTTTGCTTGCCGCTGGCATGGCACTACTGCTCTTGTGGCGCGGGCGGGATTGGGCGGCGGCAGGAATGGCGCTGTGGGTCATAGGTTTCTCTGCAGGGCGTGCGCTGAATTACATCCCCGGGGCTGATGCATTGGTGCTGGGAGGAATGCAGATTGGAGCGACTGTACTTTATCTGCTGGCGCGGATCGGTTTTTATATCACGATCGAATCCATGCTGGGCAACGTGCTAACAGCGCACAGGCGGACAATATTTCGCATCACTTTTCTGGTGGTGTTGTTCACGGGCGCAGTTCAGCAGTTGTACGGGGTAGGAATATTTATAGCCACAGGCTGGGCTGAATTCTTGCGGCCGGCCTACGGTTTGATTTTTTCCACCAGTTATCTGATTCCAGTAATCATGCTTTTCCTGACTTACAATTCCGCAGACGCGGCACAGCGTTTGCGCTTGCGCTGGATAATGTGGGGTAGCGTGATCTTACTGACTGCAATTGTTTTCAGTAACACACCTGTGCCGTTTTTGGAGTTTAGGACCACATTGACGCTAATCAATATCGGCTATGCACTCGCCTTGGGCGGTTTTCTGTATGCTGTATTACGCCACCGCGTTGTAAATGTCTCGGTGTTCATTGACCGCACACTGGTATACGGTTCGGTGACCGCGTTAGTTGTGGGCGTGTTGGCTGCGGTTAATAGTATTGTCCAGCATGCCGCCTTGGGAACGAGCGCAAGTGTGTTGCTTCAAGTCGTGGTGCCGCTCACGCTTGGTATAGTGCTCGGCCGAGTGCGTCACTATGCCGACAAAATTGTGGAACGGTTATTGTTTCGGAATAAATATCTGGCGGAGAAATCACTGCGGCATTTCGCGCGGCACAGCGGGGGTTATGATCGCGCCGATGCTTTAGTGGCTGCAACGACACAAATCATTCACAAGAAAATCGGTGCGCCGGGTGTCGCAGTGTACATACGCAAAACCGAAGGATATACGCTGGTCAGCAGTGCGGGCCAGATCAAATACTCCGTCAACCTGCCGGGTGACGATGCTGCCCTCGCGGCCGCGCGCTCGGGCGCCAGAGAGATTGATTTGTCGGAACTGCACAGTGCGTTTGGGAGCGACGGCTACGTATTCCCCATGGGGACGCAAGCGGTGCTGGTGTGTGCCAATCGTCCCGGTGAGCATTACGCCGCTGAGGATCGCAGATTGCTGGCTTATGTCGCCGGGAAGGCCGGTGCCGCACAGCAGACTCTCCGTATCCAGGAGAAAATCGCCTGGCTCGAAAGCAAGGCGGCCATGGTAGATGCGTTGGCGAGTGGGATGCTCACCGCATCACCGGAAATCCAGGCCTTGGCCCGTCGAATGGCAACCGCACCCGCCATGTCCTGATACCTAAGCCGTAACAGGAGATCTGCATGTCACGCCGTTATCCATTGTTGATCGCACTCACTCTGCTGATGCTTCTGGCTTGCGCCGTGGGGATTTGGAGCCAGTTTACGCCCGCTTTCAATGCGCCGTTTTCCGCCACGCTCACCGATGCGCACACAGTTACGATTGAACCGCTCTCAGGTGTGGAGTTGCCACATGGTCTGCTCCCCGGTGACAAATTGGACCTGCCGGCTATGGATTTCAAGGCACGTTTTCTTGTCCTGCCTTTAATCAACGACGACGCCATGTATTCAGGTGCGAGCCGCAACTATCTGCTGGCGGTGCACCGAGGTGACAAGCGTTTGACGGTGCCTGTGATCAGTGTGGATCTCGGTGTGTTGCCAGAGGCGTCTTTTTACATGCGTTGGGCTAAAGGGTCGTACTTATTTAATGTCTTGGTGTTTGCAGTACTTGCCTTGCTGATTTTATGGCGCGGTCGGGAGCAAGCTGCAGCAGGCCTGGCACTCTGGGTCATTGCCAATAGTTGTGGTGTTGCGCTGATTAATGTGCAAAGTGACGGCGTGACTGGAATGACCTTGATTCTAACAAGTGAAACCCTATTCCTTCTGGCGCGCATCGGTTTGTATCTCATGGTGGATTCCCTCGTAGGCCCCACCTTGCCTGCACGCATTCTTTGGCTGTGGCGCGGATTGTTTGTAGCGGTGCTGATTGCGGGAGCTGTGCCCCAGATTGCAGGTTCGGTATTGTTCCTGACGGCCGGCACGGCCGACTTGCTGTACCGTCCTTGGCAGGCTGTCTGGGTGGTGAGCTACCTGATTCCGGTGGCCATGTTGTTCTTGAGCTATCGCTCGACGCCGGCGACTGGACGTTTGCGCCTGCGCTGGATGTTGTGGAGCGGGGCAGTGTGGGTAATCGGGATCGGTATATATGATTTGCGGCCGTTCGGCTTTTTGGCGTCAAACATCTTGGGCAGCCTTGGGAACGTGCTGGGGACGATTGGTTTTCTGTATGCAGTGTTGCGTCATCGGGCGGTAGATGTGTCCGTCGCAATAGATCGGACATTGGTGTACGGTTCTGTGACAGCACTGGTGGTAGGAGTCCTCGCGGCCGTGCAGAGTGTGGTGCAGCATGCGGCGCTGGGCACGAGCGCCAGTGTGCTATTGCAGATAGTTGTGCCACTGGCGCTGGGTATCGTGCTCGGCCAGGTGCGCAAGCATGCGGACAATATCGTCGAGCGGGTATTCTTTCGCCATAAATACCTGGCCGAGAAAGCGCTGCGGCTGTTCGCGCAAAGCTGCGGTGGTTACGAAAATAGCGGAGAATTGCTTACCACCACGGTTCGCAACATTAATCAGAAAATCAAGGCAGTCAGTGTTGCAATATACGAGCGTGGTGATACTCAATACCGCCAGACTCATTACGCCGGTCCGGCCGCTTATCCGCAAACTGCCGGGATTGACGATGAAGCCTTCGCTGCCGTGCGTTCCGGCC
>DAHUYB010000006.1 GCA_027315405.1 Gammaproteobacteria bacterium | reverse complement strand
ATGTCCGGTGAGTTCTTCCAGCGCCTGATATGAATCTTCGGGTCGCACCAGCTGCACCAGCTCCACTTTCTCGAACTGATGCTGGCGGATCATGCCGCGGGTGTCCTTGCCGGCGGCACCGGCTTCGGCGCGGAAACAGGGTGTATGCGCCACATAGCGGCGCGGCAATGATTCGGCCTCAAGAATTTCATCGCGAGCCAAATTAGTAATAGGGACCTCAGCAGTCGGAATTAGATAGTACGCACGTCCCCCAAAAGTTTCTTGTTGTTGTGTATTTTGAAACAGTCCGAATAAGTCTTGTTCAAATTTTGGTAATTGTCCTGTCCCATAAAGGCTTTCTCCATTGACGATATACGGCACATAAAACTCCCTATAGCTGTGCTCACTCGTATGCAGATCTAGCATAAACTGGACTAGGGCACGGTGCAGCTTCGCCAGCGCGCCACTGAGCACCACGAAGCGCGCACCAGACAATTTCGCTGCGCGCACAAAATCCATGCAATTGTTGCGCGCACCCAGCACCACGTGATCTTTGGGCGTGAAATCGAATCTGCGCAGCTCGCCCCAACGGCGGATTTCTTTGTTGCTGGTCTCGTCACGACCCTCCGGTACACTCTCGTGTAATAGATTTGGCAGGCCAAACTGGATCGCGTCTAGCTGCCTTCCTACTGTTAGAAAGTCTTGTTCTGCCAGCACTAGCCTGTCACCCAGCCCGGCCACCTGATCGAGCAAGGGCGCGGCATCTTGGCCTTTAGCCTTCGCTATACCGATTTCTTTAGAACGGGTATTGCGCTCGTTGCGCAACTGTTCCATCCGCGTCTGGATTTCCTTGCGCTGGTTTTCGCGGGCGCTATAGGTTTTTACATTCAGCACGAAACCGCGGCGAGCGAGGTTACGGGCCACGGCATCGGGTTCGGTTCTCAAGAGTTTCGGGTCGAGCATGATGGTTTCTTTTATTCTGGTTCAGAGCGTCTAACACTATGCCTTAGCCCCCTCACCCCAACCCTCGGCAATTGCTCCCGGCTTTGCCCTACCTCCTGCATCCATGCAGTCGTCTCCCGCGAGGGGGGCAGGGGCTGACAGGAAAAACATTGGCCAAGGGCATTCATTCCATTAGGTACTTTTAGAGGTTTTTTTACGAGCGGCCTGGTCAGCGCTGCGCAGTTCCGCCAGCTTCTCCGCAATCTTGATCTCGAGGCCGCGTGGCACCGGATGATAATAGGTTTTGTGCGGCATTGCTTCCGGGAAATAATGCTCGCCGGCCGCGTAGGCATCCGCTTCGTCATGGGCATAGCGGTAATCGCGGCCGTAACCCAGGCCTTTCATGAGTTGGGTAGGTGCGTTGCGTAAGTGCAGCGGCACTTCCAGGGTCCCGTACTGCTTGGCATCCGCCGTCGCTTCCCCGAAGGCGGCATATACCGCATTGCTCTTGGGTGCGCAGGCCAGATACACCAGCGCCTGGGCGACGGCTAGTTCGCCTTCCGGCGAGCCCAACCGCTCCTGCACGTCCCAGGCATTCAGGGTCAAGGCCAGAGCACGCGGATCGGCGTTACCGATATCCTCGGAAGCCATGCGCACCACGCGGCGCGCTATATATAGAGGATCACAACCGCCATCCAGCATGCGCGCCAGCCAGTAGAGCGCACCGTCCGGCGAGGAGCCGCGCACCGACTTGTGCAGTGCCGAGATCTGGTCGTAGAACAGCTCGCCATGCTTGTCAAAGCGGCGTACACCGCCGGAGATCACTTCGCTCACCGTGGCCTCGCTGATGACTTCGCGGCCATCCACCGACTCCGCCAGATCCGCGGCGATTTCCAGAAAATTGAGCCCGCGCCGAGCGTCGCCGTCTGCCGCGACCGCCAGTTCATCGCGAAGTGCCTCCGCCAGCCCGATAGACCGTGTGCCCAGCCCACGTTTGTCATCCAACATTGCGGCATCGATGATGCGGCGGATTTCAGCGACTTCCAGCGGCCTCAATATATAGGTGCGCGCCCGGGACAGTAGCGCATTGTTGAGTTCGAAGGACGGATTTTCGGTGGTGGCACCGATAAACGTCAGGGTTCCGTCTTCCACGAACGGCAGGAAGGCATCCTGCTGGGATTTGTTGAAACGATGCACTTCGTCCAGGAACATCACAGTACCGACACCGGCCTGGCTGCGTCGCGCATGCGCCTGCTCGACCGCCGCACGCACATCCTTGACGCCGGCCATCACCGCCGAGAGTGCGATGAAATCCGCGCGGCAGCTGTCCGCCAGCATACGCGCGAGTGTGGTCTTGCCGGTACCCGGCGGCCCCCAGAAGATCATGGAATGCAGATGGCCGCTTTCCAGCGCGCGGCTGAGTGGTTTCCCGGGACCCAGGAGGTGCGATTGGCCGATGAATTCCGCGGCGTTCCGCGGCCGCATGCGGTCAGCCAGCGGCCGGTTCTCAGGTGCTACTGACATCGGGCGAGATCAGATAATGATGCAGATGGGCAAGCCAGATGCGCGGCCAAGTGGCGCCCAAGAGAACACCTGAAGAATCCAGAAACCAATCGAACCACCCCGGATCCCGGCCGGTGAATGCTTGCAGGATTTCCAATATTCCACCCATGATGATCAACACAACCATAATGCGTGCTAACCACTTGCGTCCCGGCAACGCCGCAGCAAACCATGCCATCAATCCTAAATAAGCCATAAAATGACCGAGCTTATCGAATCTTGGAAATATAGAGAGAATATGAGGTGGGTGGGGCGTCAACGTTATCCAGATAACAAAGGCCACCATCACCCATCCACAAGCCAGCCACAAATGGCGTAGTAAATTCTTCTCCATTGCTAGACCAGCCATATTATTCTTTGGTTTTCCCGACATCACCGATGACATCCGCACCGGCTGGCGGCGTGAACTGGAACAGGCTGTCGGGTATACTCGGATTGAGTATCAGATGACTGAAGGTGATGCGGGTGAGATTGCCGAGGGCATCCTTGAGTTTCATGACGGCAATGGCAGCGCCTTTGAAACCCAATTTAACATTATCGAAATCCGTATCCTTTGTCTTGGGTGTCAGTCCCACCCACTCCAGACCATTCGACTCACCCAGATCCTTAACCGTAAAACTTTTATCCACGTCGTTGGAACCTGAGAGCAGCACCGCCGGACTGGCCGCCAGCGTTCCGCTCAGGGGTTTGACGGTTACTTGCTGCAGCTCGACGTCATAGATCCACACCCGTTTGCCATCGGCGACGATGATCTCCTTATTGGGGGTAGCATAATCCCAGCGGAAGCGATCCGGGCGCTTGATGGCAAGGGTGCCCACGGATTTCCTCACCTGGTGCAGGTTTGAATCCAGCACCACCTGGGTAAAATCCGCCTTGAGGCTGTGCACATCCCTGAGGAAGGCCTGCAGGCGTGTAATCGCATTGCCGGCTTGCGGCGCTGCCGATGCCAAGCCGGGCAAAAGCAGAACTGCGGCCAACACCATACCACTCAATTTTAAAATCCTCACAGAGTTCTCCTGAGATTTCACCGTTGCACGCCGCACCTGCCCGTTTACTCCTCGCCGCGATCATCTGGCGGTGGCGGCGCCACCAGCACCTCGCGCATGCCATTGGTCTGCAACGGCCCGACAATACCGGCGCTTTCCATTTCTTCTATCATGCGCGCGGCACGGTTATAACCGATCTTGAGCCGCCGTTGCACTCCGGAGATGGAGGCGCGGCGCGATTCCGTCACTATACGTACCGCCTGATCGTAAAGCGGGTCTGACTCGGTATCCATACCGCCCTCGCCGGCCTCGCCAAAACCCGGAATCCCGGGCAGGGATTCCAACGGTCCGTGCAGGATTTCCTGCATATACGGCGGCTGCATGCCTTTCAGGCTCTCGCGCAGTTTGGCCACGACCTTGTGCACTTCCTGGTCGCTGACGAAGGCCCCATGCACGCGCATGGGCACGGCGGTGCCGGGCGGCAGGAACAGCATATCGCCGTGACCCAGCAGGGATTCGGCGCCCTGCTGATCCAGAATGGTACGGGAATCCACGCGCGCCGATACCTGGAAAGCGATACGTGCCGGAATGTTGGCCTTGATCAGGCCGGTGATTACGTCCACCGACGGCCGTTGCGTGGCCAGCACCAGATGGATGCCGGAAGCGCGGGCTTTTTGCGCCAACCGCGTGATCAGCTCTTCAACTTTTTTGCCCACCACGATCATCAGATCCGCCAACTCGTCCACCACCACCACGATGCTGTACAGCGGTTTGAGCGTGGGAATATCGGCGTCATCCAGTTCGTTCAATGCTTCCGGCTTGAGCAGCGGATCACGGATCGGTTTGCCGGCATCCATGGCTTCCTTGACCTTGCGGTTGTAGCCCGCCAGATTGCGCACGCTGACCGCGGCCATCAGTCGGTAGCGCCGCTCCATTTCCGCCACACACCAGCGCAAGGCATTGGCGGCTTCCTTCATGTCCGTGACCACCGGCGTCAGTAGATGCGGGATGCCTTCATAGACGGAAAGCTCCAGCATCTTGGGATCAATCATGATGAGCCGCGTGTGCTCGGTGGTGGCCTTATACAGCAGGCTCAGGATCATGGCATTGAGAGCCACCGATTTTCCGGAACCGGTAGTGCCGGCAATCAGCAGGTGCGGCATGCGTTCCAGATCGGCCACCACCGGATTGCCGCCGATGTCCTTGCCCAATGCCAGCGTCAGCGGCGAACGCGACTCGTCATATTCCTTGGATTTCAAAATCTCGCCGAGCGTCACCAGCTCGCGCGATTCATTGGGGATTTCCAGCCCCACCACGGATTTGCCGGGAATAACTTCCACCACGCGTACGCTGATCGCCGAAAGCCCGCGCGCCATGTCCTTGGCAAGATTGGAAATCTGACTCACCTTCACGCCCGGCGCCGGCTGTAATTCAAAGCGTGTCACCACCGGGCCGGGATTCACCGCCACCACCTGCACTTCCACGCCGAAATCCCTGAGCTTGAGTTCCACGGTGCGCGACATGGCCTCCAGTGCCGATTCAGAATAACCGTCCACCTTGAGCGGCAGATTATCCAGCAGCGCCAAGGGCGGCAGCTCCGAATCCAGCGGCGGCTCGAACAACGGTACCTGGCGCTCGCGCTCCACCCGCGGACTCGGCTCAACTGCTTTCATGACCGGCTCAATGCGCGGCTTGGATCTTTTCTGTATCTCTTCCTGGCGCACGCGGATGATTTCCACCTGCTGCTCGCGGCTGCGGCGCGCCTGGATGGCCTCCCGCAACCAGCCCCAGCGATTACGCAGCCGCTCCGCCAGCGTGATGCTGAAACGTCCGGTGCGGTCCATGACCGCCAGCCACGACAAGCCCGTGAAGATGGTTACCGCACCCAGAAATAACGCCAGCAGCAACAGCGTGGCTCCCAAATTGCTGAGGCCACGGGCCAAACCCTTGCCGATGAAATCCCCCAATACGCCGCCGGCATCCACCGGCAAAATGCCGTGGCTCACTTGCCAGTTGATGGATGCCAGCCCGCTGGCCGTCAACAGCGTCAGGATCAGGCCACCGATGCGCATGGCCAGGTGCAATTTGTTGATGGCGGCGGTGGATTTGCGGGTCCGAAAAATCATCCAGCCTGCCCAAGCCAACAGGAGTGGAAACAGAAATGCCGGATAGCCGAACAGGAAATACAATCCGGCTGAAAGCCAGGCCCCCACCGGGCCGATGGCGTTGTGCACCGCTCCACCCGCACCGCTGTAGAAAGAACTGGGATCGCTGGGGCTGTAGGTGGCAAGACAGGCAAACAATAGCAAGGCAATGGCGAGAAAAACCCACAGGGCCGCCTCCTTGAGGCCCTGCGCCAGATGGATGGCCATGGGTGAGTGGGTTGTGCCTTTGCGCGTCGCCTGCGCCACGTTTTGACCTGACTTTAAGAAGTTTATATAACTTATTATATTATATAAGTATTTTTATTTTAGCAATGCCGGATGAACTACTTTTCCGGCCTCCACGTTGATACCTTTGCGCAGCGGTTCATCATCGCGCCAGCCACCGGCCGCGAGCCTTAGGGCATAAGGAGTAATGGCTGCCGACAGGGCCTGGGACGAGGTGCGCGGCACCGCCCCCGGCATATTGGTGACGGTGAAATGGGTCACGCCTTCCCATACATAGGTGGGGTTGTCCCAGGTGGTGGGCTTGGTGGTTTCCACGCAGCCGCCCTGGTCCACAGAAATATCCGCCACTACGCTGCCCGGCTGCATGGATTTCACCATTTCGGCGGACACCACATGGGGCGCCTTTTCTCCGGTAATCAACACCGCACCCACCACGATATCCGCAGTCCTCACCGCTTCGGCAATATCGGCCTTGTGGGGATAGAGGGCGGTGACATTGGGTCCGAGTCCACGCATATGCTCCATGCGGTCCCGGGAAATATCGAACACCGTGACTTCCGCACCCATGCCCGCCGCGACTGTGGCGGAAGCACCGCCGGCGACGCCGGCGCCAACGATCACCACCCGTCCGCGTTTAGCCGCCGGTACCCCGCCCAGCAGGATGCCCTTGCCACCCTGGGGCTGGTGCAAAAGGTGGGTGCCCACCTGGATGGCGAGCCGTCCGGCGATGTCGCTCATGGGCGCCAGCAGCGGCGTACGTCCGTCCACTTCCACGGTTTCAAAAGCCACCGCGGTCAAACCGATCTTTTTCAGGGCCGCGGTAAGCTCCGGCAGCGCCGCCAAATGCAGATAGCAGAACAGCAAATGTTCTTTGCGCAGCAACTTCAGGTCGGCTTCGATGGGTTCCTTGACCTTCACGATCATCTCGGCTTTGCCGTAAACGTCAGCGGCTGAGCGCAGCACCTCCACACCGATGCTGCGGTAGTGCTCGTCGCCGTAGCCGCTTTTCACGCCGGCCTGGTGCTCGATGAACACCTGATGACCGTGGCGAACCAGTTCCGCGGCAGCCGCCGGAATCAGGCCGACACGGCCTTCGAGCGGCTTCAACTCGCGGGGAATACCAATGCGCATAATGGCTCCTTTACGCTAACAGGGAGTTTTCGTAACATGACCGCCTTCGCGGCCATCGTGACAAACGCGGCTCAGCCCGTCTGGCAGCTGCAGTCGGCCAAACCAGCTTGGGCTGCGAACTTCTCCTTGAGATTAATCAAGCTGGGATGACCCAGAAACGCTGCCGCCATCGTGAACCACGCGCTTGAAATCCAGCGCGCCGGCACTACTTCGGCGTCAAGGATAATTATACATGAGTGCCCCAAAACACTGTCGTTTGCTGATCCTGGGTTCCGGCCCCGCCGGTTACACCGCCGCCGTGTATGCCGCGCGCGCCAATCTGAAGCCGGTGCTGGTCACCGGCATCGAACAGGGCGGCCAGCTGATGACTACCACCGAAGTCGATAACTGGCCCGGTGACGTGGAAGGTCTCTTGGGTCCGGTGCTCATGGAGCGCATGCTCAAGCACGCGCTGCGCTTCAAGACCGAGATCATTTTCGATCATATCAACAAGGTGGACCTTGGCGAGCGGCCTTTCCATTTGCGCGGTGACCAGCACCAGTACAGCTGCGATGCGCTCATCATCGCCACCGGCGCCACCGCCAAGTACCTTGGCCTGCCATCCGAAGAAGCTTACAAGGGTCGCGGGGTATCCGCCTGCGCCACCTGTGACGGATTCTTCTATAAGAACCAGCATGTGGCGGTCGTGGGCGGCGGCAACACCGCGGTGGAAGAAGCCCTGTATCTCGCCAATATCGCCTCCAAAGTCACGGTGGTGCACCGCCGCAATGCGTTCCGCGCGGAAAAAATCCTGGCTAATGAACTCATCGAAAAATCCAAACACGGCAACGTGGAAATCCTCTGGGATCACACCGTCGATCAAGTATTGGGCGATGATTCCGGCGTTACCGGCCTGCAGGTGCGCAGCACCCAACATGAAGATCAGGTCCAGCAAGTGCCTTCCAAAGGGGTATTCATCGCCATCGGCCACACTCCCAATACCCAATTATTCGAAGGCCAGTTGAAGATGAAAAATGGCTATATCATCGTGAAGAGCGGTATCGAAGGTCAGGCAACCGCCACCAGCGTTCCCGGCGTGTTCGCCGCCGGCGATGTCATGGATCAAATATATCGCCAGGCGGTCACTTCCGCAGGTACCGGCTGCATGGCCGCGCTCGACGCCGAGAAATACCTGGACGCTCTTGCACGTAAATAACATCCTGGTGACGGCCACGTCCTAATGCGAGTGCCTGCTCGCGATGCGGCATCCATGCCCTACACTTAGCCGACTAGGAGCTTGCTATGATCCCACAAGTCAAATTCGTGTGTGTGCGTGTGCTTGGTGTGACACTACTGGCCGGAATCGCGTGCGGCGCTTTCAGCATGGTTCAAGCGCAGGTAAGCCCAAAGCTGCTGAAGGGCATGCACTGGCGTAACGTGGGTCCGTTTATAGCCGGCAAGGTAGACTCGGTGGCCGGTGCGAACGGGCAACCAGCGATAGCGTACATCGGCACGGATGACGGCGGCGTTTGGAAGACTACCAACGCCGGCACTACCTGGTTTCCCGTTACCGATGCCGTGCATGCGATCCGCGGGATCACCGCCTTGGCAGTGGCTCCGTCGCAACCACAGATCGTCTACGCCGGAACTGGCAGCATATTCGGCTCCGAGTATAGCAGCGGCATCTGGAAATCCAACAATGCCGGAACACTCTGGCAGAGCGCTGGACTACAGAATGCGGGAGCTATCACGGCACTGCTGGTGGATCCGCATGACCCCAACTTGCTACTGGCATCTACGCGTGGAATCCCTTACCACAAAGGCGGCGAGCGTGGGGTATTCCGTAGCACCGACGGGGGACAAGCATGGAAGCAGGTATTGAATGTTGGGCCGAAGTCGGGCGCCACCAGCATAGTTTGGGCCTACGACAACCCCCACATAATTTTTGCCACAGTCGCACAAACCTACCATGCCTCCGGGGCCCACAGTTTCATCCGCCATCCGGGACCGACGACCCTCTACAAATCCGACGATGAAGGTCTGACCTGGTCGCGCGTTGACGGTCGCAATCAGCCAAAGGTAATTGGGGAAATCGCGGTCGCGAATCATACGCATTCCCTGCGTCTGTACATGTTGAACCGCACCGGACTGTATCGCTCGGATAATGGCAGCGCGAGCTGGTCACTGGGCACGAAGACGATTTACACCTCGAGCAAACAGGTGTTGGTGGATCCAGACAATCCCGACGTTATCTACACGATGGGAACGACCGTGTATCGATCAACAGACGGCGGCCACACGCTGGTTGCCTTCAAAGGAGCGCCCGGGGGCGACGACCCGAACCAGTGGTGGATTGATCCCACGGATCCGCACCACATCATTTATGGCGGCGATCAGGGGGCTTCGATCAGCCTCGATGGCGGCCGCAGCTGGACCTTGTGGTACAACCAGGTGACGGCCGAAGTCTACAAGGTCAGCACCGATAACCGGTACCCCTACTGGATCTACGCCACCAAGCAGGATAGCGGCGCTATTGCCGTCGCCAGCCGCGGCCTATTTGGAGAGATCAACGGTTTCTTCGATTGGTTTAACCTACCGGGGTGGGAGACGGGTTTTGTAACTCCGGATCCAGCCGACCCGAACCTGATTTTTTTGAACGGTGACTTGGGCTTCCTGTCGCGCCTCTATTGGAACACGTGGCAGGCGCAGATCATCGACCCAGGTATGGGTAGCATCACTACAGTCAGCGACACCAGCTTCCGGCGCGCAGTCTCCGCGCCCATAGTTTTTTCTCCGCAGAACGCCAAGGATCTTTATTTTGGTACCCAAAATGTTTGGGAAAGCCCGGATAGCGGGACACATTGGCGGAAGATCAGTCCGGACCTCACTGCTCATCCGGGCAAGCCGCCGGAACCACCGCCAGAGGGCGTACACCACGGCGATGCGCTGACTTCACTGTCGCCTTCCACCGTCCAAGCCGGGGTGATATGGACAGGCAGTAACAACGGTGTGATCTACCTGACCACAGACGGTGGGCAGCACTGGCAAGACGTGACTCCACCGGATTTGAGCAAGTACAGCGACGTCAATATTCAGGCGTCCTGGTTCAATCCGGCTGAAGCCTATGCTGCGGTGGATAACAGCCAGGCCGGGGATTACACTCCGCATATTTACCGCACGCGGGATTACGGCAAGTCCTGGCAGCCCATTATTGATGGCCTGCCAACCGACCAGCCGACTGGGAGTTTCGTGCGCGTGGTGCGGGAAGATCCTCACAAACAAGGCTTACTATTCGCGGGAACGGAAACTTCGGTATATGTTTCCTTCAATGATGGCGAGCACTGGCAGTCGCTGCGCCTGAATCTGCCGACTACTTCTTATCGCGATCTCAAGATTCACGACAAAGACATCATCACCGGTACTTACGGCCGCGGGATATGGATTCTGGATGACATTACGCCGCTCGAGCAGATGCGTGCGGACATCGCGGAACAGCCAGCGCACCTGTTCCACCCGGAGACTGCCATTCGCGTTCACTTCGACGTGAACCAGGACACACCGTTCCCGCCGGAGGTTCCACATGCACTCAATCCACCACAGGGCGCGGTAATTGACTATTACCTGGCGCAGCCCGCACACACGCTGCAGCTGCAGATTTTCGATGCCAGCGGAAACTTGGTGCGCACCTATTCCAACGCTCCGATTCCGCCGCTTGGTCAACCGCTACCACCCGTACAGAGCCTCTGGCTCCGGCCACGGCTACCGTTGCCGGCTACGGCCGGAGCGCATCGCGTGACCTGGAACCTGCGCTATCCGACACCTCCCGCAATACGCTTCAATTACGGCGATACGATGGGGGCGGTGCCAGGAGACACACCCTTTACACCGCAGGGGCCGCTGGCACTGCCGGGCAACTATACGGTGAAGCTGACCGTGGATGGAACCGTTTACACGCAGTCGCTGGTAGTGAAGGAGGACCTGCGGCTTGGCGACTCCCCTGAAGTACTTGAAGGGATGCAGAAACAGCTTGCGCTCGCCCAGAACATTGTCTCGGTTATGGTGGCCAGCAAGGCAGCCTACGAGCAGGGTAAGGCGCTGGAGGCGAAGATGGCATCTTGCAACACGAGCGCAGCCAGCGGAGCGGCAAAAGCGTTGCGAGCAAACGTGGCAAAGCTTACGGGTACCTTTGCCGAGGGGGCCATTGGCCTTTCCGGCAGCAACTATGCCGTGCCGGCAGTCAAAAGCGCGGTCAGCTTCAGCAGGACCAATGGACAAGCATCCGCCCTGCTGAAAATGGTCAACTATCTCAGCGATCATGCTCCCGTACCATCGCAGTATGCTACCTATCAACAACTGTGCCAAGACTTCAACACCGCCGCAGCTGCTTGGCAAGCGTTGCAACCCGAAGCCGCGAAGCTGAACGCACAACTTAGACGCGGTAGTAACGGCGCGCAAGTAGTACTAAAGCCGGTTACTACACTGACGTGCTTAACGAGTGACAACACAGTCCCCTGATCGGCGACATCATGGACCAAGTGTGTCGCCAAGCGATCGCCGATCGCCCCCACCAACACCGGCTGCATGGCCGCGCTCAATGCCGAGAAATATCTGAATGCGCTCGCACGCAAATAACATCCACTGGTGACGGCCACGTCATCAATGTATCTGTTTTTGTGAAAAGCCAACCCACACTAATCGTGTCTGATCCTCCAGGCCCTTGTCGCCTTCCAGAAACTGAAAATCTCCCGCACTATCAAAGGATCTCCATGAGAGCAGCGGCTCTACAACCCTTACCGATGTGAATTGACAGCGGCACCCCCGCGATGATAAATCTTCCTGATTAGCGACGACGCTCAGCTGCCGTGAGTACACTGCGGCACTCGCACAACCATAATGGAGATCCTAGTGAAGAAGTTCCTGCTTGCATCAGCATTGTTCGTTCTCTCTGCACCCGCAGCGTTTGCGGCAGGAAATCCATGGGTAGGCACATGGAAACCTAATCACGCGAAGAGCAATTATGTTGAAGTCAATGGCTCGCTGATCATCTCCACCCCGTCGGTGGGAATCATGCGCTGGGAATATCCAGCGATAAAATTCGCAATGGAAGGGAAGCCGGATGGCTCGGGAATGAGCATTCATATGCCATCCAAGCCGAAGGGACTCGTCGAGACTGTGAAACTCCTCACTCCCACAAAACTGACTTACTCGGTTGTTATCGCTGGCAAGCTCATTAAGCATGGAACGGATGAGCTTTCGGCGGACGGCAAGACTCTGACGGCAACGTCCTGGATCGGTAAGCAATCAAAGAAGCTAATCGAGGTGTTCGACAAACAGTAGCTGCGCTTTCTTTCAGCAGTCACTCTTATTCGTTCGCACAGAAAAAGTACCGGGAACACTTTGCTTATCTCGGCCTGCATCAAAGCTGCCTTAGCGTTACACTGACCGTGTGCCCATTCAAGTTCACGAATCCATTGATGAGATCCCAGCCGCCAGTTGGAATCGGCTCTCCGGTACGCAGCCTTTTATGCAGCATGAATTCCTGGCGGCGCTGGAACACAGCGGCTGCGTCGGCATGCCAACGGGTTGGCAGCCACGGCACCTGAGCTATACCGATGAATCCGGATGTCTTATTGGCGCTCTACCGCTGTATCTAAAATTCCATTCCTACGGCGAATACGTGTTTGACTGGGCCTGGGCCGAAGCCTGGCAGCGCGCCGGACTCGCCTACTACCCAAAACTCGTGGCCGCCGTGCCCTTCTCGCCTGTCAACGGTCCACGGCTGTTATTGGCAGCGACGGCGGAACACGGAAATATCGCTGCGGCTTTGATCAGCAAAACACGCGAGCTGGCAGTGACGCATGCGGCTTCATCCGTTCACTGTCTTTTTCCATACACAGAAGAAATTCAATATTGGGAATCACAGAAATACATGTTGCGCAAGGATTGCCAGTTTCACTGGCACAACCGCGATTATCAGGGGTTTGATGATTATCTGGCTGCCCTATCGGCGGAGAACCGCAAAAAGATAAAACGTGAACGCCGTCGGGTAACCGAAGCCGGAATCACTCATCAGATATATAGCGGTGATCAACTGGATGCCCACTTGCTCGATGTACTTTACCGATTCTATTCCGCCACCTATACCAAGCGCGCGCGGCCTGCTTACCTGAACCGCGAGTTTTTTGCCGAGATCGCCGCCAGCATGCCGGATGCCCTGCGGGTGATTTTTGCTTTTCTCGATGCCGAGCCGGTAGCCTGCGCCATCTGTTTCCGGGACGCGGAGTTGCTCTACGGCCGCCACTGGGGTTGCGAACGGGAATTTCACAGTCTACATTTCGAAACCTGTTATTACCAGGGTATCGAATACTGCATCCGCGAGGGACTGAAGCACTTCAATCCGGGCACCCAGGGCGAACACAAACTGGCGCGCGGTTTCGAACCCAGTGTCACCCATTCGCTCCATTGGATTGCCGAACCCACATTCCGCAAAGCCATTGGCGACTTCCTGCAGCAGGAATCCCGGATGGTGGACGCTTATGTGCGGGAGGCAGCGCAGCATCTGCCCTACCGCGCTGTGAATCGCCGCTGTGACTGATGCGCTTCAAATCGGCTGGATTCAGCCAGGCAGCCCTACGGAAACATTTCCGGAGGTACGCCATGCGTTGCGTAACCCCGATGGATTGCTGGCGGCCGGCGGCGACCTTTCACCGGAACGTCTGCTATTCGCCTACCGTCATGGGATATTTCCCTGGTACAGCGAAGGTCAGCCGATTTTGTGGTGGTCGCCGGACCCACGCACCGTGTTGTTTGTGGATCAGATGCATATCAGCCGGTCGCTGCGCCGGCGTTTGCGGCAGGGTGGATTTACGGCCCACTTCGATATTGCATTTGCGGATGTGATATCCGCCTGTGCCCATACTCGCCGCAAGCAAACTAAAAGCGGCACCTGGATCACTTCCGCCATGCAACAGGCCTACGCGGAACTGCACCGCCTCGGTCACGCGCATTCATTGGAGATATTCATGGATGGCGAGCTAGCAGGCGGACTTTATGGCGTGGCCCTGGGAGGCGTATTCTTTGGCGAATCCATGTTCAGCCGCCGCGACAATGCGTCCAAGATCGCCCTCGCCTGCCTGGCGAGACAGCTCAGCGCTTGGGGGTTCGGATGCATTGACTGTCAGATGTACTCCGAACATCTTGCGCGTCTCGGCAGCGTTTGCATCCCGCGGGGAGAGTTTATGCGCCTGCTTCAACAGTATGCAATCTTGCCGGAGCGCAAGGGTCCATGGCAATTAGAAATTCCATTGGAATTCTGATGCAGGACACCGTTTACACGCCTTATTCGCTGCGGCTCTCGCCAGGGCACCCTTGCAACTATTTGCCCGGCCGAACGGCACGCATGATCTTTCTGGATCCGGGCGCCGCCTCGCAAAATCGCGTCTACAGTCAACTAGCAAAACAAGGCTTCCGGCGCAGCGGCAATACTCTCTATCGGCCCGGCTGCGAGCACTGCCGCGCCTGCGTCCCGGTGCGCATCCCGGTGGATGACTTCACACCGGTTCGCAGCCAGCGCCGCACCTGGCAACGGAACCAGGACGTGAATGTGCAACTACGCCCTGCGGGATTCGCTGACGAACACTTTGCGCTCTATCAGCGCTATGTGAACTGGCGGCATCCGGGCGGCAGCCTGGATAAACCCTCGACGGCAGGCTATGCGGCTTTCCTCACTGGACATCAGACCGCGTTTTTCGCGGAACTTCACCTGCGCGGGCAGCTCGTAGGAGTGGCGGTGGTGGATGCGCTGGCAGATGCTTTCTCGGCGGTGTACACCTTCTACGCGCCGGAACTGCCGCAACGCAGTCTCGGTACCTTCGCCATCTTGTGGCAAATAACCGAGGCCCGGCGCCGCCATCTGCACTGGCTGTATCTCGGCTATTGGATCGCTGAAAGCCAAAAAATGGCTTACAAAAGTCGTTTCCGCCCCTTCCAACAATTGACGGCAAACGGCTGGCAATCTGTAGTCTGAAGGCGTCTGGTTGTACATAAATCCCAATTCCGGCAGAATCTGCGCGCCCTGAACGGTCCGCTGGCCCGATTCAGAGGTTTTGAACAACAACTTGAGGGTGTATGCCTAAAGAAGAAAACATCGAAATGGAAGGCAAGGTCATCGAGACCCTGCCCAACACCACCTTCCGGGTGGAGCTGGACAACGGCCATGTGGTGCTCGCCCACATCTCCGGCCGCATGCGCAAGCATTACATCCGCATCCTCACCGGTGACCGCGTCACCGTCGAACTCACGCCTTACGATCTCACCAAAGGCCGCATCACCTACCGCGGGAAGTAATGTCCAGTGCGTCACTTTAGGTCGGCCCGGAGTTTCATATGAGGTATGGATACAGGGATAAGAAATCCTTCTCCGTTTGCGAATTCCTCAAATTCTGCCCGCTCTCAAGCTTTGCACAATACGTCGATGCGGGCCGGCGGAATATTTCGCCATTCCCACGATGCCTTATAGCGCTCAAACCCCAGTGTCTGGAGCGGTGAAGCCCCCACCCAGCCATAAGTGAATTGCACAAGCATTCCGTCCGTATCCAGCAACTCATGCATTTGCGCGGCAATCGCGGTTACCGTGGCATCCGGCAGCGAGCGCAGCGGCAGGCTGGATACGATGGCGCAAACGGCATCCTGCTGCCCAACCCAGCGTATCAGCTCACTGGCATCACCCTGCACCACGGTCAGATACGGGAAACGGCGGCGCAGCAGTTTGCACAACTTTGAACTGCGCTCAACCACGATCAAGCGGCAAGGTGCGATACCACGGGCCAGCAGAGCCTGGGTGACAGCGCCCGTACCCGCCCCGATCTCAACGATGAGTGCTTGGCTATCCAGCGGCACAGTCGCCGCTATTGCCTGCGCGAGCCAGGATGAACTCGGCAATACCGCGCCGACTCTTGCCGGGTGCCGCAGGAGTTCCCGCCAGAGCACCAGTGTTGACGACAAACGCAAATGGACATCAAGCCAAGTGATCGCATTAGGCCATACCACAGTTAATACATAACTGAGCAAGTTGCGCGCCATTTCTGGCTTTGACCTGAATTTTTCTTGCATGCACAATCCTTGACGGAACAGAAATCATCAGCCGGTCCGATGAATTCAGAACCCGGATGCGGGCAGTATGATACCCCGCATCATTGACTGATACGGAAATTACCCAGGTAATAAGATTACGATTTGGTAATGATCGTCCGCCACCCGGAAAATCCCAATAGATTATCGCAAGCACAAGTGTAATGATTCTCAATCATCACCAGATCATAGGGTCTTACGTCCGCCCGTTCATGCGGATGAGTCCCACGTTGCCCAACTGCTCCTGGAACGTGTAACCCCGGCCGGTATCGTCCTTGAGCACGGTGATCTGGGTGGTGGTCAGGTCATAATCCCAGTTGGCAGAGTCGCGCCGCAGGCCGAACGCACCGAAGGCCGCTCCCGGCATCGGACCTCCCACGGCACTTTTACATCCCTGTACATCGCTCATGCGCTGGATCACGGTACCCTGGTATTGGTGTCTGACCGCAGTTCTGTCTATTGCAGAGTGATTGGCTGAGAGGGTGTCTGCGGAGGTTGCCCTTTCTTGATAATGCCCTGCTTTTCAAGCGCATCCACCATGTTATGGAGATTTTGATACAGAGCAAGCGCTCCAATAAGGGGCATTACCAGTCTGCAAGTGGGATATTGCTTGCCTTTGGGTGGCTCGGGCGGTTTTGGTACATCGAGGCGATTGACGACAAACGTAAACCGGAAGGTAGCGCCATCAAATACCAGATTCTGTATCGAATCGGCATAGGTTTCTGCAAGGCCCGGACTGTCGACAAAAACGTAATTACTATTAGGGTCTGGCATGTCTGCTTCCTCGGCATTATCTATCTGTGGATTGCTTCTGACGAATATTTATAAATCTTATGACTGGCGGCTCTGACGAGAGCTTAAGTCTTGGCTTATGATTTTTGGTTGCTGTTTGCGTCAAACAAATCCGCAATCAGGATTGTGCCGGCGCAGCGGGTAACGGTGTCATCAGTTTCGATTCGATGGTGAAATCGAACTCACCGTCCTTCACGCCCACGTTCACATGCCCGCCCTGGGCAAGCTTGCCGAACAGTAACTCCTCGGCCAGCGGTTTTTTGATGGCTTCCTGGATGACCCGCGCCATGGGGCGTGCGCCCATTTTGGCGTCGTAGCCGCGAGTGGCGATGAGCTTGCGCGCCGCCTCGTCCACGTCCAGGGTCACACCCTTCTGCTCCAGTTGGCCTTCCAGTTCGATCACGAACTTGTCCACTACCTGGGCGATAGTGCGTTCATCGAGGCTGTTGAAATGGATAATGGCGTCCAGCCGATTGCGAAACTCCGGGCTAAACAGGCGGCGGATGGCCTCCATGCCATCGGGCGTATTATCTGTCTGTGTGAAGCCGATGGACGGCCGGCTCATTTCCTGAGCGCCGGCATTGGTGGTCATAATGATGATGACGTGGCGGAAATCCGCCTTGCGGCCATTGTTGTCCGTGAGGGTGCCGTGGTCCATGACCTGCAGCAGCAGATTGAAGACTTCCATATGAGCTTTCTCGACCTCATCCAGTAACAGCACACAATGGGGGTGCTTGAGGATGGCGTCGGTCATCAGTCCACCCTGATCGAAGCCCACATAGCCCGGCGGTGCACCGATGAGCCGCGATACCGTGTGGCGCTCCATATACTCGGACATATCGAAGCGCAGGAACTCGATGCCGAGGATCAGCGCCAGTTGTTTGGTGACCTCAGTTTTGCCCACGCCCGTGGGACCGGCAAATAGAAACGAACCGATGGGCCGGGTTTCGGTGCCCAGACCGGAGCGTGACATCTTGATGGCGGCGGCCAGGGAACCGATGGCCTTGTCCTGACCGTAGATCACCAGTTTCAGGTCCCGTTCCAGGTTGCGCAGGCTTTCCTTGTCGGAAGCGGAAACGCTCTTGGGCGGAATGCGCGCCATCTTGGCGACGATTTCCTCGATGTCCTGCGCGCTGATGGTCTTGCGGCGTTTACCGGGCGGGCGCAACCGCATGTTGGCGCCGGCCTCGTCAATCACGTCAATGGCTTTGTCCGGAAGGTGCCGGTCGTTGACGTAACGCGCGGCCAGTTCCGCCGCCATCTCCAAAACTTTATTTGGATACTTGACTTCGTGGTGCGCCTCGAATTTGTGACGCAGTCCCTTGAGGATGCGCGCGGTTTCCTCCACTGTGGGCTCGGGCACATCAATCTTCTGGAAGCGGCGCGCCAGCGCCCGGTCCTTCTCGAACACGCCGCGGTATTCCTGATAGGTGGTGGAGCCGATGCACTTGAGTTCGCCGTTCTGTAGCACCGGCTTGATGAGATTGGAGGCGTCCATGACGCCACCGGAGGCGGCGCCGGCACCGATTACCGTATGGATTTCGTCAATAAACAGGATATTGCCGGGATCCTGTTTGAGTTCCGTAATCACACCTTTGAGGCGTTTTTCGAAATCGCCGCGATACTTGGTGCCGGCGATGAGCGCGCCCATGTCCAAAGCATACAGGGTGGCATCCCGCAATACCTCCGGCACCCGGTCTTCCATGATCAGCAGCGCTAAACCTTCCGCCAGCGCGGTCTTGCCCACGCCCGCTTCGCCCACAAACAGCGGATTGTTCTTGCGCCGGCGGCAGAGGATCTGGATGGCGCGTTCGATCTCATGTTCACGGCCGATGAGCGGATCAATGCGGCCTGCGCGCGCCAGTTGGTTCAGATTGGCGGTATACAGCTCCAATGCCGTCTTGCCGCCCTTGGACGGAGCTTCCGCGTCGTCTTCACCCTGTTCAGCGGCGCCTTCATGACCTTCATCTTCGTGAATCTTGGAAATACCGTGGGAGATGTAATTCACGATGTCCAGCCGGGCAATTCCCTGGCGGTTCAGGAGATAGATCGCATGGGATTCTTTCTCGCCATAGATTGCCACCAGCACATTAAGGGCAGTGACTTCCTTGTGGCCCGAAGACTGCACGTGGAACACGGCGCGCTGCAAGACACGCTGGAAACCCAGGGTCGGTTGCACGTCCGGATCCGGCTGCTCCAGATGCGGGGTGTTGGTATCAATGTAGCTCAGCAACTCATGCCGCATGGGTTCAATATCCACACCGCAAGCGCGCAGCACCTCGATGACGCGCGGCGTATCCAGCAAGGCCAACAATAGGTGCTCCACCGTCATGAATTCGTGGCGCTTCGCACGCGCCTCCTTGAAAGCGGTATTCAGACAGAACTCCAGTTCCTTGCTGAGCATGCTCATGCTTCCTCCAGGGTGCACAGCAGCGGATGCTGGTGCTTGCGGGAATAATCGTTCACTTGGGCAGCCTTGGTCTCGGCGATCTCAAAGGTGAAAACGCCACACACGCCTTTACCACGGGTATGCACGTGCAACATGATCTGGGTGGCCTGGGTACGATCCATGCGGAAAAAAGTCTGCAAAATCTCCACCACGAACTCCATGGGGGTATAGTCGTCATTCAGCAACACCACCTTGTAGAGCGGCGGCCGCTTGAGGCGCGGCTTGGCCTCCTCCACCACCAGGCCGCGCTGATATTCCTCGTCGCTGCGTTCCTCACTCATGCAACAATTTTAGCCCGAATCGCGGCCTTCCGGTGCCCACATGCGCTTCAGTCAATATGGGCTGGTACTGGCTGAAACAAGCCTGGAGCAAGCCGACTCTGCTTTCAGGGTGGCATTCCGGAGCGTGGTTTTCACAAAACTCCGGTCCGCCAGAATGAATCCCGTGCGTTGATTTATGATGGGGCGGCGCCAGCCCAAGCCGCCCAGCCCTTGAGCCATTGCCGGGCATGTCAGTATCATGCGAACCGGCAGCCGGCATCCGCCTGCGCCCAACCCCGACCCGGACCATGGATGACATTCACAAGCTCGATGGCAGTATGCAAATAAACGCCCTGAAGATGGCGGATGCGCAGACACTCCTGCGTCGCCTCATACCGGTGGTGGAGCGGCGCCTGCCCTTGTGGGCAAGTGTGGTGATGGGGCTGCTTATCGCCTGGATGCTGGCGCAGTTGACCTGGACGCTATTGCCCCGTCCCCACGAATCCATACCCATATATAGATCACCGTCCGTCACGGCACCGAGTTTCGATGCCGGCAAGCTTGCGAACCTGCATCTTTTCGGCGTTGTCAATGTCAGCGCCCCCACCAATGCGCCAGCAACCACCCTGAATCTGATCTTACGGGGTATCGTGGCGGCCACCCGGAAAAATCGTGAATCACTGGCGATCATTTCTTCCAATGGTATTGAACAGACATATACGCTAGGCGCACAACTGCCCGGAGGCGCGCAAATCCAGTCCATCTATCCGGATCGCGTGCTGATAAGTTTCAATGGCCGCATCCAGTCTCTGCAGCTACCCAAATCTGCTGGCGGCGGCGCCGCTGCCGGCGACACCACGCCGGCGCCATTTTCGACTCCCAATGTGGTATACGGCAACAATCTGCCGCCGATGCGAAACCTCAATCAGTTGCGCAATGATTTGATCAGCCATCCGGAGCACCTGCTGGATGTGATGCGCGCCATGCCGGTGATGGAGAGCGGTAAACTGAGGGGCTACCGGGTGTTTCCGGTGGGCAATTCCGATGCCTTTGCAAAACTTGGCCTCAAGCCCGGCGACGTGGTCACTGCCGTGAACGGCATGCCGCTGGATAATCCCGCCGAAAGCATGGGTATCCTGAATCGGCTCAAGACCTCCGAGCAGATATCCATCACGTATATTCGCAATGGACAGCAACAAACCCAGGTACTGCAGATGCAGAATCCAAACACCCGATAAAGGGATCAACGACGTGCCGCGCCAAATGCAAAAAACCATGCCATTGATTTATCCGCTCCGGACATGCACCGTGCTGATTTGCTTTGCACTGCTGTTCGCCATGCATGTCGCGCACGCCGATAACGGCATCACCCTCAACTTCAAGGATGCGGACATCCGCGAGGTGGCCGCCACCATCGGCCAGATAACCCACAAGAATTTCATCATTGACCCGCGTGTGCAGGGCCGGGTGACGGTTATTTCCAGCAAACCCATCAACGCCGACGCGGTATATGCCGCATTCCTGTCGGTGCTGCAGGTGCACGGACTGGCGGCGGTGCCCGCCGGCGCCATGATCAAGATCGTGCCGGCGCTGGAAGCACGGCAAATGCCGGGCTCCGCATTCGGCGGTGGCACTCCCGGCGATGCCATGGTGACCGACGTGGTGCAGATCAACAACGTGTCCTCTGCCCAACTGGTACCGGTGCTGCGGCCGCTGATGTCCGCGGAAGCCCAGCTTGCGGCTTACCCGCCCTCCAATATGTTGATCATCTCCGATCGGGCCAGCAACGTGACCCGTCTGCTGGACATTATTCAGCGTATTGACCTGCCAACCTCGAGCGAGGTGGAGGTTATTCCACTACAAAATGCCTCAGCCGGTGATGTGGTACAGGTACTGACATCCCTGCTGCAAACCCAACAGGGCGTCGAAGCCGGGCCGCCCCTCAAGCTGGTGGCTGATACCCGCACCAACAGTATTCTTTTAAGCGGCGACAAGAGCGACCGGCTGCGCATCCGCGCACTCATCGCGCGCCTCGACATGCCCACGGAGACCGGCAATACCCAGGTGGTGTATCTGCACTACGCCAAAGCCAAGGACATCGCCGACGAACTCAAGAACTTCGTCGCCGACCTGCAGAAACAGTCGGGGGGCGGTACTCCTGGCGGCGCTGCCAGCCAGCCGAATGTTTCCCTGATACCGGATAAGCGTACCAATGGATTGGTCATCACCGCCCCTCCAAAAATCATGCGCTCGATCCAGGATGTCATCAAACAACTGGACATCCGCCGTGCTCAGGTGCTGGTGCAGGCCATTGAGGCGGAATTGACTTCCGACAAGTCCGCGCAATTGGGCGTCACCTGGGTCGCCGATGCCCTCAACAGCGGGGCCGTCGGCCTCACGGATTTCAGTAACACCGGACCCGGGATTGCGGGGCTTGCCCAGCAGGTGGCCGCGTCCAGCGCCGCAGCCTCCACCGGCAGCTCCCTGGGTACTAGCGGCTCCACCGGCATCACCGTGCCCCAGGGCCTGACCCTCGGGATTGGTAAAATTGTGAAAAACGGCTTCAGTTTCGCGGCGCTGCTGAGCGCCCTGGCCGGCGATGCCGATACCAACATCTTGTCTACTCCCAGCATCGTGACCCTCGACAATCAGGAAGCGGATATCAAGGTGGCCCAACAGGTGCCGTTCGTCACCGGTCAGTACACCAATACCACCGGCGGCTCCGCTACGGGCGGTGCGGTTATCAACCCCTTCCAGACCGTGCAACGTCAGGACGTGGGCCTGGAATTGAAAATCACGCCGCAAATCAATCAGGGTAATTCCGTCCTGCTCAAGATTGATCAGACCATCTCCAATCTCACCGGCAGCAGCGTCGGCGGCCAACCGGTTACCAATACACGCGAGATTAAGACCAGCGTCATGGCGGAAAGTGGCGAAATCATCGTGCTTGGCGGACTACTCGACCATCAGCTGACCGAAAATGAACAGCACGTGCCGCTGCTGGGCAGCATCCCGCTGCTGGGCAACCTGTTCAAGTATCGCAGTACCACTGCCACCAAAAGCAATCTAATGCTGTTCATCCAGCCAACGATCCTGCGCAGCCCGGAGACCGCCGACTATTACACCAGCAAAGGCTACAAGTACCTCCGCAACCTGCAACTGCAGAACCAGAGCCCCGTACAGCTCATGCCGGGTGAAAAGCGGCCGATACTGAGCCCGCTCAAAAACCACACACCACCACCGTCTGCGCTGACGATTGCACCTGCAAGCGCCGCCACTCATGCCGCACCCCCGGCTGCCGCCGGTCAGGCTACCCGCACACCCGCGGCCGTGACTCATATTTCGCCGGCGCCCACGGCCGCCACCACAAAAAAACCGGCCACTGTTCCACCACCCGGTTTTTAAGGATTAAAGCATCCATGGCTGTGAGCGCGAATCCAAAAATTGCGGTGGGCGAGCCTCTACCCGAGGCACAGATCGCAGTGCGCGGTATTCCGTTCCCGTTCGCCAAACGTCATGGAGTACTGGTTGAAAGCATCGAGAACGGCAGCGCGCATCTCGTACACCGTGTGGATGTGACACCGGCAACCCTGTTGGAGACCCGCCGGGTGCTGGGGATACCGCTGGTTTTGCGTGCTGTCAACGGCGGTGAATTCGACGCGCTGCTGCAGGAAGCCTACGAGGAACAGTCCAATAATGCCATGCAAATGATGGAGGGCCTGGACGAGGACGTGGATCTGTTCAGCGTTGCCCAGGCACTCCCCGAACCTGAAGACCTGCTGGAGAGCGAGGACGATGCACCCATTATCCGGCTTATCAACGCGCTGCTCACGGAGGCCGTGAAGGAAAATGCTTCTGACATCCATATTGAACCTTTCGAGAACCGCCTGGTGGTGCGCTTCCGGGTGGACGGCGTACTGCGGGTAGTGTTGGAATCGCGCCGCGCGGTGGCGCCGTTGGTAGTGTCACGCATCAAGGTCATGGCGAAATTGGATATCGCGGAAAAGCGCCTGCCCCAGGACGGCCGCATCTCGCTGCGCATCGCCAGCCGCGCGGTGGATGTACGCGTCAGTACCATCCCCTCTGGTCACGGCGAACGCGTGGTGCTGCGGCTGCTGGACAAACAGGCGGGCCGGCTGGAACTGGAACACCTGGGAATGCAGACAGAAACCCGGCAGTTACTCGATGAGCTGATCCATATTCCTCACGGCATTATCCTGGTAACCGGTCCGACCGGATCCGGTAAGACCACTACCTTGTACGCGGCCCTCGCCCGCCTAAACGATCGCAGCCGCAACATCATGACGGTGGAAGATCCCATCGAGTATTACATTGACGGCATCGGCCAAACCCAAGTGAACACCCGCGTGGATATGACTTTCGCCCGCGGTCTGCGCGCCATCCTGCGCCAGGATCCGGATGTGGTGATGGTGGGTGAAATACGTGATTTGGAAACCGCCGAGATCGCGGTGCAGGCATCCCTCACCGGCCATCTGGTGCTCTCGACCCTGCACACCAACACCGCCGTGGGCGCCATCGCGCGCCTTCGCGACATGGGTGTGGAACCCTTCCTATTATCTTCCAGTTTGCTCGGCATGCTGGCACAACGGCTGGTACGTATTCTCTGTCCCGAGTGCAAACAGCCTTACGCCGCCGGCGAGCGCGAGTGCAAGGCCCTGGATCTGCCGCGTGACAAACCGCCGACACTCTATCGGCCGACAGGCTGTGAAAATTGCAACCGCAGCGGTTATCGCGGCCGCACCGGCATCTACGAAATGGTCATCGTGGACGAGCACATGCGCAGCATGATCCATGACGGCAGCGGTGAGCAGCAGTTGGAACACTATGCGCGTACCCATACACCCAGCATCCGCCAGGACGGCAAACGGCGGGTGCTGGCCGGAGAGACCAGTATCGAGGAAGTGTTACGCGTGACACGTGAGGATTGATGCGTTCGCCGCACGAACGCACGGTAAGGAGTGAGGCGTGAGGTGCGACGCGCTTAAGAATGGTAGTTATAGCTGCAAGCTGACCAATTCTCGCAGCCCGCTCCCTATTTTTATCTCGCTTTTTATTTACTTACCCCTCACTCCTTACCCCCCACCCCTCGCTTTTTATTGACATGGGTGCCTTTGAATACACTGCATTGGATAGTGGCGGCCACGAACGCAAAGGCGTGGTGGAAGGTGACACGCCGCGGCAGGTACGCCAGCAGTTGCGTGAACAAGGTCTGACGCCACTCGTCATCAACGAAGCCGCCGAACGGGAAGGACAAGCAGGTCAGCGGTTCACTCTGGGCCGCGGCATCAGTGCCGCGGATCTGGCCCTGATCACACGTCAATTGGCGACCCTGGTACGTTCCGCCATGCCGGTCGAAGAAGCCTTGCTGGTGGCGTCGCAGCAATGCGAGAAATCGCGCCTTAAGAGCATGCTGCTGGCGGTGCGTGCCCGGGTCATGGAAGGTCATACCCTGGCGTATGGTCTGGCCCAGTTCGGGCATGTATTTCCGGAAATATTCCGCGCGACGGTGGCCGCCGGCGAGCATTCCGGTCACTTGGACGGCGTACTTGAAAGGCTGGCGGATTATGCCGAGAACCGCCAGCAATTACGCCAGAAAATGACGCTCGCCATGATCTATCCGCTGCTGCTCACAGCCATGGCGATCCTGGTGGTTGCGGGCCTGATGGCTTATGTAGTGCCGCGTGTCACCCAAGTTTATTCGCACACGGGTCAGAGCCTGCCGTTCCTGACGCTGGCCTTGATCGGTATCAGTCACTTCCTGCACAGCTATGGTATCTACCTGATCATCGCACTGATCGTCCTGTTCGTCATCGTGCGGCGCGCGCTGAAGAAACCCGATGTGCGCCGGCGCTGGGACCGCTATAAGCTGCGAGTACCGCTGTTAAATCGGTTGGTGCGCGGTATCAACACCGCGCAATTCACCCGCACCCTGAGCATCCTTGTGGGTAGCGGCGTGCCGGTACTAGAGGCCTTGCGCATTTCTGCAGAGGTGGTGGCGAATGTGCCCATGCGTGAGGCAGTGGATGAAGCCACCTTGCGAGTGCGTGAAGGGGCGTCCATCAGCCAGTCGCTTTCCAAGAGCGGTTTGTTCCCGCCCATGGCGGTGCACCTCATTGCCAGCGGCGAAGCCAGCGGCAAACTGGACAGCATGCTGGAACGCGCCGCCATCAGCCAGGAGCGCGAATTGGAAACGCTTACCGGCACCTTGCTGGGCATCATGGAACCGGGATTGATACTGGTGATGGGCCTCATTGTGTTACTCATCGTGCTCGGAATTTTGCTGCCGATTTTCAATCTCGATCAAATGGTGCATTAATAATGAGGAGAAGCCAGTGAAAACATCCGCTTGTCTGCTGGGTTGCGTATTGCTGTGTCCAGTAATGACCCTCGCGGCTGATCCCTTCAATTACAACTATGTAGATCTGAGCTACCAGCATCAATCACTGGTGAATTCCTCCACCTCCAAGGGTCCGGCTGTGGCGGTGTCTTATACCATCTGGAGTCAGTTGCAGGTGGTGGGCGGATACGCACGCTTGGATACCTCGGCGCCGCTTTCCGACATCACCAATGACAATTATTATGCCGGCATCCGCGGCGAAACCAATTTCAGCGACAGCACCGATTTCTTCACCGATATCCTGTATCTCAACAATCACGCCCGCTACCAGGGCATAGGCAGTACCGACAACGGTTACCGATTAGCGCTGGGCTTGCGCCATGTGCTCAACCGTTGGGTGGAGTTCGATGGCAGTCTGGGACACAACTGGCTGGATCAGTCCTCCAACGATGCCGCCGTCGGCCTGTTGTTCAATGCCAGCTCCTGGCTGGCCGTGGGCCTGAGCTACAGTCACAACAGCCTCACCAGTAATACCAGCAGTCTGCGTTTGCGTGTATATTTCTAGCAGCAGCCAGGAACTTTTGCTACTTCGGTGTAACCTAACCCAGACAAGGGTCACTATCTGTAATCTTCCCAGGGAATAAAGCCAGCGTCGCACCCGGCAGGCGGCGCGGTGGGCGGTATCTGCCGTATCCGTTCCAGGAGAACAAGATGAAAATCACCCGCATACTATCCGACTTGATCGCCCTATTTGCCGTACTGGCCCTGACTTCGCTACCCGCGTTTGCCGGGAACGCCGGGGCAGTCAGCGCCAGTCATGATGTTTTTCATAATCTTAAATTCCGTAATCTGGGGCCGGCCATTGCCGGCGGCCGGGTGACTTCAACCGTGGGCATCCCCGGTAATCCCAACATCTATTATGTTGGTGCTGCCGGCGGCGGCGTTTTCAAAACCACCGATGGCGGCCTTCACTGGAAGGCGATTTTCAAGCATGCGGGCAGCGCCTCCATCGGCAGTATCGCCCTCGCCCCCAGCAACCCGAATCTGGTGTGGGTGGGTACCGGCGAAATGAACATCCGTAATGACGTGCTTGACGGCGCCGGTCTGTACCTATCCACCGATGCCGGTAAGACCTGGAAACTCATGGGCTTCAAGGACGCGGGCCAGATCGGCAAGATCATCGTGGACCCGCAGGATTCCAATACCGTGTTCGTGTCGGTATTTGGTCACGTCTGGGGTCCGAATCCCGAACGCGGCATATTCAAGACCACCGACGGTGGCAAGACCTGGAAAAAAGTGCTGTTCGTCAACGATCACACCGGCGCCATTGACCTGGTGATGGATGCCGGCAATCCCCAGGTGCTGTTCGCGGCCATGTGGCAGGCGCAGCGCTACCCCTGGACGCTGGACGAAGGTGGCCCCGATAGCGGCATCTGGCGTTCCACCGACGGCGGCGATACCTGGACGCGCTTGACCAAAGACATGCCCAAGGGACCCATTGGCCGTATCGCCCTGGCGGTGGCCCCCAGCAATCCCGAGCGGGTGTATGCGCTCATGGAAACCCGGCGCGGAAATGGTCTGCTGTTCAGCTCCAATGACATGGGCGATCACTGGCAGCGGGTGAGCGAGAATTACAACCTGGATGTGCGGCCGTTCTATTTTTCACGCCTGTTCGTTTCACCCAACGACGAGAATAAGATCTACTTCCTCTCGTTCTTTCTCATGGAATCCGATGACGGCGGCCACACGGCGCGGCCCATCGACTTGGGTGTGCACGTGGACCACCACGCTTTCTGGCAGGATCCCACCAATCCGGAGCGCATCATCCAGGGCAACGACGGCGGCGCCTATCTTACTCAGGACGGCGGCAAGAGCTGGCGGTTCCTGGATGGCATGCCCATTGAGCAGTTCTACATGGTGGCGGCTGACAGCAAGACGCCCTACAACCTGTGCGGCGGTCTACAGGACAACAGTGGCTGGTGCGGTCCATCGAGTTCGCTGGCCGACAACGTGGTAAGCGGCAACGACTGGTACACGGTGGTGGGCGGTGACGGCGAATACGTGGTGCCCGCGCCCAGCGATCCGGACATCATTTACGGCAATGCGCAGTCCGGCGCCATCACGCGCTTCGACCTGCGCACCAAGCTGTCACCCGACATCATGCCGTACTTGCACGGCCCCGGCGCCATCAATGACCTGGAAACCAAGGATCAGAAATACCGCTTTAACTGGACTTCACCCATTGCCGTATCGCCCACGGATGTCAACACCGTGTACATGGGCGGCAACGTGCTGTTCAAGTCCACGGATGGCGGCACTCACTGGGCGGTAATCAGTCCCGACCTCACCCGTAATGACAAGAGCAAGCAGCTTAATTCCGGCGGGCCGGTGAATCATGATCTGTCCGGCGCCGAGACTTACGACACTCTTCTATCCATCACGCTCGCGCCCACCGATTCCAAGACCATCTGGGTCGGCACCGATGACGGTCTGGTGCAGGTCAGTCGCAATGACGGCCACAGCTGGGATAACGTCACGCCTGCGGGCGCGCCCAAGTGGGCGCGCGTGTACCAGATCGGGGTCTCGCCTTTCGAAGCTGGTACCGCCTACGCGGCCTTCGACAACCATGAGATGGACGACCATAAAGCCTATGTGTACCAAACCGACAATTACGGAAAATCCTGGCACAACATCGCCAAGGGTCTGCCGGATCAGCCGGTATTGGTGGTGCGCGAAGACCCGAACATGCGCGGCTTGCTGGTGGCCGGCACCATGACCGGCTTGTGGTACTCCCGCGACGATGGCGGTCACTGGCAACAGCTCAAGGCCAACTTCCCGACCGCAGCGGTGTTCGATCTTAAGTTCGTGCATCACGCCCTGGTGGTGGCCACCCATGGCCGCGGCCTGTTCGTGCTCGACAACATCCGGCCTCTGGAGGAAATGAATGAGGCAGTGGCCACACAGGCGTTTCATCTGTTCACGCCTTCCGCCGGCACCGAGTTCGTGCGCTGGTCCCGGGGCGAGGGCGCCGAGCCCTCCTTCACCACGCCGAATGCGCCGGACGGCACCCTGCTCGACTATTATCTGAAGAACGAGCTGAAAGCCAACGCAGTGGAAAAAGCCCAACACCACTCACCGGTGAAGATCGTCATCACCGACAGCAAGGGCAAGACCGTGGCCACGGACTATGGTCCTTCCAAAGCCGGAGTCAACCAGTTCATTTGGAACATGCGTTATGACCCGGCCACGCAACTCGATTTCGAGCAGCTGCCGGCGTTCGCAGTGGCAGCCGGCTTCACTCCCACCGGTCCGATGGTGCTACCCGGCACCTACAAGGTGGCGGTGACTGTCAACGGCAAGACCGAAAACACCATGGTCACGGTCCGCAGCGATCCCAACCAGAACATCCCCATGGATGTCATGCAGTCCGATCTGAAAATAAGCCTGGAAGTCCGCAATGAAACCAGCGCCTTCAACGAGATGTTGAACCGCATCGTAGGCATGCAAAAGACGCTCGGCGACTTCGAGAGCAGCGCGAATGCCAACCCGGATCAGAAGGCGCTGTACAGCGGCGCACTGTCCCAGGCCAAGGCCCTCGACAAGAAGCTCACGGATCTGAAAAACAGCGTCTACAATCCGGACTTGCAGCACATGGTGCCTGAAGATTACAGCCACTGGCTGTCGAGGCTCGATGGACAGCTGCAAAGTCTGGGATACGTGAGCTATCTGGTGGGCCAGGCGCCCACCGAGCCGATGCTGACCACTGCGACTGAGATCAGCACCAGGCTCAACAAGGTGCTGGCACAATTCAACGGTATTCTGGCCACGGATATACCGGCCTACAACAAAAACGCCTATGCGGCCGGCACCCCCACCCTGCTGGTGGGCCGGCCCATCAGTATCAAGCCGGTGCAGATGTAGGCGCGGTTGGGGCTGACTGGAGATATCCGCACCGCCGCGGCGAGAGGCAAACCGGAAAACCTCCGGCACAGTGCGATACATGCCCCGCAGATTGCAGGATCTGCGGGGTATTTTTTAACTTTATGGATATTGAATTCTGAAACGAAACAGATGTTTCACGATGCAATTTCGCGGATTAAACGCAAAACTCCCGGCTAAACAAACATGCACGCAATTCAGTTGTACGACGCTGGTGAGCTCTGGTTCGAGCAATTCTGTGGGACGCTCTCTGAATTTAGATAGCTTGTAATCTGATTGCGATTGATCCGTTCAATCTGCCCGTCCGGGTATTGCAGAGTCATCCCGACCAAGTACACGCAGTCCACACGTCCCCAGGAACCGGCGGAACCGGTCCATACAGGCTTCGCGCTGAGCGCGGCATAGCGTTTCCCCGGTTCGAAATTCCCCTTTGCGCTAAACACTACTGGATGCGAGACATTCCACATCACGGGCTCGCCTTGGTAATACGGCACTACTGAAAATGCAATGGCACTGAGCGGCCGCTTGCCCGTATTGACAAATTGCACCCGCGTATAAGCACCCTCGGGTGATATGTTGGGCAAGAAGGTGGTTTGAATCCGATAAACGAATACCGGGCGGCTCTGCGCTCTGGCTTGGGATATCTGTTCATTCAAGCGCTGTACCGGTGTGGATGCACAAGCAGACAGCATCAGCGCCACGGTCAATGCAAAAAAGAGTGGGCGCATAGCTCACCTCCATGGTCATTCTCAGCAGGTCTAGAACTAGCCCTACTTTACGCCCCATGCGCAGTTGTGGAGCTCGGGCACGGTTACCTGATTAGTTAATTCCCCATTCGCGTTAATACCAAAGCAATTGAATAGCGGCAAATATTTAAGGAATCTCTGCAAAAGTTCGTTGTCTGAGTATCTGATCTGTAATTGGGAAGTAACACGATGAAGCAGCAAAGTTTTGCGAGCGCGGCATGGGAAACGAAACGCAAAAAGACGCGGCGCGAGGTATTTTTGGAGGAGA
>DAHUYB010000005.1 GCA_027315405.1 Gammaproteobacteria bacterium | reverse complement strand
GTCCGGCAGCTTGCGGATGCTGCCGGCGGACACGCCGGCGGAAAAGCATGATCACCTGGACATTGTGCTGGACAGCGGCCGCGCGTTGCGGCTGCGCGACCCGCGCCGTTTCGGCACGCTGCTCTGGACCACGAGCGATCCCGGACGCCACAAACTACTACGAACGCTGGGCCCGGAGCCATTGGGCGATGATTTTGACGGCGATTACCTGTTTGCCAAAGCCCGCAAACGGAAAGTGGCGATCAAGAATTTCATCATGAACAGCCACATCGTGGTCGGTGTAGGCAACATCTACGCCAGCGAAAGCCTGTTCCTGGCGCGCATCCATCCGGAGCGCGCCGCCGGCCGCATCACCCGCGAACGCTACAGCGTGCTCGCCCGAGCCATCAGAAAGGTCCTGACCGCCGCCATCCAAGCCGGCGGCACGACTTTACGGGATTTCAGCCGTGCCGACGGTGAGCCGGGTTATTTCCGCCAGCATTTGCGTGTCTATGGCCGCGAGGGAAAAGCCTGCGAACGCTGTGGTACCGCCATCCTCGCGCGCGTGACCGGCCAGCGCTCCACTTACTATTGCCCACATTGCCAGCACTGACGGTCGTTCCCAGGTGCATCGCGACTGATGCGCTCATCATCTATAATGATGATGTTTTATCAGAGGTGAATTTATGCCTGACACTACCCTCATTTCCGTACGCGTCACCAAAGACGTGGCCAAGCGTCTGTCAAAACTGGCCGATGCCACAGAGCGCTCAAAATCCTACGTGGCCGGTCAAGCCATCGAGGAATTCCTGACTTTGCAGGAATGGCAGGTCAAAGCCATCCGTGAAGGCATTGCGGAAGCCGATGCTGGCAAGCTGATGCCGCATTCAGACGCGGTAAAACGGCTCAAAACCTGGGGGCGGCGTGGAGCTTAACTGGACCGCCAGTGCCCTTCGGGACCTCGACGCTGCCGACCATTACATTTCTCAAGACAATGCGCCAGCGGCCATCGAAATGGCCCGGCGCGTTCAGGAGGCAGTGGAGTATCTTGAAAAACACCCCGCTTTGGGCCGATCCGGAAGACTGCACAGCACGCGTGAACTCGTGGTGTCCGGAACACCTTTTATTGTTGTGTACCGCGTGCGACTCGATCTGATTCAGATACTGCGTGTCTTGCACCACGCCCGAAAGTGGCCGTAACAAACGAGGCATTCATGGGCAACCGGCTCTCTAAAATTTACACTCGCACCGGCGATGACGGCACCACGGGCTTAGGCGACGGCACGCGCGTGCCCAAAGACGATGTGCGCGTGGAAGCCTATGGCACGCTGGATGAATTGAACAGCTTGCTCGGTGTGTTGCTCGCGGAACCCTTGCCGGATGATGTGCGCGTAATACTCCAACCCATCCAGCACGAACTATTCGATCTCGGCAGTGAATTCTGCCTGCCGGGTTATAAAGCCATTACTGCAGAACATGTGCGGCGGTTGGAAAATATGCTCGATAAATTCAACGAACCCCTACCGCCACTCAAGGAATTCATCCTGCCGGGCGGTAGCCGCGCCGCTGCCTTCTGTCACTTGGCTCGCACCGTCTGCCGCCGCGCCGAACGCCGCGCCAGGACGCTGCACCGGCAGCATCCGCAGAATCCCGAGAGCATTAAATATCTCAACCGGTTATCGGATTTATTGTTCGTGCTGGCGCGGGTCATCGCACGGCAAAACGGGGGCTCGGAAGTGCTGTGGAAACATATGCGCCATAAGCCTTGATTCGTCGAGTTTTAAAGCAGCGTAAAATATTCATGATGATCGAGGCAATAGGATACTGGCTAACCGCTTGGCAAACTTATCCCAGCCATTTCTCCGTTTCACCGTCAAAAATATCACGCAGAGCAACAGTAAGCGCTATCTTCGCACCCCACTCTTTGATTTTGGCCTCATCCTGCCCGTATTTAAGTTCCGGTATTACAGCATGTCCTGGGATTCCTCCGCTAAGAGGCGTCGATTTAACTGTTAAACCAAGTGCTTTGACAACCGATACCTTCACCCGTATCACGTAGTAGTGTGCTTTCCCCTTTTTTCCACCGGCAGCGACAATTGCCGGATTTACCTTATTGCTGAAGTAAACCGAAATACCATCAACATCCACCGGGCGTGGATTGAAGGGTGCACGGTTTACAATTGGATCACCAGCCGGTTTCACAGACCCTGACTTCTTGGGCTCGCGTCGTAAAATATACCTTGATGGAGAATGACAGATGGCGCTATACGCTGCACGTACAGCGTCTGCGACAGACGTCAGAACAATGCAGGACATCGTGCCTGCAACTTTGCTGGCACGATCATGTTCCGAAGGAGTACACCTGCCCTGATACTGTATCTGCTCGTTGAAAGGACGTCACTTCCGGTATCTCACTTTGCACTGGGGGAGCAGTTTGGGCGACTGTTAAATGCTCAGCCTTTCCTACGCGCGGGAAGTACATCAGTTCAATTTTGTTAGATGAAGAAATTTCCGCCTCAAAATAGCCTGCAGGTTCGCAGTTCCAAATAATTAATACGCTCCCGTTTGCCAGCGCATCAACTCGTGACGGAGGCATATGGAATAAATTTTTTTTCACGTTGTCGAGAATTGCCTCGGCCGAATTAATCGCTTGCACGTCTACAGCAGCAGCGTCTTCGCCATCCCAATCCTGTTCCAGCCCCCTGAGACGACGTAAGTCCGCAAACCGCTCATTCCACACAGCGGATATAGATGCCGATACGCTTGTAGCAACCCAGGGTAAAAGCTTCGGCTGATCACTGTATAAACTGGCGCGTTCCAGACTGATAGCGCCCGTAGGATTCAATTCAAAAAATGCAGGTGTCGTCATGTCACACTATCCTTTTCCATTTCTCATGAGCCGCTTTAGATGTCATTGAAGCAAATGTTCTTACTATTGCCTCATGCCCGCATTCAAATCCGCTACGGAGGTTCGCATCTTGTCCGATTGGCCCCCTTGCAACGAGCTGCAATACTAAGGCATCTGGACCCGTTGGACTCCCCAGCCTTGCATGAAGCATTGAAACATGCAATCGGCCCTTATTCTCACCGATTGTGAGCTGCCACTCGATTTGAACAGATGTAGGCACTTGATTTTCAACAGCCACTCCAGGGAAAACAAATGATGGGATTAGCTTTGTCCAATCACCAACTGTTTGCCACATTTCACCTTTGACAAAATTATTTACGTAAGTTATCTCCCATTGATCTAACTGGAGCTCGCTACTTTGGAGATTACGACAGAACTCGTTATAACGAGCGAAATATTTTTCAAACTCTGGCAGGATCCGATCAAAGCTTGGGTACCGGTTCGCACCGCGGCTCCAGTTATATGCAAACCGTGTGTTCTGTATCTGGATCATTCGTTCAGATGACGTATCACGAAATTGAAGGCGCGGTGAGGACGAGCCACCAAGCCCTACATTTACATTGATTGCCCCGATTAAAGCGTTCCCGGCCATCTGGTTTTGGCCAAACCTCTCATGAATTTCGGGAAGCCGTGGAGCCTCAGTGGCAGTCACCCAATCAGACCCAAGCACATCTCTCCAAAACTGTCCCCCGTGTGCAGCGGTGTATCCGCGTACGGGTGAAAATTGGACGCTTAAAGCTGTTTCGGTAACCGGCGGATTTTGGAATTTAGGAAGCGGCTCGGTCATGAGTGTTCCACGTTTGGACAGGCATTATAAAGCATTCCGCATCTTGTCTTCCGGACCAACACATAATATCTGTTCCAGCCACATAGTGCTACGGAAGGTCCCGATTATTCCGCTTCCGTCGTCTCTGGGTGCCCCGGATCCACGATATCTTTAATGCCAGATATCGGTTTTCAAGAACATGACCAAAATAAATCAGTATTTCCCTGGTATTTGATGCGCGCTCTCTAAATCCTCGCAAAGCTGCCGTCCGCCTTGCAAAATCCGCGGCGTGGCGCGGGCCAGCAAATCGCCAGAAATGCTGAACAGGCTGCCGGTGCGCACGGCGCTCACTTGCGGCCAGCGCTGCCATGCTCTGAGTCGCGCGGCCGCACCTTTGTCGCTGCCGGTGACCACGGCCTGCGGATCGCGCGCCAGCACGGCTTCCAGACTCACGGGTGCAGCGAGCGCCGTCAGGTCACTGAAAATATTGCGGCCGCCGCAGAGCTCGATCATGCGGCTGATGATCTGCCGGTCGCCGACGGTATAAAGCGGCGTGGCGGAAATCTCGTAGAACACCCGCAGCGGTTTGCGGCTCGCATACTCACCGCGCAATTTCGCCAAGCCTGCGAGAAACGTTTGCGCAGCGGCATGGGCCTGGGTCTCATGACCGGTGACTTGGCCGATGAGTTCGAGATTAGTCGCGATATCCATGAGCTGATGGGTGCCGATCACCAGCACCGGCAAACCGAGGCCACGCAGGCGTTCGATCAGGAATGCCGGCGTGCCGCCCTGCCAAGCAAGAATCAAATCCGGTTTCAGCACCAGCACCCGTTCCAGGTCCACGCGGAAGGCATCGCCGATACGCGGAAGTTTTTCCGCGGCGGCAGGATAGTTGCTGTAGCTGCTTGTACCCACCATATCCGCGCCGGCGCCCGCGGCGTACGCAAGTTCGGTGAGATCCGGTGCGAGACTTACGATGCGTTGCGCCGGCGCGGCAAGTGTGATGGTCTGGCTGTCGGCACCGGTGACGGTGATAGCCGCAGGCGCCGTAAGCGGCAGAAGCAACAATAGGCCCGCAACGGAAATTCGGCATGCAGCCGGTGCGAAACGCGACCATGATTTTCTGCGCCAGATGTTTGAATTATTCGGTAAGACGTTTAAAAAAGATCTACGATCCCCCTCACCCCCGCCCTCGACAACTGCTCCCGGCGTTGTCCTACCTCCTGCGTCCATGCAGTCGTCTCCCGCCGAAGGAGAGAGGTCAAGAGAGAGCGAAATATAATCTTTCACTTTGATCGGGTACACCCAGGCAAAATCTCACCAGGCCCAACCAAACAGCGTTATGAGCGCGTAAACCACCAGCCAGATGATGATCGTGCGCCGCACCAGCAACAGGGCCGAGCGCAGCCGCCCGGTGCCCGGCTCTTCAGCGCTGGCCCGCAATGCACCAAGTCCCGCGCATATCAATACATCGTTGTTCACCTGGAAAAAGTGCACGCTGCAGTTCGCATAAAAAGCCTTGATATCCGAAATCGCATCCTCAAAACTGCCGGCCAAGGCATAACCCAAGGCGGCGAGATGCGCGGGAATCCAGGCCAGTATCCCGTACAGGCGGGTGACGGCATCCACAAATTCGTTGGAACGGACTTCCTCGGCAGGCAAACGCCGCAGAAAATCGGTGCTGCGAAACAACACCGCACCGGCGGGTCCCAGCAGTGCGAACCAGAAAAATATTCCGAACAGGCGGTCGTTGGCCTCCGCCAGCACTGCCTGCGTGACCGCTTCCGAACGCGCGGCCGTATCCGCCGGCGGTTCGGCACCCAGCAGCTCGCGCGCCAACTGTTCAGACCGTTGCGCGTCGCCGGACTGGGTAGCCTCGATATAGTCTCCGACCTGGGCATGCAGGTCCCGCGGCCCCAGCGTCAGCAGCAGCAACAGCACTGAAAATGCAAAGCCGAACGCGCTCCAGATGTGATCCAGCAGATGGCCGACGAACAAGGTCACCACCGTGGGCACCAATACGATCACCACCACTCCGATGCCGGCACGCCAGAAACCAGGGCTGTGGGCAAAAAACCGCAGGCTCTCGAAATAGGCGTGGAACCAACGCGGTCCGCGCAGGGATTCCAGATGACGCAGCGCTTGGTCAAGCAGCAGGCTCGACAGGAGTGCGAGGAAGCTCATGGTTGCGTAGTAAAGCCGTCCGCGCCCGGTTATGCAAGCCGCGCGCGGAAATGCGCCCAATCGAAGGCCGGTCCCGGATCGGTCTTGCGCCCCGGCGCGATATCGGAATGACCTACGATACGCGCCGGAGTAACGCCCGGATAAGCCGCCATGATGGCGCGGGCCGCGGCTGTAAGTTCGGCATATTGCGCATCGGTATAAGTGACGGCATCACAGCCCTCCAGTTCGATGCCGATGGAGAAATCATTACAGGCTTCACGTCCTTGATAGACCGATAAACCCGCATGCCAGGCGCGGCGCTGGAAAGGCACGAATTGCACCCGTTCGCCGTCGCGGCGTATCAGCAGGTGCGCGGATACGCGCAAACCCTGAACCGAGGCGAAATAGGGATGGGCGTGCGGTGGCAAAGTACCCAGGAACAGATGTTCGATCCAGGCTCCGCTGAATTCGCCCGGCGGCAGGCTGATGCCGTGGATCACCAGCAAATCAATCTTGGTACCTGCGGGGCGCTCGTCGCAATAGGGCGAGGACAACTGCCGGGCGCCGCTGATGAGACCGGTGACCCGGTCCACCCGCGGTTTCATGGCGGGTGTGCTGTCGATCTGATGTTTCATGCAGATATGTTGCCGGGAATGGAACAAATGCGCAAAATGCCGCGTACTGCGTGTCCGCCTGTTTGATCAACGGGAACTTCCACGTCATGAGCGCCAACAGCGACTTCGTCAAACGGGACCTGGCCGTAGTATGGCATCCCTGCACGCAAATGAAGGATCACGAATGGCTGCCGCTCATACCCATCCGCCGCGGCCAAGGCGTGTGGCTGGAGGATTTCGACGGCCAGCGCTACCTGGATGCCATCAGCTCCTGGTGGGTGAACCTGTTCGGCCATGCCAACCCGCGTATCAACGCCGCCCTCGCGTGCCAGATGGAGAAGCTGGAGCACGTCATCCTGGCGGGCTTCACTCACGCAGCGGCGGTGGAACTCTCGGAACGGCTGGTGAAAATCACGCCCCCGGGGCTGACGCGCTGTTTCTACGCCGACAACGGCTCCTCGGCGGTGGAAGTGGCGGTGAAGATGAGTTTTCATTATTGGCGTAACTGTGGCAAAACCAAAAAAACCCGCTTCATCACCCTCACCAACAGTTACCACGGCGAGACGCTGGGTGCGCTGGCCGTGGGCAACGTGGCGCTCTACAAGGAGACCTATCAGCCGTTGCTGATGGACGTGATTACCGTAACCAGCCCCGATTGTTATGCGCGGGAAGCGGGCGAGAACTGGGAATCGCATACACGCACGATGTTCGCGCATATGGAACGGGCGCTGGAGCAGCATCATGATCAGGTGTGCGCCGTCATCCTCGAGCCGCTGGTGCAGTGCGCCGGCAACATGCGCATGTACCATCCAGTGTATCTCGAACTGCTGCGCGAGGCCTGTGACCGCTATGGCGTGCATCTGATCGCCGATGAAATCGCCGTGGGCTTCGGCCGCACCGGCACCCTGTTCGCCTGTGAGCAGGCTAGCATCACGCCGGACTTCATGCTGCTGTCCAAAGGGCTCACCGGCGGCTACCTGCCGCTGTCGGTGGTGGTGACCCGCGAGGAAATTTACCAGGCTTTTTACGACGATTACGCCACACTGCGGGCCTTCCTGCACTCCCACAGTTACACCGGCAATGCCCTGGCCTGTCGCGCGGCGTTGGCGACCCTGGATATCTTCCGCGACGACGACGTTATCGCCCAAAACCGCGCACTCGCTGCGCACATGGGCAGGAGCGTGGCACAACTTGCTGATCATCCGCAGGTGGCGGAAATCCGGCAGCACGGCATGATCCTGGCCATGGAAATGGTGAAGAACAAACACAAACGTCAGCCTTATCCCTGGCAGGAGCGTCGTGGTCTTAAGCTTTATCAGCACGCCCTCAAACGGGGCGTACTGTTGCGGCCGGTGGGAAACGTGGTGTATTTCATGCCGCCGTACATAATTAAGGAATCAGAAATTGAGTTGATGGCCAAGGTAGCGGCTGAGGGCATTGATCTCGCCACACGGGAGGCGTGAGGCATGCGCATTCCACGCATTTACTCATCCCAGCCGCTTGCGCTCCAACAATCAGTATTGCTGGAGCCGCTGGCTTCCAAGCATCTACTGGCCGTATTACGGCTCAAACCCGGCGCGCCGCTCATGCTCTTCGACGGCTCCGGCCGCGAGTTCCAAGCCTGCCTTGAGGCCGCAGAGAACCGTCGTGCCCGCGTGCTGATCAAAGCTGAGCTGCCGAGCCGCACCGAATCTCCGCTCCAAATCATCCTGGCGCAGGGGATTTCCCGCGGCGAACGCATGGATTACACCCTGCAAAAGGCGGTGGAACTGGGGGTCGCTGAAATTCTACCGCTGCTGACCGAGCGCAGCGTGGTGCGTCTAGACCAGAAGAATGCGATTCGCAAACAACAGCATTGGCAGCAACTCGTCATCAGCGCCTGCGAACAAAGCGGGCGTGTACGCATACCAGTTGTGCAACCACCGTTATCATTGGACACACTGTTTGCCCGGCAGCTCAGCGTCATGAAATTGCTGTTGGATCCGGAAGCGCAAAACTCACTACCCACCCTTACCCGACCGCTGAACGAACCTGTGCTGCTGCTGGTGGGAGCGGAAGGCGGATTGAGCGGTGCCGAGCGCAGCGCGGCACGCCGGGCCGGATTCCAGAGCGTGCAACTGGGTCCGCGTATCCTACGCACGGAAACCGCCGCGCTCGTGGCCCTGAGTTTATTGCAGGCCCGGTGGGGCGACCTCGGTGGAATTTAGGCAGCCGCCCCGAGTCTATTCATAGGTACTCATGGAATAGGGCCGACCCGCGGGCGAAGTTCCCCAACGCTTGTTGGGTTGCGGCTGCATCACGAAGCGCAACACTCCCCCGGCCATGATTTCCTGCTGGCGGATATACACGCGATTGAGTGGTTTGCCGTTCAGCGTGACTGAACCCACATACGGGTTGGCATCGCTGAGGCGCTCCGCCACCACGGTGAAGTGCCGGCCATTGGGCAACGTGAGCGTGGCACGTTTCACGAACGGCCGGCCGATGACGTATTCGTTACTGGCCGGCGCCACCGGGTAGAAACCCAGCGCCGTGAAAATGAACCAGGCGGACATCTGGCCGCAATCGTCGTTGCCCACCAAGCCATCAGGCGTGGGCGCGTACTGGCTGTCCATGATCTGCCGCAGGCGCTCTTGGGTTTTCCAGGGCTCACCGGCATAGTCGTAGAGATAAGCGATGTGATGACTGGGCTCGTTGCCGTGGGCGTAGTAGCCGATGAGGCCGGTGATATCTTCCACATTGGCGAATTCCTTCGGATTCACCTTGGAATCGAACACCGCATCCAGCTTGGCCACCAGCTTCTGATCACTGCCTAATTCATGGATCAATCCGCCGATGTCTTGGGGTTCGTACCAGGAATACTGCCAGGCGTCGCCCTCGGTGTAATCGCTGCCGTAGCCGGCGGCCGCGGGATCGAAGGGCACTCGGAATTTTCCATTGCTGAGGCGCGCGCGGGCGAAACCGGTTTTGGGGTCGAACTCGTTGCGCCAGTAGCCCGCGCGTTGGTAGAATTCGGCGGCAATCTGCTTACGGCCCATGGCCTGGGCCATGCGTGCGATGGTCCAGTCGTCGAAGGCGTATTCCAGCGTTTTGGAAGCGGCTTCCGGTTCCTTGTCTATGGGCACGTAGCCGAGCTTCATGTAGTACTTCAGTCCGCCATAGGGGCCATAGGTGGCGGTCGCCACCATGGCCTTAAGCGCCTGGTCGGCGGAATAGCCGCGGATGCCCTTCATGTAGGCATCGGCGATCACCGCCACCGCGTGGTAACCGATCATGCACCAGGTTTCGAGACCGTCGAAGGACCACACCGGCAACATGCCGTAAGGGCTTTCATGCTGGAAGGCGATGAAGGAACGGATGATGTCATCGGTGCGCCGCGGCGGCTGGATCAGCGTGAGCAGCGGATGTTCGGCGCGGTAGGTATCCCACAGCGAGAACGTCGAATAGAAATTGAAACCCTGAGCCTGATGCACTGCATTGTCGGGACCGCGGTAGCGTCCATCCACGTCCATGGCAAGGTTGGGCGCGATCATGGTGTGATAGAGCGCGGTATAGAAACTCTTCTGCATGCCAGGGGTGGCGTCCACGTCGAACACCGACAGCGCCTGGGTCCAGGCGGTGCGTGCCGCGGCGCGCGTCGCATCGAAATCCCAGCCTGGCATTTCCGCGTGCAGATTGCGGATGGCGTTGTCCTCGCTTACCGGTGAAACCGAAACCTTCACCAGCAGCACCGGGTTCTTCAATGCACCAAAATCGAATACACCCACTAAAGCGCGACCCAGTACCTGGGCACGTTCCGCGGGATGGTTGGCGGCGGGCGGCGCAAAACCCTTATAGTCCAATGGCCCCTCCAGGTCATGGAGTTCGTGGCCGGTCATGGGCTGAGAAAAACGCATGGCAAAAAACAACCGCCGGCCCGGCGCCCAGCCGCGGGTGATGCGGTAGCCAGTGACGGTACCGTCGGGGCGCACCCGCAGGCTCGACCACAGCACCTTGCCGGGATAGTCGTAGATGCTGGAACGCAGGTCCACCAGCACGTGCGCGGGTTGATCCGCCGGGAAGTGATAACGCTCCAGGCCGACGCGTTGAGTGGCGGTCAGCTCCACGCGAATACCGTAATCCTGAAGCGTGACCGCATAGTAGCCGGGTTGCGCAATCTCGTCGCTATGGCTGAAGCGCGAGCGGTAGCCGCTGCCGGGCTTGTCGGGATCGCCCGGATCGAGCCGCACGGCGCCGGCGATCGGCATCAGCAGCACGTCGCCCAGATCCGAATGGCCGGTGCCGGAGAAGTGCGTCTGGGAAAACCCCAGGATGGTTTTGTCCTCGTAGCGGTAACCCGCGGCCCAGCCGTAGCTTTTGTGGAAATCCAGGATCTGGGTGTCGGGGCTGACCTGCACCATACCGAAGGGCACGGTGGCCCCCGGAAAGGTGTGGCCGCCGCCGGCGGTGCCGATGAAAGGATCGACGGAAGCGTAGGCCTTGTTGCCGCCGGTAGCTGCGCGGGCCGGAATCATGCCAGCGGCCAGCAACGCCGCGATTCCGAACAATGAGGCTGCGTGAAAAATGCGCATACGCATGTTGTGGTTCCTCTTTAGATTCCGCATCCCGGCGAGGGTTTGAATCACGGGACAATCATAATATAGTGCTGCCCGCCCTTCAGGCCCATTCGGGCGATTCACCGGAATCAACGCTGTATGAACAAAAACCGCTTGGCATTCGGCGTGGTGACCGCCGTGTTCTTCATGTGGGGCTTCATCACGGTGCTCAACGACGTGCTGGTGCCGCACCTGAAGTCGGTGTTCTCGCTCGATTACACCCAGATCATGCTGATCCAGTTCACGTTTTTCGGCGCTTATTTCCTCATGTCGCTGCCCGCGGGCAAAGTGGTCGCGGTATCCGGCTACAAGAACAGCATCATCATCGGTTTGTGCGTGGCGGGACTGGGCGCGCTGCTGTTTTATCCGGCGGCCGCGATGCCTTCCTACGGCATGTTTCTCGGCGCGCTGTTCGTGCTGGCCAGCGGCATCACCTTGCTGCAAGTGGCGGCCAACCCGTATGTGAGTCTTTTAGGTTCACCGCGCGGCGCTCCCAGCCGATTGAATCTGTCGCAGGCATTCAACTCGCTGGGCACGGCCCTGGCACCGAAGTTCGGAGGTTTGCTGCTGCTGTCCGGTGCGGTGCTGAGCAGCACGGCGCTGACAAAACTGGATTTCCCGCAGCGGCTGGCTTATCAGCTGCAGCAGGCACGCGCGGTCCAGGGACCGTATATCGGGATCGCCGTGGCTTTGTTGGTGCTGGCGCTGATTGTTTATCTGTTTCACTTGCCGGCAGTGGGGTCGGCGGAAAACCACCGTGCCGAGTCCCTGCATCCGTTCCGCACCGCGTTGCGCCAGCGGCACCTGTTTTTCGGCGTGGCAGCGATCTTCCTGTACGTCGGCGCGGAGGTTTCCATCGGCAGCTTCATGATCAACTACATTTCGCTGCCCGTCATCGGCAACATGCCGCAAGCCAAAGCCGCCGGCTTTGTCTCACTGTACTGGGGCGGCGCCATGGTCGGGCGCTTCATCGGTTCGGCGCTGCTGCGGCGCATCAGCGCGCGCAAACTGCTGGGTGTGTATGCGTGCGTGGCCGCGCTGCTGGTGGTTACCAGCATGCTCAGCCATGGCATGCTGGCGGTGTGGAGTATCGTCAGCATCGGCCTGTTCAATTCCATCATGTTCCCGAATATCTTCACGCTCAGCATTGAGGGTCTCGGACCCTTGACCAGCCGCGGCTCCAGCGTGTTGATCATGGCTATCGTAGGCGGCGCGGTCATCCCTGAACTGCAAGGAGTTCTCGCGGACCACATTGGCGTGCATCACGCGTTCCTTCTGCCGCTGCTATGCTATCTCTACATCATGTTCTATGGCTTCCGGGGCTCGAAGCTGCATATGAAGTCGCCGCTGGTCCCGGATACGGAGCCGTCCGCCCATGCTTAGCGTGATGTGTTTCGGCGAAGCGTTGGTGGATTTGCTGGCCGAACCTTGTGAGGATCCGGCCGCTCCGCAGCGCTTTGTGCGCTACGCGGGCGGCGCGCCCGCCAACGTCGCGGTCGCCGTGGCCAGGCTGGGTACACCGGCGGCTTTTGTCGGCATGCTGGCCGAGGACCCGTTCGGTGAGTTTCTGTTGCAAAGCCTGGTTGCTGCCGGTGTTTCCACCCAGTACATCGCGCGTACCGGTGCGGCGCCTACCGCGCTGGCCCTGGTGTCGCTGGACGCCAACGGCGAACGCCAGTTCAGCTTCTACCGGCCGCCGGCAGCGGATCTGCTGTTCCGCGCCCATCATTTTCATGACGCCTGCTTCGCGGAAGCCGCCCTGTTTCACGCCTGCTCCAACAGTCTGACGGAAGCGGCAATCGCGGAGGTCACCCTCGAGGGCATGCGGCGCGCGCATACGGCCGGGGCGCTGGTGAGCTTCGACATGAACTTGCGTCTGAATCTGTGGCCCGCGGACACCGATCCGCATCCGCGCATCTGGCAGGCCTTACACAAAGCCGAGCTGGTGAAACTGAGCGCCGCAGAGCTGGCATTTCTGGCGGAGCCTCTGGGCGACGAAGCCGCGGTGTTCGACAAACTGTGGCGCGGGCGCACTCAATGGGTGTGGGTGACCGATGCCGGTGCACCGATCCGCCATTTCACGCGCTCCCGCAGCGGCCTACTGCCAACATTTGCCGTACAGAGCGTGAACGCTACGGCGGCAGGTGATGCCTTCGTCGGCGGAATGCTGAGCTGGCTGCTGCGGGAAAGCGTGCGCGCCGCCGGTTTGATGGACTGGCTCGCGGATGCTGCGCGTGTGCGAAACGCACTGCGTTTTGCCGCCGCCTGCGGTGCGCTCGCGGTCACGCGCCATGGAGCGTTTGAATCCATGTCGTCGCTGTCCGAAGTGCAAGGCTTTCTGGGTGCGCAGCCGTGAAAGGTTTGCCGGATTTTCGCTCGCCGGAATTCCTGCGTGCCCACATTGCGCAGACTCTGGCGTTCTATCATCCACGCGCCATCGACCGCCAGGGGGGCTTCTATCACTACTTCAAGGACGACGGCACGATATACGATGCGCGCCACCGGCATCTGGTAAGCAGCACGCGCTTTGTCTTTAACTATGCCATGGCCTATCGCGAGTTCGGCAATCCGGCGTACCTTGAGGCCGTGCACCACGGCGTGCGCTACCTGCGCGAGGTGCATCGGGACGCGCGCACCGGTGGTTATGCCTGGACGTTGCGCGATGGCCGTGCAGAGGACCGCAGCAATCACTGCTATGGCCTAGCCTTCGTGTTGTTGGCTTATGCCTGCGCCCGGCAAGTGGGGGTGGCGCACGCTGCCGACTGGATGGATGAGACTTGGACGCTATTGGAGAGGTATTTCTGGGACGCGGCCGCGGGACTGTACCGCGACGAAGCCGATGCAGACTGGAATTTCAGCCATTACCGCGGCCAGAACGCCAACATGCACCTATGCGAGGCCATGTTGGCGGCATTCGAAACCGGCTCGGAGGCGCGCTACCTGGAGCGTGCTTACATGCTTGCCGATGGCATGACGCGCCGCCGGGCGCGCAAAACCGGGGGGCTGGTGTGGGAGCACTACGATCGGGATTGGAACCCGGACTGGAATTACAACCGCGCCAACCCCAAGCACCTGTTCCGCCCCTGGGGTTTTCAGCCGGGTCATCAGACGGAGTGGGCCAAGTTGCTGCTGATCCTTGAGCGGCACCGACCCGAGGCCTGGCTCGCGCCACGCGCGCGTGAACTCTTCGACACCGCCCTGGCGCGTTCCTGGGATCAGGAATTCGCAGGCATGTACTACGGCTTCGACCCCGAGGGCCAACCCTGCGACACCGACAAATACTTCTGGGTGCAGGCCGAATCCCTCGCCGCCGCGGCGCTGCTGGCGGCGCGCACCGGCGAGCCGCAATACTGGAACTGGTACGACCGGATCTGGTCGTATGCCTGGCGGCATTTTGTGGATCATGAGTACGGCGGCTGGTACCGCATCCTGGACCGCGAGAACCGCAATTACAGCGACGAGAAAAGTCCGGCCGGCAAAGTGGATTACCACACCATGGGCGCGTGTTACGAAGTGCTCAAGCTGCTTGCCAAACATTGAGGTCAAACACCGGAGTTAAGCCAGGAACGCTTGGCGAGACTGCATGCCGGAATTCCAATCAGCATGAAACCTTTCGAAACCAGGGGAATCCGTATGACCAACTTAAGAATCCTGTTACGGTTTTTCTGTGCGGTTGTATTGGCGATCGCATTTGCTGGCAGCGCCATGGGGCAAAATGCCAAACGTTCACCTGCGGATTGGGTGAATCCGCTCATCGGTACGGCCAACGGTGGTAACACTTTCCCCGGCGCCACGCTGCCATTCGGCATGCTGCAGTGGAGCCCGGAGAACACCCAAGGGCAGCACGGCCTCAGCGCCGCCCCGGGAGGCTATCAATACGATGCCACGCGTATCCGCGGCTTCAGCCTGACGCATCTCAACGGCACCGGTTGCGCCGGCGCCAGCGGTGACGTGCCGTTCATGCCGGTCACGATCCCGGTGACGACCTCGCCGTCCGCCGATGCCACCGATGCGCGCTACGCCAGCAACTTTTCACATGCCGAGGAGCACGCCGCGCCCGGCGATTATCGGGTGAAGCTCGCCAATGGCGTGATGGTGCAACTGGCCGCCGCCTTGCGCAGCGGCATGGCACGCTTCACCTTTCCGGCCAGCAAACCGGCCAACCTGCTGGTGCGCGTTTCCGATTCCGAGGTCGGCAGCAGCGACGCATCCATCAAGATTGAGCGTGCGGCACGCACCCTCAGCGGCTCGGTGACCAGCGGCAACTTCTGCGGTTATCTGTCGAAGGTGGACCGGCGCAGTTATTACACGCTGTACTTTATCGCGCGATTCAATCAGCCGTTCGCATCCACTGGCACCTGGCACGATGCCACGGTGCACGCGGGCGGCACCAGCGCACAAGGCGGCACCGGCTATGGCGAGCAGCGTGTTCTGCCGGTTGGCAAGGGTTCGGGTGCCTGGGTCGGTTTCGGTACCCCACGTCCAACCACGGTAACCGTGCGGGTCGGCATTTCCTACGTGAGCCTCGCCAATGCACGCGCCAATCTGGACGCGGAGATCCCGCCCGGTACCACCCTCAAGCAGGTGCGCGAGCGTGCTCGCGCCGCCTGGAACCAGGCGCTAGGTCACATCACCGTCGAAGGCGGCAGCCGCGACCGGCGCGTCACGTTTTACACCGCGTTGTATCACGCATTGCTGCAGCCGACCACGTTCAGCGACACCAATGGCGAATACCGCAGCTTCGACCAGAAGATCCATCGCGTCACCGGCAACCAGAAAATCCAGTACGCCAATTTCTCCGGCTGGGACGTGTACCGCTCGCAACTGCAATTGCTGACTTGGCTGATGCCCAAGGTCGGCAATGATTTCGCGCAGTCGCTATACAACCAGGCACGGCAGAACCACGGTGAATGGGACCGTTGGACGCACGACTCCGGCGGCACGCACGTGATGAGCGGCGATCCCTCGGTGCCGGCGCTCGCGGATATCTACGCCTTCGGCGGGCGTGATTTCGATGTGCGCGCTGCCTATGCATCGCTGAAGCACGCCGCCACCGTGTCCACGGCGGATGACCTCAGCGACGCCGGCTGCAATGTCGAGTGTGTGGGCGAGCGCCCGTCACTGAATCAATGGCTGGGCCTGCATTACATCGCGGCCAAATCCGACGCCTGGGGCGGTGCCGCTGAAACCCTGGAAGACGCCACCGCCGATTTCGCGCTTGCGCAACTGGCGCAGGCTGTCGGAGATCGTGCAGGGCAACGGCAATTCCTGATGCGCGCCGGTTATTGGCGCAACCTGTTCAACCCGCACGCCACCCCGCAGGGCGGCTACATCCAGAACCGCAACGCCAACGGCAGCTGGCCCGCGTTCACGCCTGGCACCGGGGACGGTTTTGTCGAGGGCAGCGCCGCGCAGTACTTGTGGATGGTGCCCTTCGACGAACACGGCCTGTTCGAATTATTGGGCGGTCGCGCCGCGGCCGCCCAACGCCTGGACGCTTTCTTTCACGATGCTCACGGCAACTGGGCGCTGACCAACGCCGGTCCGCTGCATGCGAACATGAGCAACGAACCCTCCATCGAAACCCCGTGGCTGTACGACTACGCCGGGCAGCCGTGGCAGACGCAGCAGACCGTGCGTGCGGTACTCGACACGCTGTGGAAAAACGCACCCGGCGGCATCCCCGGCAACGACGACTTGGGCGAGATGTCGTCGTGGTACGTATGGGCGGCGCTCGGCCTGTACCCGGAGATTCCCGGCCGTGCCGAGTTACTGCTGGCTAGCCCACTGTTTCCCCACGCCGACGTGCATCGGCCGGGTGGCAACGTGGTAATCGAGGCGCCGGGTGCCGGTGACGGCAAACCCTACGTGCAGGCCTTGACCCTGAATGGCAAAGCATGGACCAAGCCGTGGTTGCCTGCCGCGTTTGCCCGGCACGGTGGCGTGCTGCGCTTCACGCTGGGCGCACAACCCGACATGCAGTGGGGCAACAGTCCGGCCGCCGCACCGCCGTCGTTTCCGTCACCGTCCGCCATCCCGGCTTCGGAGCAACACCCATGAAAATTCCTTGCGCAGCGTATGCGCTGCTTTTGATCGCGTTGCTCGGATTGACTCCGGCGTGTCTTGCCGCACGCGCAGAATCCATGCGGCCGGCCCCAACTCCGGCGACACCGTTTGATTCCGCGGCCATGGCGGCGCGTGTCAGGGCGCAGTTCCTGCACGCCTGGGACGGGTACCAGCGCTATGCCTGGGGACACGATGAGCTGCGGCCCTTGAGCAAGAAGCCGTTCGACTGGTATGGGCCCGGACAGTCTTTGCTGATGACGCCGGTGGATGCGCTGGATACGCTGGTGCTCATGGGCCTGAACAAACAGGCTGCCGAAGATCGCACGCTGATTGATGCCAAGCTGGATTTCAACAAGGACATCTACGTCAAGGTGTTTGAAGTCAATATCCGCCTGCTGGGCGGGCTGTTATCGGGCTACGAGTTGACCGGCGACCGGCGGCTGCTGGCGCTTGCCGATGATCTGGGCACGCGCCTGCTGCCGGCCTTCAACACACCCACCGGCCTGCCCTACCGCTACGTGAACCTGAAAACCGGAGCGGTGCGCGGCGTGGATTCCAATCCGGCGGAAACCGGCACGTTGATCCTGGAATTCGGCACCCTCAGCAAACTCACCGGCAACCCGGTGTTCTATGCAAAAGCCAAACGCGCACTGGTGGAAACCTTCAAGCGCCGCTCGCCCATCGGACTGGTGGGTGACGGCATCAATGTGCTCACCGGCCAATGGACCGGTACCGATTCCAGCATCAGTGGCGGCATCGATTCTTATTACGAGTATCAGCTCAAATGCTGGAAGCTGTTCGGCGATCCGGATTGTCATCGCATGTGGAACACCAGCATCGCTGCCGTCAATAAATATCTGGCAGACGAGCGTCAAGGTGAGCTATGGTACGGCCATGCGAACATGGATACCGGCCAGCGCACCGCCACGGAATACGGCGCGCTGGATGCCTATTTCCCCGCGGAGCTGGCGCTGTCCGGCGATCTCAACCGGGCCAGGCGCCTGCAGGCGTCCTCTTTCAAAATGTGGAATCTGTACGGAATCGAGCCCGACTTGTTAAATTACGCCAGCCTGCGCGTCGTGGACCCGGAATATCCGCTGCGTCCGGAAATCGTCGAATCCACCTATTATTTGTACCACTACACCCGCGATCCCTATTACCGCCTCATGGGTAAACACCTGTTCGACGAGTTCGTGAAGTACTGTCGCACGCAGGACGGTTACGCCGCCCTCGCCAGCGTCATCACCAAACAGCAGGCCGACGCCATGCAAAGCTACGTTTTTGCTGAGACCTTCAAGTATTTCTACCTATTGTTCGCACCAGCCAGGACATTGGATTTCAACGCCGTGGTGTTCAACACCGAGGGCCACCCGCTGAAACGCGTGCCTTAGAAACCGTCAGATTCACCGGCGGAAGCGTGCGCAGGCCCGCTTGACCCCACGCAAGAAATCCGCGCTGCCTAAATGGTCCGTCAAGACATAGCTGACCGTCTCGTTGAAGGTGCCGCCGCCACTAGATGTGATCGTGGTCTCACCCGTGCTTGAAACCGTGGCCACTGCGGCGCCAGTACCCCATGGGATCCGTCATGCTCAACGGGTTGTTCAGCACGTAGCTATACGGATTCAGGGATTGGGTGTTGGTCGGGACTCAAAGACGGGATCCACGGACAGGAACCGCCCCAGGCTTGGGTCATACACCCGCCCGTTCATGTGAATGCATGCAATTTTGGACGCAACTCGGTGATCACTGAAACCAGTGCGAGAGGATTGCGGTGTACAGGTAATGAGGGATCCGGGCATTATTGCCCCAGTGGCAAATAAAGTGTCATCGGTTGGTCCGTGCAAGCGGTGAATCCATAGTGCTCATAGAACGACTTTGCGTTTTCATCCTTGGCGTCGACCACCAGCGCATAGGCACCGACTTCTTCCCTAGCATGCAGGCAGCGATCTACTGCCATACCGATCAGCTTGGCCCCTAGGCCTTTGCCTTTTTGATCCTTATGGATAGCAAGACGCCCCATACGAAAGCACGGTATTGGAAATCTAGGTAATTTCTTCCGATCCGCATCTGAGATCTGTGCCGCATCCACCTGTGCGGCACTCAACGTGTAGTACCCCAGAATTTCGACGGGTGCCGCCGAGTCCAGCAACACATAGATCCGCGAGATTCCCTTCTTGCGATGCTGAGTGGCGTAGCGCGCCAGGTACTCGTTCAGTACAGGCGTGCCACAGTCGAAGTTAGCGCAGTTATGGATATTGGAATCGAGCCGCTGCTCTTCAAGCACGGCGCACCGAAGTGCGTGCCGTATCTAGAGCCTTCTCCAATGCCTTGTTGGGGGCAAAGGGCTTATCCAGGGCAGCCGCGAACCGGGCGAAATCCCGTTCCGACATGCTAACCCGGGTTTCCTGCTCCAACAGGGCTCGGGCCTTTTCCTTGGCAGCCGCGCGCACAAAACCCGCTGTCGTGGTGCCCATCAGGGCAGCGGCTTCAGAGAAAAGCTCTTTCTCATCGTTTTTCAACTTCAGGTCGAAACGGGCGCTGGCAGTGGTCATGGCTGGCTCCAGGGAATCAACAGGTTACGATTCAACAAGGTACGGGATTTTACCGTACTTACTGATACTTTGCTATTGCCGGTAGCAGAAACTCATCTGCGCGAGCGGGGGCCCGCTCGCGTCCGTGACCACATCCACGCTCCCCAGGTGGTCCCTCAACACGTATATATTCGATTCCGTGGCGCCGCCCCCGCTGTTGGTAAAATCCGCCTCCGCCACTTCCCGGCCCTCCGCAATGAGGTGGTAGCGGTATTTGGTTACGCCAACAACCGTCCAGGTATCGCCACCGTGGTCTGTTCCTGAGGATACTGCTGAAGATACTGAGAACACCCACACGCAGTTTGCGCCGCTGCAATTCGACCAAGTCTATCGTCAAGCCACAATTTTTACCGATCTGTATATGACTCGCAAACAGTGAGCGGGGTCGCAGCGAGTAAGTCTTTAACAGGAATCGTAAACCTGCGTTGCTTTTCGATCCGCTTGATAGCCGAGATTACATGCTCCTGCGTCCATATACCCCCTAGTGGGGGATTTACAAAAGTTATGCCGTCAATATCATCTCTTGACAAAACAAAACTGGCATTGTTTTGGATATTGAAGACCTGACGGCCGTCACGTTGCGTTAAGAAAATCGCAAATACAAATCCGTTTGATCGGTCATGGGAAGAGAAAAAGGGGACGCTACCTGAGGTTTCCCCAGAAGTTGCGGTGGTCGTACAGCAGGACGGCAAGCCCTTCCCGGAAGAAAGCCTCGGCATACCGGTCCGCCACCATGCCGCTGAGGGTGGCTGAGAAGCCGTGCGTTATGATGACGATGGGCGTGGTTTGCGAAGCAGCGTCATGCGCGTACAGCCCGCCACGCGCGTGGCGCCTTCGGACTGGAACTCCACGATGCGGAACATTTCACAGACAGGCAGTTGGACGGATCCGGGCGCTATTCCGGATACCGCGCCTGAAGTTCCACCTCCACTACGAATGACCGGTCGTAGAGCCTCTGCACCTGCACCCAGGTGGCCGCGGGAAAAGTGGTTCCGTAAAACTCCTTGCGGATGTCCTGGCTACGGATGAAGGCGTCCAGGTCGAGTGTGTAGACCGTCTCTTTCACCACGTCGGCGTAGGTGAGGCCGTTGGCGGCGAGGATGTCATGGAGCCTTGAATACGTGCTCCGCACCGCATCCGGCATGGCGCCCGTGCCTACGGTGCCCGATATGTACAGCATGTTGCCGACACGCAGGGCATGACAGTAGCCCACCTCCGCTTCAGCGGCCGCGTCCCGGTGAAAGCAGACACGGACGGTCTGTTGCGGGTGCGGTGCCGTTGCACAGGCGCCCAGCAGCAGGGCGAGGACCGCAATGACATGTAATTTGTTCATGACCGGATCGCCTCCTTCCATGTGCACCGCCGGATTTCTCATTCGGTCGCCTGCTGGTCCCGCCGCTTGATGCCAAACGGGATGAGCATGGGTACCCGGGCTCGGTACCGTTCGTAGAGCTGGCCGTGGAATCGCACCAAATCGCGTTCCTCGAAACGAATCGCAATCAGGATGTAGCCGCTCATGGCGATAGCGAACAACAGGTGGCCAACCGTCATTGTTGGAGTTGCCCAGAACGCCAACAGAAAACCCAGATAAAGCGGATGACGTACCAGCCGGTAAAACAATGGCGTCGCGAATTGCGGAGGACGTGATTCGCGCCCGCGCAACTGGACCCAAATCTGCGTGAGTCCAAACAGCTCAAAATGATTGATTAGAAAGGTGGAAACCAACACCAATCCGAATCCGGCTGCGAATACGATCCAACCGAGCGCCTGCCCCCAAGAGCTTTGTGCGGTCCAGGCCGGGACTGCGATTGGGCGCCACTGCCAAAAGAGCAGGATCAGGGCCAGACTGGCGATAAGTACAAATACACTGCGCTCGGCGGATGCCGGAAGGTGGCGTTTCAGCCAGGCCTTGAAACCACTGCGCGCCATGAAGGAGTGCTGCATCCCAAATACCAGAATCAGCACCAAATTGATCACCATGGCCGTGATGAGGCCGCCTGTTGGACGGCCCGCATCAATGGAATGCGGTACCAGTGCAGCCAGTAGCGGAAACGCCTCAGTCAACCACGTGAGTTGCAAATTGCCCACGAAGGCAATCAGATAAAGGAATGTCAGCAGAAAAATCCCGTAGGCGATGATGCCGAAAAGTAGAATGACTGCGCGCCGCATTGTCCATCCTCCCAAAAAGCACAATCTTGGAAAGATGATGCGGCGTTATCAGTGCCGATGGAATAAGGCATTTGTCCTTTTGTGAAGTCGGGAGTTGTTTAAGCCAGGACGTTTGTCCCGGGCTAGGCTTGAAAGCCCCTCTTATGAGCCAAAACGATAGCCTGTGCGCGGCTGCTTACCCCGATCTTGTCGAACAGCCGGGAAACGTGGTTGCGCACCGTCTTTTCGTCAATGAACAGGCGTTCGGCAATTTCTCCGTTGCTCAATCCGTCGGTGATCAAGGCCAGAATCTCGTGTTCGCGTCGCGACAGCCCTTCGAAAGCCGCGCTTGCGCCGCGCTCCGCGCCGGTGAATTCCAACACCAGCGACTGAAACTCCCGCCAGGCAGGTTCGTGCTCCAGCAACACGTGATTACACGAGTCGAGTTCCACGAAATCCGCATTTGGAATGCCTGAGGCCAGAAGGCGACCTTCCGAATACGGAACCGCTTTATCGTGACGTGCGTGTATCACCAGGGTCGGAGTACGCACTTGGGGGAGCAAATCCAGGACGTTCACGCTGCCGCGTGCTTTCATGAGTTCGACAGCAATTTCAGGCGCCGTGGTACGCCGGCACAGCTCGTTGAACCAACCGAGCTGTTCCGGCGTGCCGCCGGGGACAAACATCGAGGTGAATAATTGCCGGAAAGTGGAATTCTCGCTGCCCCAGCCGTGCCGCATTATCTCCACCAGGGCTTCGTAAAAGGGCATGGTATTTGGATTACCCCGGTGTTTCCATCCGCAGGCGTAGCCGCCATAGAGAACCATGCGCGACACTCTTTCCGGGTGGCGGACTGCAAACTCGACGGCCGTAGCCGCCCCCTGCGAGATGCCAAGCAAAACAAATGGACGCTCAATGGTGGCTTTTTCCACCACACATTCGAGATCTTGAACCCAGTGAGCCGCGGAAAGATCGGCCGCACGCCAGTCGCTCATGCCGCACCCGCGTTCGTCGTAGCGGATATAGCGGAAATGCCCGGAAAGAAATTGCATCCAATGGCGCCACACTGGACTTTCCAGGTCGTATTTCAGATGTGTAAGCCAAGTGGCGGGTTTGACCAGCGTCAACCCGGAACCCATTTCTGCCCAAGCCACATGAACCCCGTCAGGAGTTACCAGATAGCGGATGTGCTGGCGCATATATTAAGAGTTATTTAGAACCACAACCCCAAGTAGCCGCGAGGCATACGGCTACCTTCAGAATAATCCTTTTTTGGCGCCTGACGGTAGATATACAGCGCGTCCCAAGAATTGGCGGAAAAGAAAAGCAGGCTTTGGATAGACGTTTGCGCTGCACATTACCGCGGTCATAAAGGTCCGCGGGGCCAACCTCTAGGTTCTCCTGAGCCCGGCTCGTGCTCAGAGCATCAAGTTGGGCTGGCGCGGCCACTGCGGCAGTACATGTGGAATGCGGCCTAAAGTGGGGTGGTGTGTCCACTGCAATTGAGCGCGCAGCTATCCATTGCGAGGAGAACCTCAGGGTCAGTTCAGTCTGATCCCATGATTCGCGCACGCTGCTCCGCGGAAGTGCCCAGCGGCTACTGGTTTTCCGGTTTGGGCTGTTGCAGCCGGTCACGGAATCCGAAAAGCACATCGACAATCGGTGTTGGTTGCCGATTGGCATCTATATCACCGGTTGCGGGGTTGAATCTATACCAATGATTAATGAGAGCAACATATTCGAAAGGCGGTTTTGAGAAGGTTCCACCATTGTTGTGGTTTAGCTGTACGTGGCAAGCCAAGTAACCCTCGACAAAACCTAGCTGTGCGTCCTTCGTCAAACTAAGCTGCATCCAATAAAGTCCATCATCTCCACCGTGAGGTGCGTTTATGGGCTGAGCGTACTTGTCAATAACCTTGTATCCCTTGGGATCTTGAAATTCCAAGAGCACATCCCCCACGCGTTGCCTGAGCGTTGAGGATTGCCTAGCCCTGAAGTATTTAGTTAGAGCGTGGCGGTACGCATAGGCTGCATCCGAAAAACGTGCCGGCCCCTTATATTCATAAAAGTAGCAGTCGAGGTAGCCGTTTATAAATTCAGTTTGCTCGCTGTGAGAAATTGACAACCACCAACGACCTTCGTAATCGGGCGAGGCTATCTGTCCGCCAGCTCCGTAACATGGTAAAGAAATTAGAAGCAGCCAAGTCAAAACACCAACAGCGGTAGCTATGAGCCTTTGCGACATATCAACACCTATTGATTTGGCGTATAGAACCTAACATTAGGCATATGGGAAACCTCAGGTAGCGTCCCCTTTTCCCGCGGTGACCCCAATTTCCATTGATTCTCCCTGAATGCCACTCGTCATTTGCTGGGCGGAGCACCGAAACCCTTTTTATTTTCCAAAAAATAAATGACTGGGCCCTTATTCAAAGTGTGTCCTGATGGCGGGTTGATAATCACTGAGTAGCCCAAAAGACCTAGTTGAGGTGAATAATAAAAGTAAGTACTACCGGTTGTACCATTGGGTGCGCGATCTGTTGACAAAATAACCATAACTTTTAAAGCCCGGCCCAAGATAGTCACATATCTAAGTGAGCCGGATACTTTGTATCTGTGTCCACTCACAACCCACGAGTCCCCTGCCCCGGTAAGGGCTTTCGGCACAGCGAATGAAAATGCATCTGAGTTGACGCAATAATATGGCGATGATTTAGAACAAAAGGTCGCCTTAATTCCATACTCGCCGAGTATGACCGTGCCATTAAGTCGAATTACGATTCTTCCGCCAGAAAACGTACTGTAATCGAACTCTTGCCCATTTATCACCTCAGCTTGCTGAGGGGTCAGAACTTCAATGTTCTCCTGAAGGGGCACGGCTTGCGCGGTCGCGACCACCGTTATGATTAGCAACATTAAGACTAGAATTTTGATCACAATATAGATCCCCTAATTCGGAGGTGGATTAATCATATATGCTCCTGCCATGTCGCGCCCAAACTGATTTGCATCCATTTCCCAAGGTAGAGCATCGTGCATTCGCGGTGTCGATTCTTCATAATTTAATAAATCTCGCGTCATCCAAGGACGTGCCTTTTCCCAGCGCGAAAAAATCGCTTGATTAGTGATTGTGCTGTGCTCAAATTCATGGCCCAATAATTGAATTGTTCCGTTTAAACCACCTTCAGACGTTGCTCCAAGGGCAATTGCGGCCCCGGCATATATTGTTATTTGCTCGGGATGTTGATAAGTCCATTCGCCTTCCGTGCAGCCAGTTTTGCAACTGTCGGCGTTCTGATTTTTTGCAAAGCCGCGGATAATAATTAAGGAATCTCTGCAAAAGTTCGTTGTCTGAGTATCTGATCTGTAATTGGGAAGTAACACGATGAAGCAGCAAAGTTTTGCGAGCGCGGCATGGGAAACGAAACGCAAAAAGACGCGGCGCGAGGTATTTTTGGAGGAGA
>DAHUYB010000097.1 GCA_027315405.1 Gammaproteobacteria bacterium | reverse complement strand
TCTCCTCCAAAAATACCTCGCGCCGCGTCTTTTTGCGTTTCGTTTCCCATGCCGCGCTCGCAAAACTTTGCTGCTTCATCGTGTTACTTCCCAATTACAGATCAGATACTCAGACAACGAACTTTTGCAGAGATTCCTTAGATTTGTGGAGAAAATGATACTCACCCCTTTAATTCATTCTTGTCGTTCAGCCATCGCCTTCTCGATGCGGCGATCCGGAATGAGCCACATGAGTGCAACGATGACATACAGGCATTGAGATATCCAGGAATCGAGAAAGGCGATGGGAATTGCAATCGCGTAGATCACCGGTGATGACTTGCCCTTGAAATCTCTGCCGATTGCATGGGCGAGCAGTGAACCATTTCCCTGCAAGGCAATAATCGTCTGTTGCAATATCCAATAGGCCACACCCGCCATCAACAAAACCGCGCCGTAGAGCGCCGTGGGAACGGAAGCAAAGTGATTTTCGCCCATCCAGCCGGTAGCGAAGGGGAACAGCGACAGCCAGAACAACAGATGCAGATTGGCCCACAACATGCCGCCGCTCACCTTTGCTACAGTGTGCAGCATATGATGATGATTGTTCCAATAAATTCCGAGGTACACGAAGCTCAGCACATAACTCAAAAACACCGGCAGCAGCGGGTTGAGCGCGGCCAGGGTATTGCCGTGCGGCACCTTCAATTCCAGCACCATGATGGTGATGATGATCGCCAGCACGCCATCGCTGAAAGCTTCCAGCCGGGTTTTTTGCATGTATATCTCCGTTCGTCTGTCAGCGCGCACTTGATGGACCCGCGCATGCGCAGGCTATCTTCCAGCTAAATCTGCTATAGGGCAATCATGAAACATGATTCCGGCAAGTGCCGGATACCGGGGCTTCCCACTGTCGACCGTGAGTTAGGCATTTATTGCAAAATCGTATATGACGCAAATTAAAATCTCACCGGGGTGCCGTTACGTGTCAGTCACGCAGGCATTTTTGTAGAAAGTTGACATTCTTTGTCTGTCTCGGTGGCTGCAGAATCAAGTGCAAATTCATTCAAAGACCCGAGATCTACGCTCCCGGTGTGTTGGCATCAGATTTGCTCTGATATGGATGCAGGAGAAAATCCCAGTGGCCTTGAGTGAGTGCGTCCCTGGAGACACATGGACTGGCAGGTAGTTTTGAATCTTCGACGCGCGCACGGAGGATACCCATGAATCGACAGCCTGTTTTTAAAAGCAAGTATGCCTTGGGCAGGGACCATGGGTATAAGTCGGATGCCATGCAAGCACCCGTACCCGCCGCAAAGGCCTCCAACAGCTCAACCGTAGCGGAGGCATCTAGACGCTGGTGCCCGTTTGTACGCATCCGTGAATACCAGGAAGGGCAAATTGAAGGCACGGCTGTGAACCGCACCCTCGATGGCGAGGACAGCGCTCCCCACGGAAGCCTGTGTTTGGCCTCCGGCTGCATGGCATGGCGCTGGGATATCGCCCACGCCTGGGACGAAAAAGAGCGGCGCCAGGAACCGCGCGGATACTGCGGACTTGCCGGTCAACCGTTCTGAGCTGATTTATTCGGCAGTCACGATACTGACATTCGGAAACCAGACCTCTCGCCAGCGCCGCACTTTTTCGCTTGCCGACAGGGTCTTGGGAGAGACAGGCTGCTCCGCGCCGAAAGCCTCGCCACCACCAACGGCCTTGGCGTTCACGGCGGCGTAAAGTCGTCCGTCGTTGCGGTAGAACACGCCCGCCAGCACGCCGCAATTTTTGCAGAAAAGAAACTCGGCCTGACCACTTCCCTGGCGATACCTTCCGCTCAGGTGCTCATCCTTGATCCGGAGAGCCAGCGATCCCTGCGGGTCGGAGACATAGGCGGCGTTGTGCTGGCGGCAGAAATCGCAGTCGCAGGCTCGCGGATGGTAGCTGTCCGGCGCGCGCGCCAGCTCCAGCTCAACCCGGATATTGCCGCAATGACATCCGCCGCTTACTCTGTGCATGGCCTTGGTCTTCCTGTGGATATGAACGAGTAGTTATTTGTGAAAAGGAGCTTCCATGAACAACGTAATCTGCCTGCGCCGAAATTGTATTTAGAGCGTCTAACAAAATGCCTCAGCGCCCCCTCACCCCAACCCTCTCCCACCAAGGGAGAGGGGGTTGAGCGGAAGGCTAGGGCAAGTGTTCTCATTTTGTTAGACGTTCTAACTCAAGACCCCTAATTCCTCTTTTCTACGGCGGCCGTGCGCGGAGATCGGGCGTGTGACAAGTCTAGGCCGAGCCGGGACTGATGGATGCGCGCGGCTGGTTTGAAAAAGCATCAAGCTAGGGCTTGACGCCTATTCTCTCTTATCCCTCTATTTCTCATTCAAATCGGCATTGCCGCTGCCTTGTCGCCCGCTCAGGAATGCCAGATGGGTGTGCAAATTATGCATGCGGAGCGTCAAGCCGGTGTGATCCTCGATGGTTTTCAGGATCATGAATACAGATTTTCACAGCTCTTATGACTCATGCCGCCGCCAATCTCCGAATCTTGTGCTCAAGCTTGGGCAAAACTTTGCGCTCCGCTTCAGCCAAGTCATAAGCTGCTTGCTGGCGAACCCAACTCTCCGCAGAGCCACCAAACGCGAGGGACAACCTCAGTGCCATCTCCACCGAAATGCCTGCATGTCCATTGAGCAGCTCGGAGAGCTGCTTCCGCGATACGCCAAGACCATCAGCGGTCTGCTGAACTGTAAGCCCCAAGGGCTCTATACACAGCCTCCGGATTACGCCGCCCGGATGCGGGGGGTTCTTCATAGCCATAACTCACCCTCCAATTCCAATTACATGTATGCGACTGCTTTGCGCCTGCTGCTAGTGGTAATCCTCATAGTTCACCTCGGTAACATCCTCACCAATGAATTGGAAGGTCACTCGCCAGTTACCGCTTACCGTCACGGCCCAGGTTCCGCGACGGGATCCGGTGAGCGGATGCAGATACAGCCCTGGCAGGGCCATATCACGCGAATTTACAGCAACTTCGATTCGCGCCAATATGTCCTTGAGACGCTCGACATGATCCTGCTTGACACCCGACGCGTTATCCTTCGCGTGCAGGCGTTTGAGCCCCTGATGGCGGATCTTCCTTATCACGGTAACAATGTAACCCCGCTGGTATCATTTTGCAACCTGTGGGGTTACGCGATGCCGGAACACCACTGTCCTTCCGGCGATCTGCCTCCGGTGGGGGAGGATTTCACTGTGGGTCTCGCGTTGCTGCGAAATCCGGGATTTCCGCCCTCAGGTAGCGTCCCCTTTTTCCCTCTCCGCATGATCCACGCTTGCGATGCGCATCGCCCTATCCTCCGGTGGTGTTGCGGTTCATCGCTGACAAAATAAACAACAATGCCTCCGACGTCACCTCCATATTGAGTAGCAGTTTCATTTAGAGTCCAGTGGTTCCCTTTGGCTCTTGAAGACTGGCTGATTCCTTAATCCACGTATGACTATGCAAGTGGAGTACGATCGGGAAGCTAATCATCGGTGGTTCTCAGCTCTATGCGATACTTTCGAATCGCAGGTTAGTGCATCGCCTGTGGAGCCGGCGTCCTGTCGGACCAGTGGCCGGCCCAGACCATGAAAATCGTCGCCCGTTCCTCAGGATCATTGGCCGCGATCACCGGCGAGCCGGGTAGACTACCTCCCCAGCTTTTCCCCGCGTCTCCCGAAACAAAAAACATGAGGTGTGGATGCCAGCTTCTGGCCTGGTCGCCGAGGTACTCCTGTTTCGACAGCATGTAGCACATGGCGCCCGGTTCCAGCGCAGGCAGTTCCTGCTTGTTGAAAGCCGTGGTAAGCGCCTGGACTATTTTCGGTTTTGATTTTCCAGCCAGCACCAATTTAGTCTTCATCAGGTAAATAGGAACGAAAGTCCTGGCGGCCGCCGGATTAAAGCAAATGGGACCGCGGACTCCGGGGTTCCAGAACTCTGGGTCCGTGGTGGCGGCACCCCACGATCGTTCTACGAGACAGAGGAAGCCATTCTTGCCCTTCACCGTAGTCGTGTATCCCTGCTGACCCAGAACCATCACTGTGGCGCTGGACGATATAGACGGCGGAGCCGCACTTTGCGCCAACGCGATCTCGGCATTCCGGTCCATCAGATATTGCTCAAGCGGCGCCATGTGCGGGTATTTTGTTTCGAGACCCCGCGCCTGCGCCGGACGAGTGCCAAGCGCAGCCAGCATAGAAATAATTCCCAACGCGATTGCCAGCGTGAATGCGCGTCGTCTGAATGACATTCTCATGTTTGACCCTCTCTTACCTGGAACATCCGATAGGTATAACCGGTTGTGCCGGTCTAAACTAGATTTAGACACAATTCACGGCGACGGCGGCCGGCAAAGAAAAAATCAGAAATAATTCAAAATTAATTCTCGCTACGGACGGCGCTGCCATGGGTATAATGATTTACCGATTGACGACCAATGCGCCCCTGTCGGACGCCGACACGCGCGGCTGATAATCGTCTTTAGCACACTGTGGGTGAACGTAATGATCCAGCTTGAAGACGGTAAACTTCTGTGTTTGTCGTGTGATGACCTGCCCTGGAAGCCATCCACCTTCGCCGCCGGCGTATTTGTCAAAGACGTCGCGGTTACCGGTGGCCTGGAGATGCAGATCGTGCGGTTCGAGCCTGGTGCAAGACTGCCGCTGCATGAACATGAACTTCCGGAATTCATCTATGTTCTTGAAGGCGAGCTCACCGTGGCCGGCCAACACCTGCGCCGGGGATGGGCCAGTATCGCGAGTCCGGGTTCTGTGCATGCCGACGTGCACTCCGATACGGGCTGCATATTTGTGCTCGTGGATCGCCCGCTTTAGGCACCGAGCTCCAATGCGGCCGGTGTGGCCGACCAGGCCCTGTGACATCGGGCGCTAAACCCATGACCTTTCACACATCAGTAAGCCTGTGCACCGCTGAATGATATCAGCAGCGCACTGTCCTTAAACCTTGAGCAGGGAGGTTTGATCCTCACGGAACAGGAGCTAGGAGGGGATTTTTCAATCTCCGCATCGGGTTGGCCGGGGAGGTGTTCCAGGAATTTGTCAACTATCGTGCACGCCTGGTCATCGTTGTTCCGAACCCGACGGTTCACGGCGAGCGATGCGATGAACTGGTGCACCAGCACCACCGACATGCGTCGGTACGGTTTTTCTTCGCAGTGGAAGATGCGGAACGCTGGTTGCAGGGCGCGAATTCGCCGACTTGACGCACAACCGCAATGGGAGGTTGCGTCAGGGGTTGCGCCGGCTTCATTCCGCCTGGGCACCGGCGCCCAGCTAGCTCACCTGGAGCTCTTCGATTGCCGGAGCACCGCAGTCAATCCCGATTGCGGCACCGGTGCTCTCATTAAACAGGCTGCAGGCGCCGGGCATGGGACCACAACCGGCGCAGCAGCAGTGTGAAGAGCAGCAGCACGAACACCACGGAAGCGCATTCGCTGAGCGCCAACCCGACCCCCCAGGGGAACCAGATGCCCGGCACGTGCAGCGCTGTAAGTTCCGCGGTGAACAGCACCGCGGCGATGGCCAGCACCGCCGGCAGCGTATACCAGGCATCGCGTCCCTGGCGGCGTATCCCCAGGTAGACGATCAGCCCCAATATCAATAGAAACGCCAGGCGCAAGCCGCGGATCAGATAATGCACGCCGAGACTCACGGCATGTGGAAACGCGGCGTGGTACAGCCATGGATAAGCCAGCAACTGGGCGACGAACAAGGCGAACGTCAATGCGGCCACCGCCTTTGTCAGCCAGTCAGGCTTGTCCACACTGAACCAGCTGCGCCAAGCCAGCATCCAGGCACCCAGGCTCAGGGAGCCGGTGAGTGCGATGATAAAGATCACTGCGTCCTGAACTGTCTCGATCTGCCACCAAAAAAAGAAGGCCTGATTGCCGCGCTGTATGCCACTGAGCAGCAGGGCGGCGGCCAACCAGAGATGAGTTCGATCGCCGGGCTCGAAGGGGCGCAGGCACAAAGCCATGACTGCCGCAAGAAAGAACAGCAAGCCGATCATCGCGTCGACCACGTAACCTTCGAAAATCTTGAGCCACTGCAGGTGATATTGCGCGGCGATGACAGTACGCAAGCCGATCACCGGGGCGATGTGAATGCCGCCGCTGCCCGACGCAGCCGCGCCCCACGGCCCCATCCACACCCGGATGGCGATCAGCATAGAACCGCTGCCGGGAGTTCCCGAAGGAAGCGTAAAGAAGGTGGGATAGTGGTTACCATAGGCCACTGGAATCGCGCTCGAAAATTTGCCGACTCCGCCCAGAAGTTTGCCGTTGGCATACACCTGATAGGCGCTGTCCACGTCCCAGGGGCCCAGCAGCGCCAGGGATTTTCCCGCCGGCGTCCGCAGATTCAGATGCAGGCGGTACCAGGCATAGCCGAAATAGCCGGCATGCCCGCGGGCACTCCAACCCGGCGCATAGTGCGCAAGCCCCACATCCCCATCGGTGGCGCTGGCAGGCGCCGAAAGATCCATGACTTGCCAGCCGGAATCGTCGTACCCAGGATCGGCCCAGCGAGGATTATCGCCGACATGAAACAGCCAGGGCCCATTAAGCCTGAGCATCGCTTGATCAAGAATCACGGCAACGGCCCGGGTCTGCGCCATAGCCGGGCGCAGGCAAGCCGCCGCCAGCAACAGGGCTGCCAGCCGAAGCGCAGGGGATTTCGTGCATAACTTCATGCCAAATGAATCAAGTCGGCGCACTTGGTTTTTTGCCATCAGCCGGACGGCCGGGGTCTTTTCCAAAACGGCGCCAGCCACAGGCCACGGCGCCATGCCAGCAGCAGGAACACCACGGCGGCGGACAGGCAGATCATGATTGCCACCAGCGAGGCATCGAGACCGTCGCGACCGCCGGTCAGCCATTCCGGCCCGTGGATATTCACGGACAGCAGGCTGAGGTTTTTAGCGCTGGCCCCGAACACGCCGCCATCGAAAAAATTCCAGGCGCAGTGCAGACCGATGCCGATCCATAACGAACGCGCATACACGTAGACCGCGGCCAGCAGCACTCCGGCTTCGAGGGCGATGCCGAGAATGCCCCGCCAGTTGGCGCCCGGGTTCATGGCGTGCAACAGGCCGAAGAACAGCGCCGAGATTCCCAGCGCCAGCCAGGTGCCCAAACCCTCCTCGAGAATACGGAACACCACGCCGCGCACCGCGATCTCCTCCAGCAGCGCCGCGCCTAGGGCGTTGATGAAAAAGGCCAACAGCATGTCCACTGTGTTCACGCCGCTCACGTGGTAGGCACCGCTGAGCCACAGGACCAAAACCGTGGCGCCCAAGATCGCGGCGCCCACGGCAAAGCCCTTGCCGAATTGCGGCAAGAGTTGCCGCAGCGTCAGCTCCACCGGCGCGCGCCGTTCCAGCAGGTGCACATAAGCGATGTACACTCCGCAGGCCACCAGGCCTGCCAGCAGGTGTGAGGCCGCGAACGCCAGGCCATGCAGATGCGCGAAATGGGCGCCCGCCAGCAGCGGGAACGCCAGCAGGGCGATGGCTGCAAAGGCGATCAGCATGCGGCACAGGGGGAATTGCAGGAAGGCCCAAAGTTTCCCGGGCCGGCGGTTCACCGCGGGAATCATGCCCGGAACTATAGAGTGTTGCATAACACCTCTCTTTCATGACTGTCGAAAGATGCCAGTGAGCGGCGTCCGAAGGCCGCAATCCAGTCGCGGCTGGTCGACGCCTGCAGGTGCTTCGGCAGGGAAATAATATCTGCAGGGTCGCCGGCAGTCCAATATTTGCGCGGTCACGGACGGCTGTTGAGATTACCGGAGCCGCGGCATGTATGGCTTGATCCAGCGAGTCCGGTTGGGTTCAGAAATAAATTGGAGAAAAATCAGGATTGTGAGTGCGGCAACAAAGGCCGGGCGAGTCGACGTAAAGCTATAATTGGCGGTGACCGGCTCTCCCGAGTGCAAAGCTCTACGGGTCAGTATGAAACCGCAAAACCAAATCTGCGCCCGACTGTTGCTGATTCTGAGCGTAATGTTCAGTACGCGAGTGTGTGCCAGTGGCAGCGTTAAGCATGTCTTCGGCGACCCGGAGAGCGTGCAACGCGCCCCGCAACGTACTTATCACGTGCAAAATTACCGGCTGGCGCTGCGTTTTGATGAATCTAAGGGTGAAGTTTTCGGCGATGAAGTCGTGACGCTTGAGCCACTTACTCCGGGCTTCAATCGCTTTTATCTGGAGAGCTCCGGGCTCAGCATCGATGCGGTCACACTCGCAAAGCATGGTGGGCGCGATATTTCCCTGCCGTTTCGGATGAAAGATCCGCACCTGCAGATCAGCCTCGACCATGCTTATAGTCCACCCGACCGCTTGAATGTCCGCATCATCTATCACGGCACTCCCCGCACGGGCCTGTTTTTTGTAAATCCCAACGCCGATTACCCGCATTGGCCGCGCGAGATCTGGTCCCAAGGGGAACCGGAATTCAATCACTATTGGTTCCCCTGCTGGGATTATCCCAACGACATGTCCACGAGCGAAATCATCGTTACGGTCCCGGACGGACAAAGCGTGGTATCCAACGGGCGGCTGGTGAGCGTGACGCACCACGGTGCGTTCACTGCCTACGACTGGGTGGAAAGCGTGCCCCACAGCAGCTATCTCACCTCGATTGCGGTGGGGCCATGGAGGAAAGTCGCCGATCACGAAGGTTCACTGCCGGTGGACTATTACGTGCCCCCAACGGTAAGCGCGGTGAAGGCGCTGCGTTCGTTTCACCGCACGCCGGACATGATCGGGTTCTATGCCCGCGCCTTCGGCGTGCCTTATCCCTACGAGCAGTATGCCCAGGTGGTCGTGCACAACTATCCGTTCGGCGGCATGGAGAACGTGAGCGCCACCACGCTTACCGATGCAACGTTACACACTGCGCGCGCAGAACCCGAATATTCGAGCCAGGGACTCGTAGCCCACGAACTGGGCCAGCACTGGTTCGGCGATCTCGTCCAGGGGCGAGATTGGGCCGACATCTGGCTCAACGAGGGTTTCGCCACTTATCTCGAAGCACTCTACACCCAGTATCACAACGGCAACGACGCCTTCCGCTATGAGATGTGGCAAGACCAGCTCGCGGCCGAGCGGCAGGACCGTGACGACTACCTGCGCCCGATCGTGGATGATCATTACCGTTATCCGCTGCAGATGTTCGACAGCATTACCCACGAAAAAGGCGCGGTGGTCCTGGACATGCTGCGCAACATTCTGGACGGTACCCAAGAAGCTTCGCAGCCGGCCTCGCAGAAGGAACTGCTGTTCCGAGCGTTGCATGCCTATCTGATTCGCAACCGCGCCCATGCAGTGGACACGGCCGACCTCATCCGCACCATCGAAGCGGTTACCGGCCGTCACCTCGGGTGGTTCTTCCATGAGTGGGTGTTCATGGCGGGCTCACCGCATTACCGGGTCACGGCCCATTACGACCCCCAACGCCACACCGAGAAGCTCACCGTCTCGCAGATGCAGACAGGCGACCAAGTGCCGCGGGTATTCAAGATGCCGGTGGAACTTGCGTTTTACGGCGCCGGCGGCCAGTCGAAGGTAGCTTGGATGCTCGACCAGCGGCGGACCCAACGCTTCCGCATCGAGCTCGGCTTCAAGCCGGAGTGGGTGGATTTTGACCCCCACGGCGTGATCGAGAACAGAATCGATTTCGCCCAGCCTGAGACGGCGCTGATCGCCAAGGCCGAACACGATCCGGCGATGATGAGCCGCCTTTCAGCTGTCGACCAACTGGCCGAGACCAAAGATGCGGGCACGCACACAGCCGTTGCTGCCCTCACCCGAGTGCTCACCCGGGATCCCTTTTACGGCGTGCGCATATATGCGGCCGCGGGTCTCGGCCGTCTGCACACGCCCGAAGCAAAAGCCGCGCTGCTCAGGGCACTGAATCAACACGACAGCCGTGTGCGCGTGGCGGTGGTACGTGGACTCGCGACCTTCCACCAGGATCGGTCCGTGTATGCGGCGCTCGTGCACGCGTTCCACAAAGATCCAACCGATGCCGTACGAGCGGCGGCGGCTGAGGGTATGGGCGCATCCGGCGTGCAAGGTGCAGCGACGGTGCTTCTGGCAGCGGCAAAGCCGGACACACAGATCCACATTATGCAGGGAATATTCCGCGGACTCGCCGTAACCGGTGATCCTCGCGCCGCAGCGCTCCTCCTCACCTATGCCCGACCCGGCGTGCCAGAACACCTGCGCATCGAAGCCCTGCAGGCGCTCGCGGGCATGCGCATTGCCGGCGGCCGTGAAAGGCGCGCGCTTATGGCTGTGTCTCGCGCGGCCTTGAACGATCCGTTCCTGGTCACGCAGTTTGCAGGGGAAGCACTCGCCGGCGCACAACACCTCATTGAACTGCGCCCCGAGATCGCGGCTCAGGCGGAATCCGCTCCCACGGCCTTCCAGCGAGCGCAAGCACGCGCAGCGCTTAAAGCGCTTGTGAACTGACTGATTAAATCTTGCCGGTGGCAACCGCATTGCTATGACGCGAATTTCGCGCAGATCACATTCCTGGTCATCAAGCCGGAGAACGATGATGAACTACCTGGGCAGAAGTATTCTCGCAGCGGCAGTGGTTTGGATCGCGTTCGCATCAGCCGGTTACTCTGCCGAACGCGCCACAAGCCAAGACATCGCTTGGTTCAAAGCCATCACCCAGAGACTGCGTGACGGGATTGCCACGGGCGACAGATCGCTCTGGAACCAGATCCTCGCACCCGACTTTGTCATGACGACCGAGGACGGCGAAGTGCTCGACAAGCAACAGTTACTCGCTGACCTCACGCCGCTGCCGCCGGGGTTCTTGGGCGTCGAGAAGGTCCGCGGTTTGAGCGTCCGCCAGTGGGGCGATGCGGCGGTGGTGCATTTCTGGCTGCACGAACAGGAAAACGCCTACGGCCAGCCCCTGAAAACTACCTATGTCGAAACCGACACCTTTCAGCGGCCGGCGGGCAGCTGGAAAATGGTGGCGGCGCAGGTCACCGTGGTTCCGCGCAACCTCAAGCCTGTCAGGGTGGACACGCGGGACTGGCCGGCGCTTGAGGGCAAATACGGACTGAGCGGCAGAGCAAGCTGGCCCTATTTTGTCTTTTCCCGCAACGGAGCGCTGTACGGCGGACGCGACCGCAAGTCCGCTACAGAGCTCATCCCGCTCTCGCCTCTGGTCTACTATCAGAAAGGCAGCATTCACATCATGGTGTTCGTCAGGGATACACACGGCGCGGTCAACGAAGTGCTGGAGCTGCACAAATACAACGAGGTGGTGCTGGATCGCATTGCAAAAGATGTCCCACGATGACGGCGGCGCGTCTGCTACAAACTCACTTTGTCCTGCAACCTGGTGCGGGAACAGGTGCATGGGTTTTACGAGCGGCTTGGCTATGAGCGGCACGCTTACAGTTTCCGAATAATTGTTGCTAGATTTAAGTTTCAGCGGCTGCCGACGCCTGTCATGAGCACGGGCGCTTTTGTGGAAAGCCGATAGTTTCTGTCCGCTGCATTTCTGCACTTCGTGGCATTGTTTTTCAGGTTTGCTTTCCTGCTCGCCGAACTAGCGGTATGCGGCACGGCCGGGGGTGATCGCGATTGGCGTCTGCCCGGCAGGCTGGACATCGGCATATTTCATATGCGCCATTCTGGTGGTGATTACCGGATTCGCCCGGGTGTTCTTCGGCCTCAAGAATGCACACTACTATTTTTACATTCCGACTGCTCCTGCCATTCATCACCAGGAGAAAGCTTGACCAGGGGGCGTCCATAGTAGTGGCCGGGACGACCCTCGGAAATCCCAGATGTGGGACGCCGGGACCGTACCGGCCGTCACGAGCGAAGCGACGCTATCGAGCGATGAAAGTCTTTTGCGCGCGGGAGGGATTGTGGGTTAGGTTGAAAATGAAAATGGGTTAAATCAATCTTATAGGAATTAAAGAAAGATCAAGAGCGTACGAAGCCCAGTAAAGGGTCTAGATTGTGCTGGTCGGCGGCGCGCAGCGCCGCGACATAGGTCTTTCGGGTCTGCGTGGCATCTATAAGATTTTCCCGGCCCCAAGAAAAGCGTGGACGACCGAGTGAAACCAGCAGCGAATCCGTTGCAAGACGCGCATGGCGCCCATTGCCGTTCGGGAACGGATGGATCAGTGTCAACCGATGATGGAAACGCGCGGCGATTTCATCCGGCGGATAGGTGCCGGCTTTAATCCAGTAGCCACAATCAGCGGCCAGCTGCTGCAGATCCGGACGAATCTGTGCGGGTGCTACCCCGATATTGCGTTCCGTGTTGCGAAACTTGCCGGCCCAGCGCCATACGTGACCGAACATGTGTTTGTGCAGATCGGCCAGAAACTGCAGATCAAGGGCATTACGCTGGCGCGCAAGCGCCCATTGTTCCGCTTCCAGTATGTTTGCCTGTTCCGCCTCATTCAGCTCGCGGCGCAAGGTGATGTAGGACGGGATCAGGTCCTGCTGCTCTTCGGGCGTGAGAGGCGTGGAGGCATCGTCCGCGTCTTTCAGTGGATCGTTCACTTTTCGTCATCCCATAATGCAGAGCCACCGCGTTCCATCAACTGCCGGGTCAAGCGTTCAAGATGGTCACGTTCGTCGGACACCTCAACACTTTGCGCCTCTAGCGCCATGCTGTGACCCGTCGATTTCAGTCGCAGGTTTGCGAGTGTGGAAGCCCGATCTCTGACCATCTCGTCCAGCGGCTTTTCGGGGATTAGCGCATAGACAAGACGGCAGCCGAGTGCGTGCGCGGCACGCTGCAGGCTGTCGAGTGTTATCGCGCCCCTGACTTCGGCCTTCTCGATGGCGAGTGCTCTCTCTTGAGTAACGCCCAAACGCCGGCCGAGCTGGGCGGCCGTCATGCCAAGTGCTTCGCGGATCGCCCTGACCCATCCGCGTGGCGGCGGCTTGAGGGCATTTGGATCCACGAATGAACTCAACCGTCGATCCAGTTGGCGGCGGGCGGAGGCGCGGTCTGCAGCACGCATAAACTAACCTATATGCTAGTTATAAGTTAATATAAGTTAACATATGGATTAGTATAATGCAATTATAAACTAACACATAAGTTAGTATAATCGCATAGCCACTCGCAGCCGATCCCGGTACATGTCCCTGAATCCAGGCCAGGCCGAGTTGATCCTTGCAACGCAAGAACGGTATGCCGAAAGCTCTGTGTAGTTCATGCCGAGTCACCCCTTGCCGGTCATTGGGCGGCAGACCCACGCTGGCTGTCTCGTGCGACGAACCAAGTTTAGTTGATACTTTCTCTGGTAGTCGTTGAACGCCGCGAATCATTCGGATTTTGTACCCGTTGATGTGTAGCTCTCTCCCAGCTCCTTTTCAAGATCCTCGGTATCCAATTCGAACACGTGGTCATCGTAGTCGAAGAAGTACAAGGCAGTATTGCCACGCGCCCGTATGAACTCACGTCCCATTGCTTGCAGTTTGACCACGGTAGCCTCGATGTTGTCCGGCGTGGCGTGAAAGGCAATGTGGTCCCCGGTCCGCGCGCGTTCTACATTGGCGGCAACCAACACCAGCCAAGTGCCCCCCAGCCTGATGAATGTTTCGAGATGACCCTCGTCGTCCTTGCGCTCAAGCACTCGCGCGCCGAAGAGATCTTGAAACAGCCTCGCTGTCCTGGCGGGATCTCTTACCGTAATAGCTACGTGGCTAATCGATTTGAACATGGGTCACCTTGACTTGTTGCTGCAAAAGATTGCATCACAGCGCGGCAGCGCTGGCTAGCCCAGGCCCTAGTTTGGCGGGTGGCCTCGTCCTTTATGTTTCCCTAAGTAATTCGCTCAGGGTGATCCCATTTCCTTTTCTTCTGCCGTAGCGCCGGCGCTAGCGCTTGTTCACCGCCAGCCAGGACATGCCGCGGTAGGAATCTGCCAGCAGCCAGCCGGCGGCTGTCAGCGTCCAGGAAACCACGAACTCTTTCCAACTCGAGCCGGTGATGGCATGCAGGTGGCCGGCCGCCAGCATGGGTACCCACACCAGCAGCGTGAAAATTCCCATCTGCAGTGCCACGAGCGCGGCGGCCAGCCGTGCAAATACACCGATAAGCAGCGCCGCGCCCGCTGCGATGTAAGTACAGCCGAAGAAATACGCCCAAAACAGATGTACCGGCAGCCAGCCGGGTACCAGCGGTGTGGTTAAATTCACATAGATGAAGTGACTCGCGCCGAAGAAAATCAAGGCCAGGCCGTAAAGCACCCGCGCGATGCGCAGACCCTTGTCACCGGTGGCAAAACCGAGCCAGCGCCGGTCCCAGTCGGCCGCAAACCAGGCATACAGTACCCAGGCGCCCGCCACAAACACCCCGGTCTCCGCACAGCCATACCAGGAACCTAAGACCGTGGGCGCGGGGAACACCTCCGGCAATCTGAAGAGCAGCAACGTCAGCACGAGGTAGACGAGCAGCACGCGGGCGGTGGTGACGGCCGCGCGCCGCCAGAACAAACCGATGCCACAGGCCAGCGAGACCACGGCGCAGAGATACGCCAGCGCCTCGCGTGCGGGCAGGCCCTTGGGTATCCCCTGCCACGCCGGGGCGAGATCGCCTTGGATCAGACCCAGGATCCCGAGGGCGATTAGGGTCGCCGCGAAGACCGCATGACCCATGCTTGCGATACGCATCATCTTATCCTCCGGTAGTATGCCAGTTCATCGGGTGAGCAGAGACTCGATAGGAGCGCTGATCCCTGATGACTATGAAAGCAGGTTGAAGGGAGATATGTTCTGAATATTTTCTAATTTATATCTTCGCCCAACTGGAATGCGATCTGCGGCACTTGCTCCACGTTCCCCTTCACCACCCCCCAGCCGGCCCCGGTATCCCTCCGCCAGCTGCTCCAGCACCGGCGCCATGGCCTTGCAGGGCGCGCACCACTCGGCCCAGTAATCCACCCGCACCGGCAGTTCGGATTGCAGCACCTGTTCGTTATTGTCAATGGATTCATAGCAGTGAATTACCTTTGAGCACGGGATGGATGGATTCTCTCTGCCGCCATTTCATCTTCTCATCTGTGCTAGCTCAAGTTCCCGCGAGCAGTGCCTCGGCGCCGTTCTGGAGAATACGCACCGCACTGGCCTTCGACAGCCGTCCGTCGCTGGTAAACGCCCCATCGATCAACAGCCCGAGCTGCATCGCCGTGTCACCGGGCCGCGTCACCCCGATCCGGCCTACGATATCCCTCAGCCGTTTTAACATCTCGGCCTTGTGCCGCCTGCGAATCTTTCGCGCCGGGTGCTCTGGATCAGCGAATTCCGCGGCCACATTGATTTGCGGGCAGCCGCGGTAGCCATCGCGTGTAACGCGCTTACCGATCCAGTCCAGGAGGCTCATAAGTTCGGCCTTTGGATTGTTTGGCGCGGCAGCCACGATCCCATCCCATTGCCGCCAAAACTCGCGATCCTCCCATTCCAGGAACGCGGCCACCAATTCGTCTTTGGCATGGAAATGCCGGTACACACTGGTCTTGGCCACGCCGGATTCAGCTACGATCCTTTCCATGCCCACCGCGCGCACGCCATTGGCGTAGAAGAGCCGTGACGCGGCTGAGAGAACCTTCTCGGCGGTTCCTCTGTCCGCCGACCCGTTCCGGTTTACGCCCATCGCTTTCCACCTGCAGGAGTGATTTTTCCAGTCTGTCCGAGGACCAAGGCTATGGCAATTCCGGGCGCCGCTTGACAGCGCTACCGATCGGTATCATTATACACGCTACCGCTCGGTAGCGAGGGCGTCCAATGTCGAAGTCACACACCGTTGCCGTCTACGGGGCTACCGGTCACACCGGGCGTTTCGTCGCAAACGAACTGGAACGCCGGGGCGTTGCCGTTCGCAGGATCGGCCGCCGGGTTCCCGCGCAATCCATTTCACCGCAGGACCACGGACGACCGGCCTGGATGAGCGCGTCCTGCGATGAACCTGATGCGCTCGACCGCGCACTGACGGCGACGGATGCAGTCATCAATTGCGCCGGTCCTTTTCTGGACACCGCGCCCGCTGTCGTCGAGTCTGCCCTGCGCCTTGGAGTGCACTATTTTGATATTGCCGCCGAACAAAGATCGGTGCGCCAGACCCTGGCCACCTATAGTGACGAAGCCAGGGACAAGGAGGTAGTGCTGCTGCCCGCCATGGCGTTCTATGGAGGGTTGGCGGATCTTCTCGCCGCCCAGCTGTGCGCCGGGCTGCGGGCGGTCGACGAAATCCTCATTGCGGTTGCCCTGGACTACTGGCATCCGACTGCCGGCACCCGGCGTACCGGCGAGCGCAATACCGCGCGCAGGCTGATCGTGTCGGGAGGACATTTGGCCCCGCTGCCCGCTTCCCCGGCACCGGCACGCTGGCGGTTTCCCCCGCCGTTTGGAGATCAGCCTGTGACGGGCGTACCGCTGTCGGAAATCATCACGATTTCCCGGCACATCGCGGCGCGTCGCATCGAGAGTTTCATGAACGAGGCTCCGCTCCAGGATCTCAGCAGCGCGGATACGCCGCCGCCCACGTCGGTGGAAGCGAGTGGGCGATCCACCCAGAGATTTGTCATGGACGTGACCGCATCGGGGGATGGCGACACAAAGCGCATGGCCGCCTTCGGATGCGACATTTACGCGGTAACCGCCCCGCTTGTGGTCGAGTCCTGCATGCGCGTGTTGTCTCAGAGCCGCCGCAAAGGAGGCGCCTTTGCACCATCGGAACTGTTTGATCCGCAGGATTTTCTGGCGGCGCTCAGTTCCGACATTCGTGTGGAGCCAATAAGCCAAACACGCCCAATGGAAAAGATCCGATGACATGGCTGTTGGAACCCGAGTCGGTAATCCATCCGCACAGGCGATTCGGATTGCAGTACCTGCGCGTCGAAATTCAAATGATTCATCTGCCTATCACTTTGGAAGTGGTCTCCAGAAATGAAAACAGGTTATGACGGTTCTATGAGGGCCTCGCAACGCAAAATACCCCAACCTCATCCTCCTGAGATATTTTCTTGCGAAGTTCATGCTCACGCTTTCTGGCGGACTCCTCCCGCGAGAATAACTCAACTTTAGTTCGGCAAACCGCGCCAGACGTGGACAACCGCCCAGGCATATCTGCTTGTCTTCATATCCGGAACTCCCTTGGAGCCCGCTTAAAGATTCAGCTCGATGAATGCCTTCAACTGCGACTTGGACATGACGCCGATTTTCTGGGCTTCAACCGAGCCGTGCTTGAACAGCATCAGCGTTGGCTGGCTGCGCACGCCGTACTGGCGCGCGATCTGCGGTTCCTGTTCCACGTTCACCTTCACCACCTGCAGGCGGCCGCGGTATTCCTCCGCGATCTCGTCCAGCACCGGCGCCATGGCCTTACAGGGCGCGCACCACTCGGCCCAGTAATCCACCAGCACCGGCAGTTCGGATTGCAGCACCTGCGCGCCGAAATTCAATGGAACCGTTTGGCTGCTTGGTTCATTCATGATGGTTTTCCTTGTATACGTTGCTGCTCAGCAACTGCAGTTAAAACGCAAGATTGCAGTTAATCGCTCTGACCCAATTTCCCTGAGAATTACGCATCAGACGCCCGGCGGTGGGTTCGCTTGCGGCTTTGTGTCTTGTCCCTTCAGCCTGGACTGCTTGAGTTTTTCGCAGCGCTTATCGCTTGGATTCCTCTTACAGTATGCTTCGACCTGTGAACCGTTTAACTGCATGCGCTGCTGGCATTCCTCTTGATGCTGCGAGCACCAGCTACTTCCTGCTGGCGCTATGTGGGTGGAAGCCGGGGCTGGATTGTCGGCCAAGACGGACACACCCAACACCATCAAACTTGACAGGCACAGCAACTGTAAAAGAGAAGTTTTCATAAACTGATTCCTCGAGAAGGTTTATATTTGATTGACTGAACAGCAAACGCAACATGCGAGTTGAACGAATTCCAATTTCGCCATCTGATTATGTGACTTGCTGCTTCGAGTAGACTGCCATGCATGCACTTGTTTGACAATATTTGTTTGGAATGAAGATGCAGAAAGAATCTAAATGCCTGCAAATCTTGCAGTGATATCGGGTCTGGATATGTCGGGATGGATGGATTCGCGCATATAGAAAATAGTGCTGACACCTTATCGCTGCCAGCGCTTGTTCACCGCCAGCCACGGCATGTCGCTGTAGGAATCCGCCAGCAGCCAGCCGGCGGCGTGCTGGAAGGCGAGCTCATCATCGCGGGCCAACGCTTGCGTGGTGGATGGGCCAGTGTGGCGAGTCCGGGTTCCGTGCATGCGGACGCGCACTCCGAAACCGGTTGCATGTTCATGCTGGTGGACCGTCCGCTTTAGGCACTGGCTTGTGGTGGAAACCGTGGTGTAACCCTGATTATTCAGAAAAGTAGCGTCCCCTTTTTTTCCTCATTCAAGCCCTGGGAAATAAGCCCCGCCATACGGAAGTCACTTTGTGCAGAATAGGAATACTATTGTTCGGACAGTCGTGTGCAAAGATAACCAAAAATCCACAGTCGCCGTAACCTCCCGGTTGAACGCTATCTACTCGTACACAGTAGGCGTGGATAACCGTCTTTTCTGCGGCGCTAAAACGCGCGCACGCAGCATTAAAAATATTGTCATCTTGCCCCAGATTGATATCGGACATAACTTGAATGGCCGTTTCTTCTCGAATCCGTCTGGCTACCTGCATTGAAGCGGCAACTACAGCGAGATATACCGTTGGAACATCTGCCAATATCTCAGCGAACACATTTTGCCACTTTCCGATAGCCTGATCTCCTGAGCCAGTAAAGTCATCAATAAATACGACAGTATCTGCAGTCGACAATCTAGCTTGCGCAAGCGAGCTTGGGTGAATAAATAGTTGATCAAAATTCGGGTGGCTCATGTTATTGGCGCGACGAAACCTATGAATCATCGCATCTCCACTCTCGCCCGCGCTTGTAGAGAATGCAACAAAGCGCCATTCACCTTGACGTGCCGCACGATTACGATTCCAACCGGGAAGAGCAGCTAATATTTGGCGAAAGGCGGCATCGATTCGTCCAGACCCAATGAATTCTACGCAGTCTAGAGTTCTAGCCGCGACGTCTTTGTCCGAGTCCGCAAATTGATCAAGCCAGTTTTCTATTCGACGGCGAGTAATCTGGTGACGATAACCTTCAAATTCCTCTAGCCACCTCGTATACCGCGCTTCATCGATTGCGGTCCCTGCCGGCAATGACTCCCTCACTTTTTTGTCCTTCTCCCTGCTTCACTCAGTTTCTCGTTAATTACTTTTACTAATGACTCAAGATTTACCCATAGTGATTCTTCTCCAAGGAACGAATCCACGTCCAAAGACCTAACTTGATCCAATAGATTGATTACAGACCTACTTAGTTTTCTTGCTTCTGCTGATAAATCGGCCTCTGGGATTTTTAGGTGGTCTATATCGAGCTCATTACTCATTGTGAAGTCATGGAGACGCTTACTGATTTCTCGCCGCTTGCCATGCTTTATCGCGTTGCTGATTTCTTGCTTGATGATTCTAAAATCCGTCACTGCCTTAATAGTCGGAGCTGGATGCAGATACTTCGCCAGCATTCTCTTCGTGAAACGATCTTTTGCAAACCATTGAAATTTGTTGACTTCACGATCATTTCGCACCGCGTACAGTTCGATAAAGAAATCCGCCTTTATTCGCTTACTCGGCTCGTGATGCAACATCATGTCTTGATATTTCTTTGGATAAGAGAGCAGCTTTTTGCATCGCATTACGACCGCAGTATCAAGCCCCGTCAGTTGCGATAACTGCTTTTCTCGCTTCTCATCTAGTTCCTCCATTAAGACTTCGAGTTTCAGCGCAGTAGGCATTAACTCCCAATCCTCGCGGAGTTTATGTATTTGGAACATCGTAACGATGTTCTCGACAAGGGTAGGTTCGGCCACCTGGTTGACGGGAACTTCGTCCATGCCAATGGCTTTCGCGCACATCCAGCGCCGTTGCCCATCAAGAATCGTCCAGTGATTTCTTTTGGAAGCCCAATACACCGTGAGCGGGACGAGAATCCCAACCTTTTTTATGGATTCTCTGAGAACCTCCATAGGTTCTCTATCAAAAAGCATTCTCGGATTATGCGGATTTGGAAAAAGCTGTTTCGTCTTAACGTTCTTGACACCAATCTGTTCTGGCGCAGTAATTTCGGTTTGCTGTGATTCTGAAGACCTCATGCTCAACTCCAGTGAGCTTCAGGTATATTAGTCATAAGAAGCTCCGCAGCCAGTCTACGCGATTCCACAAATCCGGAAATATTTCTGTGAACCATTAACTTTTGATGCGGCCATGACCTAAAAATGCGTAGCGCCTCAGGACACCATCCGTAGCTAAGTAGAAAATGCGCGCCACGCCTGTTGATTAAGTCAAGAGATCTCGCAAGTCTATTTAAATCTTCTAGACCAAATTCGTTTGGACGGTATTGGTGGAACACCTTCCGATTGTCTTGCGCATATGGTGGATCTATATAAACAAAATCCCCTTTACGGACATTTTTTTTCAACGTAGACTCAAAATCATCGGCTATGATATTTGTTCTACGTAAAGCGGCCGATGTACTTTTGAAGTCTTCTAATGTCGGAACATAAGCATTACTGTTACCGCCGTATGGAACATTAAATTTACCATTCTGATTCACTCTATAAATGCCGTTGAAACAGAAACGATTCAAATATATAAAGCGAACTGCTCGGTCTATTAATCCTAGGCCATTACTGTTTTCTTTTCTTATCTTGTAATAAGCACGCTTGCCACGCGGTAGCTCTAAAAGTCGGCTGTGAATCGCTCTTGGGTAGCGCTTTACTGCGCTAAATACTTCGATTAGCTCGTCATTTATATCTGATAAGATCGCTCGCTGTGGGGCAATTGAGAAGAATAGAACCGCCGAACCCATGAACGGTTCTAGATATCTTGAATAGTTGGGAGACCAGAATTCGACTAGCCGGGGAAGTAGCTTTTTCTTGCTACCTGCCCAGCGCAGGAAAGGTCTGGGCTTTGTCGCGAGTTCCCTTCGTTTCATAGCTAGCAATGCTATCAGATGCCTACTGACGCTGCTGGAAACAAGCGGGCGTCAGCCGACAAGATGCTCTTGAAGGCTGCATCCAATTGGCGTGAGACAAGACAAAACGGCCTTCCCAACCCGGAGCGTACTTTTGTCGTACATGAGGATTGGGGCGGGCGTTTTAACACCGTATTCAAGGCAATTGGAGCAGCCTTAACCGCATTTCGAATCCCCGCAATTCAGGCACGTCATACACCCATCCATCATCACTACCGCGGCGTTGCTGCACTTGACGCATAACTGCGCGCCGGCCGGGAACTTGGATTCGGCAAAGGCATCGGTCTGCTTGGCGGCGGCCTCGAATTCGGCGCGCTTCTCGGCCACCAGTTGTTTCTGGTGGTCGTCGAGCTCGTCCTTGTGCATCAGGCCGATCATGATCAGGTGCTTCTCGATGACTTCGCCGATCTCGGCGATCAGCGAGGGCATGAAGTGCCCGCCCGGCTTCCAGTAGCCGCCGCGCGGGTCGAATACGGCTTTCAGCTCCTCCACCAGGAAGGTCACGTCGCCGCCCTTGCGGAACACCGCGCTGATGATGCGCGTCAGCGCCACGATCCACTGGAAATGGTCCAGGTTCTTGGAGTTGATGAAGATCTCGAACGGCCGGCGCTGCTCGTAGGGCGTGCCCTCGTTCAGCAGGATGTCGTTGATGGTGATGTACATGGCGTGGTCGGAGACCGGGGTCTTCACCTTGTAGGTGGAGCCGATGAGCATGTCCGGCCGCTCCAGCTTCTCGTGCATGCGGATGACTTCGGCCTTGGGGCGCTTCTCGGCGATGATCTTTTCCACCGGCCGCGAGGACACCGCCAGGGCCGCGGCCTTGACCTCGGCTTTCTCGGTGCTCACCGGCGCCGTTTTGGCAACGGTTTCCTCGGGCTTCTGCACCGCATAGCGGGTGATTTTCTTTTCGATCTTGATGCTCATGGTCTTGCTCTACTCTCAATAAATTCAGTTACCTAGTTCGTGCACGGAACAAGATGCGCGGCTGTACCGGCCGCGCATCCCGCCCTCCCCAGTCTCCCGTTCCCTTGCGGGCTCGGAACTGAAAAATCATTGTCTCCGCCTGGCGGCGGCCGCAGGAGTGCGGCTTTACCGGCCGCATTTCCCGCCCTCCACTAACACTTCCGCAGCCTGAAGCTGCGGCGTCAGAATTCTTACATCACTCTTCCCAACCAGCCCCCGGGTTCTGACGTCGTCAGAACTTGCCGTAGTAACCTTCTTTTAGGGCGTCGTAAAGATTCGCGGCGGTGTGCGTCTCACCGTCGTATTCGATCTCCTCATCGCCGCGCGCTTCGATGAGGCTGCCGTCTTCCAGCGTGAACTGATATACGGTGTTCTTCAGGTCCTGCTCCTTCACCAGCACCCCCTGGAAAGCCTGCGGGTTGAAGCGGAAGGTGGTGCAGCCCTTGAGGCCGCTGTCGTAGGCGTAGCGATAGATGTCCTTGAAATCCTCGTAGGGATAATCGGTGGGCACGTTGGCGGTCTTGGAGATGGAGGAGTCGATCCATTTCTGCGAGGCCGCCTGGATGTCCACGTGCTCTTTGGGGGTGATGGTCTCGGCGGTAGTGAAATACTCCGGCAGCTTCTCCTCGGGTTTCTCCGAGTTGGGCATGGCCTTGGGGTTCACCCGATGCCGGTAGGCCAGCAGCTCGTAGGAGAACACGTCGACCTTCTCCTTGCTCTTCTTGCGCTCGCGGATCACGTTGCGGAAATAGTGGTGCGCGAACGACGGCTCGATGCCGTTGCTGGCATTGTTGGCCAGCGACAGCGAGATGGTGCCGGTGGGCGCGATGGAAGTGTGGTGGGTGAAACGCGCGCCGGTCAGCGCCAGCTGTTCCACCAGCTCCGGCGCCACCTCGGCGACGCGCTGCATGTAGCGGCTGTAGCTGGCGTGCAGGTCCTTGCCCTTGATGGTGTCGCCTACCTTCCAGCCGTCGCGTTTCATCTCCGGGCGCTTGCGCAGCATCTCGGCGGTGACCTGGAATTCCTCCAGCATGATGGGCGCCGGGCCTTTCTCCTTGGCCAGTTCCAGGGCTTCCAGCCAGCCGGCGATGGCCATCTCGCGGGACACGTCTTCGGTGAACTTCACCGCTTGCGGCGAGCCGTATTTCATGCCCAGCAGCGTGAGGGTGGAACCCAGCCCCAGGAAGCCCATGCCGTGGCGGCGCTTGCGCAGGATTTCCTCGCGCTGGCGCGCCAGCGGCAAGCCGTTGACCTCCACCACGTTGTCGAGCATGCGCGTGAAGACTTTTACCACTTCGCGGTATTCGTCCCAGTCGAAATGCGCGTGCTCGGTGAACGGCTCGCGCACGAACTGGGTGAGGTTCACCGAGCCCAGCAGGCAGGAACCATAGGGCGGCAGCGGCTGCTCGCCGCAGGGGTTGGTAGCGCGGATGTTCTCGCACCACCAGTTGTTGTTCATCTCGTTGACCTTGTCGATGAGCACGAAGCCGGGCTCGGCGAAGTCATAGGTGGACGCCATGATCATGTCCCACACGCGGCGCGCCGGCAGGGTCTTGTAGATCTTGCAGGCCACCTGACCGGCGTCGTTGATGAAGTAGCCCTCGGTGGTGGGCCACTCGCGCCATACCACTTTGGTTTCATCCTTGAGGTCCATACCGTCGGCAGCCACTTCCTTCAGGTCCAGCGGAAACGCCAACTGCCACTCGCCATCGGCTTTCACCGCTTCCATGAAATTCTTGGTGACCAGCAGCGACAGGTTGAACTGCCGCAGGCGTCCGTCCTCGCGCTTGGCGCGGATGAAATCCAGTACGTCCGGATGGCCCACGTCGAAGGTGCCCATCTGCGCGCCGCGGCGTCCGCCCGCCGACGACACCGTGAAGCACATCTTGTCGTAGATATCCATGAACGACATGGGGCCGGAGGTGTAGGCGCCGGCGCCGGCCACGTAGGCGCCGCGCGGACGCAGGGTGGAAAATTCATAACCGATGCCGCAACCGGCCTTGAGGGTGAGTCCGGCCTCGTGCACCTTGTCCAGAATGTTGTCCATGGAGTCGCGGATGGTGCCGGACACGGTGCAATTGATGGTGGAAGTGGCGGGCTTGTGCTCCAAGGCGCCGGCGTTGGAGACGATGCGGCCGGCGGGGATGGCGCCGTGGCGCAGCGCCCACAGGAATTTCTCGTTCCAGTGTTCGCGCTGCTCGGGTTGCTCCACATCCGCCAGTGCGCGCGCCACGCGCTTCCAGGTGTCGTCCACGCTCTGATCCAGGACGGTGCCGTCCTTGGCCTTGAGGCGGTATTTCTTGTCCCAGATGTCGGCCGAGGCTTCCTGTACCGGGATTTCAGTGGCGGGTTGGGTGGCGGTCTTGAGCACAGTATTCATAATTCAGTTCATATCCTGCGTATTTCTAATGATTTTTATCGGAAAGCGCTCCGGACCTGCTGGGTCCCGATCCCCGGCTGGCGTAAATCCTCTGGATAACTTGTGGGAAAGCTGGGGACGACGCACCACAACATCTTGTGCGGCGGGTACCCGGCAACACCCGCTTAAAGACTAGACCCTGATCCCGGATTTGTCAAATATCTTTAATGTTATAAATCAATAAGTTATATGACAAAACTAAACCGTGTTCGAACTGGATTCCAAGTCGAACATCCACGACGAGTCGACACAATATCTAGGGTGGCGCGAGTAAATCACAAATATTGGGACATGGGAAGCGACAGTGGTTTTGTGCGTGAAATTCAACAACCCGCGGCGCGCACCCACTTGAGAACTGCGCAAGCGGCCTTACCTCATTAACACTGAAATACATTCCGACTCTGGAGGACCACAACATGAACATGATCCGTTATCAACCCTGGGGCCTGGCGAGCCAGCTCCACAATGAAATCAACCGGCTCTTCGATCGCAACCTGGCCGGGCAGGACACCGAGTCCGGCCTTACCGCCAGCGACTGGGTGCCGGCGGTGGATATCAAGGAGGAAGCCAACCGCTTTGTGATCCACGCGGATGTCCCGGGCGTGGACCCCAAGGACATCGAAATCACCATGGAGGGCGGCATCCTGACCCTCAAGGGCGAGCGCCAGAGCCAAGCCCGCGAGGAGCACGACGGCTATCGCCGGGTGGAGCGCGTCAGCGGCCAGTTTTTCCGCCGCTTCACGCTGCCGGACACCGCCGATGCCGAAGGCGTCAGCGCCCGCGGCAACCACGGGGTGCTGGAAATCAGTATTCCCAAGCATGCGAAAGCCCAGCCGCGCCGCATCACGGTGAAGGCCTCCTGAGAACCATCCGCCCGGACTTCCCGTTGCGCGTCTGGCGCACGGGAAGTTCCGGCCCGGAATTGCGTCCGCGGCTGCGCGCCAGCAGCGCTGACTCCGCGGGCAGCGGAACTTCGTTGGTAGTTTCAGGTCTGTAACTAGGCCGCGTGTTCGCCCGCATTTCGTCCGGTTCTTACTACAATGGTGCCGGTGACGACGCGCCGCGTGATTATGCTCATAGCCGCTGCTGAATAAACCTCACCCGGGGTTTGCGCATTGCAGAAATTTTAGAAACAGGTCAGGCCGTGGATAGCGGCCGTCTCAGTATCCGTCAACTCTAGAGGGATCATCATGAAACGTCCGACGATTTTCACCGGTGCCGTGTGCGCCGCGTTGCTGCTTATCAGTCCGTGGGCGGCTTCCGCCCACATGCCGCCGCCGTTTGTGCAAGGCCAACCGGTGCCGACCCTGGCGCCGATCATCAAACGGGTGTCGCCGGCGGTGGTCAACATCTCCACCAGCGGCCATGTGACCATGCAGCAGAGCCCGTTTTTCAACGATCCGTTTTTCCAGCAGTTCTTCGGCATGCCCAACCAGCCGATCGAGCGTAATTTCCAGGCGCTGGGCTCGGGCGTGATCGTGGATGCCGCCAAGGGCTACATCCTCACCAACAATCACGTCATCGAAAATGCCGACAAGATCACCGTGACGCTGTACGACAACCGCAGCTTCAAGGCCAAAGTCATCGGCCGCGATCCGGACACCGACATCGCGGTGCTGCAGATCAATGCCAAGGGTCTCACCCAGATTCCACTGGGCAATTCCGACACCCTGCAGGTGGGTGATTTCGTGATCGCCATTGGCAACCCCTTCGGCCTGAACCACACGGTTACCGCCGGCATCATCAGCGCCAAGGGCCGCACCCAGGTGCAGGACGGCAAGTACTCGGATTTCATCCAGACCGATGCTGCCATCAATCCGGGTAATTCCGGCGGCGCGCTGGTGAATCTGGAAGGCCAGCTGGTGGGCATCAACACCATGATCGTCACCAGCGGCGGCGGCGGCGGCAACATCGGCATCGGTTTTGCCATCCCCATCAACATGGCCAAGGATGTGATGGACCAGCTCATCAAGTACGGCAAGGTGGAACGCGGCATGCTGGGTGTGCAAGTTCAGTCCCTGACGCCGGAACTGGCCCAGGCTCTCAAACTCCCTCAACAGCAGGGGGCTGTCGTCAACCAGGTGGTGCCGGGTTCCGCGGCCCAAAAAGCCGGTATCAAAGCCAATGATGTCATCGTAAGCATCAACGGCAATCCGGTAACCAGTGCCGCCGACCTCAGCAACACCATCGGTGCCATGCGCGTGGGCACAAAACTGAATTTGGGTGTGATCCGCAATGGCCGCACCATCACCATCAACGCCTCCATAGGCAAGCTGGAATCCCAGCAGGTGGCGTCGTCCGCACATCCGCAGTTGCGCGGCATCACCGTTAGCAACCTGAACGAGAGCTCGCCGCTCTACGGCCAGGTGAAAGGCGTGCTGGTGACCGGTGTGGATCCTAACAGCGAGGCCTACATGGCCGGCCTGCGTCAGGGCGACGTCATCACCGCCGTGAACCGTGCAGTGGTGGCGAACGTGGCGGAATTCCGCCAGGCGCTGAGCCACATAACTGGGCCGGTGGCGCTGCGGGTGCGTCGCAATGACCAGATTTTCTATCTGGTGCTGGGCGATTGAAGCGCGCGTCTGCGCATAAACCCGAAGGGCTCCGTCAGGAGCCCTTCTTTTTTGGGAATCTTCCAGAATTATCGTGGCCAAGCATGTTGCATGCCTGCCGGCGGAACTGCCGCCCACTGGCGTCGCATTATGTAGGATCCTTGACGATAATTACCCCTGGCTTCGGCGTGCGGCGCGCGCAGGAGGCGATATACTCGATGCTCTGAGCACCGCCAACTTGGTGGCGTTTGCTAGGAGATGCTCACATGCGCGCGATCCATAAAACCTGCCTCACCATCTTCGGCGCCCTGCTGCTGTTGGCAAGCGGCGCCGTCCAGGCTCAAACTTCCCCGGCGGCCTCCACCGCCATGCCGGCTAGCCCCGCGGTCAGCGCCTCTACGGCAGCCGCTCCGGCACCCGCCGCCACCGCCAAGGTGGGACAGGCCCAGTTCACCACCGCCGTCAGCGAGCGTAAACCGGCGGATAACATCCGCACCCTCGACAACCGCCACGACAAAGTGTTTTTTTTCAGCGTGCTGAAGGATGCCGCCGGCCAGACCATCACCCATCGCTGGGAGTTCAAGGGCAGGACCATGGCGAAAGTGAAGTTCGAACCCAAGGCCAACCACTGGCGCGTATGGTCCAGCAAGACCTTGATGCCGGATCAGACCGGTACCTGGACGGTGGAAGTGCTGGACGGCAGCGGCAACGTGCTGCAGTCCAAGTCCTTCGACTATACCCAGGCGAAAACGGCTCATAGCCAAGCCACGCACAAGCCCATAGCCAGGCACAAGGTGCAACCGCAAGCCAGCCATAAGGCTCCGGCAACCACGGCCAGCACCGCAGCCACTCCGCCGTTAAACTAGAGGCTATAGCAAAATCCCCTCTCCCTCATGGGAGAGGGTGTCCACAGCGGGTGAGGGTACGGATTCGATGCGGGGCGAGGGGAATAAAGCCATCCTAAAATATGGATCTTTTTAAGACCACGTTTAGTAATCGCAGAAATAACCAAGGAGAACCATGACATGTATAAAATCAGCAAAATTGTTCCACTGCTTTGCGCCGCCTTGCTGTTGAGCGTAGCTGGCGTGCAAGCACAAAACACTCCGGCACCATCCACCAGCACTGCGGCGCCCGCGCCGGCACCGAACGCCACCCATAAGGTACCTGCATCACCGAGCACTTCTACAACTACGCCTGCGCCCTCGGCCAGCACCAATAGTGGCGCAAGCAGCGCCCACAAAATATAAAATTCTGCTAGAGGTTAAAGCAACAGGGCCTGTCAAGCGGCCCTGTTTTTTTATCCGATCCAGACAGTCTTTATGTTGGTGAATTCCAGGATCCCGTGGCGTGCCAGCTCGCGACCATATCCTGAATTCTTGATGCCGCCGAAGGGCAGATGCGGATCGCTTTTCACCAGCCCGTTCACAAAGGCGCTGCCCGACTGCAGGCGCCGCGCAAATTTTTCGCCGCGGCTTGTATCCCGCGTCCAGACGCTGGCGCCGAGACCATAGGCGCTGCCGTTCGCGACTTTCAGCGCCTGTGCCTCATCGCGAACCCGGATGATGCTGGCTACCGGTCCGAATAGCTCCTCTTCCCAGGCGCGCATGCCGGGGGCAACGCCATCAAGTATCGAGGCTGGGTAAAACGCGCCCTTGCCGGGCAGCGGTTGGCAGCCCAGCAGTGCCGTGGCGCCCTTGGCCAGGGCATCCTGTACCTGCCGGTGCAAGGCGTCGCGCAAATCGAAGCGTGCCAGCGGCGCAAGCGTGGTCTTGGCAGCCAGCGGATCGCCGCATTCCAGGGCCGCGGCGCGTGTCCGGAATTCCTGCAGGAATGTCTCGGCGATCTTGTCCACCAGGATAAAGCGCTTGGCGGCGATGCAGCTCTGGCCGGCGTTTTGGTAACGGGATTTCGCGCCAACTTCGGCCGCGAGTTTCACATCGGCATCCTCCAGCACCACGAAGGCATCGGAACCACCGAGTTCCAGCACGCATTTTTTCAGGACTTCGCCGGCTTGCCGGCCCACGGCGCGGCCAGCGCGCTCGCTGCCGGTGAGCGTAAGCGCGTGCACGCGCGGGTCTTTGATCACGCCCTCGACCTGCGGGATACCGATCATGAGGGTTTGGAATACGCCCTGCGGATAACCGGCCTCCTGGAAAATTTCCGCCAGCGCTAGGGCGCAGCCCGGCACGTTGTCGGCATGCTTCAGCAACACACTGTTACCCGCGGTAAGCGCTGGCACCGCCGCCCGGATCACCTGCCAGAAGGGGAAATTCCACGGCATGATGGCCAGCACGCAGCCGAGGGGCTGGTACGCCACATAACTTTTTGCGGCATCGGTCTTGGCCGGCTCTTCCGCCAGCAACGCCGCGGCCTGTTCCGCATAGTAGTCACAGCAGCGCGCGCATTTCTCGATTTCAGCGCGCGCTTCGCCGATCAATTTGCCCATTTCCCGGCTCATGAGCGCGGCACACGGGTCGCGGCGCTGGCGCAAGCTCTCAGCGACACGCCGCAGCAAAGCGCTCCGTTCAGCCAGCGAACCCGTGTTCCACGCCGGCGTCACCGCGGCGCTGAGCGCCAGCGCTTGTTCGAGACGCGCGCCATCCCACCCGGGATAGTCCTGCAGTTTTTCACCGTTGACGGGATTGATGCTGGTGAAGGCCATGCGGTCCTCTGGTCACGACGTGGTTATTCGGCGGGCGTGAAAAAGATTACGCCGTTCCCAGGCCTGAGGGTAGTAATGAAATTCCGCTTCGCGATAATCTACACGCATGTCCTGGATGTCCCGACTACTGGTTGTTGCGCTCTGCGGCTGCAGCATCCCATCCGCACTCGCCGCGGACTTGGCAGTGGAACGCGCTGAGTTCAGGCAAGCGTGGTCGGCGGCGCACAAAGGCAACCTCACGGCACTCACGCCCTACCTCAACGAGCTCGCGGATTATCCGCTCTATCCTTATCTGCGTTATGCCTATCTCAGTGCCACGCTCGCGCAGCAGCCGGCCGGTGCGCTGCAATCTTTTCTTAAGGAACAGGCGTCACTGCCGGTCGCCGAGGCGCTGCGTCAGGAGTGGTTGTTGGAACTCGCCAATAACGGCGACTGGCAGACTTTTCTGGCCCAGTATCAGAATGAAACCACAGCGCCGCTGCGCTGTGCGGCGGTGAGCGCACATCTGGCCGGCGGCGACCCGCAGGACCGCGATGCCTGGGTGGTGGCGGCGCAGCATTTATGGCTGGCGCCGGCTTCGCAGCCGCCTACCTGCAAACCGGCTTTCCAGTATCTGCAGGCCCACCACCGCATCACCAACGACATGCGGGTGCGACGCGTGCAACAGGCGCTGCTGGCGCGCGACTATGCACTCGCGCGCCAGCTACTGCCGCAACTCAACGCCGCGGACCGACCCTGGGCGCGTATCTGGCTGGACGTGGCGGCCGATCCCGCCAGGGTACTCACCACCATTCAGGTGCCGGACGATCCCAAATACCAGCCGCTGCTGCTCAACGGCGTACAACTGGTGGCGCGCACGGATCCGGCACGCGCGCGCCATCTGTGGACGGAGCTCTCGCGCCGTTATCATTTCGCCCCCGACGATGTCCAGGACATGCAGGTACGGCTGGCGCTGGCATCCGCCTGGAATCTGCTGCCGGATGCCGCGCACTTGCTGGCACGCTTGCCGCGCGTCAACGATCCGCGGGTGACCGAGTGGCGCATACGGACAGCAATGCGCACAGGCCATTGGCAGGCGGTATTGGCGTTGCTGCCGGCCCTCGGTCCGCTGGCCGCCAAGCCCGAATGGCGTTATTGGAAAGCGCGCGCCCTGGCGGCCACCGGTGAGACAGACTCGGCCGCTGCTATTTATCAAACCCTCGCCGACGGCATGGATTATTATGGGTTCCTGGCGGCTGACCGTCTGCATCTGAGCTATGCCATCACCCAGGAACCGAGCCGGCCGGCGCCTGAGGTGCTGGCGCAATTGCAGCAGCGTCCGGGCCTGGTGCGCGCGCGCGAGTTGTTCTACGCGGGCTTGTACGATGATGCCAACGCCGAATGGCAGGCAGCCACAGCCTCGCTGTCAAAGCCGGCGCATTGCCAGGCGGCACTGCTGGCGCAGGCATGGGGCTGGTATGGACGTGCCATCCGCAGTTTCGCCAACGCCGGCTGTTGGCAGGACCTGACGGTCAATTATCCGCTGGCGTACGATGACACGCTCGCGCCGCGCGTACAGGCGCTGGATCTGAATTTGCCGTGGGTGTACGGAGTGATCCGGGCGGAAAGCGTGTTCCGCCCCGATGCCGTATCGCCGGCCGGAGCCATCGGCCTCATGCAGCTGATGCCCGCCACCGGCCGCCGGGTGGCGGCGAACCTCGGGCTGGTGCTCGACAGCCGCGACGCGCTGCAGGATCCGCATATCAACCTGACCCTCGGCAGCGCTTATCTGAGCCGCATGTTGAAGCGCTTCAACGGCAGCGAACCGCTGGCGACCGCCGCTTACAATGCCGGCGTCAAAATGGTGGATTCATGGCTGCCCCAGAGCGGTAGTCTGCCGGCGGACGTTTGGGTCGACACCATTCCATACTGGGAAACCCGTGGCTATGTGCGCCGCGTCATGAGCGAAGCGGTAATTTTCGACTGGCGTCTGCACAATACCACGGAGCGCTTGAGCGCACGCCTTGGCAGCATCAGCGCCGCACCCGCTGCCGTCAGCGCGGCAGTGGCACAGGCGCCCGTTAGCACCGCGGCGACGGCCACGCCGACACCGCCATGAAAACGCCTAACGCCCAAACGTTCATTTAACGCACCTCTTATGGCATCGGCCTGCCTGATCTTTGATCCTTGGCCTGCGACAAGCGCGTAGGTGAGTGCTTGACCGGCGGGTGGTGCTCGCCGGAGTATGGACAATCGCGTGTGCTTTTCAAAAGGTTCGTCCTCATGCCCAGATCCACGGTTTGTATAGTTGGCGGCACGGGTTTCGTCGGCCGGCATCTGGCGGCGCGCCTCGTGGAAAACGACTTTAACGTGAAAATCCTGACGCGCTCGCGGGCGCGGCATCGGGAGCTGCTGGTATTGCCCACGCTCTCGCTGGTGGAGGCCAACGTCCACGATCTGGAGACCCTGAAGCGCGAATTCAGCGGCTGTCATGTGCTAGTGAATCTGGTGGGCATCCTCAACGAACGCGGCCACCGCGGCCAGGGTTTTGCCCAGGTCCACTTGAAACTCACCGGGAAAATACTGGCGGCTTGCGCCAGCGCCGGTGTGCCGCGTTTGCTGCACATGAGCGCCCTCAACGCCGGTGAAAATGCATCCAGCCATTACCTGCGCAGCAAGGGCGAAGCTGCGACGCTGGTGCTCAAGGCGCAGGGCCCGCTGCAGGTCAGCGTGTTCGAGCCCAGCGTAATCTTCGGGCCGGGCGACAGCTTCTTCAATCGATTCGCAGCACTGCTAAGAATGGCGCCGGGCATTTTTCCACTGGCCTGTGCGCGGGCGAAATTTGCTCCGGTCTACGTCGGCGATGTGGCGGACGCGATTGTCCGCAGTCTGGATGAGCACGCCAGTTTTGGCCGGCGTTTCAGTCTGTGCGGCCCGAAGATTTACACGCTGCGGGAACTGGTGTGTTACACGGCCAAGGTAATGGGGTTGCCGCGCGCCATCATCGGATTGCCGCCTCCCCTGTCATGGCTGCAGGCGGCGATCATGGAATGGCTGCCGGGCAAACCCTTCTCACTGGACAATTACCGTTCGCTCAAGATTGACAGTGTCTGCAGCCAGAATGATTTCGGAAGCTTCGCTATCGAGCCGCTGGCCCTGGAAGCGGTGGTGCCCGCGTATATCTCGGCAAGTTGACCCCGCAGGCCGAGCTCCAGCGGTTGCGGCGCATGCATAGCCTGAATTTATAGATATCATTGCTTCCACCCTCTTGGGCATGAGTTTTTCCAGAGCCGTGTGACGTTGCTGTGACGGCAGTTTTGCCAATTGCTTCACCGAGCGGTAGAACGCCGGCAAGTCACCGTGGTCTTGCGCCAGCAAAACGCGAAACGCCGGCACCCAGCGTGTATAGATACTGACTGTCAGCAGGCTGGCGTTGTTGAGTGTCCCGCTGAAAAAACCGTCGTAGCCGGTATCTCCATCCAGTTGCGGTCGCAGCGCCGTATAATTTCGGCGTAGATTGTTGAAAATCGCTAGTTTGCGTTGCCGCATGATCTCCTTGGACGCACCCGAGGCATACACTTGTTCCAACCGTGCGCGCGTCGCGTCCACCAGTCGTACGATCATCCGCCAGTGCTGCTGCCTGGCTTCATAACCCTCCAATTCCGTGCCGCGCCTAGTCGCCTGTAGCCAGCGGTGCACGCTCACGTCCGCCACCAGTACGGCGTAGGATTCGTTGAAATCCGCGTCGCCCTCCACGTACAGCTCCTGATGAGCCAATTCGTGAAAGATGAAGTTGGCAAGGGTAGTGTCATCCCAGTCGAGCATGTTGGAGAGCAACGGATCGTTGAACCAGCCCAGGGTCGAGAACACGGGCACCCCGGAGATATGGACATCGTCACCTTTTTTGCGCAGCGACGCGGCGAATTCAAACGCAGCCTGTTTGCTGAAATAGCCGCGATAGGGTACGCAGCCCGCAAACAGAAAACACCAAGTGACAGGCTTCAGGGAAAACTGCGGCGTTGCAAACACGTTCCAGTTCACATAGGGTCGATGCAGCGCAACGTAGGTGGTGTAACTGTGGTTATCCGGCAAACCGAGCATTGCGCTTGCGAAACTGCGGAGCTGTTGCGCCAGCACCAGTTTTTTCCTGAGCGGCGGCGATGTATGAGGGTCGGCGATAAGCGACTTGATGGATTGACGGTCGGCCAGCAGATCCAGCTCACCGTGGATCGCCTGACTGTAATAGCCCATCGTTGCGCAGGCTGATAGGGACAACAGACTGGCGACGACGCTGAAGACGGCAAGCAGCCGGCGGAATCTGTTTACGTTCCGCCTGAACATCGTGTACTGGAGTGCGCCCTGAGGCCGCATTACCAGCCGATGCTGCGGCCGCCGTCCACCGCGATAATCTGCCCGGTTACGTAATCCGCGTCGCGCGCCAGATACACGATGGCGCCAGCGATGTCGTCCGGCGCGCCGGCGCGCCTCAGGGCGGTATTGTCGAGGATCGCCTGTTTGGCCTGCTCGTCAAGTCCGCCTGTCGGCCACAGGATCGGCCCGGGCGCCACGCCGTTGACGCGCACCTCCGGACCCAGTTCGCGCGCCAGCGACAGTGTCAGCATCGCCAACCCCGCCTTGGCGGTGCTGTAGAGCGTGTGTTCGCGCAGCGGCCGGCGCGCATGGATGTCCACCAGGTTGACGATCACGCCATGACTCTGTTTCAGATACGGCGCCGCGGCCTGCGACAGGAAAAACGGCGCCTTGAGATTGCTGCCCATGAGTTCGTCCCAATCGGCCTCGCTGACCGTGCCGATGGGAGTGGGATAAAACACTGAAGCATTGTTCACCAGCAGGTCCAAACTGCCCCATTGCAGCGCGGTTTTGATGAGCGAGTCGAAGCCGCCGAGATTCGCGAGATCCGCCTGCGCCAGCATCGCCGAGTCGCGGCGTATCGCATTCAGTGATTGGCACAGGGCCTGGGCTTCCTGCTCCGAACCGCGATAGTGCAGCACCACGTTCATGCCCTCGGCATGCAGCCGTTGTGCGACCGCCGCGCCGATGCGGCGTGCGGCACCGGTGATGAGCGCGGTTTTGCCGGCGAGCTTTCGGGTATCATTTTTCATGCTTCCGCCTTATTGAGCATTCCGGTTCACATCATTAGACCAGAAAGCGTGTTACCTATCCGCCAAACCCTCGATAATCTGCCGTCGCCCACCCCGGAGGCGTTGTTCCACAGCCAACGGCTGGGTGCGCTGTTGCGCGACGAAATCGCCGCCGCCGGCGGCGCTCTTCGTTTCGAACGTTTCATGGAGCTGGCGCTGTACGCACCCGGGCTCGGCTATTACAGCGCCGGTGCCCGCAAGTTCGGCGCCGACGGCGACTTTGTCACCGCTCCGGAACTCTCGCCGTTGTTTGCCCGCTGTCTCGCCGTGCAATGCGCCGAAGTGCTGGCAGCGCTGGCTGGCGGCGATATTCTGGAATTAGGTGCCGGTTCCGGCGTGCTGGCCGCCGACATGCTCAAGCAGCTTGTGCGGCTGCAACAACCGCCGGGACGCTATCTGATACTGGAGGTCAGTGCCGACTTGCGTGAACGCCAGCGGCACACGCTCGCCGAGCAGGCGCCGGCAATGCTTGACAAGGTCGAGTGGCTGGAACGTCTGCCGCCGGCGTTTAGCGGCGTGATCATCGGCAACGAAGTGCTGGATGCCTTGCCCATCAGCCGCTTCCGCCGCGCGCCGCGGGGCTTCGATGAATTCAACGTGGCTGTCGAAGGCGACCGCTTTGTCTGGTGTCTGCGGCCCGCGCCCGCGGAGTTAGGCGCGGCCCTCACGACCCTCGAAAGCAGCCTGCCGCAACCGCTGGTGCCAAACTACCGTTCGGAGATCTGTGTGCGGCTGCCGGCATTCTTATACAGCCTGGCCGACCTGCTCACACGCGGGGTCTTGCTGCTGGTGGACTACGGTTATACGCGTCAAGCCTATTACCATCCGGACCGCTACATGGGCACGCTCATGTGCCATTATCGCCAGCGCGCCCACCATGATCCGTTTTTGTACCCCGGGCTGCAGGACATCACCGCGCATGTGGATTTCACCGCGGTGGCGGAAGCCGCCACCGCGGCGGGCCTGGAACTCGCGGGCTACGCCACCCAGGCACATTTCCTGCTGGCCCTGGGCATCGCCGGCGATGTACATGGAAGTACCAGTGCCGTGGGAGGCGGGACGCCGGGAGCGGCCTTGGCCGACGACTGGCGCGCGGCGCGCGAGGTGAAACTGCTGACGCTACCCGAGGAAATGGGCGAACGCTTCAAAGCCATGGCTTTCAGCAAGCGGCTGGATCGCGCATTGCGCGGCTTCAGCTTGCAGGACCTCAGCCGCAGCTTGTGAACTTGCCGGAGGCTCAGTCCCGGCCGATGGCTTTCTTGATCGCCTCGAATCGCGCACCCTCGAGACGCACGCCGATCTCGGCACCCTCGAGTTGTTCGCAGCCCAGAGACTGCACATCCACTGCGCTCGCAGCAGCGAGTGCGGCGCGCAGATAGTCGGCTTGCGGATAGGGCGCGTGTTCCATACGCAGGCGGCCGCGGGCGTCTGCTTCGCAGGCCAACAAGAATTGCGCGAAGCGCTGCGGCCGACGCAAGGCGTCGCAGGCCTTGAACAGCTTCAGCAGGGTGTCGGCGCGTAATTCCTGGGCGCGATGCGCCTGGCCGTGATAGCGCGCCACCAGCACCGCCAGCTCGCGATAGTCCTTGGGCACGCGCAGACGCGCGCACAGCGCTTCCGCGAGTTTCACGCTGCGTTCTTCGTGGCCGTAATGGTGCGGCAGGATATCGGCGGGCGTGCTGCCCTTGCCGAGATCATGCAGCAGCACCGCAAAACGCACCGCCATGTCGTCGCTTAGCCGGGCCGCCTGTTCCAGCACCAGCAGCACGTGCACCCCGGTATCGATTTCCGGATGATGTTTTTGCGGCTGTGGTACGCCGAACAAGCGGTCAATTTCCGGAAACACGCGCTGCAGCGCGCCACAGGCGCGCAGCACCTGAAAAAACACCGCGGGCGTGTCGGTCTGCAGGGCTTTCAAGGTCTCCTGCCAGATACGCTCCGGCACCAGCGCATCCACTTCACCGTTTTCCGACATGGCACGCATCAGCGCCAGGGTCTCATCCACGATCTTGAACCCCAGGCCTGCGAAACGCGCGGCGAAACGTGCCACCCGCAGCACCCGCACCGGATCTTCCACGAACGCCGGCGACACGTGTCGCAAGAGACGCGCGTTCAGATCGCTTTGTCCATGGTAGGGATCCACCAATTGCCCGTGCTGGTCCTCGGCCATGGCGTTGATGGTCAGGTCGCGGCGCCGCAGGTCGTCCTCGAGGCTGACATCCGGAGCGCTATGGAATTCGAAGCCATGGTAGCCGCGGCCGGTCTTGCGTTCGGTGCGGGCCAGGGCGTATTCCTCGTGGGTTTCGGGATGCAGGAATACCGGGAAATCCTTGCCGACCGGCTTGAAACCACGCGCATTCATGTCGGCGGGCGCCGCGCCCACCACCACGTAATCGCGCTCCTTCACCGGCAAGCCCAGGAGGCGGTCGCGTAGCGCACCGCCCACGAGATAGATTTTCATGGGGTCATCTTAGCAGGGGATAGAGCCGAGGCGCGCCGGTATTGCGACTGCGAGAACCCTAATCCGCTTGTTTGAATTTTGCGTAGCCTGTATTGCGAGCGGGATGTTGCAGGCACAGAATGAAGTTGCGCCGGACACTATAGTTTATGAAGGCGTATACGCCCGCGGTTTTGCCAAGCATCTACAAATCTCCCAGTTGCACCGGGATAAGTGGCTGGCTGGCGGCGTCGAACTCACGCCAATGCGCGGCTAATTTTCGGCCAGTCAGCGGATGACGCCGGTTGGCTGCCAGGTCCGTAAGCGGTTTGAGCACGTAGGCGTATTTGAGAATTTCCGCGCGCGGCAGTCTCACCGGGAAATCCGTGACCACCTCGCCGTACATGAGCAAATCCAGGTCCAGGGTGCGCGCAGCAAACCGCGGGCTGCCGCGTACCCGCCCGCATTCCGCCTCGATGGCATCCAATGTCGAGCGCACGCCGGCCACCGGCTCACGGCTGTCAAAGGCCACCGCCAGATTCAGAAAATCCTCGCCCACGAAACCCACGGCCGGATTGCGGTATACGGGAGAAAGCCGCAGCCCTCCGAAGCATGTGCGCAATCGCCGCACGGCTTCACGAATATGGGACTCCGGTTCGATATTGCTGCCGATGCCGATAAAAATCTCAGGCATGGCGCGAGCGTTCTATGCTGACGCCGACGCTTTTGCTGCCGCTCACGGCACCGGGCTTGTGCACAGTTACCTTGAGTTCTTTGATCTTGAATTCATCCAGGATCAGGCCGGCGACCTTTTCCGCCAGGGTTTCCACCAGTTGGAATTGCTGTTCGCTGACGAACTGTACGACACGTTTGGCGACCGCTTTGTAATCCAGTGTGTCTTCAATGCGGTCACTGTCGGCGGCGGCATGGATGTCGGTGCGCATGTCGAGATCCAGGCTTACGGTCTGCCGGATGCGGCGTTCCCAATCGTAAATTCCGACCACGGTTTCAACACGCAGGTCATGGATGAAAACGCTATCCATATTGATTCCCGATGTTCAGGGTACGGTTAAGCTGTCCAGCGGCCAGCGCGCGCTCACCGCCGGGGGCGTCGTTCTGCGGCCCGCGCGCAGACGCACATAACCGGCGAATGCGATCATGGCGCCGTTATCAGTGCAGAACTCCAGACGTGGATAGAAAACCTGGCCGCCGAGTTGCGCCACTCTTTGTTGCAGCTGCGCGCGCAGTCTGCGGTTTGCCCCCACGCCGCCCGCCACCACCAGCCGTTGATGTCCGGTTTTCTGAAGCGCACGTTCGCATTTGATGGTCAGCGTGTCCACCACCGCCTCTTCAAAAGCGCAGGCGATATCCGCTTTGGTCTGTGGATTTTCCGGGGCACGCTTCAGTGTGGTGAGTACCGCCGTCTTGAGGCCGCTGAAACTGAAATCCAGCCCCGGGTGTTCGGTCATGGGGCGCGGGAAACGAAATCTTCCCGGCACGCCGCGTTCGGCCAGTTTCGCCAGCGCCGGACCGCCAGGGTAGGGCAGCCCCAATAGTTTGGCGACCTTGTCGAAGGCCTCGCCGGCAGCGTCATCCACGGATTCACCGAGTGTCCGGTAATGCCCCACCTCCCGGACGTCCACCAGCAGGGTGTGTCCACCTGACACCAGCAGCGCCACGAAGGGGAAAACCGGGGCCGGTGTTTCCAGCAGGGGGGCCAACAGGTGGCCCTCCATATGGTGGACGCCGATGGCCGGTACTTTCCAGGCGAACGCCAGGGCCCTCCCCAGGCAGGCGCCCACCAGCAACGCGCCCATCAGGCCCGGGCCGGCGGTGTAAGCAACGCCGTCGATCTGACCGGGATGCGTATGCGCCTGGGCTAGGGCCGCCTGGATCATGGGCAGCAGCTTGCGGATATGGTCACGGGATGCCAGTTCCGGCACTACCCCACCGTATTCGGCGTGCAATGCGACCTGACTGTACAAGGCATGGGCCAAGAGACCCTGTTCACCATCGTAGACAGCTACCCCGGTCTCATCACAGGAAGTCTCGATTCCCAGGATTCTCATGGCACCCTCATTTTTGCAATTCTACACGCCGCTCGGTAGAATTCCCGCCCCTTCCGAGGCCGCCCGTGCCGCTTCGGTGTTAATTTAAGGTGAGGACTGAATGCCCAGCGTACGCGTGAAGGATAACGAGCATTTCGACGCCGCTTTGCGTCGTTTCAAACGTTCCTGTGAGAAGGCCGGGGTGATGACTGAATTGCGCCGCCGCGAGTTTTATGAGAAACCCACGCAGGAGCGCAAGCGCAAGCAGGCCGCGGCTGTCAAACGTCATTTGAAGAAGCTTTCCCGCGAACAGTCGCGCCACATACGCATGTATTGATCCGGTCTCACAGCCAGGTTTTCGAGATACCGAATGCGGCGCTTCTCCACAGGAAAGCGCCGTAGTGTTTTTCAGGGTGGTGAAAATTCATGTCACTGAGAGAGAAAATCACCGACGATATGAAAGACGCCCTGCGCGCCGGCGACAAGCCGCGGTTGTCGGTGATCCGTCTGATGATGGCCGCCATCAAACAGCGCGAAGTGGACGAGCGTATCACTCTGGACGATAGCCAGGTGTTGGTGGTGCTGGACAAGATGCTGAAACAGCGCCGCGATTCGGTGACTCAGTTTGAGAAAGGCAACCGCCAGGATCTGGCGGATCAGGAACGCACCGAGATAACGCTAATCCAGTCCTACCTGCCTGCGCAGCTTTCGGAAACCGAGTTGGATCAACTCGTCGCCGAGGCCATCCGGGGTAGCAGCGCCACCTCCCTCAAGGACATGGGCAAGGTCATGGGCCTGGTCAAATCCCAGGTGCAGGGCCGTGCCGACATGGGTGCGGTCAGCGCACGCATCAAGGCAAAGCTGGGCGGCTGATGTTTCCCGGCTGACTGCCGGGGCTGTTGGCATGCTCTATAAAGCCAACCAAGGTAAGGAGTGAGGGGTGAGGGGTGAAGCCCCGCAGGCTTCGCTTTAACCATACTCCTCGCCCTTTATGCCTTACCCCTCAGCACTAAAATGGCGCGCATTCCGCAGAGCTTCATTGACGAACTCATCAGCCGCGTCGATATCGTGGAAGTGATTGACGCGCGTGTGCCGCTCAAGAAACACGGCCGGGAATTCACCGCCTGTTGCCCGTTCCACAACGAGAAGACCCCGTCGTTCACCGTCAGCCCCAGCAAACAGTTTTTCCACTGTTTCGGCTGTGGCGCCCACGGTACGGCACTCGGTTTCCTCATGGATTACGAACATCTGGATTTTGTGGAGGCCGTGGGGCAGCTGGCCTCCATGATAGGGATGGAGGTGCCGCAGGAAGCGGGTGAAACCCGCTCGGATCAGGCCCCCTTGTACGCGGTATTGGACCAGGCGGCGCGCGTTTATCGCGAGGCGCTCAGGAATACGCCCGAGGCTGTAGGCTATCTCAAGGGTCGCGGTCTCAGCGGCGAAATCGCCTTGGAGTTCGGCATCGGTTTCGCACCCGCCGGCTGGGATATCCTGCTAAAAGCCCTCGCTAGCGATGATCCGGGACGCCAAAGTCTGAGCGCAGCAGGACTCATCATCCGTCGTGACGATGGCCGTTACTATGACCGCTTTCGCGAACGCATCATGTTTCCGATCCGTGACAGCCGCGGGCGCATCATCGCCTTCGGCGGCCGTGTGCTCGGCAAAGACCAGCCCAAGTATCTGAATTCGCCGGAAACACCGCTGTTCCACAAGGGTCGGGAACTCTACGGTTTGTATGAAGCCCGGCAGGCAGTGCGCGATATCCAGCGGCTGCTGGTGGTGGAGGGCTACATGGACGTGGTGGCGCTGCATCAGCATGGATTGCGATACGCCGTTGCGACCTTGGGCACTGCTACCACCAGCGAGCATCTGCAGCGCCTGTTCCGGGTGACTTCGGAAGTGGTGTTCTGCTTCGATGGCGACCGGGCCGGCCGTGCCGCTGCCTGGCGGGCGCTGGAAAACGCCTTGCCCGAGGCACGTGAAGGCCGGCAGATCAAATTTCTGTTTTTACCCGAAGGCGAGGACCCGGATACCCTGGTACGCAAGGAAGGCAAGGATACCTTTGAGGCTCGCATCAAAGGAGCAGTGCCCTTATCCAGCTTCTTGTTGGACCGACTCAGCACCCAGACGGATCTGGGCAGTCTGGATGGCCGCGCGCGGCTGGTGGAGCTGGCCCGGCCCCATCTCCTGCGCTTACCGGCCGGCCTTTACCGGGAGATGCTGGTCTCGGAGCTGGCGCGACGCGCCCAGGTAGATTCCGGGAAATTGACTATGCTTAGTCAGGCATCCGACCACGGCGAGTCCGCCCGCAAGACCATCCAAGGGGGCCGCCCGAGCCTGACCGGCCCAGTACGCAAGGCTATCGCTCTGCTGTTAACCCGGCCGGCGTTGGCAGCTTTGGCAGGCGACCCGGCGGCGCTGGAGGGCTTAAACCTCAAGGGCGTTGAGGTTCTGAAAGCCGTGCTGGAATTCGCCCGGGCTCATCCCCATATCTCCGGGGCGGGGCTGCTGGAGCACTGGCGGGATACGGAGACCGGGAGCCACCTCATGAAACTTGCGCAAGTGGAGCTGGTCATTCCTGCGGAGGCCATGGAAAGCGAGTTTCAGGCCGTGATGACCGATCTGGAAGGCCGGCGTCCCGCGGAACAGCGGCTCGCGGACCTTTTGGAGGCTTCCCGGCAGCGCCCCCTGGAAGCCAGTGAAAAGACTGAGTTATCCCATCTGCTGAAGGCGCGGCCTGGCGATCGGGGCGGCTTCAAGCCATGAAGCACTTGATTTACCTGGAAAAACTCAGATTTTCTGATAAAATTAACGGTTCCCCTCCGGCGCCGCACAGGCGCCGTTTTTCACCCGAGACACCATGGCCGACATGAACGAAGACAAGCAGTCGAAGCTCAAACTCCTGATCGCCAAGGGCAAGGAGCAGGGCTACCTCACCTACGCGGAGGTTAACGACCATCTACCCAACGAGATCGTTGATCCGGAGCAGATCGAAGAGATCGTGGCGATGATCAACGACATGGGCATCCCGGTGCACGAAGAGGCGCCGGATGCCGACCAACTGTTGCTGACCGAAGCGCCAGCGTCCTCTGCGGATGACGATGAAGCCGCGGAAGAAGCGGCGGCGGCGCTCGCCGCACTGGATGCGGAATTCGGCCGTACCACCGACCCGGTGCGCATGTACATGCGCGAAATGGGGACGGTGGAATTGCTCACCCGTGAAGGCGAAATCAAGATCGCCAAACGCATCGAAGAAGGCCTGACCCAGGTACTCGCGTCGGTAGCCACCTATCCCGCATCCTCGGCGCTGCTGCTCTCCGAATACGCTGGCATTGCTGAAGGCCGCACCAAACTCACGGACATCATTTCGGGGTTCATTGATCCGAATGCCGATAACTCAGTGCAGGAACCGGCCCCGCATGTGGAAACGCCGGTAGTCAGCGAGCTGCCGCCGGCTGAGGAAGACGCCGAGGCCGGTGATGACATAGAAGTGCCGGTCAAGGCCAAATCCGGCAAACCGGGAGACGACGAGGACGAGGAAAGCGACGCGGATGCGGACGCCAGCCCGGTGGACACCGGTCCTGATCCGGAGGAAACCGCGCGCCGTTTCGCGCAGCTGAAAAAGCTGCACGATAAAGTCGTTAAGGCCATCGCCAAGCACGGCACCGCCCATAAGAGCACCATGCGTGTGCGCAAGCAGCTCGCGGAAACCCTTATGCTGCTGAAGCTCACACCGCGCATGACCGACATGCTTACCGGCGGACTACGCCGCCTGGTGGATACCATCCGCTCTCACGAACGCCAGATCATGGGCCTGTGCGTGGGCAAAGCCGGCATGCCACGCAAGGATTTCATCAAGAGTTTCCCTGAGAACGAGACCAACGTGCGTTGGATAGATCGCCAGATCAAATCCAAACGCAAGTGGTCCTCGGCGTTGGGCCGGCAGAAAGAAGAAGTGGTGCGATTGCAGCACCGGCTCATGGCCATTGAGCATGAGGCGCACCTTTCAATACAGGAACTCAAGGAGATCAATCGCCAGATGTCCATCGGCGAGGCCAAGGCGCGCCGCGCCAAGAAGGAAATGGTGGAAGCCAACCTGCGCCTGGTGATTTCCATCGCCAAGAAGTACACCAACCGCGGCCTGCAGTTCCTGGATCTGATCCAGGAGGGCAATATCGGTCTGATGAAAGCGGTGGACAAATTCGAATACCGCCGCGGCTACAAGTTCTCGACCTATGCGACCTGGTGGATTCGCCAAGCCATTACCCGTTCGATCGCCGACCAGGCGCGCACCATCCGCATCCCGGTGCATATGATCGAGACCATCAATAAATTGAATCGCATCAGCCGCCAGATGCTGCAGCAGATGGGCCGCGAACCGACGCCCGAGGAACTGGCGGTGAAGATGGAAATGCCCGAGGATAAGGTACGCAAGGTTCTGAAAATCGCCAAAGAACCGATTTCCATGGAGACCCCTATCGGCGACGACGAGGACTCGCATCTCGGCGATTTCATCGAAGATGTGTCGGTTACTTCACCGGTGGATGCCGCCACCTCGGAAGGTCTGCGTGAGCAGACGCACGCGGTGCTGGCAAGCCTCACGCCGCGGGAAGCCAAGGTGCTGCGCATGCGTTTCGGCATCGACATGAATACCGATCACACCCTGGAAGAGGTCGGCAAGCAATTCGACGTGACCCGCGAGCGTATCCGTCAGATCGAGGCCAAGGCGTTGCGCAAACTGCGGCATCCATCGCGCTCCGATCAACTGCGCAGTTTCCTGGACGAATCTTCGTCCTAAAAGATGTAATGCTAATGATCAAAGGCCGCGCCCAGCGCGGCCTTTGTTTTTGAAATGAGCTGTTATAATCGGCCCGACAGAAATGGGCCTGTAGCTCAGTTGGTTAGAGCAGGGGACTCATCAAAATGGTGACTCTGCATTGCAAGATGCAGATGCAAACGGGATGAATTCAGGGAAGCCTCCACGGCTTTGCCGCTGGTAACCCTGAGCCAAACCGGCGGTACACTGCCGGAAGGTGCAGAGACTACCTGAGGGCTTTAGTGCCCTTAATAACAGGTTCAAGCTTCCCGCACCCTACCAGCAATAAATGCTGCGGGTGATGAGATAGTCCACCCCTGCCGGAAACGGCGGGAACATGTGAATCCCTTGGTCCCAGGTTCGAGTCCTGGCAGGCCCATCACTTCCTGTCCGTCGAAATGCATTTGTAAGCAACCATTCCTGCTGCGCCTACCGGCCCGCGTGTTCTGTGCGGGCGTTCGGGCGGGGCAAAATATCGCCGGTATTTTGACCTTTGACGCCCTTACCTTGGCGGGCTCAGCAACTATAATTGTTGATCCTTACAATGACCGCGACCATATCCGTCGATATGGCAGAGATTTTCAACAGCGCATTTTTGAGACTACCGGCATGTTTCTCCAGCAGCAGAGTGTGCCGTGTGTCCAATTCGATCTGCCTGTCGCTCGCACCTTCCAGAATGAGTCCACCCGCGAAACAATGGATCAGTAATACCCCGGAGTTCGGCTGCCAGTTAATCGAGCTGAGGGACGTGACTACCTCACAAGCATGCCTCAATTTGGCACGCACGCTTATCACGTTGAAGTCACGCACTGGCCCATTCAGCAAGCGGCAATAGGTTTGCCATTCACCCTTGAAATTGAAAGGCTGGTAACGCTGTTCGATGCGCTGCAGCGGGGCTGAATCGAAACTGAATTCCATGCCGGCGCCTTCAGACAGCAGAATACTGCGGTCATAACCCGGAAACCGCGAGAACTCGCAGCTAGTCTCAATCTCGGCAAGGCTCACGCGCCAATCAAAGGGTTTGCCATTGAGTCCGGCGCCTACTGGAGAAACCGCGAGCTCCGTGGTCATTCCCAAGCCGTTTTTCCACGGCATGCGCCGGTAATCCTGCGGCTGCAACAGGCAAATGCCGTGCGACGGTTCACGCATGCGCCGCGTGCTCACCATGGATACCATAACCGGCGTTATTGACAAGTATGTCAACGGATAAACCCGCGGCCTTGATGTCATCGTAGAGTGTCTGGGGCGAATCGGGTTCAGCCAAATCCGCCGGTAACACCTGCACACTGACCGGGTGCCGGGCAAGCAGTTCCTGCCGGGGGGCTTGCAGGCGATGCTCACGGCGCGCCACCAGAATCAGGTGACAGCCCATGGCGGCGAGCTGGCGTGCGCATTCGGCTCCCAAGCCGTTGGACACAGCGGTAATCAGCGCGGTTTTTCCGTCCAGGGAAGCCCTATTTTTCACTGCCGTACTTGGCCTGGTAAGCCAGCCCCATGAGCAATGTCCGCAAGGTACTCAGCAGTTGTTCGGTGAGATTTACGCGGAACAACGCCAGCTCAGGTTCTTTAAGAATTTCCGCAGCCACACCGGAAGGCTCAGCCAGGTGCTGGAAACCGATCACCAGTGCGTTGATTTTAAGCAATAAGTCGGCGCCCTGGGCCGGCTTGAGAAAGGGCAGCGAGGCTTCCAGCAGCGCCCCAGTATTCAACACGCGTTCCTTCATGCGTGTTTTGAAACGGCGCACTGTGGTCAAGTCTACGTTGCGTTCAAGCACCGTGTGCACTATGGCGATGAGCCGCAGAAACATGGGACGATTCTTGAGCGAATCGCACAGCAGCTGCACGACATTGTCGAAGCTGGTAGCGCGGCGATTTTTTTCCAGAGAGGCGTCCAATTCATCGAACCAGCGAGCGAGCTCGTCTGCGTAAAGCGCCAGGAACAGTTCTTCCTTGCTGCGAAAGTACAGATACAGGGTGCCCTTGGCCACGGCCGCATCGGCAGCGATACGGTCCATGGTGAGCTCGTTGTAGGGGGTATCGGCGAAACGCGCCAGCGCCACCGTCAGTATAGAAGCCCGACGCAACTGCTTTTGGTCGGCTGTCATAGCCCGGCTACTGAGTGCCATAGCATCCCCTGGGTACGATTGCTGGCCATTCTTAGATGACCTTTAGTCATTTGTCAAACTTGCGGTTTTATCCGCGGCCCGCCGCTTACGTAAACATGAATGGGTTAGACCAACGCCAGAATATTCAGTCCTCCGTTCCTGATGGCAGCCAGCGCACGCGGCTGTCTCCACGGTCCTGGGCCAGCGCATCCGACAGAAAATGCAGGGCTTCGCCGATGGTCTTTTCACTTTGCCAGGGTGGATTTACCACCAACATGCCGCAGGCTGAGAAAAGTCCGGCGGCCGCTTGCGCCACGCGAAATTCTGCCACCAGCATGTGTGGCATACCGGATGCCGCCAGCTGGCGGTAGAAACGGCTCACGGCACTATCGTCCTTCATGGGATACCACAGTGCATACACGCCGTTGGACCAGCGGGCGTGTGCGTTGCGCAAGGCTTCAAGCAGTGCATTGAATTCATCCGGCTGTTCGAAGGGTGGGTCCATGAGCGCCAGACCGCGACGTTCGGACGGCGGCACCAGTGCCGTAAGCATTTCATAACCGTCACGGTCATGCACCGCCACACGCGGATCAGCGTGGAACTGGTTCCGCAGCAGGCGTTGTTCCTGGGGATGCAGTTCTGCCAGCACCAGCCGGTCCTGGGTACGCGCCAACGCCGCGGCAATCGAAGGCGAGCCTGGATAGAATCGCGGCACGGCACCCGTCGCGAGTGCCGGATTCACTCCAGCAACAATGGCGCACAGTTGCTGCACCGGAACCGGTGCGTTATTCCGCTGTGGCCATAGCCGGCCGATACCGTTGGCTGCTTCGGTTGTTGTTATCGCCGCCTGACTCTTGAGATCGTAACGGCCGGCACCCGCATGGGTATCGAAATAACGCCAGGCGGCGGGTTTACGGTTCAAAGCTTCCAGCAGGATGATCAGCAGCGTGTGCTTCATCACATCGGCAAAATTGCCGGCGTGAAACTCATGGCGGTAATTCATGCGAGGCATCTTCGCATGAAAAAGACTTGCTATGATGGCTGCGGTGTTGGGTTCGCGGCAGGTGATATTGATGCAGCCCCTGAGAAAATATAATCCGCTTAACTGGTTATTCGTGACGCTGGCCGTGATTTACGCGCTGGCGTTGTTCAATCATGGGCCGGTACCCTCGATGGAGCCGCGCTTCGCAGAGGCCGTGCGCGAAATGCTGGCGCGCGGCGAATGGCTGATCCCGATCAAGAACGGCGTGCCTTACATTGAATACCCGCCGCTGTACTTCTGGCTGGGCATCGCCGGCAAACTCAGCGGTTTGCCGCTCCTGGCCGCCATCCGCCTGCCGGGGTATATCGGCTTGCTGCTGTGGGTGTGGTGGCTGGTACGTCTGCAGAAAGAACTGTTTCCCCAGTGGCCACGCTGGCTGCTGGCACTCACCGCCGCGGCGCTGCCGGGGATTCTCTACAACTTTTTCACCGCTCAATCCGACAGTCTGCTGATCCTGGGAACGCTCATCGCTTTCAGTGGCTTTGTGCATTTGCGCACCGATCCCATGCGCCGCGGCTTTCCCTGGGAACTGTGGCTGGGGGTGCTGCTGGCCACGGCCGCGAAGGGTCCGGTGGGTTTGGCGATCACGCTGCCGGCCATGACCATTGAAATCATAGTGTCGGCCTTCGTGAGTGCCCAACCGGTGATGAGCGCGGGCCGTGACATGGGCATACGCAGCGCTTGGATATTCAGGGAAGGTTGGCGCCTGGCGCCCATACGCGGGCTGGCGCTGGCGCTGCTCGGCATTGTGCCTTGGTATATCGCCGCCGGCTTGACGGTGAACTGGGAATTCGTGCGCGCGGTGTTGGTATATCAGAATTTCACCCGCTTCCTGGTGGGATTCGATCATTTGCAACCCTGGTGGATGTATGCGCAGACCGTCTGGGGGGATATGTTTCCGTTATCGTTGCTGTTGCCGTTGGGAATCTATTTCGGCTTCCGTCACATCCGTGAATTCCGCTGGCGTGTGCTGCTGACATGGGCGTTATGGACGCTGCTGTTCTTCACCATTTCGGCGTCCAAGCAGAGCAAATACATCCTGCCGGCGGCGCCGGCCATGGCATTGCTGGCGCTGGCCGCGGTACCCATGCTGTTCCGCGGACGCTGGAGCGGATGGATGCGGGCAGCGCTGCAAATCTGGGCAGCGGCATTCATTCTGTTCTTCGGGGTGATGGTGATCGCCTGGCTGCCATTTCACGATCGGCGCATCGGCGGCCTCGCGGGATACGAACAGATTAAGGCGGTGATGGCGAAAGAACCCGGGCAGGTGGTGAGTTTCCAATGGCCGCGACCCATGACGCTCTATGTGCTGGGCGCGCCCATGCCTTATGTACGCTCCAGCCGCGAACTTTACGCCGAAATTCACCGCGGTGAGATCAAACCCGGCGCCTATGTGCTGGTGAACACCAAATACCTTGGTCCCAGCGACCAACCGGAGAACAGGAAATTTCTGCCGGTACCGCAGCCACCGTACTTCGAGGAAATTTTCAAAGTCAAAGCCGAGGAGCCCATGGTGCTGTATCGCGTGCTGCCGGCGGCCGCTGACATGCCCGTGCCTGCGACGCCACAGCCGCCGCCCGCCCACTGGTGGCAGCAATTCGATACCGATTGATGCGGCAGGCCTGAATCTAAGGCTGACGTAGGCGCAGGCTTCACGGAATCGCGAGCAATCCAACCAGCGCAGTCATCTGGTGTCCGTCAGGCGTCGGCCTTGAGGATGTCGGCGTAATACGCGTGCGAGCGTTCGGCGCTGACGCTGGTATTCAAGGCGATATAGAGGATAACCAGGCTCAACACCGCCACCGCCAGCATGTCCCAATAGATGTTGAGCGCACCGATGCCCCCCATGGATACCGGGCCAATCCAACCCAGTATCCACATACCGCCGAAATACGGGAGCAGCCAAAGTGCATGCCGCCAGTCGAGAGGATCCTTTTCGCCGGATTTAAGTGCACGATAAATCAGATATACCACCAGAGCCACCAGCAGTATTAAAAATAAAAAGCTGACTACGGAAAATCCTGCCCAGAACATGACGAAGTTGGAGGCAATGAAAGCCAGCGGTGCGATGATCCACGCCCACCATAACTTAAACGGTCGGTGCACCTGCGGCATCACCCGCCGCATCTGCAATAGCACGATGCAGCCCAGTCCATAGGACAACACCGTGGCGGAGGAGGCGTAATCCACCAGTTTTTGCCAGGAAGGAAATGGGAAAAAGAACAACAAACCGATGATGAAGGTGACGATCAACGCCACCCATGGGACCCCATGCCGGTTAATGCGAGTGAGTTGTCCGGGGCCAAGTTTCTCATCGGAGATCGCCATCAGCATGCGCGAAGTGGCGGTGGTCCAGATGTAACCGCAGAATGCCGGCGAGATGATGGCATCGGCATACAAGGCCAGCGCCCAGAAGGAAGCGCCGATGGTTATTGCAAGACCCGCCATGGGTCCCGCATCGCCGATAAAATTAAGCCCGGCCCAGCCATCCTTCGCCAGCAGCTCCGGCGGCACGGCCGTCACGAAAGCGTACTGCACCAGTACGAAGACGATGAAGCCGATAATAATGGTGCCGATCACGGAAATGGGGATGTTGCGCGATGGATTGTCCGTTTCACCCGCCAACTGGATCGCCTGGGTGAAGCCGAACAGGGAGAAAAACACCCCGGCGGTGGAAATCGCGGTGAGCATGTGCATGCCATTGCCGCTGGCATGGGCCGACACCGACAGATTCCCGGGATGATGGGAGTAGATTAGCAGCACGATGATGGTGCCGACCGGCGCGCACACCTTGATCCAGGTGGCGATAGTATTGAGCAGAAGAATCAGCCGCAGGATCAGAAAGTTGAGTGCCGTAAGCAGAGCCAGCACCAGCACCGAGATCGCAACGCCCAGGCCGGTCAGCAATCCGGTGTGTGGATGCACCATGCCGGGCAAATAGTTGTTGGCATAGGTCACCACCGCCATGGCCTCCACCGGGGCAATGGACACGTAGGCCAAAAACAGTATCCAGCTCCAGATCCGGCCCACCAGCCGGCCATGGGTGATGAGACTCATGTACATCAGGCCGCCGCTCTTGGTGAACAGCGGCCCGAGTTCTGCGTAGACCAGAGCGATGAGTCCCACCACCAGCGCAGCGATGGCCCAGGAACCGATACTGAGGGGCCCGGCATCCTGGGCCGCGTGCATGGGGCCGAACAACCAGCCGGAGCCGATCATGGTACTCACGCCCACGAACAACAGGCCGACCAAGCCCGCATCTTTGCGCAATTTGCCCTGGGCCACGGGGTGCTCCTTCTGGAATGGAGATGGAGGGATGGCAGAGGCTAGCGAACCGCGTGCGGCGGCGCAAGCACAAATTCCTTATAATCCCGCGGCTTTCCCCGCCGGTTGATTCACATGAGCACCGACCTGAACCCCCAAAAACAGCACATGGCCGACGAATCCATGTTGCGCACCCTGGCTGCCCAGACCGAGGCCATCTGGCCGCAGGAACGCGAGTTGATCGCCACCTATGGCTTGGCTGCGAACGCGGACATTCTGGATGTGGGTTGCGGCAGCGGTGAATTCACTTCACGCCTGGCGGAACACCTGCCCAAGGCGCAAGTACTGGGCGTTGAAATCCTGCCGGAGCAGGTGGCTTACGCGCGGCGACGCTATCCCCAGCTCGCACCCCGACTGGAATTCCGTGAAGGCGATGCTTTTGCACTGGACTTGGCTGATGACCATTTTGGTTTGGTCGCCTGTCGCCACATGCTGCAATCGGTGCCGGAACCCGAGCGCGTCATCGCGGAACTCATCCGCGTCACGTGCCCTGGCGGGCGACTGCATCTGCTGGTGGAGGACTACGGCATGATTCATGCCTACCCCACGCGCCACGATCTCGATGCATTCTGGCAACAGGCCATGGCAGGCTTCAGCAAACACATGCACGTGGACCCGCGCATCGGCCGGCGCACCTGGAATGAGTTGCATACCCGCGGTATCCGTCAGCTTGCGGTCACCTATATAACCGTGGATACACTGCGGGTGCCGCGCGACACCATGGCCAGGATCTTTGAATCCTGGCGTGACGGTTATGCGTCCACGGTGGCGGAACTGGCGGGAATGAAACCCGGCGACGCCCGCGCGGGTTTCGACGATATTGCCTCCTGCATTCGTGATCCCAACGGCTATGCCGTCTGGCAGGTGCCGATTGTTACGGGGTTGAAACCCTAGACGGCGTCCGGCATGAGTGTCACCCGATCTCTTCCACTCGAGTCTGCGTCCAACGCTGTGCTGCGCCGAGTCGTCGTGGCTTCGACCATCGGCAATGCGTTCGAATGGTTCGATTTCACCATCTTTGGATTGTTCATCCTGGTGATTGCCCGCGAGTTCTTTCCGGCCGCATCTCACGCCAATGCTTTGTTGCTCGGCACCGCCACGCTCGGTGTGGCGTTCATCTTCCGGCCCGTCGGCGGCATCGTCTTTGGCCTGTATGCCGACCGTGTGGGGCGCAAACGGGCCGTCGCCCTGGTGGTGCTGTTGATGGCCTTGGCAACCGCCGGTTTGGGGCTCATTCCGGGCTATGCCAGCATTGGGCTCGCGGCGCCCCTGTTGGTCGTGGGCGCGCGTATCCTGCAGGGATTTTCAGCCGGCGGTGAATTTTCCAGTGCCACGGCCTTGCTGGTGGAATACGCACCCGCCGGCCGGCGGGGATTCTACGGCAGCTTCCAAATGTGTTCGCAGGCACTGGCCGTCACCCTCGCGGGTTTGGCGGTGTATGTGCTGAGCGACCAACTGTCGCCGACGGCGCTCCACAGCTGGGGCTGGCGCATCCCGTTCCTGTTCGGAATCCTGGTGGGGCCCGTGGGTTTTTATATACGCCGGCGTTTGCAGGAGTCACCGCAATTCGCGGCCTACGTGCGTTCACATCCGCGGGCCACGGCCGCCGATTTCAAAGCTGGGATCATTGACGCGCGCCGCGGCCTGTTGAGCGGTTTCGGTTTGACGGTGGCAGCCACGGTGGCCTTCTATGTGACCTTCATTTACATGCCCATCTTCGCAGTGCGGGAATTGCACCTGGGTCTGGCACAGGCAACCCTGCCCACCATGCTGTGCGGCGTACTGTTGGTCGCCCTGTGTCCGCTGGCCGGCCATCTCTCGGACCGCTGGGGCCGCAAGCGCATGCTGGTGACGGCTATGATCCTGTACGCGCTTGCGGTGCTGGTGCTCACGGCCTGGGTGCTGCACTTACCCGGCTTCACTGGATACCTGATCCTGCAATTCACAGCCACCGTGTGCATGGCATTCGTGTGGGGACCATTCCCAAGCGCCGTGACCGAAACGGTACCGATGGGCGTGCGCGCCACCGGCGTGGCGCTGATCTACAACTTCAGCGTCATGCTATTCGGCGGCCTGGCGCCATTCTTCATCACCGCGATCATCGGCGTGACGGGAAACGCCATGGCGCCAGCTCTGTATGTGAGCGGTGCTGTACTGCTATCACTCCTGAGTTATGGAATATGGGGGCAAGACACCAGCGTACTCTGCAAAACCCGCCAACGCGACGACTGAAGCATAGGCATGAGAAGATGTATGAATGAATGCGCAGTTCAATTGCCGGCGGCTATGATTCATATCACCTTGTGATGACGATACAATCAAATAGGAGAAAACATGAAACCCACCATGCTTTTAATAGCCCTGATGATTACCACTGTTGCCGTGCCTGTCACGTCCTTTGCCAAAAGCAACCACGACCCGAGCCCGGCATTTATCGCCAAACAGTTTGAACTCTGGAATGCCGCGCTCAAAACCGGGAGCGCGGAGAAGGTCGCTGCGCTCTACTGTAAATTCGGCGGCGTGCTTATTCCAACCCTATCCAACAGCATCCGCAGCAACCGCCGCGAGATCGCCGATTATTTCGAGCACTTTCTGCAGCTTAAGCCGGTGGGGCAGATCGACAAAGCCTATATTCGTGTTCTCGGCGCCAATACGGCTATCAATTCCGGTTTGTATACTTTTCACATAGTCAAGGATGGCAAGCCCGCGGATGTCCATGCCCGGTATACCTTTGTCTATCAGAAACAGCATGGCAAGTGGTGCATCATGGAACAACATTCATCGGCCATGCCGGAAACTGAGCAGATGCCGCAGCACTGACGGCGTTCGGATTGTCAGTGGGTTGATGGTTATCGCTTAGCCACGGTTCAGGGTGGCGATATCAATGACGAAACGATAGCGCACCTCACCGCGCACCAGCCGATCGTAGGCTTCGTTGATCCGCTGGATCGGGATCAGTTCCACGTCGGCGGCGACTTCATGCGCGGCACAGAACTCCAGCATCTCCTGGGTCTCGCGGATGCCGCCGATCAGCGAACCGGCCAGTTGCCGCCGGCCCATGATGAGTGGGCCGGCCGAAAGCGGCGAGGCTTCCGGCAACCCCACCAGCACCAGCGTCCCACCCCGGCGCAACAGACCCAGATAGGCGTTGTAGTCATGTCGGGCGGAGACCGTATCGAGGATGAAATCGAAGCGTTTGGCATGCTGGGTGAAGACTTCGGCATCCCGGGTGGCAATGAAATCATCGGCCCCCAGCCGCAAGGCATCCTGGCGCTTGCCCGGCGAATGACTGAGCACGGTCACATGCGCGCCCATGGCCTTGGCCAGCTTCACCGCCATGTGGCCCAGACCCCCGAGCCCCACGACTGCTACCCGGCTGCCGGCGTGCACGCCGAAATGCCGCAGCGGCGAATAGGTGGTGATGCCGGCACACAACAGCGGCGCGACCCGCTCCAGCGGCATGCCGTCCGGGATGCGGAGCACGTAATTCTCATCCACCACGATGCGTGTGGAATATCCGCCGTAGGTCGGGGGTTTGCCATCCCGTTCGTAGCTGTTGTAGGTAAAAGTCGCGCCCTGTTCGCAGAACTGCTCCTCGCCATCGCGGCAGGCTTCGCACATCCGGCAGGAATCCACGAAGCAGCCGACCCCGACGGTGTCGCCTGCTTGCCATTGGGTGACTTTATCCCCGAGCCTCGCGACCGTACCCACGATCTCGTGTCCCGGCACCATGGGAAAGATGCTGCGGCCCCACTCGTCGCGTGCCTGGTGAACGTCCGAATGACAGATGCCGCAGTAGCGGATGTCAATCAGTACGTCATGGGGACCGGGTTCGCGCCGCTCGACGGAAAACGGCACGAGTGCCGCCTTGGCGGTAAGCGCGGCGTAGGCGGGGGTCTTGAGCATGGGGTTACCTCAAGCGGGTGATTGCGTCCGGCTTGTTGATGTGCCGCTAGAAATCAAACCATCAACGACCGCTACTATAACGTGCTCGCTGCAGGCCGGCTCAATAGTATAAAGCGCCACAGCAGCAGTACCGCCGCTACCGTCAATCCGGCGATGAAACCCGCCCAGATCATCTGCGGACCGAGATGCAGCGGAATGCCGAACAGCCAGGCCAGCGGAAAACCCACCAGCCAATAAGCGATGATGGTGATGAACATCGGTACGCGCGTGTCCTTGTAGCCGCGCAGCGCGCCGGCGGCGCTGGTTTGCAACCCGTCGGAGAGCTGGAAGATCGCACCGATGTACAACAGGCTCACCGCAATGCGCGCGACCGAAGCATCGCGCGTGTACACCACCACGATCCAGTGTGGCAACAGCAGCATGCTGAGCGCCGAGGCGATTTCAAAACACAGGCACAAACCGATGCCAGCGAAGCCCGCGAGACGCGCGCCTTTCGGATCACCGCGCCCCAGCGCATGGCCCACGCGCACCGAGATGGCGAGCGCGATGCTCATGGGCACCATGAATACAAAAGACGCGTAGTTGAGCGCGATCTGATGCGCGGCCACGATGTCGGTGCCGAGCGTGCCCATCATCAGACCCACGCCTGCGAACAGGCTTGATTCCATGAAGATGCCGATGGCGATGGGTACGCCCAGCCAGATCAATTCCCGCTGCGGCGCCCATTGTGGCCATTCAAAGCGCTTGAATATTTCTAAGGGCCGAAACAGCGTGCGGCGGCGCATATATAACCACAGTGCCAGAAACATCAGCCACTGGCTGGTGGCAGTGGCATAACCACAACCCGTGGCACCCAACGCAGGTAATCCCAGTTTGCCGTACATCAGCACGTAATCGAGTACGCCGTTGACAGCCAGCGCGCCCAAAGCAATTGCCAGCAATGGCCGTGTGTGGCCGATGCCTTCACTGGTGAAACGCAGCGTCTGGTACAGACACACACCGGGCATGCCCCAGGCAAGGGCATCGAGATAGGCGCTGGCGTTGGGAATGATGGCGGGCTCGATGTGGATGGCGCGCATGAAAGGCGCGGTGTGACGCAATAGGAAGAACGCGCCCCAGCCGAATGCCTGCGACAGCCAGGCCATTTGCCGCGTGTAGTGACCGATCTCACCGCTCCTGCCTGCACCGTACAGATGCGCGGTGGTGGGCGATTGCGCCATGAGCACACCCAGGGCGAACAGGAATATCGGCGCCCAAATGTTGGCGCCCACCGCCACCGCGGCCAGGGTGTTCGCGCCCAGGAGGCCCGCCATGATGGTGTCGGTGAGCCCCATGCCCACCAGCGCCAGGTTGTGAACGATCAGCGGCGCGGCCAGCGTCAACGTGGCGCCGGCCTCGGCGCGCAGCAGCGGCCAACGGCGCACGGTTGTGGCACCGGCCATTGACGGATCGCTGCGCTGGGGAAGGGGTGGCTGCATAGATTATTGAAACGCTGCGGCGCATAGGCACGCGCTTGACCGCGGGTGGATAATATCAGGAGCGTCGTAATTGCGGGCTGTGGCATCATAATTCCACTCCAGGTTCCGCCGCGCCGCTTTAACAGGAGAATTCCATGATCAAATTGCCCCGTCCCATCGCCGTTCTCGGCGGCGTGCGTATTCCTTTCTGCCGCATGAACACCGAGTACATGCGCATCGGTAATCTGGAGATGTTGGGTGCCAGCGTCAAGGCGCTGGTGGACCGCTACAACCTGAAGAACGAAATTCTCGGCGATGTGGCGGCGGGTGCGGTGATGAAACATTCCCGCGACTGGAGCATGACGCGCGAAGCGGTCTTGTCGAGCGGCCTGCATCCGCACACGCCCGCGCACAATCTGGATCGCGCTTGTGCCACCTCGCTGTCAACCACGATCGAACTGGGTACGCGCATCGCCGTGGGCGAGCTGGAATCGGCCATCGCCGCCGGCGTGGATTCCGCCAGCGACGTGCCTATCGTGTTCGGCCGTCACTATCAGCAGATTCTGCTGGACCTGAATCGCGCCCGTACCTTTGGCCAGCGTCTCAAGGCGATTTCGCGTTGGCGTCCGAGTGATTTGAAACCGCATTTCCCGGCGGTTACTGAATCACGCACGGGTCTGTCCATGGGCCAGCACTGTGAACTCATGGCCAAGGAATGGAAGCTTACCCAGCATGAGCAGGACGAGCTTGCCTACGCCAGCCACATGAAAGCTGCGGCTGCCTGGAAAGAAGGCTTTTATGCGGATCTGGTGGTGCCGTTCAACGGCGCAAACTATGACAATAATGTGCGCGCTGATACCAGCCTCGAAAAACTCGCGAAACTCAAACCCGCTTTTGACAAGACCGGTGGCGGTACGCTCACCGCCGGCAATTCCACGCCGCTAACCGACGGCGCCTCCGCCGTGCTGCTGGCAAGCGACGACTGGGCTAAGGCCCACGGCATTCCGGTGCAGGCCTATCTCACCCATTTCGCGGTAGCGGCGGTGGACTTCTCCTCCATCAGCAACATTTACCGCGAAGGTCTGCTGATGGCGCCCACCTATGCGGTTCCGAAGATGCTGGACACCGCCGGACTCAAACTCCAGGATTTCGATTTCTACGAGATCCACGAAGCGTTTGCCGCGCAGGTGCTGTGCACGCTCAAGGCCTGGGAGTCGGAAGACTACTGCCGCACACGTCTCGGTCGCAAAGCCGCGCTCGGCTCCATTGATCGCAGCAAAATGAACGTAAAAGGCGGCAGCGTGGCGCTCGGTCATCCGTTCGGCGCCACCGGCGGACGCATTGTCGCGGGACTCGCCAAGTTGCTGGCGCAGAAAGGCAAGGGCCGCGGGCTGATATCCATCTGCACCGGCGGCGGTATGGGCGTGACCGCCATCTTGGAACGCTGATTTATTAATTGAGTCACAAACAAACCCTGCTGCTGTTAAAATAGCAGCGGGTTTTTCTATCCACGATTCAAATCACACGGGGGAAATCATGTTCGGATGGTTACCGATGAACTAAGATCTATTGGAGAGATCATAGAGGCAGAATTTTATGAATATAAAATTGATCACTGATCATAAGAAACTTACTGAGTGGGTCAAGTCAGAAAGTGATTTGGATATCGCGGTAGCTTTCTGGGGAGAAGGCGCGATAAGAGCTTTTGGTCTGGATTGTCCGGGCCGCAAAGTTCGATTCATAATAAACCTCGATTCTGGCGGCACGAACCCATCCGAGATTGAAAAATTATTCAAACAATACCCAAAATCAATAAAACAAAATGGTCGACTCCACGCTAAAGCCTATATTGGCAAAAGTGTAATGGTGCTCGGCAGTGCGAATGCTTCCGCCAATGGTCTCGGTCTTGAAGGCGCAGAACAGAGCAAATGGGATGAGCTTTCTCTGCTTGTTGATGATCGGGCAACCATCAAAAATGCAAAGACATGGTTTGAAACTCAGTGGGAGGAAAATCAGTCAGTAAAAATGAAAGACATTGAAAAAGCGAAAAAGACATGGAATGAACGGCGGAGGACAAGGCCAATATCTAATAAGCAAAGTACCGCAAATGATTTATTCACTGCCGCGCTCAAAGGGGACTCAAGCGTCAAGGACCGGGGAATTATGGTCATTGTGTTTACGAAAGAACTTTCTGAAAGTGGCGAAAAGGAATATAACAAATTAGAAAAAAAAGTTCAGCAGAAATATGATAAGTGTGAATTCTCAGCAGATATTTTACCCAACACATATCTCATTAGCTTCTCTGACTTTGACAACGGGACAATTACATGTGATGGTCTATTCAAGACGCCATCAAAACTACAGCATCACGGGATTATACTGCTCGAGCGATTAGATGCAATAAATGGCCTTAAAATAGGCTTGTTATCAGACTGGAGGAACGCTTTGCAGAAAATAAAAAAAGCGGATAAGGAATCGTATAAAGAAATGCTAATGGACGTTGTCACATTCGTTCAAAAATACGGAAAGAGATAACTTACGATATTTCATTACCTCCGATATGAATAGCAAGAGTTGATGAGACCTTAGAATATCTGCAAAAACCCTTTCTGAGCTTTTGCAGATTCCACAAATCAAGCATCTATGTGCTTGACTTGAGAGAGCGGTGCGTCCTTGCACCGCTTTAGCACTGCCTCATGCTGGACTATCTTTCTTTATTTTGATAGCCCACATGCCACCTTCACCGCCTTCGGTCCAGTATCCCTCGATGAACTCGCTGTTCTCGAAACAGTGAAAGGTTCCTTGGCCTTCGCCATCATCCCGGGCTACTTCGTAGTGGCCCGCGCCCCTGGCATTGCCCTTGTAGGTTACATCCTTTTCCGCATACGGATCATAGTAGGTAACCGCGATTGATGTGCCGTTCATTGCCACAGTACAAGGATCGTTAGCGGCCTCTTCTGCACCGTAATAAAAACTCGTGATTGTGCCTTTACGTATGTTACTCATGATCAATCTCCTTCTGGTTGTAAAAAAGTTAGTGTGTGTCTTACCCGAGAAAACCGATGGCGTGCTTCTTGAACTCTGGCTTGTGCGTGAGCTCTCTATCGAGGGCCCGCAGTAATGATTCTGGCGACACCGAACCTGCGGCCCGCAGACCGCGCACCGCCGCCAGATAGTCGCCCGGTGTCAGGCCGTTTAAAGCTTCAAGTTGTGCAGCGAAAGGTCCGGACTGAGCGACGGGACTCAAGCCCGGTACCGCCAAAATATCGTTGAACAGTGCGAGGCGCTGCGGCAGCGTAAGCACATCGAAGCGGACCTTGACATCGAAGCGTCGGAACACCGCTTGGTCGAGACCATCCATGCAGTTGGTGCAGGCGATGAACAGGCCGCCGTAGTTCTCCATGCCCACCAGAAATTCATTAACCTGCGTCACTTCCCAACTGTGGTGAGCACCCATGCGCTCGCGCAGGAAACTGTCTGCCTCATCCACCATCAACACAGCGCCCTGGCGCTCGGCTTCCCGGAACATGCGGGCGATATTCTTTTCGGATTGACCGACATACATGCCGAGCAAATCCGAGGCCCGTCGCACTAACAGTGTCCGGTCCAGTTCCTTGGCGAGGTATTTACCGAAGGCGGTTTTGCCGGTACCGGAGGGGCCGTATAGACACACCCGGACGCTGATCTGGCGTTTGAGCCCCGAGACGAGCGCAGTCAGGTCGGTATCCGGGTTGAGATACTCAAGCGTGTAGGGGACTTCATCGGATCGGTCTTTTGGACTGGGCACGCGGTGACCACACGCGTCCTGCAGCTTGCACAGGGTGCGTTCAATGATGACTTCCGTCTCCCGCCCCGAGGTTCGTCCTGCGATCTGTGCTGTACGCAGGGCGGTCGCCGTATGCGCTGGCATAAGGTGCGGTATGTCGGCCAGGCGGTCCAGCCAGTGTTCGCTCACGTCCAGGCCCTGGAACTGGTTCGCGAGGAGGCGCCGGCGCACGCTGCGGCTCTGGGTATCGAGTTCCAGGATATAGCTGAAGCGACGCAGGAAGGCTTCTTCGATCTGACCGATGCGGTTACTGATCCAGATCGCGGGTACCGGGTTCGACTCCAGTACCTGGTTGGTCCAGGCCTTGTGCTTGTCCCCCAATGACAGGGTGCCGATGAACCCGATATCAAAATCCTCCGGGAAGACATCCTCAAGCTCGTCGAACAGCACGGCGCATTGTGGGCGCTGCTTGAGCGCGGTCTGGCAGAGTTGAAACACGGGCAAACGTTCGGCAGGTGCCCGCGGATCGCCACTCTGGTCCACGGTGCTGACTTCAAACAGTGCCAACCCGGCTTCCTTCGCAACCAATCGTGCCAGTTCCGTCTTGCCGCTGCCTGGTGGCCCGTAGATCAGGAGATTGACCCCGGAGGTATGACTGCTGGACGCATTGGCGAGCAGGGCGCGCAGGATCTCCACATCGGGGCCCAAGTGCGCATAGTCGGCCAACGTGAGACTCGGGGCCGGCGCCGGTCTGAAGAACATGCTGAACAGCCGTTCCGGACTCGAGTGTTCGGTGCTGAGAACGTGCCAAAGCCCGTTCATCAAGTCCATGCGGGTAAGCAAGCTGCCCCGATCCATGGAATCGAAGCGCAACAGTCCTGCTTTTTGCAAAGTGCCATCGGGTCCGAGCGCGTCGGTGATGGACTTGATTGGCCGGTGCAGGATGCGGGCGAGTGCTTGATAGACCATCAGGTTATTGAGGTGTGTGCCCAAGTAGTCAGCAGCGACGTCCAGCCACTCAATGCTGTTCAGGATGATGAAAAATCCGAGCAGTTCGCACTCAAGTGCCGACACCCCCAGCTCCTGCTGCAGGCGCAGCAGATTGATCGCGAGTGGACCGCTGAAACCAGGCTTGGCCTTTTCCGCATTCACCAAGGCGCGCTGAATGGTCTTTAATGGCGGCGGTTTGGGGCACGATTCCCAATCCTTGGGTTGCGGTCCCGGATGCATACCAAGCTGTTCCCAGAGAATCTCATCGTGGAATGAGCCGCCCTGCTGCAGACGGGGGTACACCTGGGGCAGCGCGAGGATGCGCAATACCCATAGGCGGCAAAGCGGTTCACAGCCATTGGTTGGGTCGAAGCCGATGGCAGGAGCCGTTTTGAATCGGCGACGGCGTTTCATGGGTGGGTTCCTCTGCGTGTGCCTAGTGCTATCCTGCGCCAGTATCGCGACAAAGCGTGTCGCGATCAGAACGCATAACCAGGCGGTTTCAAGAGGAGATTCGGCCATGACGATTGCCAGCGGGGTAATGAGGCGGCAATGGACGATGTTGCGGATGATTCCGGCGGCACCCCGGAGAATCAGCGTGCGGGACATCGAGAAGCAGGTCCGCCTGACGGGGGAAGTCATCCACCGCCGTAGCATTCAGCGCGATCTCGTAAAACTTCAAGAAGAATTTACTGACCTCCTATGCGATGAGCGCGGGAGTCAACATGGTTGGTACTGGGGCAACGGTGCCGAGCGGGTCGAATTCCCCGCCATGGATGGCTATACGGCCTTGAGCTTCCGGCTCATGGAGCTGCACACAAAAGATTTGTTGCCGCCGGTAGTACGGCGGCATCTGCAAGGATATTTCACGCGGGCAGGTTCAGTACTTGCGATGCATGCCGATGGCGCTCTCACGCGCTGGCAGGATTTGGTACGGGTCGCGTCGCGGGATTTGCAGCGAATACCACCAAAGGTATCCGATGCGGTGGCAACAGCGGTTTATGATGCGCTGCTCGAAGGCAAGCGCCTCAGGGTGGTCTACCAGCCGGTGGACGCGAGCCAACCACGTGAACCTTATGAACTCAATCCACTGGGGTTGGTGCTGGTCAATCAGGTGTATTACCTGGTCGCCACTGCCTGGGACTATGACGATGTGCGTCAGTACGCTTTGCACCGCATGCGCAGCGCAGAAAAATTGTCTGGACTGGCCACGCGGATCAAAGGCTTCAATCTGGATGACTATCTCGCCGCCGGCGAGTTCGAGATTCCAGTCAGCGATAAGCCTTTGCGTCTGAAACTTCGAATGCATGCTGACTTGGCGCGGCATGTTGAGGAGGCGCCGCTCGCGAATGATCAACAGGTAAAAGAGGAGCATCAGGGTTGGAAGACCGTCTCTGCTACTGTCAACGATACTTGGCAGTTGCGCTGGTGGATTCTGAGTCAGGGCAAATATGTCGAAGTGCTCGGACCGAAACGGCTGCGCTCTGAAATCGCCCGGACGCTCAAGGGAGCTTTGGCACGATATGCAAAACCTTAGAAATCCGAAAACAAAACCCGCTGCCGTAAAACAGCGGCGGGTTTTTGTTGTGCCAGATAATCAAATCAGACGCTCGACGTGCAGTTCGGGCAGCGCTTGGCGTTGATGTTGATGTTCGAACAGCACTGCGGGCATTCCTTGGTGGTGAGCGCCACAGTTTCCGACTTATGCATCGCATGCTGCAATCTAGCCATGAAACGTATCAGGATGAATACCGCGGTGGCGATGATGATGAAGCTGATGATGGTATTGATGAACAGCCCATAATTGAGGGTGACGGCACCGGCAGCATGCGCTTGCGCGATGGTGTCATAGGGAGGAGACGCCTTGGCGCCATTTTTGAGCACCACGAACAGATTGGAAAAATCCACGTTGCCGAGTGCCAATCCAATGGGCGGCATGATCACGTCATCCACCAGCGATTTGACGATAGCGCCGAAGGCCGCGCCGATGATGATACCCACGGCCATATCCACCACGTTGCCGCGCATGACGAAGGACTGAAAATCTTTCATGACTGACATGACTGGCTCCTTTATCGATTATCTAAATCGATAGCCTACAAAGAGTTTTCTTTCAAAGGCACGATCCGGATCGGACATAAATATACGCCAGATTCCCTGAATTAAATCCCGTCAGATCCCGGGTCGAGCGAAGTACGGCATGCTCATGCCATAATCACCCACACTTTAATTTATTTATTCCGATGCCAACACCCACACAACAATCAAGCGCGGCAGACCAACATCCAGGCGTGCTGGTCACCAACCTGGGGACACCGGATGCCCCCACGCCGGCGGCCCTGCGGCGCTATCTCGCCGAGTTCCTTTCGGACCCCTGGGTGGTGGATCTGCCCCGGCTTATATGGTTGCCGCTCCTATATGGATTGGTATTGCCATTACGGCCGAAACGCTCCGCCGCAGCCTACGCGCGCATCTGGAGGCCTGCGGGATCGCCGCTGCTGATGTATAGCCGGGCGATTGCAGCGGCGCTTCGCAAGGAATTGGAAACGCGCACCGGCAGGGGGCTGCCGCTGGCGCTCGGCATGCGTTACGGCAATCCCTCCCTGCCCGAGGCGCTGCTGGAGCTTGCCGCCGAAGGTGTCACCCGCATCGTGGTGTTGCCTCTGTATCCTCAGTACGCCCGCGCCACCGTCGGTTCCACTGTAGCCCGATTGAAATGCCTGGCCTCGCCGCCGCTCCTCTGCATTGAGGGTTATTCCAATCATCCGGCTTATATCAACGCCCTGGCCGCCAACGTCCGCGACTACTGGGAAAAGCATGGCCGCGGGCGGAGGCTGTTGATGTCCTTCCACGGCATCCCCAAACAGGTGGTGCGCAGGGGTGATCCCTACGCGGACCAGTGCGCACTGACCGCACGCCGACTGGCAAGCGCACTGGAACTGCGGGAGCATGACTGGCAACTGACTTTTCAGTCGCGCTTCGGCAAGGCCGAATGGCTTACGCCGTATACGGATATAACCCTGCAGGAATTGGCCGCAGGCGGCGTGAAAACCGTGGATGTGATCTGTCCGGGGTTCGCCGCCGATTGTCTGGAAACCCTGGAAGAAATCGCCCTGCGCTACGCAGAAACATTCCGGGCGGCGGGCGGTGAAACGCTGCGCTATATTCCGGCGCTCAATGACCGTCCTGAGCATATACAAGCACTCGCCGATCTGGTGACAGCACGCCTCGCGGACTGAGTGTCACAGCATGCTCGGCAACTTCCTGGAAATCAGCATCCAAACAGCGGATATCCTGGCTTCCCTGGATTTCTATATGCGCCTGGGGTTCGAACGGGCGCCCGTCAACGACGTCTGGACCCATCCCTATGCGGTACTTACCGATGGCCATGTGTACTTGGGGCTGCACCAGCAGGCTTTCCCTTCACCCGCGCTCACCTTCGTGCAGCCGCATTTGCGCCGGCAAATGGCTGAATTTGAGGCGCTGGGCATCCAGTTCGAATTCCGCAAGCTGGGTGACGAGAGCTTCAACGAAGCCGGTTTTTATGATCCCGATCGGCAGATGATTGCGCTGCTGGAGGCCCGGACCTGCTCGCCCGTGAACACGCGGGTGAGCGGCGCCCTGTGCGGTTACTTCGACGAATACCGTCTGCCGGTGCGCAACCTGCAGGCCAGTTGCCGGTTTTGGGAACAACTGGGATTGATAAATACCGGGCCGGACGCGGCGCAGCCGCATCGCATGCGGCTCGCCACCGGCGGACTGAATCTTGGGCTGCAGGAATCCGCCACGCCCGGCCGGCCACTGATGGTGTTTGCACATATCCGGCCTGAAGACCTCGCCCAGCAGCTGCTGCAACGCAACATCCCAATCACGCCGGCGGCCGGGGTGTCGCTGACTGCGCCTGAAGGCACGCAACTGTTGATCATCGGCAACGATTCCTGAAATGAACTGCGCATGCTAGAGTGCGCGGCGCGCGCAAAGCAGGGACAGACATGCATCTATCCATCGCCAATATCGGCAACACACTCCTGATCTCAGCCTTGGTGCTGTTCGTGCTTTACCGCCGCTTCCAGCGAAATATCGGCAGGCAACTGCTGCGCAAGAATAGAATGATCTTCCGCATGCTGGTGCTGGGGGTGTTCTGCCTGGTGCTGCTGCTATCGCCTTACGCCTCCGCCAAGAGCTTTGCCGCGGCGGTCCTCGGCGCGGTCACCGGCCTGGGATTGGCGTATTACGCCACCGTCCACACGCTATTTGAGGTCACCCCCGAGGGCAGTTTTTTCACTCCCAACGCCTACATCGGTATGACCGTGACAGCGCTTTTCATCGGCCGGCTCATTTACCGGTTCGTGGTGTTGTATCCCATGATTCACGCTGGCGTGCGTCAGAGCGTGCAAAACTCAGCGTCGGGGATGGGCGCGTTCACCGACTACGAGCGCAGTCCCCTGACCCTGGGAATCTACTTCCTGTTGGCGGGCTATTACATCTTTTACTATGCTGGCATACTCATCAAGAACCGTGAAGCGCAGGTCGGCAGCGGGGATAATGGGCGATCGAAATTCATCCGTTGAATTTCACTATCCCGCATACCCAGGCGGCTTGGAACCGCTGCCATACTTCAATGCAAGTCAGCGGGAGAAACGCATGTTAGTGCAAATTAATTATGCGGCCGTGGTGGTGGCCGGTATCGGCGGGTTCATCGTCGGGGCCGTGTGGTATCTGCCGTTCACCTTCGGTCCACTTTGGCTCAAGGCCAATCCGCATGTATTGCAGGACCTGGAATCCAGCGGCCGCTGGCAGCGCTATCTGGTGGCGCTGGTCTGCAGTATCCTGCAAGCCTTGGTTTTGGCACTGTGTCTGATGTACGTGGGACATAATGCCGGTCTGGGCACCGCGCTGATTGTGGCAGCGCTGTTGTGGCTGGGTTTCACGGCCGCGCCTTCACTGGTGGACACACTCATCTCGCGGCGCAAAGTTGCCGGCTGGCTGGTGGATACCGGTCATCGTCTGTTGGCCGTGCTGGTGATGGCATTCCTGCTGACGGCCTGGCCGTAACCGGCGTCAATGTCCTCAAAGCAGCAAGCAATACCGCAAGCCATAAACCCAAATCCGGAAAACGTCGCCGGTATCCCGCATCAGGTATAGGGCACGAACGCTACACGGTTGCGGCCCTGTTTCTTGGCTTCGTACATGGCGTGGTCCGCGATCTTGAATAATTCCTCGAATTTTACCGGCTGGCCTTGGAGCCGTGCGGTGACGCCAATGCTGGCGGTGACCGTGACGCCCTCGGGGCGCAGCGCTTCAATAGCCCGGCAAATATCCTGGGCGCGGCGTTGGGCATCATCCGCCTCGCAGTGATTCAGCAGCACCACGAATTCTTCGCCGCCGACACGGGCCGCCAGATCGCCGTCACGGCAGGCCTGGCGCAGCATCTGGCCGGTCTGTGCCAGCACGTTATCTCCAGCCAGGTGGCCGTGGTTGTCGTTGATGTTCTTGAAGTGATCCAGATCAATCACCAGCAGGCTCAGGGGATAATCGTAGCGCGCAGCATTGCTGAAATATTTGGGGGCGAATTCCCGCAGGGAGTTGCGGTTGTAGAGTCCGGTAAGCTGATCTTTCATCGCCATCTGGTAAAGCTGATGCGACTGCTTTTCCACCTGGTCCAGCAACTGCTTGTTGATGATGAGATTGCGTACCCGTGCGCGTACTTCCTCTTCCAGCGGCGGTTTGGTGGTGTAGTCGTTGACACCCAAACGGAACAATTCGATGCGGCGCGAAGGATCGTCTACGCCGGAAAGCGCAAGAATCGGCACGCGGCGTTTCTGGGTGGTCAAATTGCGTACCCGGTTCACCAGGCCAACGCCGCTGATGGAACCCTCCAACAGAATGTCGCTGATGATGAGGTCATAATCCTCCTGCTCGAAGGCCGCCAGCGCCTCATCCGCCAGCCGAAAGTGATCCACGTGCAGGTTCATCTGCAGCAGCAGTTTGATAATAATATGCGCCGCCACTTGGCTATCTTCGATGTACAGTACCTTGCCGTGCACTTCCTCCTGCTCATCCAGGAAAAAGCGGCTCAACCGGTCAGTGAGTTCCTTGGCGTCGGTGCGTTCCTGAATTTCGGTGACGCCCGCCTCGAAGGCTTCATGGCGCAGCCGCTGGTCGTCGGTGGAGGTCAGCAGTATGTAAGGTGTCTTGAGATATTGGGGCAGTGAGCGTACCTGTTGGCACAGGGTGATGCCATTCATACCCGGCAACGTCAGTGCCGCACACACCAGCCCTACCGGCTCCTTGTGCAACACGTCCACGGCTAGCTCGGCGCTATCTACGGAGATCGGGTGATGACCAAGATTCGCCACCATCTTGTGGAGGACGGTGCGGAAAACCTTGGAATGGTCAACGATGAGAATGTTCATGCTCGTGGGCAGCCATTCAATGGTGGCAGCAATCAACAGCAGTGTACTCGCCCGCACCGTCGCCGGCACGATGCGGCCCTCGGAGCCGAATTTTCGGGCTGCCGGCGTATAATCCAGGCCCCTCGGTAGTGGATGCTGTGCCGCCCGGTTATCACCGAAGCGGCACGACCACGCTCTTTCCCGGTAAAGGCTCCGTATGAAAAAAAGTAACGTCTGTATTGTGCTGTTGGTATTGTTGATTTCCATCGCCGTCATCGGTGCCTTCTGGCATCCGTTCTGGTGGTTGTTCATCATTATGGGCGCCTTGGTAGTGCTCACCATCTACGATATAACCCAGGCGCATCACACCATCCTGCGCAACTATCCGATCTTCGGCCATTTCCGCTACGCCTTTGAGGACATGCATGCCCAGATACGCCAGTACTTCATCGAAGGCGACATGGAAGGCCTGCCATTTGCCCGCGAGCAGCGCGAGATGGTGTACGAGCGTGCCAAAAACGTGGGGTTGGTGCACCCCTTTGGCACCATTGAGAACGTCTACCGCAGCGGCTACGAATGGATCAACCATTCCATCACCGCACTCTGGCCCCAGCAGCAGGAACCGCGTGTAAAAATCGGCGGTAGCCAGTGTGCCCGGCCGTATATGGCTTCGCATTTCAACATTTCCGCCATGAGTTTCGGCTCGCTGTCCGCCAACGCCATCCAGGCGCTCAACTCCGGCGCCAAGCTCGGTGGTTTCGCCCACGATACCGGTGAAGGCGGCATCAGCCACTATCACCTGAAAGCCGGCGGCGATCTCATCTGGGAACTGGGCACCGGCTACTTCGGTTGCCGCGCGCACGACGGAAAATTCGATGCTGTTCAGTACCGGGAACACGCCACCCTCGACAACGTAAAGATGATCGCCATTAAACTTTCCCAGGGCGCCAAGCCGGGCGGCGGCGGCATCCTGCCGGCGGCGAAAGTCAGCCGCGACATCGCCGAGGCGCGCGGCGTGCCCATGGGCAAGGACGTGGACTCGCCGCCCTACCACAGCGCCTTTTCCACACCGCGCGGAATGCTGGAATGGGTGCAGCAGTTGCGGGAAATGAGCGGCGGCAAACCGGTGGGTTTCAAACTCTGTCTCGGCCGGCAGGATCAGTTCATGGCCATCCTCAAGGCCATGCTGGAGAGCAAAATTCTGGTGGATTTCATTACCGTGGACGGCGGCGAGGGCGGCACCGGCGCTGCGCCCCAGGAACTCTCCGACTTCATGGGCACGCCGCTGCTGGATGCCCTGATCTTCGTGCACAACGCGCTGGTGGGCACCGGCTTGCGAACGGAAATTCGCGTCATGGCCAGCGGCAAAATCATCAGTGGTTTCGATGTGGCGGCCAAGATCGCCATGGGCGCGGATCTGTGCAACTCGGCGCGCGGCATGATGTTCGCGCTCGGCTGCATTCAGGCGCGCCGCTGTCATAACAATACCTGTCCCACCGGCGTCGCCACCCAAGATCCGTCGCGTGTGCAAGGGTTGGTAGTCAAAGACAAGGCCCAGCGCGTCTGCAACTACCACCACAACACCGTCCGGCATTTCATGTGGGTGCTGGCGGCCGCGGGACTCACCGATCCCAGCCAGCTCAAGCCGGAACTTCTCAACCGCCGCTTATCCCTCACGGAAATTAAAACTTACCGCGAACTGTATCCGTATCTGGAGACCGGGGATATCCTCGAAGGTCGGGCGCCGGAGCAGTATATGAAGCCTTGGGCCGCGGCAAACGCCGGGAGTTTTTGATCCGATAACCCGGCCGTCTTGATCTTGAAGGCGCACCTGATTGGTATGTAATCAATTACACACTAATATGGCGTGCCCTGAAGCAGGTGGGCAAGGGCGAACGCAGCCGCGTGGTTAACCATGCGTTAACAGAGTGGCTGTGTAAGCACAAGCGGTGCGATGCAGCCCGCAAGATGGATGCACTGCGTAACGCGTTACCCCCGGTCTCTGCCGCTTGGGTGCGTGAGGAGCGGGAGCGCGCGCTGTGAAGATCGTTGTGTCCGATCCGACGGGGGGAGAAGACATGCAGGCCGCCTTGGCACTGCGTGAAACCGTAAGTAACGGGAAACTCCTGCTTAAAGTACCTTCGTTGTGGCTGTACGAGGTGGGCAATACCCTGGTTCGGCGTCACGTTCTACGATGCGGCTTATCACGCCTTGGCTCTGAGTGAGCAAGGCGTGTTGGTAACCAGGGACGTTCGCTATGCAAGCAGAACAGCGAGCGCGGGCGCCGTGATGACGCTTGCGGATTGGGGGAAGGCGCAGTAGCAGGCGTTTTCTGGTTCCGGCGTCTGGCTAATGTGAAAGTATCTTCGGGTCCAGCTCACGGCCACGGGAAGTGCAAGCCAGAGTATTCGGGTCTCCATCCATTGGCACCTTACGGCTAAGACATTTTGGGCGGCAAGTTGGCCTGCCACGCGGGCAACGCCTGGATACGCGCGAACCAGGCGGCAATGTGGGGCCACGACTGGATTGGCAGTTGCAAAGGCGGCGGCGATCGCAATATCGGCCAGTGTCAAGGTATCGCCGGCGACCCATTGACGTTTTGCCAGATGCTCACTGAGCACTTTGGAGAAACCCTGAGTCAGGTCTTCCTGGCGCTTGATCTGTACCGGATCGGGCTCGCCGTTGAAAAACCGCGGCTTCAAGACTTTCTCGAACGCCAGTGCCGCGATGGCCGGGGCCCAGTGATTGGCGGCCCAGAACAGCCAGCGGTTGACCTCGGCGCGTGCACGTCGCTCCGCGGGATACAGTGTGTTGTCCGGTTTGGACTCGGCCAGATAAATCATGATGGCGGCGGACTCGGGCAGCACGAAATCACCATCCACCAGCACCGGCACCTTGCCCATGGGATTGATGGCCAGATATTCGGGCCTGCGCTGCTCGCCCTTGGGCAACTCCAGGTTCTGCAAATCAAGCTTGATGCCAAGGAGTGCGGCCGCAATGCGCACCTTGTGAGAGTTGGAGGATAACGGCGAGTAGTACAGTTTCATGATTGAGCTTTCGTTATTTGAACAGACAGGGCGTTTATCAGTTTACCAGTGGACAGCATATCTATTGCCACTTTGCCATTTTACCGCCGCGGCGCTCAACGCCGCGCTCGACTGGCTCGCCCGGCTGGTGACGGACGAAAAGGAAGATTGGGATTTACGCTTGTGCGCCGCCAATACCTTGCTGGATTTCCCGCGTGCTTCATACCGGCCACTGTTGGAAGCCTTGGCGGTCCGTCAGAAGGAACCGGATGTGCATTTCACCAACGCGGATATCGAGGAAGCCTATGTCGCCGGTAGAGATAAACTTGACTGGCTGTGCTTCGAGAATACCTGGCAGTAGCGAGCGCCAGGAGTTTCTGAGAATGAACTTGCCGACAGGGTAAATCAGGCTGGAGAAGCCGCTGCCTTCTCACCGTGGCTGGCTGCGTTCCTGTAAGTAAAATAACGCGCGCATAAGGCGACGATCAAGCCAAACAGGATCATGGCCAGAAGATTTTCGATGAACTTTTCGACGCTGATATGCCGTTTCCACGGATTCCACGGCGCTGCCGATAGCGGCACCACGACATAGTTCATTACCAGGAAAATCACCACCCCATAACCGCTACCGCTGGCTATCCAGCGCCGTGTGAGCGCCGGCAATCGGCGTGCAGCGGCGACGAACAGGCCCGCGATGATGAGTGACATCCCCCATTGCAACCCCAGCCCCAGGATTGCCGCAGGCGCACCCTCATTAAATGACGTTTTCCCCAGCAAGCCGCTGGCGATGGCATGCAGGATCGTGACAGGGCTGAGCCAGTTGATCAAAGCCGCGGCGCCGATGTCAATGGTGCCGGCCACGAATCCGCCCCACAGGATCGCGATCCATAGGGCATGGTGTTGGGTTTTCATGGGTGGTGGGTAGTGGTGGTGGGCGCGGAACTTGGAGTTTGCTGCGCAGCGGGATAGGGAATTTTTTGCAGCAGCGAGCGTAATCCCGCCTCATTAACCAAGGTGTGCAGGTATTGCCCCGGCAGACTTTCGAGTGCTTCATTGAAAACGGAAAACTCCTCGGTATAACAGCCGCTGGTGGCGCAGGTGATGCTGCCGGGATCACCGCCATCTTGGCCGGCGTCAGTATCTTGTGCGGTCACCAGCATCGCTGTTTGCAGGTAGCCCCGGTTGGCAGCCAAATTGCGGTTAGTACCGCAGGTCAGCCATTGCTTAAGATGGCTGCCGGCCGCATCCTGCAGGCGGCAGACCACCACATTAGCCAGTTTTGGATCAGTGGAATAAGGTTGCTGCAAACCCACTTTTATTGCTTGCAGAGTTTTAATGATGTTTTCCTGGCCACGTACCTCGACTTTACCCAAGTACATAACAATATTGTCATACTGAGCGGCTTGGTTCTCGGTATTGTCTTGCGCGGAACTACAGGTGGTGGTCGCCGCGAGTGCTAGGCCGAATATTGTGCTTAGCAACAGTAGAATCCGTGGATTAGTGTGTTTTCTCGTTTTCATGACGCATGCTCCAATGGTATGTCTGCACTAGTTTTAGTCCATTCTCAGGCGGCTGTGCTTAACAAAAGCAGAAATAACTCTGATTCATTTCTGTTTTTTCACGAGCACAGGTTTTTAAATGAGAAATGCTGCGTGAATAAACTCCAGGCAAAATACCGGCCGGGCATATCAAGTCAAGGAAATGATTGCTTGTTATTCTGCAACGAACCCGGTGTGGCAGGTTCGCCGCCGGTGATGAAGTCAGAGTCGCGGCAGGAGAAATCTCCGGCCGTCGTAATCCAGGACAACTCCCTGGAGCGTGATGGCGATTATCTTCGGACCCTCCTTGAGGGTGTCGCCGGTCATGTAGCGCTGCATATTGATGACCACGAAGCGATCGGCGGGGTTGCGCGCGTAGCCGTGCACATCCAGATGCAGCGGCGGCAGTGATTGCTGAAATGCCAGGGGCAGGCTGTCGAGGGGTGGTGCATCGTCAGCTGATGCGCCGGCGATAGGCGAACTGAGTGGCGTGCTTATCGCCGGCCCCAGGGCGGACGACGGTGTGGCTGCCGGTGTAGCGGACAGCGCGGTTGCCACCGAATTTGCCGGGAGTGCGGCTGGAGGCCCGGCCGTGGTGGTCGCCGTGCCAGCAGAGTTGATTCCTGCGGCCTCCGCAGCCAACGAGCGTATTTCAGGATGATAAGCAGGCGCGGGCGCCACCGCCGAGGACGTCTTGATCGGTATCCGGGTTGCAACCGCGTTTGATGCGGAACGGTCCGCAGGAGTGCGCCACACGATGATCGCCAGGACGATGGCATTGGTGACCAGCAATAAACCGATGAGTGTGGCCCACGGTACCGGAATGCGCGGGCGCGCGGCCGCAATATCGGCGGTGCTCACCTGGCCGGTGAGGGTCTGTTGGCGGGTGCGTTCCGATTTGCGCAGGGCATCGAGGATCAGCGACATGCTCAGTCCCCCGGTGACGTGAGATGCGGCGTGCCGGGCACGTTCAAGGCGGTGTTGAGATGGATCAGGGTTTCTTCGCCGGCGATACCATCCACCCTTAAATGTTGCGATGCCTGAAATTGTTTCACCGCGGTGATCAAGTTGGCGTCATAAATTGTACTTCCGGAATCCGGCGTATGTTCCAGCGTCGCTAATTGCGTGCGCAGCCAGCTCACCGCGGTTCCGATCATACCGGGCTTGAGTGGCAGTGGTGCATTGGGGTTTGGTTTCCACAGCAACAGGTAATCGCCGTACCACAACGGGTCCAGTTCACTGATGGGGAAGCGCATGCGGACGCTGCCTGCCTGCAGTGTGGCGCTTGTCGTATCGAGTGCGGTTACCACCACTTGGTGCAGAATGCCCTGGGCATCCGTGAGCGTGATGATGGCCGGACGGTCGAAACTGCGCAGGTTGTTCCAGGTGCCTTTACGGTACAAACAGCGCAAGCCTGCGGCTTGCGCTTCTTCGCAGCCACTGCCGGCGCCGCCGGGGTTGTAGTGCATGCCCCACAGGGAGAATAAAGTGTTGAAGGCGGTGTCGGTATCGGTGGGATGGGTGGCATCCGCGAGCCAGGCGCTGGCGCTGATGGCGGGTGCGGATTTGGGGGCCGCTCTGGCGGCTGTTTTTGCAGGCACTGACTGCGTGTCCGGCGGCAGGCCGCCCAGATGGCCGATGGCGGCCAGTACCGTGACGGCCGACAGCAGGATCACCGCCAAGGCGCCGAGCCAAGCCAGGGTCTTGCGGTTGCCGCCGGCGGGCTTGCTTTCCAGCACCTCGCGGGCCGCGTGCCGTACCAGGCCGGCATCCACCTGGCGGAGTTCACGGGTAAATGCGCCCAGCAAGGCGCGGTCACAAATAATGTTGATAAGCCGCGGGATGCCGGCGGTCACGCGCTGCACGGCGCGCAACCCCGAGAGGGTGAAGATCGGAGCAATGGCACCCGCCACATCCAGGCGGTGATGCACATAGGCGCGGGTCTCCTTCGGTGACAGCGGTTCCAGGTGGTAGCGGCCGGTGATGCGTTGCGCCAGCTGGCGTAGTTCCGTGCGCGCCAGCAATTCGCGCAATTCCGGCTGGCCCACCAGGATAATCTGCAGGAGTTTCTGGCGGCTGGTTTCGAGATTGGTCAGCAGCCGCACCTGTTCCAGCACCTCCCCAGTCAGGGCCTGGGCTTCATCGATGATGAGCACTACTCGCCGGCCTTTAGCGTGGACTTCCAGCAGATGCGCGTTGAGCGCATCAATGAGTTCCTGGGGACTTTGTTGCGGTGTACAGGCGATATGCAGTTCACGGCAGATGCTGCGCAGGAATTCCGGGATACTCACACGCGGATTGATGATGAGCGCCGCGTCCACAGTGTCCGGCAGTTTCTCGAGCAAGCTGCGAATCAGCGTGGTCTTGCCGGTGCCAACCTCGCCGGTGAGCTGGATAAAACCGCCGCTCTCGGTGACGCCGTATAAGAGATGCGCGAGCGCTTCCGTGTGCCGGCCCGAGAGAAACAGATAACGTGGGTCCGGGGTGATGCTGAAAGGCTTGTCACTGAGACCGAAATAAGCGGCGTACATGGATTAATGATGCCTTATTGCGTATGTCACGGCATGCCGCGACGGAGTGCATGCTCCCCGAAACGCTCGCGCACCGCATCGGCAGTGGCATCTAGCCGGTGGTTACGCTTCAAGCCATCCTCGAATAGACCAAGTTGGTCGCTGGCCGCGAAATCCCGAGCTCCCACGCCGATGAGCCGTAAAGCCTGACCGGAATTATCCCTTAACCATTCGCCCAGCAGCGACTTGGCCAGCGGCCAAAGTACCGCGAAGCTGTTGTCGGGTGGGGTAAAACGCCGTTGACGGGCGTGGCGGCGGAAATCCGCGGTGCGCAGCTTAAGCACCAAGGTATTGGGTTGCAGGTCATGGTGACGCAGACTGGCGCACAGCCCCTCGGTAAGCGGGCGTAATTCATGGGTGAGGGTCTGCAGGTCGGTCAGGTCCCGTTCGAAGGTGGTTTCGTGGCTCACGGAGCGTTCACGCCCACTCCCGCCGACAGCACGTTCGTCATGGCCGGAAGCCAGCAATTGGAAGAAGCGTGATTGATTGCCGAACAAAGCCTGAACCAGTTGTTGTGGAGCGAGCCGTAAATCCCGGATGGTGTGGATGCCGGTCTGTTGCAGTTGCGCGCCACTGCGCGGGCCGATACCCCAGAGGGTGGTAACCGGCAAAGGATCGAGACTTTCGCGCACCCGCTCAAGGGGTATATACAGAAGGCCGTCGGGTTTGCCGCGCTCGCAAGCGATTTTCGCCACCAGTTTGTTGGGGCCAAGACCCACGGAGGCAGCGAGACCGGTACGGGCGCGGATGCGCTGCTTGATGCGGCGGCCGAGCATGAGCGGAGCGTGGGCTTGCAAACTGTCACTCAGATCGAGAAATGCCTCGTCCAGGGACAGGCCTTCGATGCATGGCGTGAATTCCGTGAAACAATCGAATACGGTTGAGGAAATTTCCCGGTAACGCGACATGCGCACCGGCAAATAAACGCCGTCAGGACAGCGCCGCTGGGCTTCATACATAGGCATGGCCGAGTGCACACCGAACGTCCGTGCTTCATAACTGGCGGCGCAGACGACGCCGCGCCGGCTCGGACCGCCCACAATGACAGCGCGGCCCTTAAGTTGCGGATTATCGTGTTGCTCCACGGCAGCGTAAAACGCATCCATGTCCACATGTGCGACCAGCCGCGGGTTCATGACAGCGGGAGACTGTTTAGGCCGATACTGGAAGGCAGTACTGCGTAGACGTTGCCGGCGGCGATGCCTGCCGCAGTGCGCAAGATTTCTATTCCGGTCCGCTTGGCGCCCGGAAGCATGAAGTCCTGATTTTCGGTGGGCGTCGGCAACACCGGCTGGATGGCGCGGGGCGTTGCAACCTTGGCCACGATCTAATCCGGTTCCCTGACGTTTGTGAGCAGTGCCGTGCTGCGGTTTACGACCGCGGTTTTGGCGGGAACTTGGCAAGGATTTCCTCGACGGCCTCGGTGATCGCCTGTTGGGAATAATTATCCTGGCTGACCCAGTCACTGGTCCAGCCGCGCCACACCAGCCGCTTGCTGTGGCCGTCAATGATGTCCAACATCAGCGTGCCCTGTTCGCGGGATTGCACATCGTTGCCCACTGGGACGATCACGCTGCCAAAGCCCCTGGGGAAGGCATCAATGAAGCCAAAGCTGAAGCTCGAGCCGGTGCTTTGCAGCTTCTCCTTACCAACGGTGTGATAGGTAATGATAAAATCCGGGTTCTGATCCGGTGTGGTTCGCGTGTAACCGCGGCCGGAAAGATCGGCCACCGCGGCGCGTTGCACCCGTTCTTCCAGGATCTGGCTGTCAAGAATCGGATTTCGCACCTTTCCCTGGGGTGGACTTACCCAGGCGAAGGTATGAAGATTGGAGAACCGCGTGGTGTTGTCATGTTCCACCAACACCCGCGGCGCGCAGCCCACGAGAACAATGCACACAGCGGCTAAAAAGAAGGTGAAGGAGTGTTTCATAATAATAGATACCGTTTCCCCCATAAAACCGGGGTTACCTGGGGTTTTAGGCCATCAGTCTAGCACGCAGGTTCCCGCCGGGAGAGGCTAATTCCTAGACTTGCTAGCTTATTGTGTCCCAGCGAGCGGTTTAGGGTGGCCGAAATTCGCAGCCCAGGGAAGTTATGCTCAATATAAGAAGCATTCCACACATATCACTGAGTTACGCGGGATTGCTTGCCGTCAGCAGTTTGGCGCTCCTCGTTTACCTGTCGTTACATCTGCACTTGCAGATAGGCAGCTCGCCGGCGTTCGTCGGTTTCGTGTTGTTCGGAATCGCGGTGGCCGCCTTTGGGTTCCCGGCGCCGCACGTAGGTTATGTGTCCCTCGATAGGGTGGTGCAGTTCGCGAGCATTCTGATCTTCGGTACGCTGCAGGCCGCTTGGATTGTCGGTATCGCGGCCTTCATATGGCCGCTGCTACCGTGGGGCAATGCGCGCAATGGCACGCGGCTCATGTTTGTACGGGCCTTGCACAATTCCGGGATGATGGTGTTCGTCATCCTGACCACCGGCGGCCTGTATCAATTTTTTGGCGGCGACGTGCCGCTCCTGCGGCTCGTCCCGCGCGATGTGCTGTTGATCATCATGCTGGCGCTGTTTATGCAGCTGTTGAACATGCTGTTTTTGGCCGTCATCGCTTGGCTTGAAAATTATGACTGGCGCAAAGCGTTTGGATTTTTTGCCGCCGTAGTTGACTTGGCAGCCATTCCGCTCGCGGTATTTACGGCGTTGGTTTACAACCGGCTGGACTCCCCCACGTTTGTGCTGTTTCTTATTGTACTGGCATTGATCGTGTTGATCGTGAGGCGCTTGGCAGATACGCGGCGCGCACTCGAAACCAAGGTAGATGAACTGGTGGCGGTGAACCGCGTAGGCAAGGCGGTGAGCAGCTCGCTGGTTCTCGACGAACTGCTGGAGCTTATTTTTCGCGAGAGCCGCAGTCTGGTGGAATTCGATACCTTCATGTTGGCGCTGTATGACGACAGCTCGCGGGAAATAGATATCCGTTTGCATCACAATCCGCAGGGACGCCAGCCGCAACGGCGCCAGAGCCTGGGCGTGGGCATCATGGGCTGGGTGGTCAGTCACAATCAGCCGGCCTTTATCCGCGACTGGCAGGAGGAAGGCAGCGAATTCAAACGCATCATCATTCACATCGGTGACACACCACAGACACAGTCGCTGATTGCAGTACCCATGGCTTATCGTGAGCGGGTGATGGGTGTATTGAGCGTGCAGAGCTACACCGGCGGCATGTTCAGCGAATCCCATGTAAATTTGCTCATGACATTCGCCAGTCAGGCTGCCATCGCCATCGCCAATGCGCGTTTGTTTGAAGAACTGGAGCATAGCCGCAATGAACTGGAGCAACGGGTGAGCGCCCGCACCCGCGATCTGGCGGAACAGAAAGATGAATTGCACGCGCTCACCGAATCATTGCGCAGCACCAACCGGGAAAAGGAGGAATTGCTGCTCAGACTTCAGCGGCAGACCCTCGAGGATGGACTGACCGGCCTTTACAACCGCCGCTACCTGGACAGCCGCCTCGGCCTTGAGGTCAGCCGCGCCGAACGCTACCAACGCGATCTGGCCCTGGTGATGGCGGACATTGACCATTTCAAGGTGGTCAATGACCGTTTTTCGCACATGGTGGGTGACGATGTGCTGCGGGTGATGGCAAATATCCTGCGTGCGCAATGCCGCTCCATCGACATCATCGCCCGCTATGGCGGCGAAGAGTTCTTGCTGTGCTTTCCCGAGACCTCGCGAGAGAACGCCGCGGCGGTATGCGAGAAAATCCGCCGGCAGGTGGAGTCCTACGAATGGGGCAAACTCGAGCCGGGATTGAGGGTCACCATCAGTTTCGGTGTTGCCGCTGCGCCACCCAATTATGCGGTGGACGCTTTGATCGCTGCTGCCGATGAAAAACTCTACGCCGCCAAACATTCGGGACGCAACCGGGTGTGCGCCTAAACCGCCAGCACCTCGGTAAGGATCAAGACGACGCCCAGCACGAACGTAATGATGAGCGTGAGCCAATAGATGAAGCCGAGCAGCAGGAACTTGACCAGGGTCTTGATAAAGGACTGGCGGTAATAGAACAACATGGCGAGGAAGATGTAAACCACGATGTACCAGCCGACCAGGTCCTTGAAGTAGCGTACCGGCACCGCCAGCCCTGGGAAATGGGTGCCTAACATTCCAGCCAGCAGAATGAAGATCATGGCCGTGTATACGAAGGCGTGATTGTGCAGGGTGAATATCAGGTGTTCCATGTAGTAGCGTTTCGAGCGTAGGTAGAATAGCTTCAGCAGCAGCGCCACCAGCGGCAAAAACACGAACATCATCTTGGGTAGATAGGTTTCGAAGTCATGGATGAGCCGGGCCTTGAATTCGGTCTTGGACATGGTAAATTTCTTGCCGAACATCTCCCCCGATACTGAGTCATTTTGTGCCGCAGTGGCTGCGACATCAGCTGCTTTGTTTTGTGTGCCGCTTGCGATTAGTTGTTTTTGTTTGTCCGATGGGGTGGGATTGGTGTATAGGTTCTGCTGATCGGACGAGAATAACTTGCTGTTTACGCTACAGTTGCTGTAGCCAAGACAGTTGGCATGGTTGAATCTCGCTATTTGCGGGGAGGCGACCGTCCAGGCGATGAAAAACAGCATGATGCTGCTGAAGATGTACAGGCGTAGCGGATTGATATAGCGCACCCGGTGTCCGGCGGAGTATTCGCGCGACAGGAATCCCGGGCGGAACAGCAGCGGCAGGATGCTGTGAAAAAATTTTGTATCGAAGCCGAAATGATTGCCGAAGAAATCATTGATGACGCCCCACAGGGGCGCAGCGTAAGTGTGGTTCTGCTGGCCGCAATTGGGGCAAAATTTTCCGGTAAGCGGCGCGCCACAGTTGAGGCAGTGCAACACAATCGGTTCTGCCGTCGCGATTGCTGTGCCGGCGATGCTGATATCCGGTAATTCCACGCCGTGTTTATCCAAGATCCGGCGGCTGGTGCGCATGCTGTTGCCAAAGCGCGCCGCCGCTTCGGCGCGCATGCGCGGAGCGTGCTCCTGAAGGTAATGATCGAGATCGGCCTGGCTCGCCACCATGTACTGAACCACTCGACGTACTGGGAGCGATTCGTTAGCGGCGGAAGCAGTCTCAGGACGCAGGATGTTTGCATCCATGAAACCTGGAAGCTGCAGCATGTCATGCACGTGCTGTGTCAACCAGGCGTCGCACTCCGCGAGGATGTCCGCGTCGGCATCAACCGTGACTTCGTAGATGACGGTACTGGCAGCCATTAACTTTTAACTTTAATCCAGAATGCAGGGAATTATTGTTCGACTGGTAGCAGACATTAAGCCCGTGCTGGGTGAGGCTGCGGGAAAGGCTTGGTGCCCAATTCATCCGGAGCGAAATCATCCACCGCGCAAATCTCGCTAGTGAGTTCTGCAAGACGATGCAGCTGCCGGGCTTCGAGTTCGCTGATAATGCCCGCGCTACGGGCAGCGTCCACCGGTGAAACCTGGGGCGCAGGCTTGAGTTCGCCCGCGTGTATGGCGGTATGAATTTTCTTTTCCAGCGGTTCCAGTTCTAGGGCCAGCACAAGTGCCTCCGCAAACATGCCCACAGCACTGTGTTTGTCACCGGTGTAGGTATTGCGGGTCAGGCGTTCGCGGGTAGCGCTTGGAGTGCTTATCAACTCGGCAACACGGTGGCCGCATTCATCCGGCGGCGCCGAATATGTGCGCCCGCGGGTGAAAATCAGGAAGCGCAAGGCAGCGGCAACCCAGCGGTTGGGGAAGTTGCGCAGGAAACCGTGCATCTGCTCTTGCAGCTGATAGAGCGCCTGGCGGCAGGCCCATTCCACCAATGGTAAGTCCTGGCTTTGTCGGCCTTGATCCTCGTAGCGCTTGAGCACCGCCGAAGCGATATACATGTAGCTCAGCATGTCGCCGAGGCGCGCCGAGAGTTTTTCCTTGCGTTTGAGTGAGCCGCCCATGGTTAGCATGGCGGCATCCGATGCCAGCACAAAAGCGGCGCTGAAACGGTTGATGTGCTGGTAGAAACGCCGGGTTGGGCCTTGCATCGGCACTTGGATGAATTTTGCATTGGTGAGCGCCAACACCAGTGAGCGCGCGGTATTGCTGAGCGCCAGCCCGATATGGCCAAACACCGCATCATCGAATTGCCGGAGAGCGGCGTTGTGTTCATTGACAGCCGCGTTGCGCTGTTCATCGGTAGCTGCCTGGGCGGCGGCCAGGTTCGCATGTTCAGCCATGGAGGCGGCGCGCATTTCCTTGAGCACGTAGGGGTGGCAGCGAATGGCGCCCTGGCCGTAGATCATCAGATTACGGGTCAGGATGTTGGCGCCTTCCACGGTGATGGCGATGGGGATGGATTCATAGCCGCGTCCGAGATAGTTGCGCGGCCCGAGCTGGATGCCTTTGCCGCCATGGATATCCATGGCATCGTTGCCGACCACGCGCCCCATCTCGGTGACGTGATATTTGGAAATCGCGGCACACACGGCCGGTTCCTCACCCTGGTCAATGGACGCGGCGGTCATGGTGCGCACCGCTTCCATGGAATACAGCAATCCACCCATGCGTCCCAACACCTCATCTATGCCTTCGAACTTGGCGATGGCGATGTGGAATTGTTTGCGTACGCGGGTATAGGCGCCGGTGGTGTACACGGCCAGACGCGCGCCACCGGTGGTGTTGGAAGGCAGGGAAATGGCGCGGCCAGCGCCCAGGCATTCCATCAGCATGCGCCAGCCCTGGCCCGCCATCGGCATGCCGCCGATGATGGCATCAACCGGAACGAACACGTCCTTACCGTGGATCGGGCCGTTCTGGAACGGGATATTGAGCGGGAAATGCCGCCGGCCGATGCTGATCCCGGATGTGTCTCTCGGGATCAGCGCACAGGTAATGCCGTATTCATCCTTGGTGCCCACCAGGTGCTCGGGGTCATAAAGTTTGAAAGCCAATCCGATGAGGGTCGCGATGGGTGCGAGGGTGATGTAACGTTTGTTCCAGTTGAGACGGATACCGGTGATTTCCTTGCCTTCCCACATATCTTTGCAGACTACGCCGTAATCGGTAATGGCGCCGGCATCGGAGCCGGCGGTGGGTGAGGTCAGCGCGAAGCACGGTACCACTTCGCCGCTGGCCAGCCGCGGCAGATAATGATTTTTCTGTTCGTCGGTGCCGTAACGCAGCAACAGCTCCGCGGGACCGAGGGAATTGGGCACCGCCATGATGGAAGCGGCCGTGGGGCTGCGAGTCGCGACTTTCGCCAGGGTCTCGGAATTCATGAGCGCCGAGAATTGCTTGCCGCCGTATTGTTTCGGGATGATATAGGCGAAGAATCCCTGTTTCTTGAGGTATTCCCACACCGGGGGCGGCAGGTCACCCCATTCGTGGGTGATTTTCCATTCGTCGAGCATGCCGCAAAGCTCGTCCACCGGACCTTCCAGGAACGCCTGCTCCTCCTCACTGAGTTTCGGCACCGGCGTATCCAGCAGCTTCTTCCAGTTGGGCTTGCCGCTGAACAATTCGCCGTCCCACCATACACTACCGGCTTCAAGTGCCGCCGCCTCGGTCTCGGACATTTCCGGCAGGACCTGGCGGAACACATCCAGCAATGGTTTGCTGATCCAATGGCGGCGCAATTCTTTGATGTTAAGCGGAACCAGAATGACCAGAAACATGATCCAGAACAGCAGCGTCAGCCAATCGGGTCCCGGTCCTAACAGCGTATAAATGATGAGATACAACAGGTACAGGCCGCTTGCAGTCAGCAGCGAGGTGCGCAAGTAAGCCAGCACCATGCTGCCGATGATGAAGATTAGCAACCAGATAACGAAGGCGATGATCCAGGGCAAGTGGTCCACACCTGATTTTTGTTGCTGAAAAGGTGGGCCGCTGCGCGCCGCACCGCCGGATTCACTCCCGGGAGACTATACTCTAGCGCAGTCGTGCCGTTAAGTGAGTTTCCTGACCCACACTGCCACGCAGCTTGGTAAGCACTTTCACCGGAAAGCTTATGGTCTTTTGCGCAGGAAAATCGAAGCACACCACGCCGGTTTTGGCTTCCGCCACCACGCGGCTATCGTTAACATGAGCGATGCGGTAATAAAAGTCACAGCCGCGGCTGCCGAAATTCCCGGCCGCCACCTCAATGCGCAAGCGGTCGCCATAGAATGCCTGGGCGCGGTAGACGACTGCGGCATCGGCGATCACAAAACCCAAGCCGTCTGCGCCAATTTCTTCCAGGCCCAGAGACTCCAGAAAACGCCGACGTGCTTCGTGAATCAGCGTTAACACTCGGTCATTGCCCAGATGATTGCCGTAGTTCAAATCGCCCACGCGCACCTCGAGTTCGGTGCTGAATGGGAATTGCTCCGGCAGTTCTATGCTGATTCGCGCCACCGCCATCTCCTAGGATCAACCGACAATTTTTTGTAAACCATGGTTGTGTGGAAGCGGCCGGGGCGGTCACCGATCCACCCGCCGCGGTGATTGGGAATCGCGACCGGGACCGTTGCTCCCAGTTTCAAATTAGGGCTCCAGTCCTCGCCATGGTCATTGCCGCCCGGGTCAAGCCACCTGCCAGGCGGACACCAACTGGCGCGCGCGTTCACGGGCGCTGGCCGGGTCGAGCGTGCCGCTGGCGATCGAATCCACGAGACGTTCGTGCTCACCGCTGCGCAGCGCATACAGAGCGGCGCCCGCCTGCTGAGCCACGTGGTAGAGCAGTGTACGTTCGTCCGCGGTGTATTGCTCCGCCGGTCGCGGCCCGCACGCCAGCGCGCCGATCAGGCGGCCGCGCACCGCCATCGAGAACACGTAGCCGTCCGTTCCTAGCGCACTGGTGATTTCATTCAGGTCGGCTTCGTGGTCGCCGGCGCGCAGGCGCACGAAAGCCAGATCGTCGGCTGCCACACGCTCCGGGAATTCTGTCGTACCTTGTTGGCGCACCCGGCGGTAACCGGCGGCTTCGCGTTCATAGAGCGCCACACTCTGCGCGTGGCTGTGAGTAAACACCTGCTGCACCGTCAGGTCCAGTAAGCGCTCGGGCTGTTCGATGAAGCCGCAGGTACGCGCGAAGTCGTTGAGCGCCTGCTCGGCGCGGTACTGGCGGCGGAACAGCCAGCGATTGATATAACTGTCCACATACTTACGCAGGCTGCCGAGCACGATGCCGAGCGCCAGCGGCACGATCAGCTCCAGCAACAGGCTTGCGCCCTGACCCAAGGTGGCATGCTCCACCACGCTGTTGATGGCGGCAAACACGCCCACCACGATGGCGGTGATGATACCGTACACCAGCGTGCGGTTGAGGACGATGCGCAGATCCACTAACCGCTGGCTCAGGACAGCATAGGTATAGCCGATAACAGCGAGTAGAAAAAGGAAATTACCGATATTTACGGACACCATTTGATAGGCTGGGTTGTCGCTGAGGAAAGCTGTCAGTGAAACTACGATTACCAGCAGCATTAGGCCTGTACTGTATAGAATCCAGCGGATGCGAAGACGCTGCTCCGCGCCTGCGCGTGCATACCCCAGTATCAGCAATACGAAGGAGATTGATCCCAAGCCAACTAGCAACACAATGCTTATGACTGAGGCTAGGCCCGAAGGGATCAGCGTCAAATTAAACAGCACGAAGCTCAATATACTAATGAAGTTTATTGCTACGAACAGCAGATAAAACAGGGCGAACACACCTGAGAATATCCATTTTATGCGACGCTGCAGGCCATCTGCGCTCAGCGCATAGGCCATGAGAAAGAGCCCAACGAACATGAGCGGAAACACAATTGCATCCGCTAGAATTGCTGACCCCATGATCCATGTGGCGGGAAGGGGCAAGTTGCGCAGACCGACTTGCGCGATTATCACCACGGCAAAAAAACCGAGCCCCCAGGCAGCCAGATTGCGACCCCGCCATATCGCGAGCAAACCCAGGATCAGCAACGCAAAAAACAATACATCGCTGAGAGCGATATTCAAGCGAAGGTTGCCAGAAATGGGGAAGTCCCGAGTTGTCACTGGCACATTGAGTATCTGAGTGCCGCGCCGCACCGCGAAGGTGTATCGGAGTCCCGCTCCAAGGTTCATATTCTGCAATAATGCTGCCCTCACCTCTGGTGTCGATTGCTGTAAATCCAATTCATCGCCCACCTTTAGGCCCTGCGGCAGTGGGATCCCCGGCGACTGAGCGATGAATCTCGACGAACCGCGCGTAACAACGTTAAACGGCAAGCCGGAATTCTTGTAAAATAATGTCATTTGGGTAACAGCGACGACCGCAATGATAGTCAGTGGCATCGCGATAAGCAGGCGGCGAGTCATGGTGCAACTCCTTTGAAGCGTGCCGCGGCACTGTACTCCCGGGGAGTCCCGGCCGCATCTCCGCCGGCTGGACGAAATGCAGCGCCAAGCGTAGGCTGCCGGCTCCTTTTGGACCCGGCGGCCGGGGAACTGACCACCGCCATAGCTGTCCCGACAACCACTCTGTTCCAATCAACCATGCCATAAGGAGATTCTCGTGAAACGCTCCCTTCTGTTCGCGGTGCCGTTCGCCGCCGCACTTGTATTGCCCGTATTCGCGGCGGACAAACCGACCGCCAAAGCTCCCGCAGCGGCATCAACTGCTGCGGCTACCGCACCCCAGGAGTCCACCACCCAGGGTTCGGTGACCGTGGAAGGCCAGCGCATCAACTACAAGGCGGTAGCCGGTACCCTTATCCTGAAGAACAAGGACGGCAAACCCACGGGCAGCATGTTCTATGTGGCTTATTTAAAAGATGGCGTCAATCCCGCAAACCGGCCGGTGACGTTTTTCTATAACGGCGGTCCCGGCTCTTCAAGCGTGTGGCTGCACATGGGTGCCTTCGGCCCACGCCGGGTGGTAACCGCAGATCATACCCACACCCCGGCCGCACCTTATCAATTGGTCAACAACGATTACAGTCTGCTGGACGCCACCGATGAAGTGTTCATAGACGCCATGGGCACCGGGTTTAGCCGCATTCTCGACAAGGACAAAGGCGGCGTGGGCACACCCAAGGATTTCTACGGTGTGGACCCAGATGGCAAGGCCTTCGCCCAGTTCATCACCGAATTTCTCTCCAAATACGGTCGTTGGAATTCGCCCAAGTACCTGTTCGGCGAGAGCTACGGCACCACGCGTTCAGCGGTGTTGGCTAACGATCTCGAGACCGATGATGACGTGGATCTAAACGGCGTCATCTTGTTGTCCGAAATCCTCAATTTCGATCTGAACGCGGATTTTCCGCAAATCAATCCCGGCATGGATCTGCCTTACGAATTGATGCTGCCCACATTCACGGCCACCGCCTGGTATCACCACAAGCTGCCCAACCAGCCGGCGGAACTCCAGCCGTTGCTGCAGCAGGTGCAACACTTTGCCATGAACGATTACGCCAAGGCCTTGCAGGCAGGCTCGACCCTTGATCCGGCAGCCAAGCAGCAGATGGCGGAGCAATTGCACAACTACACCGGTCTGCCGGTGAGTTACCTGCTGAAAGCCAACCTGCGGGTCACCGGTCCGGAGTTCGAGCATGAATTATTGCTGGGTTCCGATGAGCTTACCGGCCGCCTTGACAGTCGTTTTGCCGGCCCGGTTATGGATCCGCTGGCTGAACAGGCGGAATACGATCCCCAGTCTGCCGCCATCAGTTCGGCCTACGTCTCGGCTTTCAATGACTACGTGCGCAAGGACCTGAAATTCGGTCAGGATAGGGTTTACCGTCCGGAAATTAACGTGTTTCCTGAATGGAGCTTCCTGCACCAACCGCCGGGCGCGCCCTTCCCCTTGCCATTTGGCGTCAATGTGATGCCGGACTTGGCATCTGCCATGGCCTACAACCCGGATCTCAAGGTGCTGTTGAATGCCGGTTACTTCGATCTGGCCACGCCCTACTATGCGGCGGTCTATACCATGCATCACCTGCCGATGCCGGATAAACTGCAAAGCAACATCCAGTATGCGTTCTATCCGTCAGGTCATATGGTGTATGTGCACGTGCCTTCTCTCAAGGCATTGCACGACAATGCCGCTAAGTTCATTGACTCGACCCATAGTCGCGCGCGCTAAGTCTGTACAGTCGCGGACAACAAAAAGGGCCGCAGTGGTCACTGCGGCCCTTATCTTTTAATTGGTAGTTGCGGGAATTTATTCAGCCGCCCAGCAGATCCTTCACGCCTGCGCGCTCTTCCAGCAATTCAGCTTCGGTGGCTTGCATGCGTTGCCGCGAAAACGGACCGGGCTTGAGACCCTTCACGATCTTGTACTGGCCCTTGGCGCACACTACCGGGAAGCCGTAGATGATGTCTTTCTGGATGCCATAACTGCCGTCGGAAGGCACGCCCATGCTGACCCACTGATTCTTGCTGCCAATGACCCAATCGCGCATGTGGTCAATGGCGGCGGAAGCCGCGGAGGCGGCGGACGAAGCCCCGCGCGCTTTGATGATGACAGCACCGCGCTGCTGCACCGTGGGGATAAACTCATTTTTCACCCAATTCTCATCCACCAGCTTCACCGCTGGTTTGCCCCTGATGGTGGCTTGATGGATATCGGGATACTGGGTCGCTGAATGATTGCCCCAGATGACCAAGCGCTTCACATCGTTCACAGGTGCGCCGGTTTTGGCGGCGAGCTGCGAGGCGGCGCGGTTATGATCCAGGCGCATCATGGAGGTGATATTCTGCTTGCTGATGCGCGGCGCGTTGGCGGCGGTGATCAGAGCATTGGTATTGGCGGGATTGCCGACCACCAGCACCTTGATGTTTTTCCTCGCTACTTTGTTGATGGCTTTCCCCTGGGCGGAAAAAATCCTGGCGTTCTCCAGCAGCAGATCTTTGCGCTCCATGCCGGGGCCGCGGGGCTTAGCGCCCACGAGGATCGCATAATCGGCGTCCTTGAAGGCCACATCAGGATTGTCAGTGGCCACGATACCGGCGACGGTTGGGAAGGCACAGTCGTTCAGTTCCATCACCACGCCGTTGAGGGTGCCCAATGCCGGCGTGACTTCCAGCAGTTGCAGGATCACCGGCTGTTGCACGCCGAACAGATCGCCGGCAGCGATGCGGAAAATAAGCTGATAGCCGATCTGGCCGGCGGCGCCGGTGATGGTGATACGGGCGGGCTTCTTGGTTGGCATGTAGGAATAAACTCCATTGGTTGAATGAGTGCGGGCGACGTCGCGGGGCACCCGTAGGTAATCGGAAAGGCGAAGCGCGAATTTTAACACCCGACGCATCACCGGGTCAGGTCATGGTAGATCGGTAATGCGTGCACCCAGCGCCAGCACGAAACCGATGCCGAAGGCACGCGCGGGCGTCTGGAATCCGGGTTTGATATCACCGGCGAGCACACGCCGCGCGGCTGCCACCGCCGAGCGTGCCGTAAAACTGTAACCGTTGGCGCAACGCAAGCGGCTGTGCGCAAGTTGGCCCTGCGGGTCCCGCACTTCACCCCAGACAACACTTTCCGTGCTTCTGCGGGTCGCGGCGTCGGGTCCGGTCGCACCGGTCTCAATGCGACGCCGCAACTGCGCACGTACCGGTTTGCTGCGCAGCAGCCAGCCGAGGTGGCGGCTCAACCGCAGCGCACGTATGTGGGCCGGCGGTAAGGCGGCATAAATCTCGATGTTGGGGATGCCGGTGCTGTACCAGGCAGTCGCGACGTCGCCCCAGGGGATGCTCACCGCTTCATGCGTGCGATCATCTCCAAAATCCACCGGGCGTACTTTCCAAGCAGCCGGCACTCGCAGGATATGCCCGTCGCTGCGCACCGCACCGTCGCGGCCGAGCCCCTCCAGCATGGTACGGCGGGTGCCGCGGGAAAAACCGCCGCCTGCACGGAACGCCAGCGCCAGTTGGGTGGCCGAAGGCAAACGATCTTTGAGATGGGCGGCGAGACAATCCGTGGGCACCACGTCAAAGCCCACACCCGGCAACAACATCACACCGGCTTGTTTCGCTTCTTGATTCATCGTCGCCAGCGCCTCGAATACTTCAATTTCGCCGGTAATGTCCAGATATTGGACCCGTTGGCGCAGACAGGCAGCCGCTACCGGCCGGTAGGTTTGAGTAAAGGGGCCGGCGCAGTTGAGTACCAAACGCTGTTCTTTGAAGGCCTGATCCAGAGCCGCCGCGTTGTGCAAATCAAAAACCAGGAAGGGTAGGCCGTAGCGTTCGGCAAAACTTTTTAGTTTGTCGGCATTGCGCCCCGCCAACAGTGGGCGCAGACCTTGTTCCAAGGCGGCCTCCACGATGAGTGAAGCGGTATAGCCGTAGGCGCCGTAAATCAGCATGCGCGGGTTCCCTGCGAACAAGCGCCCAGTATGCCAGAGGGGCTATTCGCGGGACTTATGCCGAGGAGACGCTTAATTGGGGGGTTGGGATGCTGGCAGCAGCACCGGAGCGTTTGTAACTTATTGATATTGAAGGAACTTATTCTCATGAAAAAATTTCTTCCCAGGTGCTTGTTTTTTCTTTTTCTAGTGTTATAGTTGTCTATAACACCATTACTGAAATGGCCCTGAGCCGGATCTAAGGAGTGTTAGGAGCATTACTATGAATACCACCAGCAAAGTTATTCTCACCGTTGCTTTTGTCTTGAACGTGACCACTCTTGCCATGGTCAGCGGTATGGCTCTGCACCGGCACTCACAGCTACAGGCTAACACTATTCGGCTTGGCGCCATCGTTGTAACCCCGGCGGATGCCGAAGCCGGTACGGTGAATCTCGGCGCCGTTCTGGTCACGCCCAGCGAGGACGATTGGCGCTATGCGGAAGTTCGCGGCGTGCAACGCCCGCTGGCAACCGACATCGCACTCGCGCCCATTACTGTGCAACCCACCGCCGAACAGCTGGCGGAAGTTGCCGCCGTCAAAATGACCAGCAATGCGCCAGCGGCTCAGGCCGCCATCGTGGAAGATGCCGCCAGCGCCTCTTTGGTCAAGGCCCTGGAAGCGGTTTTCCCCGGTCAGTATCTGGATACCAACGCTACTTTGCGTCTATTCAACGCGCTGGTATTTGAACGTGCGGGCGGCTAAGGTACGCCGGACTTAGCGCTCTAGTACGCTAGAGCAGCAAGGGAGACATGCATGGACCCGAATTGGAGCGACAACCAGCCAATCTACCGCCAGCTGCGGGACCGGGTGGTGGCCATGATTCTTGAGGGCACACTCAAGGAAGGCGACCCATTGCCTTCAGTGCGAGCGGTGGCCGCGGATTACCAGATCAACCCGCTCACCGTGCTCAAAGGTTACCAGGCGCTGGTGGACGAGGAGCTGGTGGAGAAGCGCCGTGGTTTGGGCATGTTCGTGAAACCCGGCGCCAGCCGCGCACTCATGAAGAATGAGCGCGAAGTATTCCTCAAAACCGAGTGGCCGCAAATGGTGCAGCGCATCGACCGTCTGGATCTGGATGTGAAGGAATTGTTGAAAGCCGTGGATGACGGCAAACGGAGCAAGTCATGAACATGCTGATACAAGCCCGCGGGTTGAGCAAGCATTACGGTGGTCTGCGCGCGCTCGACAAGGTGGATTTCGATATCGAGGAAGGCCGCATCGTGGGCTTGATCGGCCCCAATGGCGCCGGCAAGACCACGGCCCTCAAAGCCATCCTCGGGCTCACCAATTTCGAAGGCGAACTGGATGTGCTGGGTCATGACCCGCGTATCTCGCGTCGCCAGCTAATGCAGGATGTATGCTTCATCGCCGACGTGGCCACCTTGCCGCGCTGGCTCAAGGTGGCGAACGCCATCGAGTTCGTGGAAGCGGTACATCCGCGCTTCAGCCGCGAACGCGCCCGGCATTTCCTGGAGCGCACCAAGATTTCGCAAAAGAGCAAGGTGGGTCAATTATCCAAGGGCATGGTCACACAACTGCACCTGGCGCTGATCATGGCGATTGACGCCAAGCTGCTGGTGCTGGACGAGCCCACCATCGGCCTCGATATCCTGTACCGCAAGGAGTTTTATTCAAATCTACTGAACGATTATTTCGATGAGAAGCGCACCATCCTGATCACCACTCATCAAGTGGAAGAAGTCGAAAAACTGCTCACCCATCTGATGTTCATCAGCAATGGCAAGATCGTATTGGATGATTCTATGGAGGTTGTGGCTGAGAAGTTCGCAGAAGTACTGGTAGCGCAGGATAAGATTGCCGCCGCACAGGCTCTTAATCCTATCAATGAGCGTGAGATATTTGGTAAGAAACTGTTTCTGTTCGAGGGCATAGAACGCGCCAAATTGGCCGCGCTCGGTGAGATCCACACGCCCAGCATCGCTGACCTGTTCGTCGCGAAGATGCAAGGAGCCGTGCAATGAACACAATGCGAGCCTATTCTGCTCTCGCCAAACGCGAGATCTGGGAGCACAAGTCCCTGTGGATTGTGCCTGCCGTGATTGGCTGCTTGGGGATATTGTTTGCCCTCTACGGTTTCGGGGCGTTGCTGCTTGCCGCCCACCAGGGCATGATCAACATCAATGGCGACATCACCGGTGTAAATAGTATTGAAGGGGTGCGTGCGTTCATCTTTGGCAGTGCGGCTTTCTTCAATACGGTGATGCTGTTCATGGTGTGGTTCTATCTCATGGACACACTGCACGCCGACCGCAAGGACCGCAGCGTGCTGTTCTGGAAGTCGCTGCCGCTTTCGGATACCACTACCGTGCTTTCCAAGCTTTTCACCGGCATGGTGACGGCACCGGCATTGATGCTGGCGGCAGTTATCGTCACCGAGATCATTACCGGCATTCTGTTTATCATTGCCTTATCTCTTATAGGCGTGAACATTCTGCCGCTGGTTTTTCAACCCGGTACCATCATTCTCGCCTGGATCACGTTGGCGTTCGCCCTTATGGTGCAGTCCCTGTGGCTGATACCTTTTTTTGGCTGGTTCCTGCTGTGTTCTGCCTGGGCCAGGAAACTGGTGTTGGCTTGGACCGTGCTGATTCCACTGGGCGCCATGCTCGTGGAACGCCTGTTTATCGGTACCCATTATTTGTTCAATGCTGTCTTTGGCCATCTTGGCAAGTTGTTCACCTTGGTCATGAGCGGCCATTACTCGGTCAATGGCGTGACCATAGGCCCAGGTATTGGGTTCGGCGAAAAGCCCGATGTATTTGCTGGGCATAGCGGTCTTATGACTCTGGGTTCGCTGGCGCGTGTGTTTGCCCAGCCGGAGATGTGGATTGGCGCTGTCATCGGTGCAGTCTTTGTGGCCGGCGCCATCTGGCTACGCCGCAATCGCTCTGAAATCTAAGCATTCGTTGGATGGGATCCCGCGGTAAGGAGATCGTGATTATGAAACGTATCGCCATTTTAGGATTGCTGCTCGGGTTGCCACTGTTGGCGCAAGCGGCCGCCCCCCGAATGCTGAGTGCGAACATTCCCGCTACCGGAATTAATACCTTGGTTATCACGGTCGGTGTCGGTGAGCTCCGCCTCACACCGTCCACCGACAATACCGTGCATGTGCAAGTCAGCCTGGAACAAAAGTCCCGCGAGTTCCTGTGGTTTTTTCACTGGCGGAGCCGTGCCACGACGCAGGAAATCCAGGCGGCACAGATTGCCCGGCAGCAGCAGGGCCAGCGCCTGCTACTGTTATTGACCACGCCCGGAAAGTTGAGCAGTGATGATGTCAAGCAAAAATGGATTATCCAGGTACCGGCGCGGCTGGCCGTGGATTTGAACATGAAAGTGGGACAAGCGACTATCAACGGTGTTACCGGCGGCGTACAGGCCGATCTGAATGTGGGCGAGCTTGATGTGGACGTGCCGGGTGGAGCCTTGAGCGCTAAGGTCAACGTAGGTCAGATCAGTGCCACCACCGGCACCACCCGGCCCGGCGCCATTGCTTTGTCCAGTACCATTGGAGAAGCGGCGCTGTACATGCATGGCAAGTACATCAGTCATGCAGGCGAACACAGTGGTCTCGGCCGCAGCATCAATCTTAATGGCAGCGGTCCCGACAGCATGAAATTGAGCGTCAACGTGGGTGAAGTGGATTTGCGGGTTGAATCGGCGGTCAAGGCACAAATCAAGCCTTAGAACGTCTAACAAAATGAGAACACTTGCCCTTGCCTTCCGCTCAACCCCCCCCCTCTCCCTTGGTGGGAGAGGGGGGTGAGGGGGCGCTGAGGCATTTTGTTAGACGCTCTTAGATTTAAAGCCATCCTGGGTACGGTCAGGGTGGGTGGTCTCGTTTTCCGGTTCAATTGGTCGCCCTTGACAACTAGAGGAAACCCGGAACAGTTGCAAGTGATTTGATCAACACAGGAGAACTAATCAATGTATCCTGCTACCGAAAAAGAAGTACGCTGGCCGCACGCGGTGATCGGCATTCTGTGGGTGCTGGTTTATATGGCGTCAACAGTGTTTATCGGCGGCAACGCCGGGCGCGCAGCGAACGATCCCGTGGGGTTGATTAAGAGCATTTGGATTACCCATTTAGTGATTATCGTCCTGCCGTTGTTTTTCCTGTGGGTTATGCGGCGCAGTTTTCCCATTGGCGGTTTTTCCCGCGAGCAACGACGACCCTGGTATCGCTGGTGGCTGATCTTTTTTGTCCTGGCGGTGGTATTTGGTTTATCCACGGGCTGGCACTCCAAACTTGGTGATTATCCGGGACTGGCCGTGGTGGGCTTTTGGATAGTCATGATGTGCTTGTTCGTCGGCGTCAGTGAAGAATTTCTGTTTCGCGGCGTTATTCAGACCGGGTTGAATAACTCCCGTCTCGGAAGCTGGAAATTGTGGCGGCTGCGCAGTGGGACGCTAATTGCCGCAGCGGTATTCGCCAGCATGCACCTGTTTGGCTATCACGCGTACCGAACCATGGCCGGGATGTCCTCACGGCAGGCTTTGGGCATCGTTGTATCCCAATTTGTCGCGGCGCTGGTACTGGGATTGATTTTCGGGCAGCTCTACGACCGCAAACGCAATATCTGGGGTGTGGTGGTGCTGCACAACATTGTGGATGGCGCCTCTTATGTCGTGCCGCTC
>DAHUYB010000070.1 GCA_027315405.1 Gammaproteobacteria bacterium | reverse complement strand
GTTATCAACGGCGCCCTGCCATTGAATGCGTTCCAGCGGTTTGCTGCCGTAATTGATCTCGCTGCGCAACACGATTGAAGTGGCGCCGAGTTGTTTCAGATAATCCTGGGCATCGCGCTTGCCGGTGACCGCCACCACCTCGTAGCCGCGTTTCGCCAGCAGGTTGACGGCGAACGAACCCACGCCGCCGGTGGCGCCGGTGACCACCACCGGCCCACCTTTGGGATGCAGGCCGTTGTGCTCCAGGCGATGGAGGGCGAGCGCCGCGGTAAAGCCGGCGGTTCCCAACATCATGGCAGTCAGGGTCGTGAGCCCTTTTGGCAATGGGATCACCCACTCGCTTTTGACGCGCACGTATTCCGCATAACCGCCATCGCGGTCTTCGCTAAGACCGCAGCCGGTCACCAGAACCTGGTCGCCCTTTTTATAGCGGCGGTCGCCCGAGGACGCCACCGTGCCGGCCACATCAATGCCGCCCACCAACGGAAAGTGCCGCAGAATTTTTCCTTTGCCGCTGGCGGCCAGCGCGTCTTTGTAATTGACACTCGAATACCGCGCCCTGATGACCACGTCGCCCGCCGCAAGATCCTCCAGCGCGATCTGTTCGAAGCGTGCCACAATGTTTTTACCGATCTCGTGGATGCGGTAAGCGGTGAATTTCCTTTCCATGACGAACTCCGGACAGGGTAGCGGCCTGCCGGACATTATCCCACGGTACATGCAATAAAGACGCTCCGTTGCCAGAGCGCCTTTCGTCTATCCGCAAACCGGATTTAAGGAATAACCAACTTGGACGCCTGCTATACAAACAGCTCGGGTTGCGCGTCACCGCTCAACACCTCATTAATCAGAAAGCCCCTGGAAATACCAACGGCCGGTCAACATCCAATTACTGGCGCTCTGCTGATTGCTGCGGGCATAACTCAGGCCCAATCCAAACTGGTCGTTAAAATTATAAATAGCCCCCACCGAACCCAGGGTTTCTAAATTGGTGTGGTCGTGACTCAGCAAACCAGCATCGTCGTGATCTACAAACACATTGAGTTCCAGCTGGTCGAGCACCATGGCGCGGATGCCGAAGCCCAGGTCATAGCCTGACTTGGTGTCGCTGGTGGAGACCGTAAAGCCTGGGAATAGATTGGTACTCGGCCCCTGCTTCCAGTGATCGTCGGCGTAAGAAACCCGGCCCACAAAATCCACCGATTCGGTGATGGGCAAATGACCGCCGATTGTCAGAGTGTAGTCCTGGGTGAAGAAGCCACCGGTCTGGAAACCGCCGTTGAAACTGTTGTGCCCATAGTCGGCAGCGACGAACCAATTGCTATAAAAATCGTAGCTGCCGCCAAATGCGTAACCCGCGCCGCCACTCAAACCCGCGGCGCTGCTCTTGGAGTAGCCCAGATCAAGGTAATTGTAGGTGGGCACCGCCGCATTCGCGGCCACTGGAGCCGCGATCGCCAGTGCTGTTGCGATAATAAAAATCTTCTGCATATTCTCAAGCTCCATGATTATTTCGTGATAAAGCCTAAACCATTACCTGCTGAAATGTATTTCCAAAATGTAAGAAAAATTGTAAACAATCACCGCACGGCCTGATGCACACCAACGCCGCCCTCGACCTCAGGTTGACGGCCATGCGCATCTTTAGCCGGGCTATCTATAAGCATATTCCCGGTATCACTGGAGTTTCCATTTTCGGCACAAAATGCAATGCCAGTATCAGCAGGAATTTGTATCCGCACGATTGGCGATCATCGCCAAGTGATTCAAACGGTACGCTTGACCTTACCGCGGCACAACCGGATGGCGTTAGCCAATTCCATGCCCGTCTGAAACCGCGCGTCCGGATTTTTCTGCAACGCGCGCTCCACCACCTCCTTGAGCCGGGTTGCAATATCCGGTCTCAGGAACGTCACATCGGGCGGCGGCATATTGGAAATCTTGAACATCAAACCGGTCAATGAGGGGGCTTCGAACGGCAGTTCGCCGCGCAGCAGCTGATACAGGGTAACACCCAGAGAGTAGAGATCGCTGCGACCGTCCACTTTCTTGCCAGCTACCTGTTCGGGTGACATATAGGACGGGCTGCCGAGAATGGTACCGGTGCGGGTGCGGGCGGCGTTGATCAGCGAGGCCACGCCGAAATCGGTGATCTTAAGCTGCCCGGTCTGGCGCTCATACATGATGTTGGCGGGCTTGATGTCGCGATGCACTACTTGGCGGCTGTGGGCGTACTCCAAGGCTTCGGCGACCTTGATAACGACGGCCATGGCTTCATCAATGGGTAACAGCTTCTCTGGCTTGGTGTAGTGTTCCAGTGATTCGCCCGCCAGATAGTCCATGGCGATGTAGGCTAGATCCTGATCCTCGCCCACGTCATAAATCGTGACGATATTGGGGTGGTTGAGCCGCCCGGCGGTTTCCGCTTCGCGGAAAAACCGCTGCGAGATCTCCTCCGGGACGCCGCCCTCGAACTCATCCTTGAATGACAGGGTCTTGATGGCCACGGTACGGTTGATTTTCTGGTCCCGGCCCAGATACACCACACTCATGGCGCCCCGCCCCAGTTCCCTGATGAGTTCGTAACGCCCGAGCACCGGTTTCTGCAGCCCATTTTCAGGCAATGTGATATGCGCTCCGCGGCGGGTAATCGTGGTCGGACTGTCGAGTGCCTGCAATTTCTGCAGACGATCATCCACGTCGCCGAACTCCGGTACCAGCCGTTTCATCTCCGCATAGACTTCAATGGCCGCGGCATAGCGGCGATGACGCTCGTGCTCGTGACCGAGGTGCAAGAGGTTTTTATGCAATTCGTTGGATGGCAGACATTTGCCGTAGCGCGCCAGGGCTTCATCGAACCGCCCCAGCGCCTGGCAGGCGAGCGCCAACTGCCGGTTGGTCTCGGAAAAATCCTCGCGCGACACACCATGACGGTCACTGAGATAGCGCGCCGTCAATACCACCATATGTCCGATGATGAGAAATAGCGCCGGCAAGGTCAGCGGCAACCACAGGCCGCGCGTGATGAGTGGAATGAGTCCGCCGTTCACCAACAACACCAGCAGCAGCACGCTTGCGGCGATACCCAACCAAATGCGCAATCGGGCAACTGCCACTAGCAGGTAAATGCCCAGCAGCAAAATCAGCAAGCCGCGTAACCACCATGCCCAAAACGGCGTGGCGATCAAGTCATCATTGAGGATACTCGACACCATGCCGGCCGCCGCGAGTGCCCGCGGGCTGGCGGTATCCGCCATCAGTCCCACGATCACCGCCTTGCCGGTGAGATTTTCCGCGGGCACCTTGCCCTCCAGCACATCGTCAACCGCGTACACCGGAATCGCATTGCGGCTGCGGCCGACGGCATAACTGCGCGGGCGGGCCCGCATAGATGCATCGGTAAACAAATATTGGTCGCCCAGGCTGATACCGCCGGCAGCGTGCGGAATAATGTCGCTGTTTTTCAAGCCTAGATCCTGTGCCGCCACCAGTAAGGCAAACGCCGGAAGCAGCTGTTCGTCATCACTGACAATCAGCGGCTGGGAGCCGGTCAGCGAGGAATCCGGCAGATAACCTACGCCTTCCGCCGCTTGCCCCAGACGGGCGAGTGGTGGTCGCAGCTGCACTTTGATTGGATTGAAAAAAATACCGGCGATGCCGCTCTGGTCCGGATGCGGCACATTCACTTTGAAAACCAACCATGGAGGCAGCGCCGCCCTACGGGTGTCGGAAGCGGGCGCGGCGTTGGCGGCCAGCACCACATTGCCGGCATTCTGGATGCTTTCCGCAAAACTGGTATCCGTGTCCAGCGCGGTCTGCGCTTGCGCAACCAGTGCCGCCGCCCCCGGGTCGTTACTGACTGCATGCAAAGCGGCAAATTTGCGGAGATAATCCAGCGCCAACCTATTCTGAGGGCTATCGAATTCGGGCGCGAAGGCAATGACCCGGACTTTATCTGCAGCCAGTTGCGAAGTCAGATCCGCCAAAATGTTGCGTGGCCAAGGCCAGAGAGCGTGTTTTTGCAAAGCAGCGGCGTCAATACCCACCACCGCCACGTCAGCATTGGGCGGATGCTGCGGTACCAGCCACATCCCGGCCTCGTAGGCCGACTGTTCCAGCCCGCGGCCAAGTTGCAACACCGCGGCCACGGCCACCAACAGCGTAACGCTGATGCCTGCTATCCACCTGACTCGGATGCGCGTCACGGTATGCCTGCGTTGAATCCTGGGTAAGCGGATGCCCCATCCTCAGGATTCGGATGGCCAGCCCGCCACATATTATGCAAAATAGCTTAACCGAGATTAACTCTCCGAGATACAGACCGGGGACTGTTACTGAAATAATTTAAGCCATTGAAAACCAAACGAATAACCAAAGACGCTACAGGACAGAACGCCACACTCGTGCATCCAAGGTAATTGGCCTGCGCGCGTAATCAGAAAGTCGGCAGCGGGTAAGCCCTTACCGCAGAAAACAAAACCATGACCCGCGTTTCAATACATCAAACCCGCGATTCAGCGCGCTTCTTGAGAGCACGATTGAAAGCCGCAAACCCCCTGGTTACAGGCGCTTCAAACCGCCGCCATAAAAACGGCGTGAGTAAGCCACTGAATTCCCCGGTCTGACGCACCCGGGTATGCCCGCCGAACTGATATTCAAGAGTGAAGCCATGTTCCGCATCGAGCAATCCCGGTATTCCAAAATGGTCCAACCAGCGAAAGGCGCGCGGCGGCGTGACTTGCAACACCATGGGTTTGAGTATACGAGGTCTGCCATCGGCGGCCATCCGCATGACACGCAGGTACGAACCGGGCACCGCTTGACCTTCGATGTCCAGCAAGAATTTGCTCCATTGGCGATAGCTGGGAAAATCCATGAGCACCTGCCAGACCGATTCAGGGGGCGCGAGAATATCAATGCTTGCTTTAATCGCACGTTTCATCATGGGCGAGTATCGGCTGCGCGTAACAGCAGAGCCCGTACCCAATCGCGCAGATTGCGGCCACTATTCGCCTCCAACAGCAAGGCAAGACCGGCGAAATTATCGAAGTTACCGCCTGCTCCTATCAATGCCATGACCAGGATGGTAAGTAGCACCGGCAATCCTAAAGTAATCCATACCATCGGTGCCCGCACTGAATAGCCTTGAGCATTGTCTTCTTCCACCCGGCGCGGCACTAAAGCGAATACCACGGCAGCGATCAGAGGTACAAACGCCATCAGTATCAGCACCGCAAGATTCGCGTGGCGGCTGGGGATCCAGAATAGTGCCTGAACGATTACCAGTGCCGTGCCCATCAGGCCCAGCAGGGTTGCCACGAGCTGTAAAGTAACCGCGGAAACGCACCTGCGAGCGGAGCTAGCTGTGGCCTGCATAATTAACCGCGCAGGTAACCGACAATCATAAGCGTCAGCGCGACTACGGCGAAACCCGCATGCAAACTCACCACCAGCCCGGGCACCGCCTGACGGCCGGCGCGGAAACCGAACAACAGCAGACCGCCGGTGGCGGTGAGCATCAGCACCACCGCGGCGGCATTCAACGGGATGTTGTGGGGGAAATGCAGGTCATGGATCACCAACAGCACAATGAGCAGGATACCCGCAACGCCGTGCAAGCCGCTTACCGGCAGCGGCACTTGGCGTGCGCGCATCCCCAAGATCGTGAGCGTCGCTCCGGCGAGCATTACTAAAATCATCAGCATTAACAGCGCCAGCAGCATGCGGGTTTGCCCGTCGGAAGGGATACTCATGATAACGACACCTCACGGTCTTGCAAGCAGACTCAGGAATTGCCGGTGTAGATCACGCGCCAAATTCGTCCCTGCTGGGAATCACCGATATACAGCGCACCGTCCGGCCCCTGGGCGAGGCCCATGGGCTGGAAGCGTGCCTGGCCCGGCGAATAAATGGGTTTTTCACCGGAAAATCCTTGTGCGAATACCTGATACTCGCCGAAGGGCTGGAGCCCGTCGAAGGGCACGAACACCACTTTATAGCCCGCCTGAGGCAGCGGCGCCCGGTTCCAGGAACCGTGGAAACTGATGAATGCACCATCGCGATAATGCGCCGGAAACAGCTTACCGGTATAGAACAGCACTGCCTCCGGGGCCCAGTGGCCCGGAAATGCCAGGATGGGTTATCCATCATCGGCGCAATCGCCGGTTTTTTTTGCCGTTGCCGCCATATTCAGGCGCCTGTACTTTCTTGTGTTGCAGCTCGTCGTAATAACAGTAGGGTCAGCCGAAGTTATCGCCCTGGCGAATCAGGAAAAACTCCTCCGCCGGCAACTCAGCGCTCTGCTGCGCACTGTAAAGTCTCGGCCAATTGTCGTAAAGCTGGTCGCGGCCCATTTGCACCGCATACAGGGCGCCGACCTGTGCATTCCAGGTAATGGCGACCGCATTGCGGATACCGGTGGCATAACGCCTGCCATCCTTGCCGAACGGCTGGTTGAGTTTGTCGGCGTCAAATTCCCAAATACCGCCGTGCTGTGCCAACAAAGGGCATGGATTAATGCCCGATGAACCGCGCACCCGGTCCTCACGCTGACAGGCGTTGGAAGGCGCGCCCACGTTCACAAACACATGTTCATTATTGTCGAAGGCCATGGTTTTGGCCGAATGTTCGTGTTGCTCAGGAAAGCCGCTGGCCACCACCTGTGGAGATAGCTCCGGCAGAAGTTCTGCCGGGCAATAATTTATAACGCACCACTTCGGTATTGCTGGCGAAGTATAGATAGCCATCGTGGATGCCGATACCAGCGCCGCCCATCTCACCGAAATATTTTACGGTATCGGCATGGCCATCGCCGGTGGTATCGCGCAAGGCCACAATACCGCCGCCGTGATGCGGCGATTGCAGCTCAACATACACATCGCCGTTGTTGTTGACCGCCATATCACGGGCAACGCCCAAGTCGTCGGCGAATACCGTAGCGCAGAACCCCGCTGGCAGTGTGATGCCGCCGTTGCCAGCATCGCACTGGCTCGCGGCGGCCAAAGACGGATATAACGATACTACTGCGGCAAACAATAAAAATATGGACAACAATTTATGCATGAAAAATCCCCCAGATTCTGGATTGTGTAGTGCTGATTTTCAATACTGGCAGCTTTCTTGCCCGGATTCGCTACTGGATCGTGAACGGCACTAGGGTTGAGCGCAGCAGTGCAGGTGATAACTGATCATTGGTATAACTCGGTGACAGGCAGTCAACGGTGTCCGGAGCTTGAAGATTTGCACCGTAATAACAGATCGATCCCCCCATCACCTCGTAACTGCCGGGTGCAACCAGTTGTCCGTTTGTATCAGTCTGGTCCCAATCGTATGTGACTGCATAAGTTTGTCCCGCTGGGATAGTCACTGATTTAATGCTTTCGGGCAACAAACAATAAGGGACCGGACCCAACAGAGAAGCGACGGCGTTCGAGGTGCCGGCAGTGAGTGCCACAAATTCATACTGGGGGAAGCAGACCTGTATATATGCTCTGATCCGTATCGGTACGATTACGCACATTGAGTACCAACTGAATGCTCTGCCCTGATGAGAAACTCGTTTCCGGATTACCGTTTGCATCCTCAACGGCCATGGTCGTGACAAATGTTGACGATGAAGAAGCGCTGTTGTTCTGACATTGGCTGTTACCAAGTAACAGCGCAGCGCATAAAACCATAAACAAGGAAGCTGATAGGTGTCGCATAGATCACCTCCTGCATATCACATAAACCATTAGGTATTAATTTTCTGAGGCACTCCTTTTTACGATATACATTTGCAATGATTACTGGATTGTGAACGGCACCAGTGTTGAAATATAAACGCTGGGTGCCAGCTGACCCGACGTGGGGATACCGGTTGGCATGCACAGGGTGCTCGTGGATGAGGTTGACGAACTGGCAGAACCGCTGCCGTTGGTACAGGTCAGCCCAGCAATCACTTCATAAGTGCCGCTAGGTACCAGTTGCTTGTTATCGTCGGTCTGGTCCCAGGTGACGGTGAAAGTCTGGGTCTGTCCCGCCGCGATGGTAAGGCTGGTGGCGCTTTGGGAAAATGACTGCCCCAGCGACCAGGTCCATACTTCCGTGGCGGTGCCGCTGTCCAGCACTGCAAAATTAGATTGCTGCGAGGTATTGAATGCCAGGGTCTGACTCGAGCTACTGCGGTTGCGCACGCTCAATACAAATTGAATAATCTGCCCCGGCGAAAAGCTGCTCGCGGGGCTGCTATTGGCATCCTCAACCGCGAGGGTGGTGACAAACACGGGTCCGTTCGGCCCGATACCGTTGCTGGAGCTGCTTTGACACTGGGTGGCGCCCAATAACAGCGCAGCGCACACAGCGACCCCCGCTATATGTATGAGTCGCGTGAGCATAGAACGTATTCCTGTCCGCCGGCTCGGCTCCCAGATTATAGCCCTGCCTGTGTTATTAAAGATTGATCTGAGAAAACCACAAAATACGCTCGGATTAGCAAGCATCTGCGCTCATTCCGGTAAGATTGAAGCGCTTGGGGAGACGCGCACGCCATGGAACACGCCACACTTCGCTCGATTCTGATTCTGCTGGCCGTGGCCGTGCTCGTAGTTGCGGCGTTCAAGCGCGTGAAACTGCCGGCCATCATCGCGTATCTGGCCACCGGCTTTCTGGTGGGGCCTCACGGCCTCGGCTGGATCGCCGACTCTGCGGATACCCGCAACCTGGCGGAATTCGGGGTGGTGTTTCTGCTGTTTACCCTGGGACTGGAGTTCTCGCTGCCGCGACTCATCGTCATGCGCAAGGCAGTGTTCGTGCTGGGCGGATTGCAGGTTCTACTCACCACCACCGGCACAGCGCTTGCTGCCTGGCTGCTGGGCGCAAAGGCACCGGTGGCGATCGTGATCGGCGGCGCTTTCGCCATGTCCTCCACCGCCATCGTGGTGAAACAGCTGGCGGAACAGAACGAACTCAATCTGCAGCACGGACGGCTATCCATTGCGGTGCTGCTGTTCCAGGATCTGGCGGTCATCCCCTTCCTGATCCTGATCCCGGGACTTGCCCATGGCATCGGTACCGAGTTCGCGACCGAATTGTTATGGACCTTCGTCAAGGGTGCGCTGGCGGTGATCGTCATCCTGGCCTTCGGCCGCTGGCTGCTCCGACCCCTGTTCCACCAGATCGCCACCACCCGTTCCGCGGAATTGTTCACCCTGGCGGTGTTGCTGTTCACGCTCGCGGCCGCTTGGAGCACCGCGGCGCTCGGCCTGTCGCTCGCGTTGGGCGCCTTCCTGGCCGGCATGATGCTGGCCGAGACCGAGTATCGTCATCAGGTGGAAGCCGATATCCGGCCGTTCCGGGACATCCTGCTGGGATTGTTTTTCGTCACGGTCGGCATGCTGCTCAATCCGCATAGCGTGCTGCGTCACTGGTGGCTGCTGATCGTGAGTGTCATGGCGCTGATGCTGTTCAAGACCGTATTGGTAGCGCTGCTCGCGCGGCTGCTGGGTGGCGATCGCGCCAGCGCGCTGCGTACCGGTATGGCACTCAATCAAGGAGGCGAATTCGGTTTCGCATTGCTGGCCCTGGGTCTTGCACAAGCGGCGATCCGCGCACCGCTGGCGGAATTCGGCTTGGCAGTGATTGTGCTGAGCATGCTGGCAAGCCCATTCTGCCTGCGCTATAGCGGTGTGCTGGCCGCGCGCCTGTTTCCACTGGACGAATCCGCGGCGGAACACGACCGCTTGCAGCATGATATCGGGCGGCAGCAGCTGCATCTCGAGAACCACGTGGTGATCGTCGGCTATGGACGTGTCGGTCAGAACGTAGCGCGTTTCCTGGAACCCGAGGGCTTCGAATTCGTGGCCCTGGACCTGGATCCGGTGCGCGTCAAACACGCGCGCGAAGCCGGCGACCCGGTGTATTACGGCGACGGCACCAACCCGGTGGTGCTCAAGGCCGCGGGCGTGGAACGCGCCCGCGTCGTGGTGATTACCTATTTCAGAATTCCGGTGGCGCTCAGGATTCTGGAACAGGTCAAAAAGCTGCGCCCGGATATGCCGGTGCTGGTCCGCACCCGCGACGACGTGGATCTGGATAAACTGATGCAAGCCGGCGCCACCGAGGTGATTCCCGAGACCATGGAATCAAGTCTCATGGTGGCCTCACACCTGCTGCACCTGCTGGGCATGCCCATGGGGAAAATCCTGCGTAAGGTGCAGGAAGTGCGCAGCCATCGCTACAGCCTGTTGCGCAGCGTGTTCCGCGGCCAGGATGCCTTGCCGATCGATCCCAGCCATGCCTTCCGCGAACAACTCTATACAGTGACGCTCATCGCTGGCGCCCACGCCATCGGCAAAAGCATCGGCGAACTGAATCTCAAAGCCGCAAAAGTGGTGGTGACGGCCCTGCGCCGTGAAGGCGTGGTAGGCCGGCAACCGCCCACGGATACGGTTCTCAAGGAAGACGACGTATTGGTGCTGTGGGGCACGCCGGAAGACCTAGAAAATGGCGAGGAAATCCTGCTGGGTGGGGTGCGGGCCAACGTCCGTCAACTGAAAAAGACAGCATGATAAAGATCGGCACCCCACTCACCGCCAACGCCACCCGCATCCTGTTGCTGGGCTCGGGAGAACTCGGCAAGGAAGTCACTATTGAGGCACAGCGTTTCGGCGTTGAAGTCATCGCCGTGGACCGCTATGCGCATGCGCCAGCCATGCAGGTAGCGCACCGTGCGCATGTCATCAACATGCTGGACGGCACGGAAGTGCGGCGCGTGGTGGAACTGGAAAAGCCTCATTACATCGTGCCGGAACTGGAAGCCATTGCCACACCGACATTGCTGGAACTGGAACAACAAGGCTGGACCGTCATCCCCACGGCGCGCACCGTACGGCTCACCATGGACCGGGAAGGCATCCGGCGGTTGGTGGCGGAAGAGCTGAAGCTCAAGACTTCGCCTTACCGCTTCGCCGATACGCCGGAAGAATTCCGCGCGGCCATCAAAACCATCGGCCGGCCCTGCGTGGTGAAACCGGTAATGAGCTCTTCCGGAAAAGGACAGAGTGTCATCAAGAAGAAATCGGAGATCGAAGCTGCATGGCAGTATGCACAGATGGGCGGCCGCAGCGGCAAAGGCCGTGTGATCGTGGAAGGTTTCGTGGACTTTGATTACGAAATCACGCTGCTCACGGTGCGCCATGCGGGCGGCACCAGTTTCTGCGAACCCATTGGCCATCGCCAGGAACAGGGTGATTATCGCGAATCCTGGCAGCCCCAGCCCATGACGCCGAAAGCCCTGGTTGAGGTACAGCACATGGCCAACGTGATCTCGGATAATCTCGGTGGCCGCGGCATTTTCGGCATGGAATTCTTCATCAGAAATGACGAGGTATGGTTCAGCGAAGTCTCGCCGCGCCCGCACGACACCGGCCTGGTGACCCTGATCTCCCAGGATCTGTCCGAGTTCGCGCTGCACGTGCGCGCGATACTCGGCCTGCCGATCCCGGTGATCCGCCAGTATGGTCCATCGGCCTCTGCGGTGATCCTGCCGCAGGGTGATTCCGACGGCCCGTTGTTCGAGAACCTGGATGCGGCGCTTATGGAACCGGACACCATGTTGCGGCTGTTCGGCAAGCCACAGATTCGCGGCTACCGGCGCATGGGTGTGACGCTGGCGCGCGCCGAGACAATCGAGCAGGCCCGCGCCAAGGCCACGCGCGCTGCGGCAGCAGTCAGAGTAAAACTATAAATGTCATTGCGAGCGCATATGCCTTTAGCCGCGAGCGATGCGTGGCGGGAAGCAATCCCATTCATCGCAACAGTTCATATAGAGATTGCTTCGTCACTGCGTTCCTCGCAATGACGGAAGTATGAACAGGAGTTGGTATGCCATCTTTCGACATCGTATCTAAAGTGAACACCGCAGAATTGACTAATGCCGTGGATCAGGTAAGCCGCGAGATCAGCACGCGCTACGACTTCAAGGGCACCAGCGCCCAGATCGAGCGCCAGGATGACGTGGTGACATTATTCGCCGACAGTGAGTTTCAGCTCAAACAGATACTGGATATTTTGTATCAGCGCGCCGCCAAGCGCGGCATTGACGTGGCCAGCTTTGACCCACAGAAGATCGAGGCCATCGGCGGTGACAAAACCAAGCAGCTCATCAATGTAAAACAGGGCATAGACAAGGAACTGGCCAAGAAAATCGTCAAGCTCGTCAAGGACAGCGGCTTGAAAGTGCAGGCGGCAATTCAGGGCGAGGAAGTGCGTGTCTCGGGGAAAAAGAAGGACGATTTGCAGTCAACCATCGCATTGTTACGCGGTGCGAAACTTGGCCAGCCTCTGCAATACGTGAATTTCCGGGAGTGACAATCGAGCCGCCGGAGTTGCTCGCGGGCATGCCTTATCTTCCCCCTTCCGTAGGAAAGGAGTGTTTTACTTCCCCCTTCGCTTGCGAAGGGGGATGGGTTTCAGGTGCTCGTGATGACATCCCCCGCCGCTACGCGGCGACCGCATCCCCCCGTGACTTCGTCGCGACCCCCTTCGTGCCGAAGGGGGGGTGAGTCAATCAGATGAGGCGGCTGGCGCGGGTTTGGAAACGGTGTCGTACTGCTTCACCAGCGCTTCGAAGCGCGGATCGCCGCGCAGCGGCAGCCACGCCGGATTGACGCTGAGGTCGCTGCAGCCGACCGGCGACGCGGCGCAGAGCTTGGGAAACTGTTCCAGCGCGGTGTTGTTTTCGCCCAGCGCCAGTTCAAGCTGGAGCACGTCGTACATGGAGGTGGGATCGAGGTCGGCGCGCCGGCCGAGCGCGTCCACCGCGGCCAGCGCCTGCCCGTGCCATTTCGGTTCGAGCAGCGATTGGTAGGTCAGCCGGCCCGCGGCCACCAGCGCCTTGGCGAGCGGCGTAGTGGGTTGCGCGAGATCGAAGGCTGTCACTGCATCCTCTTTTCGGTGCAGCAGCGAATAAACCAGTGCCAGCCCCATCGCATTGTCCGCGCTGTGCGGATCCAGTCGCATTGTGGCCAGTTCGGGCGCCAGCGCCTGCGCGACCTCGCCGAGGTCCAGTTCCATCGCGGCGAGGTTGTTCTGGGCGGTGGCGTTGTCGGGGTCGAGCTGCACGGCTTCCAGATACTGCGCCAGCCCGGATTTCAGCGGCAGCACGGTGCCGTAATCCACGT
>DAHUYB010000062.1 GCA_027315405.1 Gammaproteobacteria bacterium | reverse complement strand
GCTGGTGACGGCCGGTACGGTCCCGGCGTCCCACGTCTGGGACTTCCAAGGGTCGTCGGCGACAACAGCGACGGCCCATTCCTTTGCGGCGGCACGCCCGGCGTTCGGAAACCGTTACTGCGCGCGGTTTCCTCCACCCTGATTTTACGCCCCGGCGCGGCCTTCGCACCACGCGGACGTGGTGCTACGGCCGCTGGGGCTACCACAGGCTCTTCGCCTCGGCGCTTTGCGCCTTTCCTGGCTCATCGCGTGAAGATTATTTCATGAAAGATGCGGGGCAGGCACTGACTCTCATGCGCCTGCTGGGTTCGCGCCTTGGCGAAATGGCTGATGAAACCGTGGCGGGTTACACCGCCCAGGCCGCAGAGAATTTCACCTACCATGATCCGGTGGATGGTAGCATCAGCCTGAATCAAGGTTTACGGCTGACAACGGTGGGTGGTGGACGCATCGTATATCGCATGTCTGGCACCGGCACCCATGGCACTATCCTGCGCATCTATCTGGAACAGCACGCACCCGGCCCCACTCAATTTCCAAACTCCCACGACGATGTTGGCACCGCTTTCGCGCATGGCACGCACACGAGCACGGCTCGCAAGCCACGGTATCACGACACCAGCTGCCGTCACCTGACAAATCAGAAACGGCGCTGGATGCCAATCTGATGCAGTATGGTGGTGGCGATTTCCTCGATGGAAGGATGCGTAGTGTTCATGTATGGCACCCCTGCGGCCCGAAAAATATCCTCTGCCTGCCGGACTTCATAACATACTTGATCAGATGACGCATAGCGGCTGTCCGGGCGGCGGTGATGGCGGATCTGCTGCAAGCGGGCCGGCTCAATGGTGAGACCATAGATTTTGGCCCGGTAAGGCGCCAATACCGCCGGTAATTGCCCGCAGCTGAGGTCATCTTCTGTAAGCGGGTAATTGGCCGCAAAAATTCCGAATTGAAGCGCCAGATAAAGACAGGTGGGGGTTTTCCCGGAGCGCGAGACCCCCACCAGCACCACATCGGCTTCCGGATAGCGTTTGGTGCTAATACCGTCATCATTCGCAAGTGCGAAATTTACCGCCTCGATACGCTGAACGTAGGCGGCATTATCCGCCGAGGCATGGGCTCGGCCGGCGGTATGGGAAGATTTCATGCCCAGCTCGCGTTCAAGGGGGCCGATGAAAGCCTCGAAAAAATCCAGATACAAAGCTTCGCTGCGTTGAATTATTATGCGCAGGGCGTCATCCACCATGGTGCTGAAAACAATGGGTCGGACGCCGTCTTCCACACCCGCCGCATTGATGCGTGCCACCGCCTCATTCGCCTTGTCAACATTGGCGATAAATGGCAAAGTGACCTGCCGGAATCCGTCTCCATTGAACTGACTCATGAGGCTGCGGCCCAGGGCTTCCGCCGTGATGCCGGTGCGATCTGAAATGAAGAATACTGCGCGTCGTTTTTCCATGCTTGGCCGTCAGGACGGGTTGGCTATAACTATCATCAAACACGGGTGGAAACCTGGAGTCCAGTATACCCTTCCAAGCATGGCAACCGGTCATTGAGGATTTCACCAATGGATGAGCGTTACGTCATTGGGTTTGAGCACCTTGGCATGCGTGATGTGGACAAGGTGGGTGGCAAAAATGCCTCCCTGGGCGAAATGATTAGCCATCTCACTCAACTAGGTGTCTGGGTGCCAGGCGGGTTCGCTACCACCGCCGATGTGTACCGCGAATTTCTCGCCCACGGTGGTTTGGCGACGCGTATTGCAAAGGAACTCGCGCAACTCAACGTGGACGATGTCGTAAGCCTCGCCGCCGCCGGCGCGCGTATCCGTCAATGGATTGCTGCACTGCCCTTTCCCGCCGGCCTGGAGCAGGCCATCCGCACGGCCTATGCAACGCTGATGCAGCAATCCGCAAATGAAATCTCGGTAGCCGTGCGTTCCTCTGCTACTGCCGAGGACCTGCCGGATGCCTCGTTCGCCGGTCAGCAGGAAACTATTCTCAATGTGCGCGGCATTGAGCAGGTGTTGCAGGCCATGAAAGAGGTGTTCGCCTCACTATTCAATGATCGTGCCATTGCCTATCGGATACATCACGGTTTCGATCACGCCGAAGTTGCGCTCTCAGCGGGTATCCAGCGCATGGTGCGCAGCGATCTTGGCGCCGCCGGTGTGATGTTCACCCTGGACACTGAATCCGGTTTTGATAAAGTTGTGTTTATCACCGCTGCTTATGGCCTGGGTGAAACCGTGGTGCAGGGCGCGGTGAATCCGGATGAGTTTTACGTCTACAAACCGGCATTGGCAACCGGCAAGTACCCCATCGTACGCCGTACTCTTGGCAGCAAGACCGGCATGATGATCTATGGCGATGGTAACAGTCACGGCCGCACGGTAGAAACTATCGAGGTGCATGCGGAGGCACGTGCGCGCTTCTGTATCAGCGATGCGGAGGTGATCAACTTGGCGAAACAGGCGCTGATCATCGAGAAACATTATGCAAGGCCCATGGATATCGAATGGGCCAAAGACGGCGCCGATGGCAAGCTCTACATCCTGCAAGCACGTCCGGAAACGGTTAAAAGCCGGAGAAACCAACGCATTGAACGTTATGCGCTCAAGACGCAAGGTCCAGTGCTTGCAGAAGGCCGAAGCATCGGCCAGAAAATCGGCGCCGGCACGGCGAAAATTCTTCAGAACATCAGCGAAATGAATCGCATTCAGGCAGGCGACGTACTGGTTACCGATATGACGGACCCGGATTGGGAACCCATCATGAAGCGCGCGGCCGCCATCGTCACCAATCGGGGTGGCCGCACCTGTCATGCAGCCATCATCGCCCGCGAACTCGGTATCCCGGCGGTCGTGGGTTGCGGCGAAGCCACCCTCAAGATCAAGGACGGCCAACCGGTCACCGTGTCCTGTGCCGAAGGTGACACCGGTTACATCTACGCCGGTAAGCTGGAGTTTGAGCATCGTGAGATCAGCCTCGACCATATGCCCAAGGCGCCGCTCAAAATCATGATGAACGTCGGTAACCCGGAACGTGCCTTCGGTTTTGCCATGCTACCGCATAAGGGCGTGGGGCTAGCGCGACTGGAATTCATCATCAACCGCATGATCGGCGTACATCCGAAGGCACTGATTAATTTCGAGGCACAGCCCGCCGAAATCAAACGACAGATTCAGGAGCGTATTGCTGGTTACCGGGACCCGGTGAGTTTCTATGTAGAACGGCTGGCGGAAGGCATCGCCACCATAGCCTCGGCGTTTGCGCCCGAACCGGTGATTGTGCGCACCTCGGATTTCAAGTCCAACGAGTATGCCAATCTTATCGGTGGGCGCCAATATGAACCCCATGAAGAAAACCCTATGCTGGGTTTCCGCGGCGCTTCACGCTATATCGCAGCTAGTTTCCGTGATTGTTTTGAACTGGAGTGCCGCGCACTTTGCAAAGTACGCGAGAAGATGGGCCTTACCAACGTGCAGGTGATGATCCCGTTTGTGCGCACCGTGGAGGAAGCGCGGCAGGTAACGGAGCTACTTGCCGCTAACGGTCTGAAGCGCGGCGAAAACGGCCTCAAGCTCATCATGATGTGCGAGCTGCCGTCTAATGCGATATTGGCGGAGCAGTTTCTCGAATACTTTGACGGTTTCTCCATTGGCTCCAATGATATGACGCAATTGACCCTTGGCCTGGATAGGGATTCCGGTGTGATCGCGCATCTGTTCGACGAACGCAACGACGCCGTTAAGGCGATGTTGTCCATGGCCATCCAGGCCTGCCGCAAACACAAGAAATACATCGGCATCTGCGGTCAGGGTCCTTCCGACCACCCCGATCTGGCCCGCTGGCTGCTGGAACAGGGCATTGAGAGTATTTCCCTCAACCCGGACACGGTGCTAGAAACTTGGCTGTACCTTGCCGGTGAAGCTAAATGAGTGCGCCACAATGAGCATCCAGCACGATACCCGCTTCGAGGATCACTTTCCCATCCACGTGATGGTCAGTCACCACACCAACGTGGATGAAATCAACCGCGAGACTTTTGAAATTGTGCGCAAGCTGCGCGACCTGCATTTAGATGATACGCAAGAAAACGAGGCCCTGTCCGGCAACATCACAACCTACGGTGGTTATCAGACTTCGAAAAGGATGCCTTTCCTGCACCGTCCGGAAAATGCCATTGTACGTCTGCACGAGGAAGTCATTCTGCCGGGCGTGGCGCGCTACCTGGAAAAGGCCTACGACAACAAAATAGAGACCAGCCGCACACGACTTGCCTCCTGGGCCAATATTTTGTCAGCGGGCGACTGGCAGGCACCACATATGCACCCCAGCGTCGGCAATCTCGCCAGCGGTGTGTATTATGTGGCGGTGCCGGAAAAACCCAAACCTGAGGGTTGCATCGAGTTTCTCAATCCACACCCGGTGGCTCATCATCATGGCATCAGCCTTACGCGCCGCTTGCATCCCCAATCCGGCGATCTCATCATTTTCCCGCCCTATTACATCCACTACGTGTATCCGTTCAAGGGCGGGGGCGATCGCGCGATCATCGCTTTCGACGTCATCCTGAAAAACACCCAGTTTGTCTTTTGAGCATGCCCGCTGCCGGAATATCAATGAGGCTAGCCCCTGAATCAGCGGCTATACCGGGCGTTACCCTGCACAATCCTGCCACCGGCGAACTGATAGGCCGCTATCCCTGGCAAAGCGTTGATGAGGTCCGCGCCGTACTGCGTACCGCTCGCGCAGCACAACCTGGGTGGGCGGCTCTACCGCTGACGAAGCGTCAACGCCCCATCCGCGGGCTGCGCCGCTGGCTGATGGCGCATATGGATGAAACCGCGCAAACCATTTCCAATTGCGTGGGCAAGACCCGGGTGGATGCGCTGACCACCGAAATCATGCCGACAGTGACCGGCAGCCGCTGGTATGAGAAAAATGCACAGAAATTCCTAACGCCGCAACATCTGAAAAATGGCTCCCTGCTGTTCTTCAGCAAGCGCAGCACACTGTGCCGCGTACCGTGGGGTGTGGTGGGCATCATCGCGCCCTGGAACTACCCTCTAGGCATTCCCATGCATGAGATCGTGCCGGCACTGCTGGCGGGCAACACGGTGGTGTTCAAGACTGCCCCGGAAACCGTAGCGGTTGGCGCATTCATGGAGCGTATGTTTCGCGAAAGCGGGCTGCCGGAGGGCGTGTTCCATCACATTCACATTGACGGGCCATTGGCCGGCGAATTATTGCTGGAATCCGGCAATGGAGTGGACAAGTTATTCTTTACCGGCTCGGCGCCGGTCGGCAAGCTACTCATGGAGAAGGCTGCACGTACGCTCACACCCGTGTCACTCGAACTCGGCGGTAAAGATGCGATGATCGTGTGTGCCGATGCGGATCTGGAGCGCGCCGCCGCCGGCGCCGTGTGGGCGGGCCTATCCAACGCCGGCCAGTCCTGCGCCGGTGTTGAACGCATCTATGTCCATCAGGATGTTTACACGGGTTTCATGCAACGGCTCACGCAAAAAGTTATGGCCTTGCGCGTGGGCCATGGCATGGATTTCAACGTGGATGTCGGTCCGTTGTGCACTGACCGTCAAGTAGACACGGTGCGGCGGCAGCTGGAAGAAGCATTTCAGCGCGGTGCCAGCATCGCGGCCAAGGCAGGGCCCGCTCTGGAGGCTAATCCGCATTTCATTTCACCCATGGTGCTTACGCAGGTGGACCACAGCATGGCCATCATGCGGGAAGAAACCTTTGGTCCAATACTGGGTATCATGCAAGTCGCCAGCGATGCGGAGGCCATACGCCTCGCCAACGATTCGCACTATGGTCTGAGCGCCTCGGTATGGTCACGCGACCTGCGCAAGGCGGTCATGCTCGCGGAACAAATCCGGGCAGGCGCTGTCACCATCAACGACCATCTGCTTTCCCATGGCTTGACCGAAACCCCCTGGGGCGGTTTCAAGGATTCCGGCAATGGCCGCGGCCATGGGCGTTTCGCTTTCGAAGCGGTCACCGCGCCTCAGGTCATAGTCAGCGATTGGCTCAAACTAGCCCGGCGCCAGCCATTTTGGATGCCCTATGACCAGCAGGGGTACAAAGGGTTAAAAGGGGTACTGACGGTGCTGTATGGCCGCGGAATAATCGCGCGCCTTGCGGGTTTGCGGCAGGCATGGTCGCTGCTTCCGCGGATGTTTGGCAAAGAGTAATCAGAAATTGGAGCTGGGCAATTCTTCCAGTACCTCGATCTCGCCGGTGCAAGTGATTTCATCATCGTAAGATTCCATGTCCACACCATTCCAGTAGTCAAGGGCGCGCTTGCGCCATTCCACCAATGAAATGGTATCACCCATGACCTGCTGTTGCGGGGCGCGGTGCATCTCGCCCGTGGCACGGACGCGGAATACTTTTTTATGGTCGCCGCGCATATTCTCCAGCCAGAAACGCACGGCGCGTTCGTCTTCGGGTATCAGCCAGATGCAATTTGCGCGCGAAGGCAGATCCGGATACATCTCTCGGCGCACATCCTCCAATACCAGCTCGCGTACCATGCGGGTGGACAAAAACAGACTGTCCAGGGTTTCCGCCAAGGTCATGACTGGGTTGTAATGATAGAAGCCCAAGTGTGGATCTTTTTTGCCCTGTTTGCGATACACATGCAAGGCCCGAAAGGCCACCATATCAACGGTAAACACCTCGTTGGTTTCAGGATTGGTGACGCCGCGCCGCGCCACCTCGAAGGCACGCCAGGAGTTATTGGGCTCGTCTCCGAACATGAAAGTGGCTCCCTCAATCCATTTTGGGGAGCTGTGTTTGTGAATATGATAAAATTTTTCGCTTTCGATATGCATGCTATATTCTTACCCTGGTTTGTTGTCAGCGAAACATCCACGATTCAAATCACTCGGTCTATCCTGATAGCCCATGTGTACTCTTGCAGCGTTACGATTAGAATTGACTCGTAATCTTATAAGTTTGACTCAAGTGGCATATTACAGCTTTTGTCTCATCGCAGTCATTGCCAGATACTCAATTAATCGCAGATTCGGCGGCTCTGATCTGCACCGGCATACGCCGCCTACCCCAATGACCCGGTTTCTCATTAAAAACACCCGCCAAGGCAGTACCACACTGCCGGCATTCTCCGCTGCCCGTGAGTTGCCATTTTCCGAGTTCATACCAGTCGCGCTCGATTAATAATGCGCCACAATGATGGCAGTAGGTGCTGCCGCCCTGCCGGTCATGTACATTGCCGGTATAGCAATAATGTAGTCCGTTCTTGATGCCGATATCACGCGCCATGGTCAGCGTCCGGGGAGGTGTCGGTGGTTTATCCAGCATCTTCCAGTCCGAATGAAAAGCAGTGAAATGTATCGGCACGTCCGGGCCCAGATTCTCCATCACCCACTGAGTCAGCTCTTCGATTTCATTTTGTGAATCATTCGCGCCGGGTATCAACAGCGTGGTGATTTCAAACCATACCTTGGTCTCGTGCTTGAGATATATGAGCGTGTCCAGCACCGGTTGCAGGTGACCGCCACAGGTTTTCCGGTAAAACTCCTCAGTGAACCCCTTCAAATCCACATTAGCTGCATCCATGTGCTGATAAAATTCACGGCGTGGTTCCGGACATATGTAACCGGCGGTCACGGCGATGGATCGGATGCCTAATTTGTGGCCGGCATCCGCCGCATCCATAGCGTATTCCATGAAAACTACCGGATCATTGTAGGTATAAGCCATACTGGCGCAGCCGAGTGCACGCGCGGTTTGCGCCAAGGTTTTCGGCATGGCAAGGTCCATGAGCCTATCCATCTCGCGGGATTTGGACATATCCCAGTTCTGGCAGAATTTGCAAGCCAGATTGCAGCCGGCGGTGCCGAACGACAGCACCGATGTGCCCGGCAGGAAATGATTGAGCGGCTTCTTTTCGACCGGATCAACACAAAAACCGCTGGAGCGTCCATAGCTGAACAGCTTGATCTGGTCGGCCTGGCGCCCGCGCACGAAGCACAAACCCCGCTGCCCTTCATTCAGTTTGCAGGCACGCGGGCAGACATCGCATTGTATTTTGCCGTCTGCCAGGGCATGCCAGTAACGGGTGGGGATAACGGTTTCAGGGCGGTTTTCCATCGGCAGACCTGTAGCGTACTAAGCTTAAGTATATGACCGCGAACCTTAGCCGTCGTCCCGCTGCCGTGGCGGGCCTGTTCTATCCCGAGGATGCCGCTGAGTTACGCGCCTTGGTGCGACGTCTGCTGGCCGAGAATCCTTTGCAGGGCCCGGCTCCAAAGGCTCTGATCGCACCCCATGCAGGCTACCTCTACTCAGGCCCTATTGCTGCGCGGGCTTACAACGCTCTTAAAGGGCTAGGAGAGGCCATCCGGCGGGTGGTGCTGTTAGGCCCCGTCCATCGGGTAGCCCTGCGTGGGCTGGCACTGCCCAGTGTAGAGTCTTTCCGCACACCCTTGGGCGATATCCCACTGGACCGGAAGGCTATCACTCGGATTGAGGGCCTTCCGCAAGTGGGGACTTCGGATCATGCACATCAGCTAGAGCATAGCTTGGAGGTACACCTGCCCTTCCTGCAAACGCTGCTCAATGAGTTTACGCTGGTGCCGCTGGTAGTAGGTTGGGCACAGCCGCAGGAAGTGGCCCAAGTGCTGGAAACCCTTTGGGGCGGGAAAGAAACACTCGTGATAATCAGCTCCGACCTGAGCCATTACCACGCTTATGACTTAGCCCGTCAACTGGATGAGGACACCGCGCGTCACCTGGAAACGCTCCGGATTCCCATCAAGGAGCATCAGGCCTGCGGCGCCATTCCCATCAATGGTCTGCTAACCGTGGCGCGTGTACGCAAGCTGCGGGTTCAGCGTCTCGATCTGCGCAATTCCGGCGACACCGCTGGCACCCCCGAGCGTGTGGTGGGTTACGGGGCTTGGGCTTTATATGCCGCTTGACGCCAGCGCGCGTGCAACCTTACTCAAAGCTGCACGCCAGACCATTGAGCATAACTTGACCGGGGATGAATCCGCATTTGAGAATTACAATCAAAATCCGGTACTGCGCCAACCACATGCCAGCTTCGTTACTTTGAAGCGTCACAGTGTCCTACGTGGCTGCATTGGCACATTGGAACCCAAACGCCCGTTGCTGGAAGATGTCATTCACAATGCCATGGCGGCGGCTTTTGAGGATCCGCGTTTTCCACCGCTCACCGCACCAGAATTGGAAAGCCTGTATATTGAAATATCCGTGCTGTCTGCCGCCGAACCCATCAATGCGCGCGATCGCGCCGAGCTACTGCGAGTACTGAAACCCGGTAGAGACGGCTTGATCGTACAAGAGGGAAAGCTACGCGCAACCTTTCTACCCGCCGTCTGGACATCACTGACGGACCCCGGCACTTTTTACGAAGAGCTTATGAAGAAATCCGGACTTGGTATAAACCATTGGTCATCGGATCTGAAATTTTTCCGTTACCATGCCGAAAGTTTTGAGCAAGAATTATGATTCATCAGACAGAGAGGAGCAGGCAACATGAAAGCCATTGGCATACTGTGTATCTATGCAGCAATTTCACTGACAGCTGGTTGTGGTTCTTCTGACGACTCACACAAGAATGCGGCCGTAAACGCGCCACCCCCCGTGAGTCATACTGTGTTCGCACCCTATATACGGGAAATTAATACGGCTAAAAATGTACAAAATACGATCGATGCTCAGAAACAAGCCATGGATCGGCAAATACAGGCACAAACGGGTACAACCAGCGCACCACCCGCCACTTCCCAATCACCACCTTGAGATTTATTGAGGATTATGGAGCCTTGACAGTTGCCGCAGGTGTTCCTGCTATTGACGGATGACGCTGCCAGACCTCGGTGCGGCCAAAAAGTGATATGCCAATATAACCGCGTACCCGCAAGGAACCGTTATCCATCAAACTGATTTTGCAGCTGTATGTCTTCCCATTTTCGGGATCGTAGATGGTTCCGCCTGTCCATACATTAGTTTCAGCATGATGAAAACCGCTCACCAGCGGCAAACCGATAATAGGCCGTTTACGCAAGCTTGCATCTGGATTCTTGCGGTCTACTTTTGGTTTCCCGGCCATCCCTTGCGAATCGTCGGCTGGATAAAGTGGTTCTTTCAACCACACAATATGCCCCACATACGCGCCGTTTTGCCGCACGATTTCGACCCGCGCCTTGCCGCCCGCCATAATCCACTGCCCCAGTATTGCATCCGCCTGATCTGCGGCGAAGATCACGCTGCTTAATGCAAGAATTGCAATCATCAGCAGGAAACGCAGGCCATTATGCCTGTAGTGCGTATACACAGCGGAATTGGCGGATGTCATTATTATTTGATGCGCCGTACAAACACAGTTTCGCCATGGCCCGGCAAGGTCAGCAAATAGCCAAAGCTCAGCTTCTTTATCACCACCCGGGGGTGGTCCAGCTGCACATTAGTGTAGTAGCCGGTGGCTGCTTGCTCCCAAACCTGACCATTCTCCAGCTTAAATAGGGTATCACCGGCCCAGCCTGTGAACAGACCTGCAATCCGGGTTTCGATGCGCTTGGGTTCGTTGGCGGGTTCCTTGTAGGTCATGGTATCCGCGCCGAAGCTGGCCACGCCGGATGCGGCCGCCGCTGGTGCCATCACCGCAGATTGTGGAACCGGAGGTGCGGCCACCGCCGCGGTACGTGAATTCAGGTATTGATTCAACCAAGCGTTCAGGGCCTTCAATTCATCCGGTGAAAGTTTGTTGAGCCCGGCTTGGTCAAACTGCGTCACGCTCATGAGATCACGTACATCCACCGACTTGATGGTTGATGCTCCCGCCAGCGCCATTGCACAGCACAGCATGACTGTCAACCCAAGCAACCGCATTGTCCAGCTCCGCATAGTTACATCCTCTCACCAAGGTAAATGATCCAGATCCACGTTACCCCCGGTGAGGATAACACCGACCCGCCGGCCCTTCACCTCTACCAGACCCTCCCGCAATGCCGCCACGACCACCGCCGAGGAAGGTTCGATGATGATTTTCATGCGTTCCCACACGTAACGCATGGCGCTGATGATAGCCTTGTCGGATACGCGCATGATGTCATCCACCTGCTCACGAATCACCGCGAAAGGAAGCGGTCCCAGGGTGGCCCGCAACCCGTCAGCAATGGTATCGGGGTGCGCCAACGCCTCGATATGGCCTGTCTTGAGCGCCCGCCAGGCATCATCCGCGCCCAGTGGTTCGACGCCAATGATCCTGCAGTTGGGACGCAGCCCGCGAGACGCCACCGCCGTACCCGAGAGCAAGCCGCCCCCGCCCACCGGCACCAGTATCACCTCCAGATCCGGCACTTCCTCATGCAACTCCAGCGCAACTGTGCCCTGCCCGGCCATGACCGCCAGGTCATTATAGGGATGCACCACGGCTGCACCGGTTGCAGCCACGTACCTCGCGAGCGCCGTCTCGCGCCCGGTCATGGTAGATTCACAGCCAATGATTTTGGCACCGTATTCCGCCACTGTTCTTTTTTTGAGGGCACTGGCATTCTCCGGCATGACTACGCAAGCGGGTACACCCCGGCGTTTTGCCGCCAGTGCCACCGCCGTACCATGATTGCCTGAGGAATGCGTAGCCACGCCGTTTTTAACGGCCTCACCGGACAATGAAAAAATGGCGTTGCTGGCGCCGCGAATCTTGAACGCACCCATCTCCTGGAAATTTTCGCATTTAAAGAAAATCTTTGCACTCAGCATTTCCTCCAACTGTGTACAGCGCATTACCGGCGTGTGCCGAACATGGCGGGCTATTTGCGCCGCTGCAATGCAAATATCAGAAAAATTCAGTTTATCGCTCATACGGGTGGGCGCGAGTGCTCCGTGCTAAAAAAACTCTGCCCTGAATAAGTGCTCGCGGTAATACTTGAGCTCGGCCACGGAATCGCGGATATCTTCCAGCGCCAAATGGGTGGCTTGCTTGGTGAACCCAAGCATAATACTCGGAGCCCAGCGTTTGCCAAGTTCCTTAAGAGTGCTCACATCCAGATTGCGGTAATGAAAGAATTTTTCCAGCTCCGGCATGTGGCGCGCCAGGAAGCGCCGATCCTGACAAATACTGTTTCCGCACATGGGTGAGGTATTGGGTGGCAGATATTGGCGTAGAAAATCGAGTGTGGCGCGCTCTGCTTCAGCCTCGGTAACGCGGCTTGCGCGTACCCGCTCACTAAGCCCCGATTGACCATGCTGACGAGTGCACCAGTCGCCCATAGCGGACAATACCGCATCGCTCTGGTGGACGGCCATGACAGGACCTTCTGCCATAATATTAAGTTGTTTGTCAGTCACCAGCGTGGCAATCTCCAGAATGCGGTCTGCATCCGGGTTGAGTCCGGTCATTTCCAGATCGAGCCAGATCAGGTTTTCCGAATTCAACGGCATGGAACACCCTTTATGAAGAACGCAAGCCTAGTTTAGCGCGGCTACTGCAGCCTGCCCATCCCATCTTGCTTCGCTTACAATGCGGCTCACCAATGTCGGGGCTGGCCATGAATACACTGACACTCGTCTTTATTATCGCTCTCACAACCTCCGCCGTGATGCGCGCCTGGCTGACAGCCCGTCAGATCCGGTATGTAGGTCTGCACCGCAATACTGTACCGGAAGCATTTATTGCCTGTATCGGTCCAACAGCGCACCGCAAGGCTGCGGACTACGCAATAACCAAAAGTCGCTTTAGCCTCATCGGTTTGGCCCTGGATTTGATGCTAGCGCTGCTCTGGACCCTCGGCGGAGGTTTGGCATTTCTCGATGCAGCCTGGCAACATGCAGGCTTGAACCTGCTGAATACCGGTGTGCTGGTGATCGCCAGCTATGCCCTCATCAATGCCCTCATCGAACTGCCACTGAGTGTGTATGCCACCTTCGGTATTGAAGCCCGCTTTGGTTTTAACCGCACCCGTGTGAAAACCTACGTACTGGACTTGCTCAAGCTGATGCTGCTGGCAGCGATCCTGGGCGTGCCGCTGCTGTTTGCGGCCCTGTGGCTCATGAGCCGTTCCGGCCAACTCTGGTGGTTGTACGTTTGGATGCTGTGGCTAAGTTTCAGCCTGATCCTCACCTGGGTCTATCCGGTGCTGATCGCTCCCTGGTTCAATAAATTCTCGCCGCTGGCTGATGCGGCGCTGAAACAGCGAATCGAGTTATTGCTGCAACGTTGTGGCTTCACCAGCCGCGGCATATTCGTGATGGACGGCTCCACGCGCTCCGCCCACGGGAACGCTTATTTCACAGGCTACGGGCACAACAAGCGCATCGTATTCTTCGACACGCTGATGGACAAACTAATGCCGGAGGAAATCGAAGCAGTGCTGGCTCACGAGCTGGGCCACTTTCGTCTCAAACACGTCATCCAGCGGCTGGCGGTGACCGCGCTGCTGAGCCTGGTGGGTTTGGGGATTCTTGGCTGGTTGGCCGGCAGTGCCTGGTTTTATCACGGGCTCGGGGTGCCACACCCCTCTGCCTACATGGCCTTGCTGTTATTCACCCTGCTGGCGCCGCCGTTCCTGTTCCTGCTGGAACCCCTGAGTTCCGCCTGGTCGCGCCGCCACGAATTCCAGGCGGACGCCTATGCCAGCCGCCAGACGGATGCCACCGCGCTGATCCATGCCTTGGTGAAGCTCTACCGCGACAACGCCACCACGCTTACGCCTGATCCCTTGCATTCCGCTTTCCATGATTCCCACCCCCCGGCGCTGTTGCGCATTGCCCGGTTGCAGAAATTGGCAGGGATGGCTTCTCCGTAAACCGACGCATTAGCCAGACTATCCAGGCGGCCAGGTCATGGCGCGCCCTCCCAATAGGTGCAAATGGATGTGGAATACCGTCTGGCCACCGCCTTGATTACAATTCATCACCAGCCGGTAGCCGGAGGCGGCAATGCCCTCCAGTTTCGCAATCTCACCCGCGGCCAGAACCATTTTGTCGATAATTCCCGCATCGGCGGGCGTGAGATCATTGAGGGTGCTGATATGTTTGCGCGGCACCACGAGAATATGCGTTGGCGCCCGGGGATTGATATCGCGGAAAGCCAGCAGCTCATCGGTCTCCATGACCAAGTCTGGCTTGATTTCGCCTTTTGCCATTTTGCAGAATAAGCAATCAGTCATGATTTCCTAGCGTACATCCTGGCGACCGCTGAAGGCATGCGACAGCGTGCCGCCATCTACAAATTCCAGCTCCCCTCCTAATGGCACACCGTGGGCAATGCGCGTGGCGCGGACGCCGCGGGCACGTGCCAGCTCCGCCACATAATGGGCGGTAGCCTCTCCCTCTACCGTCGGATTAGTGGCCAAAATCAATTCCATGATACCGCCTTCCGCCAGCAGTGCCTCCAGTTTCTGTAAACCCAGTTCCTCCGGGCCGATGCCGTCCAGTGGTGAAAGATGACCCATGAGCACAAAATATTTGCCGCGGAAACCCGTGGCACCTTCGATGGCATGCACATCCGCCGGGGTTTCCACCACGCATAAGCTCCCGGACTCGCGTTTCGCGGAAGCGCATATCTCACAAACCGGTTTGTCGGTCAGCATGCGGCAACGTTCACAATGCTGGATACCACCCACCGCTGCTTCAAGCGCACGGGCTAATATCAGCGCACCTTCGCGATTGCGCTCCAAGAGATGGAACGTCATTCGCTGGGAGGACTTTGGCCCCACGCCTGGCAAGCAGCGCAATGCGTCCATCAGTTGTTGCAACAGCGAGACGTAGGGCATATGGAATCAGAACGGCAGTTTCATGCCGCCGGGGAGAGGCATGCCCGCCGCGAAGCCCGAGAAACGTTCCTGGGTGGCGGTTTCGACCTTGTTGACCGCATCGTTGATCGCCGCGGCAATCAGGTCCTCCAGCATTTCTTTATCATCACCCAGAAGTTTCGGATCAATGCTGACGCGGCGCACTTCATGGCGCCCACTCATCACCATGCTCACCATCCCCCCACCCGCCTGGCCATTGACTTCCAGGCGCGCCAGTTCTTCCTGGGCTTTCTGCATATTGGCCTGCAACTGCTGGGCCTGTTTCATCAGGCCGCCTAATCCACCTTTCATGGGTAATTTACCTCATTACGTTTCAATCTACCGGCTTCACCAATTCCGGATTCACCTGGGTGCCGAAGATCTCACACAGCTCGCGCACGTTGGGATCCGCGATGATGGCATCCTGGGCTGCTTTGAGCCGCTCCATCTGGCGGTGTGCATCGAGTTTTGCCGGTGTTTCCAGATTACCAGATACCGGCTGGATACGGAGCTTCAGTGATTCACCATAGTAGCGCGACAGGGAATCTTCCATACGCTTCACCAACTGTTCAGTCGCCATGTGCTCGTGAGCGACATCCAGTTCCAGGTATAGCACATCACCCTCACGGCGCCGGTAGGCACAATTCAGAGCCAGCTGTTGAGCCGCACCTTTAATATCCAGGCACTCGACCAGTCCTATCCAGTCCGGTTCCTGCCATGCTTGCATGGATTTTCTGGTCACCATGGGTTTTTCTTGTAGCACTGTCACACCCAGTTTGGAATTAGTTCCGGTGACTTCAGTGACAGGGCGAGTGGGCGTTGAGAGTGGTGTCGTGGATACGTTCCCCGTCGCTAACGACGGCGCAAACGTCAGCATCCGCAGCAGAGTCATTTCAAAACCACTCCGTGGCGATGGCGCCAGTGGCAAATCACGTTTTCCCAACAGAGCAATCTGGTAATAGAGCTGCACATCCTCAGGACTCAGCTGCGCGCTCAATGTCTGCAGGGCGGCGATATCGCTGAACTCTGGGCTCATTCCGGGTACCGCCTGGATCAATGCCAGGCGCTGCAAGAACGATGCTATGTCTTCAAGCGCCAGTTCATAATCCGGCGCCTGCTCATCTAGTTTCGCCACGGTTGCAAGCAGGATTTTAGCGTCTTTCCCTGCCACCGCTTCCAACAATGCTCGTACATGGACCTGCTCGATGGTACCCAGCATGGCACGCACCTCCGTTTCCCTGAGATTGCCGTCGCCATAGCTAATGGCCTGATCAAGCACGCTCAGGGCATCACGCATGCTGCCATCGGCGGCCGTGGCGATCAGGGTCACTGCCGCCGGCTCCTGAGGAACTTTTTCGGCCTCAAGAATGTGCCTGAGATGCCCCTGAATCAGGCTCACGGAAAGGCGTTTGAGATTGAACTGCAGACAGCGCGACAGCACCGTTACCGGTAGTTTCTGCGGATCCGTGGTGGCCAATAGAAATTTCACGTGGGGCGGCGGTTCCTCCAAGGTTTTCAACAGGGCATTGAAGGAATGGGTGGATAGCATGTGCACCTCGTCAATCAAGTACACCTTGTAGCGGCCACGGCTGGGAGCGTATTGCACGTTGTCCAACAGGTCGCGGGTATCGTCCACCTTGGTGCGCGAGGCAGCATCTACTTCAATCAGATCCACGAACCGGCCGGCATCAATCTCCACGCAGGCACTGCACTCGCCGCAGGGTTTGGAACTCACACCTTTCTCGCAGTTCAGGGATTTCGCCAAGATGCGAGCGATGGTGGTCTTACCGACGCCCCGAGTACCGGTGAACAGAAAAGCATGGTGCAGACGATTATGGTCAAGGGCATTGATGAGCGCCTTGAGCACATGCTCCTGGCCCACTATTTCCGCGAAGTTGCGCGGGCGCCATTTTCTTGCCAATACCTGATAGGACATGCGTTACCTGAGTAGCGGGCGGATAATTGCGCCCTGCGGGGGCACAGATACTTTACCAGACGTGGCATCAGCCTAAGCCTGCCGGAAAGCATTAAGGTGGCAACCTGCGTCAGCGATTCCCCGCACACGAGGCCGCTGCTGCCGCTGCTCCCTTCCGGGCCTGACGGGGTTCACAACTTGTCGTCGCGAAGAAGCCGGCGCAGGCTGCCATAGAACCTGTTTTCGAATCGCTTCCTGGCAGCATCGCGAGTTCCAGCCCCACCCAAGTACCCGTTGCTACTGCCGGCAGTTTTAAATCTGGCGGAGAGGGCGGGATTCGAACCCGCGATACGGGGTTGCCGTATACACGCTTTCCAGGCGTGCTCCTTAGACCGCTCGGACACCTCTCCAAAATCTACACACAGGGTTCAAAAGGCGCGGGAGATTACCCCATGCGTCCGGCGGCTGCAACCACGGGAGGCGGCTCCATGATAGCGGATGCTGGCGGCGCAACCTGTTTGTCGCCTGACTCCATGGCGGGTTGCATGTTGCCAGTCGCAGGCACTACCGGACCACTTTTGGGAAGCGTGGATGGCTTGGTTGGTATCGTTGGCTGCGCTTTAATCAGCTGCGGTGGATTGACCAGGCAGGTGCCGGGTGCGTCCTTGGATGTGGTTTTGTTCTGGCGGGAGGCAACCCCTGGTATGGCATAGCTTGGATCAGGAGCAGGTACGCTAAGTCCCGTTGGTGCGTGTAACGGTGGGTTAGCAACACTGTCGAGATAAGGGTGCGAATCACCGCAACTCAGGGTACTGCAACCAGTCAGTCCGACCCACAGTATCGCAAACGATGTTCCGAGCAATTTAGTCATAAGTGAGTTCCAGTACCTTCCCAATAACAATCACAGGGCGCCCACGTCGCGCAGGGTAGCACGCAATGTGTCGTGGTGATTCGCCGCCAGCGGTGTCAGCGGCAGCCGGATACCCCCGGGGATACGCCCCATTTCCTTGAGCGCCCATTTCACCGGAATCGGACTGCTTTCCAGAAATAGATGTTTGTGCAGTGTAGCAAGCCGCTGGTTGAGTATTTCGGCCTGACTGCGTTTACCGGCGTGTGCCGCCGTACACATGGCATGCATCAGCTTGGGTGCCACGTTGGCAGTCACCGAAATGACCCCTTGACCGCCACGCAGGATGAATTCCATGGCCGTGGCGTCATCACCGCTGATAAGCAGGAAAGCTTCGCCACAGCGGCGGCGGATTTCCTCCAGCCGCTCAAGTTTACCGGTGGCTTCTTTGATGCCGATGATATTTTGGATAAGTGCCAAACGTTCGACGGTTTCCGGCAGCATATCCACGACGCTGCGGCTCGGTACATTGTAAAGAATCAGGGGCAACGATACTGCGTCCGCGATCATGCGGAAATGCCGATAAAGACCTTCCTGGGTAGGTTTGTTGTAGTACGGCACCACCACCAGCGCGGCTGCGACACCGCGCGCCTGGGCAAGGCGCGTCAAGGCTAAGGCATGCGCCGTGGAATTAGAACCGGTACCGGCAATAACCGGGATGCGCCCGGCGGCCGCCCGCAGGCAGCAGTCCAGGACGCGCATATGCTCGTCTGCTTCGAGGGTGGCAGACTCACCCGTGGTACCTGCGGCCACGATGGCATCAGTGCCCTCAGCCACGTGCCAGTGCACCAAGTTTTCGAGCGCGGTGAAATCCACCCGACCGTCGTCGGTCATAGGCGTCACCAGCGCCGCTATGCTGCCATGAAACATCCGTCCGTCCCCAGGAGTTGAAGGGTGTATGTTACCGGTCCGATAGCCTCCTGCTCAAGGAAAATGGTGTGCAATGCAGTTGCACCTGAGACTAAACCCGGTACACTGCTGGCACATGACCCACGGCAGGATCGACCACTGCGAGCTCGAATGAAACAGTTTCTGGTGATGTCGGTGCTGGCTGAAGACCGGCCCGGCATCCTCCACGACATCGCGCGCGCGGTAAAGGACTGCGGTTGTAATGTAGTCGAGAGCCGCATGACGGTGCTGGGCGGTGAATTCAGCATGTTGCTGCTGGTGTCCGGGAATTGGAACACCATCACCAAGCTGGAAGGCCAGTTGCCAAAACTGGAAAAGCACCTGGTGCTCACCCTGTCGGCGCGCCGCACCATGGAACGTGAACCGCGCCACAACCTGGTTCCATACGCCATCGACGCAGTATGCCTGGACCAGCCGGGCATCATTTTCAACCTTGCCAATTTTTTTGCCGAACGCAATATCGGCATCGCTGACCTTGTTACCCGTGGATATCCCGCGGTTCACACCGGTGCTCCCATGTTTTCGGTGCAGATGGCGGTGAATATTCCGGCAGACCTGCACATTGGCGGCTTGCGGGAAGAATTCATGGATTTCTGCGATCGGCTTAACTTGGACGCCATCATGGAACCCATAAAAAACTGATGGCCATACCAATGTAAATCTAATCAAGCTTAGTCACTTTTCCCTCGGAGACCCAGGAATGCCTAAGGTGTCTATCGATAAACCCGTTGCCGATTTTGAGCTGCCCGCCACTGGCAACAAAATTGTCAAACTTTCTGAATTCAAGGGTCAGAATGTAGTTTTGTATTTCTATCCCAAGGACAACACCACTGGCTGTTCGCTGGAAGCCGGAGCTTTCCGTGATCACCAAATGAAATTCAAGCGACTCAACACCGTAATAGTGGGTGTGTCACGAGATAATCTGAAATCTCATGAGAATTTCCGTCGCAAATATGCCTTCAAGTTTGATTTGTTGTCTGACGAAAAACAGGCGGTCTGCAAATTATTCGGGGTTATGAAGATAAAGAGCATGTATGGACGCAAGTTTCTTGGCATCGAGCGCAGTACTTTTCTGATTGATGCCAAGGGCGTCCTGCGACGGGAATGGCGCAAAGTTGTCGTCAAAGGCCACGTGGACGAAGTCCTGAAGGCCGTCAAAGCCCTGAACTGAAACCCGAAGGCCCGCGCGTGAAGAAACTCCGCGAACAACACCGGTTCTATGTACTCGACACCAATGTGCTGATGCACGATCCCACCGCCATATTCCGTTTCCAGGAACACGATATCTTTCTACCCATGGTGGTCTTGGAAGAACTGGACGCTGGTAAAAAAGGCGTATCTGAAATGGCGCGCAATGTGCGCCAGGTAAGCCGCTTCCTGGATGAAATGATGCGGGATGTAAGCAAGGCGCAGATAGACACCGGGCTAGTGATCTCAGGTCTACATCGTTCTGCCGGCGCTACCGCGGTAAGCACAGGGCGGCTGTTCTTCCAGACCGAGCCATTGCCAACGATATTACCGGATTCTCTGCCCGGCAATAAACCGGACAATAACATCCTCGGTACCGCCATGGCCTTGCAACAAAAATTTCCCGAACGCCGCCTGACCCTGGTCTCCAAGGACATTAACTTGCGTATCAAGGCCGCGGTGTTGGGCATCCATGCCGAGGATTATTTCAACGACAAGGCATTGGATGACCTGGATCTGCTGTTTACCGGCATGGACGATCTGCCCAAGGATTTTTGGGAGCATCACAGCAAGAATATGGAATCCTGGCAACAGGAAGGCCGCACCTACTATCGCATCCAAGGGCCGCGTGTGAAAACCTGGTTCCCGAACGAGTTTGTCTACAGCAATGCGGAAGATTTCGAAGCCATGGTGAGCACTCTCGACGAACGTGGCGCATTGCTGGAACTCACCCGCGATTACCGTGGCATCCGCCACACCGTATGGGGCATCAAAGCCCGCAATCGGGAGCAAAATTTTGCTTTGAACCTGCTGTTAGACCCGAATGTGGACTTCGTCACGCTACTGGGTGCCGCCGGCACGGGCAAAACCTTGTTGGCTTTAGCGGCCGGTCTCGCTCAGACATTGGAACAGAATCGATACCGCGAAATCATCATGACGCGCGTCACCGTGCCATTGGGCGAGGACATTGGCTTCTTACCGGGGACCGAAGAAGAAAAAATGACGCCCTGGATGGGTGCCCTCATGGACAATCTGGAAGTACTTACCCAGTCTGGAGAGGGCGGGGAATGGGGCCGCGCCGCCACCAACGATCTGCTGCGCACCCGTATCAAGATCCGCTCCTTGAATTTCATGCGCGGCCGGACTTTCCTGAACCGCTACATAATCGTGGATGAGGCCCAGAACCTGACCCCCAAACAACTCAAGGCGCTCATCACCCGTGCCGGCCCTGGCACCAAGATGGTCTGCATCGGTAACATTTCCCAGATAGACACGCCCTACCTCACGGAAACCACTTCCGGGCTGACCTTTGTGGTTGACCGCTTCAAGCAATGGCCACATTCTGGCCATGTCACCCTGTTGCGGGGCGAGCGCTCGCGGCTGGCGGACTACGCTTCCGATATCTTGTGAGCAGCCTATACAGTCGGCAGAGACGGCGGCTGGTACTGACAACCCGGCCCCGCTTGTGCTTAAATCAGACGCTTCCAAAACCCCTCATGTTCTTGAGGAACAAACGATGAACAACCAGCAGTTTGCCAAATGGACCCTTGCCCTGTTTGCGGCCGCGGTGGTCGTTGCCCTGCCCGGCATGGCTTCGGCTTCCAATTTCCAACTCACGGAACAAAGCGTCACCAGCTTGGGAAGCGCGCACGCGGCGGGCGCTGCCTATGCGAACGATGCATCCACCATCTGGTACAACCCGGCGGGACTCACCCGGCTGAGCAGCCCGGAACTGGATATGGGCCTGAGCCTGATCCGTTTGGGTGCCAGTTTCACGCCCACGACCGCCGTGGACGCCTCCGGCCAGCCACTCACTGGAAATAACGGCGGCAACCCCGGCAAACTCGGTGCGGTACCCTTCATTTATTATTCCACGCCGCTCAGCGATAAGCTGGACTTTGGTATCGGCCTCGGCGTGCCCTTCGGTCTCGCGACCAGCTATAACGCCAGCTCTATTTTCCGTTATCAGGCTATATACACTTCGGTGACGGTGATCAATCTGAATCCGACACTAGCCTACAAATTCACGGACCATTTCTCGGGCGGTTTCGGTTTGGACGTGCAGCGCATGGACGTGAAACTCACCAATGACATTGATTTCGGCGCGGTATGTTTCGCAGAAGTCAGCCCTACCGTTTGCAGCCAGAGCTTCGGACTGGTGCCTCAAGGCCATGATGGTTTCTTTCAAGGGACAGCCAATAACACCGCCACCGGTTACAACTTTGGCCTGTTATGGGACTATGGTGCCACGCGCGTGGGTTTTTCCTACCGCTCACGCATCAAGCACAATCTGAGTGGCAGTGCCAGTTTCACCAATGTACCAACGGTCTTCGCGAGTCAGGGTTTATTCCAGGCTCAGGGCATCAGTGCCGAATTCACCACGCCGCAAATTGTTTCCTTGAGCCTGTTTCAGCAGCTCAACAGTCAGTGGTCGTTGATGGCCGACTGGAGCTACACAGGCTGGAGCAGTTTCCAGAATCTGACCATCAATTTCTCCGACCCCAACATGCCGCCTGCGGTTGTGCAGGAGGGTCTGTCGAATTCGAATCGTTTCAGCGTTGGACTGAATTACAAATACAGTGATGCCTGGACCTTCCGCACAGGCATTGCGCTCGACAAATCACCGGTGCCGGATCCCACGGCCGCCTCAGCGACTACGCCCAATAGTGTGAATGCCAGTCGTACTGCACGTCTGCCGGACGCGACTCGCAAATGGCTGGCCTTTGGCGCCAGCTGGCATGTTTCTAATCACAGTCAATGGGATATCGGCTATGCTCACCTATTCATCAATAGCCACATTCCATACAGCCAGCTGGATGGCAGCAGCGGCGACTATGTCGCCGGACAATTCAACGCCGACGCGGATATTTTGGGTATCCAATATATCTACCGGTTCTGAGCTGGACTCAGTTCGGCCTCTCGACCACCAGCCCCCGCTTGCGGGGGCTTTTTTTATCTGCAACTGCAGTATATGGTCGCACTGCGTGGTCTACTTTGTTGATACGGAATGCACACACAACCGCCGCCTGTCAACCAACGTGCCATAATATGGAGCCAAGGCCCAGTAATCTTAAATACCCAAGCTTGTGAAGCTTGATTACGCATGCACAGCAATCAGCTCAAAACAGCCCTCCACCTGCTTCTCGCCGCTGTACTGGCGCTGGGCAGCAGTCCCGCGCTGGCAGATTCCAATACGGATTCTGCGGCCCAGCCTGGCACGCCGTTAAGGATATCGAATTCCGTGCACCCAGACTTTACTGCCAACTACATTGATAAGCCCAACAATGATTCCAGCAGCGACTTTAATCTGCCCCAGCTCGGTATGGCAGGTGCCGATGTCCTGACGCCGGAACAGGAATACCAGATAGGCGTGAAGATTATGAATGAGGCGCGCCAGGCAGGAATCATTCTTGATGATCCCCTGGTCCATGAATACATAGACAACCTAGGCCATGAACTGTCTTCTCACAGCGACAATCCAACGCTGCATTTTGAATACTTCGTGATCAACGATCCCGATATCAACGCCGTCACCTTGCCAGGCGGTTTCATCGGCGTAAACAGCGGCTTGATACTCGACACCGACAACGAGGACGAATTGGCCGGCGTCATGGCGCACGAAACCAGCCACGTAACCCAGCGCCATATCGCACGCTCGGCGGAGGATGAGAAGGACCGTAGCCTGCTCAACATCGCCACTATCCTGGGCGCAATTCTGGTAGCCGCCAACACCGCCGATCCCGATGTCGCCATCGGTACCATCGCCACCGCCGAGGGTGCCCTGGAGCAGCATCAGATCAACTTCACCCGCTCCCAAGAAGAAGAAGCTGACCGGGTTGGCATTCAGACACTGGCGCGCGCCGGTTTTCCGCCACAGGGTATGATTGATTTCTTCGAAAAGATGCAGCGCAATTCCGCCCTCAACGGCTATGACTACATTCCGGAATTCCTCCTGGATCACCCACAAGACGCAACCCGCATGGCTTATCTGAAGGAGCGCGCGCTAAGCATGCACGTGCCGCCGCGCCCAGACAGCCGCAACTACGCACTCATGAAAGCTCGGGTGCGGGTGCTGGAGAGCGACAATGCCGACAAAACTTTGCAGTACTTCACGGCAGCCCTGAAATCCACGCACGGCTGGGACCAGGAAGCCACACGCTACGGACTGGCGCTGGCTGATGTACAGGCTGGACGGGATGCCGATGCCATCAAAATCATGCAGCACTTGCGCGACAAATACGACGATGTTGTGGCCTTCCGCATCGGGTTGGCGGACGCACAAATGGCGGCCGGTAAGATCGGCCTGGCAAAAGCCACCTACCAGCAGGCCATGCAATTATTCCCGGACAGCGAACCACTGATTCTAAGTTATGCAAGCGATCTCATGGATGCGAACCTGCCGCAGGATGCGATCGGTCTGCTCATTCCCCAGTCATTACAGACCAATAGTGACCCGGAAGTACTGCGCATGCTAGCCAAAGCTTATGACAAGGCCGGCAATTCCGGGGAATCCCACTACTACATGTCGGAATATTATTACATCAGCGGTTTACCGGCGGCGGCGGCCGACCAGTTGCGCATTGCGCTGGCGACACCAGGTATCGACGGCATGCAAAAGCAGCGCTATAAGGCGCGCTTGGAACGCTTGCAGGCCTGGGGACGCGCCAATCGCCAATCGCTCGTTTCCAAAACGAGACCCGGGCCCTGACCGGCCTTGTTCATTTTAGCTGTTACGATAAACAACCCATCGCTTATTGGAGTTTCAATGCCTGGTAATACCGACCGCTTTCGGCGGAAATTATTCTTTTGTCTCACGGGCCTGCTGCTCGTGGCTGGATGCGCCTCGGCACCACCGGACTACACTACCCAGACCAAGGACCCTTGGGAAAAAATGAACCGGGTTACCTTTGCGTTCAACCAGAAAGTCGACAAAGTCATCGCCCGACCGGTGGCTAAAACCTATGTGCGCGCCGTGCCCCGCCAGGCTCGTGACGGTCTACACAACTTCTTCAATAATTTGGGTTCGCCGGTGACCATTATCAACGACCTATTGCAGGGTCAAATCAAATACACCTTCAAGGATACCGGTCGTTTTCTGATCAACAGCACCGTCGGGCTGCTGGGCTGGTTCGATGTGGCAAGGTACATGGGTTTACCGGATCATGATGCGGATTTTGGCGAGACCCTTGCTCATCTAGGCGTGCCGTCGGGCCCGTACCTGGTAATTCCGTTCCTGGGCCCGAGCAGCGTGCGCGACGCGTCAGCCCTTTATCCCGACTATTACGCCAATCCCATCAAAAACAATATGCAAGCGCGCTATCGCAACGCCGATACCCTTGGCAACCAGATTGACGCTCGTGCGGGTCTCCTGGATCTGGACAGCACAATTGACAGCGCTTATGACCCCTACGCCTTCGTGCGCGACGCCTGGATACAGCATCGCCGTTTTCAGCTCTACAACGGCAACCCGCCAATGCAATATCCCGATTACCCGGATCTGCCGCCGGATGATTCTGATGACAGCGGCACCCCCGGTGCCGTAAGTCGCGCCGCGCCTGCAGCGGCGAGCACTACGCCCGCCTCCGCCGTGTCGTCTTCCCGGCAAGCGCCCGCAAGCGCGCCGCCAGCGTCTGCAAACAAAAGCGGCGGGGAAACCCCACCGCCATCAGCTTAACCTGCCAGTGCCGGTTATGACGCCAGCGGCAGCATCTTCTCCACATCGCTGATACGGGCCATTGCCATCGCCTGCGCGGGCAGGTTGCGAAACGTGAGATGGCACTTGCCGCGCTGGGCACGGCTGATCCACTCGATAAGCAAGGCCAAGCCGGCGCTGTCGATAGCCTTAACTCCGGAAAGATCCAATTGGATGGCATGCAGCTCCGCAAACAGGTGCTGGCTGGTGCCCAGCGCTTCCATCACGCTGTCAAACTCCAGTCGACCTTCAATACGGACCCGACCCGCTCCGATATCTTCAAATGTCACTTTGCTGGTCATCAGAAATCGTCGCCATGGATTTGTGGCACCGGAGCTTTTTCGGCCCCGGCATTCAGGCGCTTGATGAGTTCGTCCATACCTTTTTGTTGAATTTCCGGACCGAACTGATTGCGGTAATTCATGACGTAGGAAATACCCTCGATGCTTACGTCAAAGGCCTGCCAGCCGTCCTTGGTGCGCACCATGGCGTAATCCACTTGCACCGGCGGTGCATTCGCCCGCAACACCCTGCTACGTACCATGGCGTGATTATCCTGCGCACTGCCACGCCAGGGATCCACCTGGAGATTACGATCGGAATAGTTGCCCTGCAGTAACCTGTTGGCGTAGCTATGCACCAGATACTTATAAAATGCTTGCTGGAAAGCTTGCCGCTGTGCCGGCGTGGCAGTGCGCCAGTAAGGTCCCAATACCAGCCGTGAGGCGTACCCGAGATCAAAATGTGGCAGCAGGATCTTGCCGATAAGACCATAGAGTTCATCCGGATGCTGTTGCAACTCGGCACGTTGACTGCTGACTGCCGAAAGCATCTGTGACGCGGTTTGCTGGACAATCTTATCCGGTGGCAACTGCCCCGAGGCGGTTTTATCCGCCGCCGATGCTGCTACGCTTAGGAGCAGCGTCATAATGGTGATGAACAGGCGTTGGGTACGCATCACTTACTCCCTGAAGACGCTTTGTTGAACAAGAACTGGCCAATCAGGTTTTCTAGAATAATCGCCGATTGGGTGAATTGAATTTTGCTGCCATTCTTGAGGAATGTTTCGGATCCTCCGGGTGAGATGCCAATATATTGCTCACCCAGCAAACCGGAGGTCAGAATGCTGGCACTCGAATCGTCAGGTATCTGATTATAGCTGCTGTTTATACGTATGCTTACAATGGCATTAAATGTTCGGGGATCCAGCCTAACATTTGTTACGTTTCCCACGGCGACGCCCGCTATCGTCACGGGTGCGCGTAACTTGAGTCCCCCCACATTGGTAAAACTGGCGGTCACAGTATATCCACCGCCCTCGCTGTAGGCCTTAATATTGGTGGCACTGGTCGCAATCACATACAGGGCAACAAAGCCCAGGATAATAAAAAAACCTGTCACGATCTCGATTGTTCGCGTCTGCTTCATGGTATGCAACCTCAGAACATAAATGCGGTTAGCAGATAATCAAGTGCCAACACCAGCAAGGCACTATTAACCACGGTCCGGGTGGTCGCACGACTTACACCCTCGGCTGTGGGATGCGCGTAATAACCCTCAAAAACCGCCACGAGTGTTGTCGCGATGCCGAAGACCACACTCTTGATGACGCCAGTCCAGAAATCCTCATGTAAATCGACTGTACCGTGGATTTGTCCCCAGAAAGCTCCAGCATCCACACCCATCAATACGACGCCGACCAAGTAGCCACCTAACAGGCCAACGGCATTGAAAATACCCACCAGCAGAGGCATAGAAATTACACCCGCCAGAAACCTTGGAACCACAATCCTTTGTACCGGGTCCACCGCCATCATCTCCATGCCGGCGATCTGCTCGGTTGCGCGCATCAGCCCGATTTCCGATGTCAATGCCGTACCGGCACGTCCCGCGAATAGCAGCGCAGTCACTACCGGGCCAAGCTCACGCAACAATGACAAAGCCACCAATGTGCCCAGTGCCGAGGTCGCCGCGAACTTGGAAAGGGTATTGTAACCTTGCAGTCCCATGACCATGCCAACAAACAGCCCCGCAATCAGAATGAGCACCAACGACATGGCCCCCACGTTAAAAACTTGCTGAAAAATGAGGCGTGGGCGCATGAGCGCCTTGGGCACATGCCGCAGCATCTGCGCCAGAAAGAACCCAGCAGCCCCCAACATCTGGAGGAAGCCGAGAATAATGTAATAGGCTTCGCGCAATAGGCGCATCAGGTGTCCACCTCACCGAGCAACTGACTGGCATAATCCGGTGCGGGATAATGGAATGGCACCGGGCCGTCCGCTAAACCCTTCATGAATTGCCGCACCCACGCGGACTTGTTATGTTCCAGTTCCTCCGGTGTGCCGTAAGCCACGACCTTGCCGTTGGAAATCAGGTAACTCTGGTCCGATACCGCATTCACTTCGTCCACATCGTGGGAAACAATGATGCTGGTAAGGCCCAGACTGTCATTGAGTACGCGGATCAAACGCACGATCACGCCCATGGAAATCGGGTCGAGCCCCACGAATGGCTCGTCATAGAAAATAATCTTGGGATCCATTGCGATGGCACGCGCCAGCGCCACACGCCGCGCCATACCACCGGAGAGTTCCGTCGGCATCATGGCTGCGGCCCCGCGCAATCCCACCGCCTGCAGTTTCATCAGCACAATATGGCGAATGAGGGCCTCTGGAAGCCGCGTGTGTTCACGTATTGGAAAAGCCACGTTCTCATATACGGTGCTGTCGGTGAACAATGCACCGTTCTGGAACAGGAAGCCCATCTGGGTACGCAGCTCGTAGAGTTCGCCCGTGGTCAGGCGCGCGACGTTCCTACCTTCCACCATTACCCGACCGCGGTCCGGCAGCACCTGGCCGGTCATGACGCGCAGCAGTGTGGTCTTGCCGGTACCGCTGGGCCCCATGATGGCGGTCACCTTGCCGCGGGGAATGCTGATATTCAAGCGGTCAAAAATGGCTTTGTCGCCAACCCGGTATTTCAGGCCGGTGATTTCCACCACGTTGTCGCTATGTTTGTGCTCTTCGGTGGTCATGCCATCGCTCTTTTCCGGCAAGCTCGCTGTCGCGCTGGTTTTTGAAATGAGTTAAATTAGACTAGACGGTCTAGTCTAATTTCGCATTAACGCCCCGTCAACCTACCCTCGACCCATCCCTAGAAACATGCTGGCGTGCCAATATTTGACCGTGATTGCGGGAAAGGCTTTCCGAGGGGCAGCCGGTTGATGCCATAAGTATGGAAACAGCCAGCATCCAGGGTCTTAAACGCCGCTTATAGAGCCTCAGGCCACTTTCTCCATCTGGGCTGTGTAGGCCCCCGCGCAGGCGGAACTATTGCAGTGGGCACGCTGGGAAAATGCCTTTTGTCCTGCCCCCCAATTAGCCTCCCGGCCTCTCCAAGCCTCAAGAGCGGCTGCCTGCAAAGCCCGGCCGTAAGAGAACGAGAGCTTCCAGGGGAAGTGCCCGAGCGCATTCATGGCATTGAGGTGTGCGGTTGCCAGTTCGGCGCTCTGACCGCCCGACAAAAAAGCGATTCCCGGCACTGCGGCGGGCACATAGCGTTTGAGAACTGCCACGGTTTCCCTAGCCACCTCCGCCACGTCGGCCTGCCGCGGGCATTGCATACCGCTGATCACCATATTGGGCTTGAGCAATATGCCTTCGAGCGCCACCCGGTGGGTGTAAAGTTCGTCAAACACGATCTTGAGGGTTGCGCTGCTGATATCGGCGCAGCGCTCAAGCGTGTGCGCGCCGTCCATCAGCACTTCCGGCTCGACAATGGGCACTAAGCCCACTTCCTGACAGAGGGCTGCATAGCGGGCCAGTGCTTGGGCGTTGGCACGCAGGCAATATTCCGTGGGAATTTCCGCGGCCACCTCAATCACGGCTCGCCATTTGGCGAAACGAGCACCTAAGCGATAATACTCCTGCAAACGCTCCTGCAAGCCATCTAGGCCTTCGGTAATTTTCTCGGTAGGACTGCCGGCCAACGGCTTTGTGCCCTTGTCCACCTTGATACCCGGGATCATCCCCCGGCGACCCAGATAATCAGCGAACGGCACATCTTCTTTGGTCTTCTGACGAAGCGTTTCGTCGTATAGGATCACCCCGCTGATAAACTTTTCCACACCGGGGGTAGTAAACAACATCTCCCGGTAGGCCCGGCGGGTTGTTTCCGAGGAGGTCACGCCGATGCCCTTGAAACGCTTTTCGATGGTGCTGTTGCTTTCATCAGCGGCGAGCAGACCCTTATGCTCTGCCACCAGTCTGGCCGCGATTCGCTCCAACTCCTGTAGATTCATGGCGGTATCACCCACTCTTCCGGGAACCACACTTAATCCGATTGGCCATCGTCAAAACGGTTAGGAGATTCTATCAGGATATCTGGAATTTGGTCCGCTGTTCCGCATAACCCCAGTGTGCGCCGCTCCCCGCCTCATAAACGGGATTACACGGGTCAACTAGGGCAGTGGTAGACACCCGACTGGCTTGTCCTGTCGTTCCCCTCCCAGGTGCACATTGAAAAGCGGTACTGCGCTACCGGGCTGACTGATGCAGAGCCGCACACATAATGGGCAGTCTTGGGGCAATGCCTGTCTAGCCTGTTACCTGGTTAGGCTCCCGTATATCGTGAGATTCAGCATAGCGCTGTTGGGCCAGCGTTGGCGTCACAATAATACGGCCAAGCCGGATGACTGATCCGTGGCGTCCGCAAGCCGCCCACTGTTTTTCATTGGAAGCGGCACAGGCTACTTGCAACCGTGAAACAGTTATCTGATGTGCCACCGGTGAACGCACCAGAATCAGAGTCACGACTGCCACACCCAAGCTCAGAATCAAAGCCACAGCCAGTTTGGGAATCGAAATCTTCATATAGTAGGTCTCCTTCATAAACGCTCTACCTGCGCTGATCTCATCTTCGCAACCGTGACGCGTTTATATGGCACGAAATCAACGCACGGCTGGACAACCGAACAGGACGCAGGTCAATAGGACAGGCATACACATAGCTACGCAGCTCCGCAGTACGCTCTCTGTAATAACGGGTATTGCGCTGCTAGTTAGTGGTATCACCCACTGAAAAGTTCCCATACCCCAATGCTAATTTCATGACGGTATCGTCAAGCCTGCATAGCCCGGAGTTTGATCACACATCCAGCAATCATTAAATGCATTTGGAGGCAAAAGACGAGGCCAATGTGTTGCATAGGGATTTGGTGGGCCGTGGGCGATTCGAACGCCCGACCAACTGGTTAAAAGCCAGCTGCTCTACCGGCTGAGCTAACGGCCCAAATATTGAAACTAGGCATCCGTCGCTTTTCGCGACGTCTCAAGCAAGTCGAGTAAATCACTCCCTGCATCACCGCATCTTCCGTATGCCCAGAAAAATTTGACGGCTCGATTCAGCAGGTTTGTTATGCAAAAGGCGAAGGCGGGCATGATAGCCTAAACTACCCCGAATACAACCATCAGTAGTAAGGAGTGGGATCTGGAGTAGCTGCTTCCAGGAAGCCGCGCTTCCGGAAACGGCAACTATCGCATACTCCGCAGGCACGGCCCCGCGAATCCGCGTTATAACACGATACGGTCAGGGAGTAATCCACGCCCAGAGACAGGCCGCGACGGATAATTTCCGCCTTCGAGAGCTGCTGCAACGGCGCATGGATGCGAAACGGCCGGCCTTCCAGCCCGGCTTTGGTGCCAATGTTTGCCAACCTCTCGAAGGCCCGGATGAATTCCGGCCGGCAATCCGGATAACCGGAATAATCCACCGCGTTGACGCCGATGAAGATGTCCTGAGCGCCAAGGACTTCCGCCCAAGCCAGCGCCATCGCCAGAAAAACCGTATTCCGCGCCGGTACGTAGGTCGAAGGTATACCTGCGGACGGTTGCTCGGGAACTGCGATGCGCGCATCGGTCAGCGCCGAACCACCGATAGCCGACAGGTCCAGTGCCAGCATCTTATGTTCGGCGGCGCCAAGCACCTCTGCGACATACATCGCGGCCGCGAGCTCGGCACTGTGACGCTGTCCATAAGCCAAGCTCAGCGCATGACAAACATAGCCGTCCTGCTTGGCGATGGCGAGTGTGGTGGTGGAATCCAATCCGCCCGACAACAACACAACGGCTTTTCTCATCGGCTTCAATTACTTTTTGATCAATGACCCGGCACATTGCCCCAGAGATATTTATGCAGCTGCAGCTGCAGCCGCACCGGCAACCGGTCCGCGAGAATCCAGCCGGCCAATTCGACTGCCTTCAATTGTTCATGGCTCGGTGAGAACAGCACCTGGCACCGCTCATCCAGCCTGTGTTCCAGCAGCATGCGCCGAGACCATTCGTAATCGCCCCGATCGCAAATAACGAATTTCACCTGGTCCTGTGTGTGTAACTGCGGAATATTCTCATACAGGTTTCGGCCGCACTCGCCTGACCCCGGGGTCTTCATATCCACCACCCGTATCACACGTGCATCCATGCCGGTGATCGGCAAAGATCCGCCAGTCTCGATGGAAACCCGATAGCCAGCATCGCATAGGTGGGTAAGCAGATTTATGCAGTTTTTCTGCGCCAAAGGTTCACCGCCGGTGACAGTCACGTAGCGCGGCGCATATTCCGCCACCCGGCACAGAACATTTCCAATACTCATCCACTCACCACCGTCAAAGGCGTAGGCAGTATCACAATACTGGCAGCGCAAGGGGCAGCCTGTGAGCCGCACGAAAACCGTCGGCCAGCCGACACTATCAGCCTCGCCCTGAATGGAATGAAATATCTCAGTAATCCGCAGACGCTGGTCAGCGGGAAGTTCGTCGCGGTGCGGTTTGACCGGCAAAACAGCAGCGTTCAATGGACACCCCGAAAAGTCAGTGCCCTTCTTTGCGCATGCGTTCCAATCTCTGCTTAGCCAAGCTTGCCGCGCTGGTGCCTGGGTATTGTTTGATAACACTACCCAGAGTCTTGCGTGCCGCGTTGTACTCTTGCATTTCGTACTGGGAATAACCGATCTTGAGCAAAGCGTCCGGTGCCTTGCCAGAATTGGGATAACCCTGAACCACCGCTTGGTAGTTCACCAACGCGCCCTGGAAATCGCTCATCTGGTAATGAGCCTCACCCATCCAAAACTCCGCATTAGGCACCAACGGACTTTGTGGAAATTGCTGTATGAAATTGGTGAAGCCATTGATGGCGTCTTCGTAGCGACCCTGCTTCAAAAGATTGAAATTCTGCTGATAGGCCGCCTGATCGCCGCCTATCACCGCAGCGCCCGTGGCAGTACCGGTTACCGCTGCTGAGATCATCGGATTAGCGCCGCTGGCGGATGGCCTGGCTGTATTCAACCCCAGTTCCAGTTTCTGCAGGCGCTTGTCCAAATCGGAATACAGGTCCCGTTGTTGCTTGGTGGTGAGCTGCTGGTCATGTTGCAAGACCTGCACCTCACCACGCAGCTCGTTCACCTGCCCCTGTAAATTGTCAAGGTTCTGCGATAAATTCGCCAGACTCTGGTTATTGAATATCTGATCCAGCCGGTCCACACGCGCTTCCAGTTGCTGCTGACGGATATAGACTGGATCGTCGGGGCGTACCGTCGTACTGCACCCCGCCAACAGCGCAGGCAAGCCCACTGCCAGGTAGATACAGGTGCGCACTTTCATTGATTGAGGTAGACGAGGACCGCGCGGCGGTTCTGGGACCAGCAACCCTCATTGTGCTCGCTACACACCGCATGCGCCTCGCCATAGCTGACGGTGCTGATCTGATCGGGGTTTACACCCTGAAACAGCAGGAATCGGCGCACCGACTGAGCGCGGCGGTCGCCCAGCGCGATGTTGTATTCCCAAGTACCGCGCTCATCCGTATAGCCTTCGATGCGAATTTTCTGATTTGGATTGGCGATCAGATACTTTGCATGCGCCGTGAGCAGGTCCAGGAATTCAGGTTTGATGTTGCTTTTGTCGAAATCAAAATATACAACTTTCTTGTAAAGAATATTATTGGGGTCATCCAGCGGGCTGAGCTGCGTCTGAGCCGGGGCGGCGGCGGTGGACGTTGTGGGCGCCGTGCTGGCGGGTGCGGCCGTGGTTACCGGAGGCGCCGTCACCGGTTGCACCGTTTTAGCGCAACCTGCGGCGAAAAACGCGATTGTCAACACCAAAAGACCAGAACGCAGAACTTTCATGATTGTCTCCTAATCAATACAACGCTTCGATTGCGGGATTTTGCGCTATTGTGACAGAAATGGCCCCCAAACGGGCATATGCACGCTCACGCCCGCCTGGGATTCCGAGAGGCGCTCATGCACTTGGCCATCCACCGAAACTTCCTCCAGCACGCCCTGATTATGATAAGTGGCCTCATAGATAATCATGCTTCCATTGGGGGCAAAACTGGGTGATTTGTCCAGATCACCATTCGTCAGGGTCAGCAGTGCGCCGGTACTCAGATTCATGACGGCAATGTGCAGTTGCCCGGCTTCACGGTGCACCATGCCCAACGTATGGCCATCAGGCGAAATGCGTGCCCGTGCATTGTAGCTGCCGTCAAACGTGATGCGTTGCGGATGGCCGCCATGCAAGTTTACCTTATATATCTGCGGACTGCCGCCCCGGTCCGAGGTGAAGTACAGGCTTTGACCGTCTGGAGACCAGACTGGTTCAGTGTCAATGGCGTCCGAATGTGTGACACGCTGCAAGACGCGGCCCGCTAGATTGAGGATGTAAATATCCGGGTTGTCGGGTGACGAAGACAGTACCACCGCCAGGGACTTGCCATCCGGGGAAAATACCGGCGCGCTGTTTATCCCGCGCCGCTCGGAAACCAGCTGGCGCCGCCCCGTGTAAATATCCTGAATATAAATCGCGGGGCGCTGGTTTTCAAAGGAAACGTAAGCCAGATACCTGCCGTCCGGCGACCAGTCTGGAGACATAATCGGTTCATTGGACTGAAACACGATTTGGGGATTGAATCCATCAGAATCCGCCACCACCAGTGCATAGTGACTGTCCTTGCCGGCTTTCCCCGACACTTCCACATAGGCAATGCGCGTGGCGAACGCGCCACGCTGACCGGTGAGCTTCTGGTAAATCAGGTCACTGATCTTGTGGGCGGTCCAGCGCAGACCCTGGGGCGTGGTGAGCACACTCAGGCCCAGGAGTTGCTGACCGGTGTACACGTTGAATAGCTGGAATTCCACCTGGTAATTAGCGTTACCGGCGGGTTTGATACGGCCGATCACCAGATCATTTACCGCCAATATCCGCCAGTTGGTGAAATTGATGGCGCTGGCTTCGCTGGGCTTCTCCAGCATGGATTTGTCGGGGATCGCCTTGAAACGGCCACTGCGGGTCAGATCGGCGCCGATGACCGCCGCCACATCGGTATTGGGCACCGGGCCTTGCACCTGCCAGGCGAACGGCACGATGGCCACCGGTGCGGCGGTATTTACGCCGTGAGTGATGGTGATTTCCAGTGCGGCCTGCGCCGCCGCAAACGGAAACAAGATCAAACAGGCAATCAGCAGAACTTTGCGCCACATTTTTAATCGCCCCCAGAGCTACAGCCCGGACAAAAGGTTACATGCAAATCACGCTGGAATAACGTTGGATCAGGCGGCGGTGGTAACGGTGACGCACGATATACCGCGGTCACAATGGACTGTCGGATTGCGTCATCCCCATTGCAACTGACCATCTGCACACTCACTACCGTACCGCCCGGCACCTGCTCTACCTTAAGTTCGCATTTTAGATTATCGGGAGTGTTCGGAGGCTGTACCCAATTGTTTATGATCTGTTGAGTAATCAATGCACTCCACTGCTGGTCCAGCGACGCCATGCGTGCGTCGCGGGCCTGTTCTTCGACCTGGATTTCGCGCTGCAGTTCGGCACGCCGGCGTGCGTTTGCGGCGCTCTTGCGCTTTTTCGCCTGGGCGGTGGCTTCCGCCTTGAGCTTGGCGAGATGATCCTGTTCCGCCTGGGCCTGTTTCTGCAGGTCCGCCAGCTTCTGATCGAGCGCCTGCTGGGCCGCCGCCTGCTGCTGTTTAAGCTGGGCAACCTTCTGTTCCTCCTGCTGCCGCTCGCTCTTGGCAGCCGCTGCCTGTTGCTGCAACTGCTGGGCGGCCTTCTGTTTTTGTTTATCCTGTGCCCGCAACAACGCCATCTGCTGCTGGATAAGCTTCTGATCCACCACCGTGGCCTGCACCGGCTGAGCGGTGTTGCTCTTGCCCCCCAGGGAGGGCAGCGTGGAATTGGTCCAGTGGATGCTCAATACCAGCAGCACCACAAAGGCCGCATGCAGCAGCACCGAATAAACCCAGGGCAACAGTCGTTGTCTGCTGGTTTCCATGATCGCTTCCATCACGTTTTGCCGGTGATTTCCACACGCGGCACATCATTGGGATTGGTTTCGAGACCGACACTCGCTGCACCTGCCGCCTGCAGCAGCGTCATGCCGCGCAACACCGAATCATAGCGGGCATCTTTGTCGCCCCGCACCACCACGTGAGTCTCCGGTCTTAATTTGAGTACCGCCGTGACCGTGGTCATAACCAGCTGCGCATCGATAGGTTGATCCGGATGGGCGCCGATATTGAGGTAATATCGGCCGTCAGCCGTCACCGTCAGCACTACCGGTGTCTCGTTAGCCTTGAGGTCCAGCGGCTTGGCGCTGGCGTTGGGCAGATTCACCTTTACGCCCTGGCTCAGCAACGGCGCGGTCACCATGAAGATGATCAACAGTACCAGCATCACGTCGATGTAAGGCACCACGTTGATCTCACTCATCAAGCGCCGTTTATTGCGCCGCCCCGTCATGTTGGCCTATCCCTGGGGAGCAACACGCGAACCCACGTGTCGTTGCAAGATGGTGGAAAACTCATCCAGGAAACTGTCGAAGCGGGTTTCCAGACGCTCCACATGATTGGCGAATCGGTTATAAGCAATCACCGCCGGAATGGCGGCAAACAACCCCATGGCCGTGGCAATGAGGGCTTCAGAAATGCCCGGTGCCACCATGGAGATGGTGGCCTGCTGCACATTACCGAGACCGTGAAAGGCATTCATGATGCCCCAGACGGTGCCGAATAGACCCACATAGGGGCTGGTGGAGCCCACGGTTGCCAGAAACGCAAGACTCTCTTCCAGCCGGTCTACTTCCCGGATCTGAGCCACGCGCATGGCCCGGCGCGAGCCCTCGATGATCATGCCCTGGGCGTCACCCTGTTTGCGCAACCGCGCGAATTCACCGAAGCCAGCCTCGAAGATGCTTTCCATGCCGCTCTCGGCGCCGGAACCGCTGATCTCCTTGTAGATCGAGGCAATTTCGCCACCGGACCAGAAGCGTTTCTCGAAGGTGTCAGTCGCCGCACGCGCTTCCTTGAGCATGCGATATTTGCGGAAAATCACCGCCCAAGACGCCAGCGAAGCTGCCACCAGGATCAGCAGCACGATTTTCACCACCAGGCTGGCGTGCAGGGCGATTTCGAGAAAGGATTCTTGGCCGTTCATGTTATGCAAGCTCCGCCACGATCTCCCGCGGCAAGGGTTTGGGTTTAATGGTCACATACTCCATACAGGCCGCACGCACGGCGGTGGAACACACCAGCGCATTGCCAGCCGATACCGCATGGATCGTCTGATTGAATATCAAACTGGCGCGCTTAATGTCCGTGACTTTCACGCTGACCGCAAGCTCATCGTTGAAGCGTGCCGGCCGATGAAAATCCAGCCGCATGCCTGCCACCACAAACCGGATGCCGAGCCGCTCACGCATCTCATCCTGCCCGAAACCCAGATGCCGCAACCATTCAGTGCGCGCTCGCTCCAGAATTTTACGTAATTGGCATGATATACCACTCCGCCAAGATCGGTATCCTGGTAACGCACGCGCACCGCTGTTATGGGCGCACCAGTCCCTGTTGTGGGACCCTGTGCATCACGCGCGGTTTCCCTGTTTATCACTTTAATCCTGTCGTCCATCAAAAAGATCCGGAGAGATTTCGCGTGTTGGCGGCTTCAGGCCGAAATGCTGATACGCAGTCTTGGTGGCCATACGGCCGCGGGCGGTACGCATCAAGAATCCCTGCTGGATGAGAAACGGCTCCAGCACATCTTCGATGGTGCCGCGTTCTTCACCGATGGCGGCCGCAAGACTATCCACGCCCACAGGTCCACCGTCGAATTTTTCGATGACCGCCAACAGCAACTTGCGGTCCAGCATGTCAAATCCATGCATATCCACGTCCAGCAGATCCATCGCCTGGTGGGCGATGTGGGCGCTGATTTTGCCGTCGGCCTTGACCTCGGCGAAATCCCGTACTCGCCGCAGTAGCCGGTTGGCGATGCGCGGGGTACCGCGCGATCGCGTGGCGATCTCGCGGGCGCCCTCGGGATCAATACTGAGAGCCAGGATGCGTGCCGAACGCGTGATGATGTGGGTCAGTTCCTCATGACTGTAGAATTCCAGACGCTGCACGATGCCGAAACGATCGCGCAACGGCGAAGTCAGCAAGCCGGCGCGGGTAGTGGCGCCCACCAGGGTGAACGGCGGAACATCCAGTTTGATGGAACGCGCCGCCGGACCTTCGCCGATCATGATGTCAAGCTTGTAATCCTCGAGTGCGGGATACAGCACCTCCTCCACTACCGCGCTCAGGCGGTGGATTTCATCCACAAACAACACGTCGCGCGGCTCGAGATTGGTGAGCAGTGCCGCCAGATCGCCGGGACGTTCGAGCACCGGACCCGATGTCTGGCGCAGATTCACATCCAGTTCATGGGCAATGATATGCGCCAGGGTGGTCTTGCCGAGGCCCGGCGGTCCGAAGATGAGCACGTGATCCAGCGCCTCACCGCGTTTTTTGGCGGCCTGGATAAAAATCTGCATTTGCTCGCGCACCGCCTGTTGGCCTATGTAATCGGCAAGCGTGCGTGGCCGGATGCTGCGCTCCAGGGCCTCGTCTTCTGGATCGCTTTTTGATGTCATCAGACGTTCAGTAGTCATAGGTATTTATTTAGCTGCCGCGCGCGGCGTTTTGCAGGGCCCGACGGATAAATTCCTCGCTGCTGATGCCGCTTTCCTGGATAGCCTGCAGCATGTGACTAGCTTCCTGCGGTTTGTATCCCAGGCTCACCAGCGCCGACAAGGCCTCCTCGCGCGGATTCATCTCACCCATCCCACGAGTCGTGTTACCGACGGTTTTTTCCAGGCGATCGCGCATTTCAACCACCAGACGCTCAGCGGTCTTTTTGCCGATGCCCGGCAGGCGTGTGAGCGCCAGCGTGTCGCTATCGCGCACGCAGCGCACAAAGCTGTCCACGCTGACACCGGAAAGAATGGTGAGCGCCAGCCGCGGACCTACGCCGTTTACCCGGATCAACGCACGGAACAGCCGGCGCTCCGTTTCGGTGCCGAATCCAAACAGGATATGTGCATCCTCGCGTACCACCAGATGGGTATACAGCAGCACTTCCGCACCGGTGTCCGGCAGATCATAAAAAGTGGACATGGGGGCCTCCACTTCGTAGCCCACGCCATGCACATCGATCAGAAGGTGCGGTGGCTGCCGATGCAGAATCAGGCCACGCAGGAAGCCTATCATCGGCCGCCACCCTGCCCGGCCGCGAGCCGCAAACGCAGCGTACGGCTGTGGGCATGGCAAATGGCCACCGCCAGGGCGTCGGCACTATCCGCCTGCAAACGGCCCTGCAGGCCCAGCAGAATCTTCACCATATGCTGCACCTGCTCCTTGCCGGCGCTGCCCTTGCCGGTGAGCGCCAGTTTCACCTCCCGCGGCGTGTATTCATACACTGACAGCTCCCGTTTCAGCGTAGCGCAGATGGCCGCGGCGCGCGCCTGCCCAAGTTTGAGAGCACTGTCGGCATTCTTGTGCACAAAAGCCTTCTCAACCACTAATTCCAAGGGTTTGAATTCGTCCACCACCGCGGCAACACCGAAAAATATCTCCCGCAGGCGTTGTGAAAATTCGTCAGCCGAGATGCGAATGCAGCCACTGGCTATATGTTTCAGGCTCTGCCCCTCATCATCAACCACGCCGTAACCCGTGGATAGAGAACCTGGGTCAATACCCAGAATTCTGATGACGCGGTTCACTCAGGTGTCCCGGTCATGATGCTTGCAGAATCTCGTCCGGGAATTCCGCATTGGAATAAACCGTCTGGACATCATCCAGGTTCTCAAGTGCCTCCAATAATTCCAGCACCGTTTGCGCGTGCGCCGGATCCAGCGGCACAGAAACGGATGCACGCAAGGTGATTTCCGCCGATTCCGTCTTCAATCCCACCTTTTCCATTGCGATCTTGACCGCTTCAAACGCCGAAGGATCCGTCAATACCTCAAACCCCTGCTCGCTGCTAACCACGTCCTCCGCCCCCGCATTCAGAGCGGCTTCCATGACCTTGTCCTCGCCACTACCGATATCAAATAAAAGCACGCCACATTTGTTGAAAAGATAACTCACGGAACCGTCCGCACCCAGGTTACCGCCGTGTTTAGAGAACGCGTGCCGCACCTCGCCTACGGTGCGGGTGCGGTTGTCCGACAGGCATTCCACAATGATGGCCACGCCGCCAGGCCCGTAACCTTCGTAGCGTATCTCTTCGTAGGCCACATCCTGTGTTTCACCGGACCCGCGTTTGATGGCCCGTTCGATGGTTTCCCGGGTCATATTGGCGGTGAGTGCCTTGTCCACCGCCAACCTGAGGCGTGGATTGGAATCCGGATTCGGATCGCCGTGGCGCGCAGCACTGGTAATTTCGCGAATTAGGCGTGTGAACAGTTTGCCGCGCTTGGCATCCTGGGCATTCTTGCGATGTTGAATGTTCGCCCATTTGCTGTGACCCGCCATGCAATCACCCGTCCCGTAGCCTATCAAAATGAGAGATCAAGACCGACCATGAAGGTGCTATCCAAGGTCAGCGTACTGGTATTGGTGAAGGCCGCTGAAATATGACGGTAGCCCACGTACAGTTCCGCGTTGCGGAGTATTTCATAACCGGCATTCACACTACATTGCAAATAGCGGTCAGCATTGTTGAATGAGACAATCTTGGGCGCGTAATAGAGTTCGCCACCAATAGTAAAGCGATTGTAGCTTGGCCAGGTATAGTTGAAACGTCCGCCCAGTCCCAGTACCGTGCCGTTACCGCTGTTCTGCTTTGGGCTGATAAAAAATAGTTTGCCGCCCACCGCAAAAATAAATGGTGAGCCCACGGGATTGGAGTTCCCCACCACTTGCAGGCCAAGGCTGCCGATATCCACGGAACCGGTGTGATGCAGGTAGCCGACATCACCTTCCAATCCGGTATTGGTGAGACTGGTGGAATAATTGATGGACGCGGCATTGCTGCCAAGGTTGATGTCCAGATTATTCGCCTGCACCGCAAGTGCCACGAGGGCTAACGCCACAAAAAGGCCGGTACTGCGTAGCAACATGGGGAGTCTCCTCTAGCGTGGAAGATGAAGCTGATGGAAGTGGATATATAATAGCGTTAAACACGTGGATTCTGCAGCTTTTACTATTATTGGCACGCGCGCTGCTCCCCTCAGTCGCATCGCCCGCAATGCAGCTCGTCAAATTCACCCATCCTCTGACGGTTGGCACTGACGCAGTTGGATATGATCAATTGCCGCCTTCAGTTTCTGTGAATTTCAATAATCCAAGCACCGGGGTATCGGCAGTTTTATGATTGCGCGGCTTAGTGTTTTATTGCGGCGTGGGCTGGATTGCGACTATCCGTCGTTGGCTATTATGGGCATAGCAGCTCCCGGAGGCTCATATGTATTCCTAATGCCATCGGCGACAGCCACGTGTAGTGATGGCTATGTGGCTAGCCGCGGGACATGGCCTGTGGCGTCCCCTAAGCTAGCGGGGGTTCCCTTCCGGCGTTACATATACTAGATTCCGGCCCTGACAAGAATGAGGAGCAGGTCATCCGAGGCCAACCCAGCAACCAGCCCCAGCACTCCTTCGCCGTCCGCATCAGCCGGTTTGTCGGCTATATGCTGCTCTCAGTGATTCCCTTCCTGGTGGCGGGACTGATTGTCTGGCACCAGCGGCGTGCGCCAACCGCCCCGGTGCCGCTGAATGCCGAGGTCGAACTGATACCCATCAAGCCACCATCCGCTGCGGCCTTGGAAAACATCTTCTCCAGTCAGGATTATTCATGGCCTCCTCAGGACACGGTGCCGCCCTATGCCATTGAAACCCTTCCCTATGGACTCGATACCCTCGGCAAGCAGGAAAAGAAAACCGTATTTTTCCGTGCGCTGTTACCCATCGTGCTGGCAGAGAATCTGCGTATCTGGCGCCAGCGGGTATTTGTATTGCAGCAATTCGGTCGTGGCGTCATTGATCCTCAATCCGACGCCGGGCAGGAAATGCTCGCCATTGCCATCCAATATCGGGTCGAGGGCGATCTCAACGATCCAAAAGTGCGCGAAATTCTGCTCAACCGGGTGGACACCGTACCGGTGGCACTGGTACTGGCCCAGGCAGCCCAGGAAAGTGGTTGGGGGACGTCACGCTTCGCCCTCGAGGGCAACAACCTGTTCGGCATCTGGACTTGGGATGTGGACCAGGGCAGCGTGCCAGTCAATCGTCCCGGCGACGCCAACCATTTGGTGCGTGTTTATCCGGATGTGCAGGCCTCGGTGCGCGCTTACCTACGCAACATCAATATCGGATTTGCCTATGTGGACTTCCGCTCGTTACGCGCACAGATGCGCGCCAGCGGTAAATCACTGGACGCCCTGCAACTAGCCGGCGCGCTGAACCGCTATTCAATCACCGGTGATCTTTACATTGACAACATCCGCGCCATGATCCGCAGTAATGAATTGAGCAAACTCTCAAATTTGTCGTTGGCTAATCTTGGGGAATAACCGCGCCTGGCAATTGCGCAACAACAATAGTTAAATCGCAAGCCCCCATATCCCTCCGTGCCATCGTCTCCTCCCGCAGACATCCGAAGATCAATGCATTCAAGTAGTTGGCGACTTGTCAGACAAAATGGACGATTCCTCAGGCAGGCGGCAACAACCACATGTGGCTGTACCAGTAATAGCGGCCATTCACCAGTGCAGTGCAGTTGTAACGACTGAGATCCGCATCCAGCGCCTGGTCCGCCTGCAGGGCGAAGCGTGTCTTGGCCGTATCCAGCCAATGAATGGTCATGGGCGGGCCGTTCAGATAACAGTGCAGGGCATCCGGCGGTACGGTATCGGGTACCAGCGTCACCGTCAGCCGTGGCGGATTGTTATGGGTGATCACTGGATTCCAGGGCGCAAGCTGTTTGATGGGCAGCGGCAAGCTTTGCGCCTTTAAGATGAAACTTGCCAAGTCGCCGTAGTGCTCCTCGATAGGAAAACGCGGCAAGGCACGCGGATCCAGCGGCTCGCCTAAAGCGCCTGCCTCCATGCCGAAAGCCACGAAACCCAGGCCATTCACCAGTTCCGCCAGATCCCGGTCGTATTCACCGTACGGGTACGCGAAAAGCTTCGGCGAGGCGTTGACGCCTGGACCAAGTTCCGCCTGCAAGCGCCCCTGGGCCTGAAGGATGTCACGCCGCACACGATCCCCCCAGGCCAAATCCGTTTCTCCCTTCGACCTGAACGGCAGATGTCCATGGTCCACCGTATGATCGCCGAAGGTCGCGCCGTGCTTTGCCATTTCCCGCAGCTCATCCCAGCTCATGTAATCCGGCAGGTGCTGGTCCACCGCCGCAGTGCTCACGAACACGGTGAACGGCCAGCCCCGGGCTTTGAGCCGCGGATAGGCGTTCTCGTAGGCCGACTGGAAGGCATCATCGAGAGTGATGGCCACCACATGATCAGGGATCGGTTTATCCGCTTGCAGATAATCCACGATCTTTGGCAGCGGCCAGATTTGGTAATGGTTCTTGGCCAGCCAGTTTAACTGCGCATCGAACTGATTCAGACGGATGTTGGTGGAGGGATAGCGGTCATCGCCGAATCGGTGGTAGATGAACACCACGGCATGGGGCGGCACCGCGCACCAAACCATGATCGGCCAGGGCAGCAATAGACTCAGGATTATGGCGAGACGCTGATGCATATCGAGGGCAATCCTCTCACCGCCTTCAAAGCCAGGCAAGCAAAAGAAAGGCGCCTGTAGGCGCCTTCCGTGGCTTATGCAATGCCCATGATCATCGGTTAATGGCATGGATGGTGCGCTTGTCCACCGCCAGCGAGGCTTCGTGCATCGCCTCAGAAAGCGTCGGATGGGCGTGGATGGTGCGCTGAATGTCCTCAGCGCTAGCGCGAAATTCCATGGCAATAACCGCTTCAGCGATCATTTCCGAAGCTAGGGGTCCGAAAATATGCACGCCGAGTATTTCATCGGTATCCGCCTGCGCGAGTATCTTCACCATGCCGGCGGCCGCTTCCATGGCCTTGGCACGGCCGTTGGCGGTGAACGGGAAACTGCCCGTTTTGTACTTGACACCCTGTTTCTTAAGTTCCTCCTCGGTCTTACCTACCCAGGCGATCTCCGGCCAAGTATAAATAATCGAGGGGATCACATCGTAATTCATCTCCGCAACTTTGCCGGCCATCAAATCCGCTACCATGACGCCTTCTTCCGAACCCTTGTGCGCCAGCATTGGTCCGCGCACGCAATCACCGACAGCCCATATATTCTTGACGCCGGTATGGCATTCCTCGTCCACCTGGATAAATCCGCGCTGATCCAGCTTCACGCCGCTGCCGTCCTCCAGCAGGTTTTGAATAGCCGGGCGGCGGCCCACGGCCACGATCAGTTTATCCACTTCGATGTCGCGCTTGCCGTCCTTGTCCTCGTAATGCACGGTGATGCCGGATTTGCTCTTGTCCACGCCGGTTACTTTTGCGCCCAAACGGATATCCAGCTGCTGTTTCTTGAATTCCCTGGCCGCGGTCTGGGCGATTTGCTGATCCGCCATGAACAGAAAATTATCCATGGCTTCAAGAATGGTCACCTGGGAACCGAGCCGCTGCCAGACACTGCCCAATTCCAGGCCGATGACGCCCCCGCCGACGACTCCCAGGCGCTTGGGGGTGGTCGCGAATTCCAGCGCGCCCCAGGAATCCACCACTTGCTCACGATCGAAGGGTGCGATTTTCAATTCCACCGGCTCGGAACCGGGCGCCAGCACGATGTGCTTGGCCTCGAGGATATCCTTCTTTTTCGGATCGTCGAAATTCGTCACTTCCACGCTACCGTTCTTAAGCAGGCGCGCCGTGCCGCGGATGCCGGTGACGTTGTTGGACTTGAACAGCGCGGCGATGCCCCCGGTGAGACTGCTGACAATCTTGGACTTGCGCGCCTGCATGACCGATATATCCATCTGCGCATTGCCGACTTTGATGCCATGGGCGGCAAATTCATGCTGCGTTTTACGGAACATTTCCGAGGATTCCAACAGTGCCTTGGAGGGAATGCAACCGGCGTTCAGGCAAGTACCGCCGAAGGCATGCTTGCCATCCGGGTTTTTCCAGTTATCCACGCAGGCGGTCTTGAGACCGTTCTGGGCGGCGCGGATGGCGCATACATAGCCGGCCGGGCCGGCGCCGATGACGACAACATCGAAAGATTGGCTCATGTTCAATTTCCTTGCGAGAAAACCCACCCCTCACTCTTCCCTCGGCAACTGCTCCCTGCGTTGCCCTACCTCCTACATTCCTGTAGTCGTCTTCCTCAAGGGGGAGAGGAGACATGGGGTAAAAATCAGATTTGTAACAGCAGTCGCGCCGGGTCTTCCAACTGTTCCTTGATCGAGACCAGAAACAGCACCGCCTCGCGGCCGTCCACAATGCGATGATCATAAGTGATGGCGATATACATCATGGGCCGCGCCACTACCTGGCCATCCACCACGATGGCGCGTTCCTTGATAGTGTGCATGCCAAGAATACCGCTCTGAGGAGGGTTGATGATGGGTGTCGAAAACAAGGAACCAAACACCCCACCGTTGGTGATGGTAAAGGTGCCGCCGGTAAGCTCTTCCAGGGATATCTTGCCGTCACGGGCACGCACGGCCATGTCTGCCAAAGTTTTTTCGATCTCGGCGAAGCTCATCTGGTCGGCATCGCGCAGCACCGGCGTTACCAAGCCGCGCGGCGTGGATACCGCCACGCTGATGTCCCAGTAGTCGTGATAGATGATGTCGTTGCCTTCGGACGAGGCATTCACCACCGGGTACTTCTTCAGCGCTTCCACTACCGCTTTCACGAAGAATGACATGAATCCCAGCTTCACGCCTTGCTCTTTCTCGAACTTGTCCTTATAACGGCCGCGCAACTCGATCACCTTGCTTAAATCCACTTCGTTGAAGGAAGTGAGCATCACGGTATTTGCCTGGGACTCGCTCAGACGCTGGGCGATGCGCGCGCGCATGCGGGTCATGGGCACGCGCCGGTCTTCACGACTGCCGCTAACTACCCGGGGTATAGGTGCCGCGGTTTTTGCAATTGGCGCAGCAATTTGTACGCCTGAGTCGGTGGTCGCTGCCGGTTTGGCACCTTGGTTGATATATTCCAGCACATCACCTTTGGTGAGACGGCCGTCGAGACCGCTGCCTTGGATTTTTGCGGGATCCAACTGATGTTCCTCCACCAGCCGGCGTACCGAAGGGCTGAGGAGCCTATCGCTGCTTGCCGGGGCGGCGGCATCCGACGCCGTCTTTGGCGGAGCGGAAACCGCTTGAGAGGGTGTCGCTGCCGCGGGTTTGCTGCTGGCGGCCGTCGCGCCCGGTTCCAGGATAGCGATCACCTGGCCGGCGGTGACGGTGGTGCCGCCCTGAATGCGGATTTCCTTGAGCACACCGTCGGCGGGTGCCGGGCACTCCAACACCACCTTGTCGGTTTCGATGTCCACCAGGTTCTCATCGCGTTTTACGGCCTCGCCCGCTTGCTTGTGCCAGCTGACCAGCGTGGCGTCCTGGATGGATTCAGGTAATTGCGGAACCTTGATTTCGATGCTCATGCCTTCTCCGAAATGCTTTTGGTCTTGATATTTTCATGGACGGCCGCCGGCGCCGTCAGGGCGCTCTTACTCAGGGCTTCCTGTATCAATGCACTTTGCTGCTGCTTGTGCAATTGCGCATAACCCGCGGCCGGTGATGCGGAAGCCGCACGGCCCACATAGCGCAGGCGGTGGTGTGCCGAAAGTGGATCCTGCAGACGGTGCCGAATCTCGTACCAGGCACCCTGGTTCTGTGGTTCTTCCTGGCACCACACGATATCGTGGGCATTGACGTAGAGTTTGATGATTTCCGCATATTCTTCATGCGGGAATGGGTACAACTGCTCGATGCGCACGATGGCGATGTCATCTATTTTTTTATCGGCACGCCGCGCTTCCAGCAGGTCGTAATATACCTTGCCGGAGCAAAACACCACACGGCTGATCTTGGTGGCACGCAGCTGGTCAATTTCCGGAATCACCACGTGGAAACGGCCATGGGTGAGATCGCTGAGGCTGGACACCGAGAGTTTGTGGCGCAGCAGGCTCTTGGGCGACATCACCACCAGCGGCTTGCGGTACGGCCGCATCACCTGGCGGCGCAGCATATGGAAAAGCTGCGCCGGCGTGGACGGCACGCACACCTGCATATTATGTTCCGCGCACAATTGCAGGTAGCGTTCGAGACGCGCCGAGGAATGCTCGGGGCCGGCGCCCTCATAACCGTGAGGTAGAAACAGCACCAACCCGCAGAGCCGGCTCCATTTGGCTTCGCCGGCGGAAATGAACTGGTCAATCACCACCTGTGCACCATTGGCGAAATCGCCGTACTGGGCTTCCCATATCACCAAGGCGTCGGGTTCGGCGGTACTGTAACCGTATTCAAAACCCATTACACCCTCTTCCGAGAGCAACGAATCCACCACCGTAAAAGGCTTCTGATCCTTGGCAACATGCTCCAGGGGCACATAGGTGCTGCCGTCTTTCTGGTTGTGCAGCACCGCATGCCGGTGGAAGAAGGTGCCACGGCCGGTGTCCTGGCCGGTGAGACGCACCGGGTAGCCCGCGGTCACCAGACTCGCGTAGGCAAGCAGCTCCGCAAAACCCCAGTCCATGGGTATGACGCCCGCCGCCATCTTGCGGCGTGCATCATAAATCCGCGCCACCGTGGGATGTAACGGAACGTTCTGCGGCACGCGGTTAATGGCGTCCGTCAGGAGCTGCAACTGCTCCGCAGGCAGGCGGGTATTCACGCTCTCGTGCCAGTGGTGTTGCTGGTAGCGGCTCCAGTCCACGGTGTACTGGTTGGGCACATGGGCTCTGATGCCGGGGGCCACCGGCTTGCCGCTATCCAGCTGTTTGCGATATTCCTCAGCCATAGAGGTCATGGCAGAGTCGCTGACCAGGTTCTTTTGTTTCAGTGCTTGCGCGTACAAAGCCAGCGTGGTGGGGTGACCCCGGATCTTCTGATACATGATGGGCTGCGTGGCCGCGGGCTCATCGGCCTCATTGTGACCGTGGCGGCGATAGCACACCAGATCAATGAAAACATCCTTGTGGAATTTCTGCCGGTATTCCAACGCCACACGCGTGGCAAAAATCGCGGCCTCGGGATCGTCGCCATTGAGGTGGAATACCGGCGCTTCCAGCATTTTGGCAAGATCGGTGCAATACGGCGTGGACCGCGCATCGTGTGGATTGCTGATGGTAAAACCGATCTGGTTATTGAGGACGATATGAATCGTGCCGCCGGTATGGAAACCGCGCGCCTGGGAAAGCTGCAGGGTTTCCATGCCGATGCCCTGGCCGGACAAAGCCGCATCGCCATGGATCAGCACCGGCAGTACGGTCTGGCCGTTGAGATCGCCGCGGCGGTCCTGGCGGGCGCGCACCGAACCCACCACCACCGGATTCACGATCTCCAGATGCGAGGGGTTAAACGCCAGCGCCACGTGCAGGCTGCCTTGGGGCGTCTGCACATCGGAGGAAAAGCCCAGGTGATACTTCACATCCCCGGAACCTTCCGCGGTTTTAGGGTCATAGACACCCTCGAATTCCGAGAATAGCTCTTGCGGCGACTTGCCCAGCAGGTTGATGAGCACGTTGAGCCGGCCGCGATGGGCCATGCCGATGACCGCCTCGTGCACACCGAGACCGCTGGCCTGCCGCACCAAATCGTGCAGCATGGCGATCAGGGACTCACCGCCCTCGATGGAAAACCGTTTCTGCCCCACATAGCGGGTATGCAGGTATTTTTCCATACCTTCCGCGGCCAGCAACGAATCCAGTATCTTGAGCTTCTCGTCATTCTTGAGTTGCGCGTTGGCACACGTCGTCTCAATTTGATCCTTGACCCAGAGACGCTCTTCGCCGTTGGTAACATGCATGAACTCGAACCCCAGGGTCCCGCAATAGCTTGCCTGCAACAATGACCAGATATCCCTGAGCGGCATGCGATCGGGGCCGCTGAGTGATACGGTGCTGAACACCGTATCCATGTCGGCTGCGCTCAGACCGTGGAACGCCAGGTCCAGATCCGGCACCGCCGGCGGCACGTACAGGCCGAGGGGGTCCAAATTAGCGCGCAGATAGCCGCGCCCCCGGTAGGATTCGATCAGCTTGATGACGGCGGCTTGTTTCTGGGCGGCCTCGGGATGCAAGCCGCCGTTGCCGGGTTGCGCCGTCGCACGGTGTGCCTGAGCGCGAGCCAGCATGGCGGCTTCCACCGGGCCGCGGGGGACATCCTGGGGACCGGCAATTGCCGCCTGGAGCCCACGGAAATAATCCACCCATTCAGCCGGCACCGATCCCGGATTTTCCAGAAAATGCTCGTAGAGCGTTTCCATGTAGGCGGCATTGCCGCCGGAAAACGGTGTCGTCTGGTAACGGTGTTGATAAGATTTGCTCATTCCCGCCAAAAAATAGGACCGCAGACCGGTCAGTGGTCCGTAGGTAAATACGCTATAAATATCAATGAATTCAAGAGACTTGCGAGTTTCTTCTTCAGGAAATGCCAACTCCGGTCGCGGTTGTATAGTGTAGCCCAACAGGCCGAGAGAGGAAAACAGCGGGCGATCGCTGGATCGTCCTCAAGTGCATCGGGCTGCTAGCTCCAGTTAAAAGGCCGCTCACGAAACCACAGGGTAGCCAGCCATTTTTCGCCACGAATCACCGGCAAGCCGGCGTGCAGGGTATCCGGATCAGGCTTACCGGCCGCGTCGCAGTTCAGAAAGGCAACTGCCTTGCCCTTACTGGATCGTACCCGGACGCTCAGCCGCGGGAAATCCGTCTCACCGCCCTCCGCCACTTCATTCAGATACACAAATACCGTCACCAGCCGTTGTCCATTCGCATCCTGCACCTTGGGTGTGCCCTGCTCGTCCACCGCAAAATGATCGTAATGTGGTTTGTATTCTTCGCCGGGCAGATAACGCAGCACCGACATGGGCTCTGCCTGAACTACCTGCATGCCCGCCAGCGACGCCAGCAGCCGGCAGGCAAAACCCACGGCCATGTCGTACATGGAGAGCTGAAAATTCATTGAGCTGCTGGTTCGCAATTTTGTTTTGAGTGATTTACCTGTGTTTGGATCCACCACGCCGGATGGCACCAATTGCGGTGCAGCAAGATTAATCAGATAGTCACAAAGCCTATCCTCAAAGGTCTGCGGGTACTCTGAAACCGTCGTGGATTTTTGGTTTGATGATGGTGGCGTGTGGATTTTAATTTCCGGTTGAGGTAAATCCGAGGCATTGGCGATCAGAGATCGTGTCTCTGATATATACCGTTGCATGATGGACTGTATGCGGGTTTCCCCTATTTCCCCCATCAATGCCTTGAGACGCAATCCGGCACAATACAAATTTTTATTGGCTGCGCGGATCAGCCAGTAGGCGCCTTCATCAACATTGGTCCCGACGCCTGCACCCTCCAGATAACAGATGCCAAGCGCATATTCCGCATGCGCATCTCCAAGCAACGCCGCCGTTGCCAGGCACTGTGTTGCCAATGCTTGTGACGCCGCATCGCCGGCGAGGCCATAAAGATAGCCCAGCACCCGCAAAGCAGGGCGATGATGGAGTTCCGCGGCCCGCAGTAGATGCCGGCATGCCGCAGTATCATCGTTGTCAATGCCGGTCCCACAAAAAAGCAAGCCCGCCAGATTGAAATGAGCTTCCTTGAGATCAAGCTCTGCGGCCGCGCGCAGCAGTTCGACCGCTTTGTGTGGATGGCATGCTATGCCGATGCCATTCAGATAGATGATGCCCAGTAGATTCTGGGCATCCGCTACATTGTTTTCCGCTGCGCGACTTAGCCAATCGAGAGCCGCAGGCATCTCGCCCCGGGAAAAGTACAGCGCACCCAGACGGTACTGGGCCTGCGGCTGCCCCATGTTTGCGGCCGCAGTTAAAGCCCGCAAGTCCGGTATATTTGTCATGACCTGAGTATCCTCTCATGGGGCGTCTTTATGATACCAGCAGTGAATAGGTGGCCGAAAAACCAGACGGCGTCAAGAGTACTGTTGCCGCTGCAAACGTGAGGATGGGGATATATACTCATAACTGATCGCAAGGCGGCAAGAGCGTCTAACACCCTATGCTAAATCCGGCACTGGATATCCCCAGCCTGGCGGCAGAATTCAGACAAAAGCGACGCATCCAGATCCGGGATGTCATGCTCCCCGATGTCGCTGAAAACTTGCATCAGTGTCTTGAGCGGGAAGTGCCCTGGGGGATGGCTTATATAGATGGCGAGCAATCCACCCTGCTGGCAGCCGACACGCTTGCCACATTTACCCAAGCAGACTGGATGAACCTTAACAGCAAGGTACAGGTCAGGGCAGCGGACAAGTTCCAGTTCATTTACAACAGCTATATGATGATCACCGCCTATAAGGAAAAACGTGATCCAGCGCTCGCCCTGCATACCATGGTGGAATTCATCAATGCCCCACCGTTCCTGGATCTCATGCGCTGCGTCACCGGGGTTCCAAACATCATAAAAGCGGATGCGCAGGCGACTCGCTACATTGCGGGCCATTTCCTTAAGAAACACAATGATCAGATAGGCAGTCAATATCGGATGGTCGCCTACGTGTTGAATCTTACTAAAGAATGGCAGGCGGATTGGGGCGGGTTATTGCAGTTCATGGATGACAGCGGCATGGTTACCGATACTTTCTTTCCTGTCTTTAACTCCCTCACCTTGTTCCGGGTACCCATGTGGCACCATGTCAGCTATGTGTCGCCGTTTGCGGTACGCGCGCGCTATGCGATTACAGGCTGGGGCATGAGCCAATAGCCATATAGGCTTGCCGCCCTAAAGCGGACGTGGCAACGGCAATGTTAGCGGGCCTTCCGGGTGAATGCCCTCACTCCAGACAAGGATGGCTTTTATAGCCGCGCCCTGCTGTTGCAGTATCTGTGAATATTCGTCTTTTCGTACCGCAGAATCGTAGTCTTGGGCATCATTCTTAGAATTCTTTTTGAAAATGGGTCCTGCGATGATGGTTTCCAGCACATCACTGTTTATTTTGATACCGAACAACCCACAAATTCGCAAAAGAATACCGGCGGGATCAGCTAGAAACACATCACAATTCAATGTCCTGATGTTGGCGCCCGGATAGTCATTGATTACTTTTAAATAGACATCCATCTGTAGATGCCAAACAAAAGCCGCGATTTGCAAATCAGTGAGTTGTGCCAGTGATTCCAGTGGTAATGCGCTGGTTCGTTTTGAATCTTTCCGAATGACATTAAACAGCTTGCGCACAAAGGCACGGCCTTCCTCGCCTTTCTTTATGATGGAAACCAGGAATTGCTCGAGGCTCGAATACAGCAATAAAACACCGCGGGTCCGCAAATGCTGTGCTATTTCTGCGAGCAGATTATTGGCGGCATTCGTTGGTTTGATGACCGTGGTTTCACCATCAGCCGCTGATTTTGCGAGCAGAAATAATACAGTGTCCAGTAAGGTCCGTTGCCGTTTGGCATCAGGAGCATTCTGGCTCCGGAGGCGCTTGTAGTTAGCCAACTGCATCAATACCTGCGGCTCGCGCAGCGCATAACAAGTACCTTCGATATCCAAACATCGGGATATGAGCGTCGAACAGCAGAATGCCGTATGGAAAATATAATTAATCGGCTTGGACGCGGGCGCGTGCGGCCGTCCGGCCACCAGTTTCCCGATAATATCCAATGATACGCGCGCGGATTCCCATGTCCCGGGCCGGATGCGCTGATCCATAAAAGCCAAGCGCCGAAATGCTGCTTTATCGAGTTTCAGGAATTCACATTCTCCAGCGGCCAGATCCAGCGTATGCAGGAAATATTCTGGTTGGGTCAACAATTCATCTGGACTGGGCATACCGGACCTACGGTCTGAGAAATGTTTTACATCAAAAGACAATGTAGCATAGCGGTTTTTCATTGAGTTAAAATGGCGGTCCGCGAAGCCAACCGAATACACAGTCACCGAGCCCATGCCTACATCAAGCATCCCGAAAGACCCTGCCTGGCAAGTAAAAGCACTGAGCGACAGCGCCGCCGAGCTCGTGCGACGGGGCCAAGATGGGGAGGCGGCCCAAGTCTATGAACAAATCCTGGAGGCCGCTCCTTACCATGAGCAGGCTCTGGATTTCCTTGCCACCCGCGCCTATGAACGCGGGGATATGAATCTCAGCCTCGAACTGCTGGAGCGCGCCCTGCGCGCCAAGCCCGAAAGACCTGTCATTTATCAGAATCTCGGTATCGTGCATAAGGCGCGCGGCGAGTATGACTTGGCATTGGAGGCCATGGATCGCGCCCTGGCGCTGCAACCAGCCTACCCCATGGCCCTGCTGCACAAGGGCACCATCCTGGAATCGCTCGGGCGGCACCAGCAGGCGATCCGTGCCTACCTGCTGGCCTGGACCCTGGCACCGAGATTCCAGCAACTGCGACTTTCGCAGCAGACGCCTGCGCCAATGCGTGAACTCCTTTCCCACTCGGCAGATGTGGTCAACCAGGCCCGGTTTGAACTGCTGGACAAGGCTTATGCTCCTATCCGTGCGCGGTTCGACGCCGCGGCGCTGCTACGTGCCGGAGAATTCGCGGAAACTTATCTCGGCAGAATCGTGCCTCAATATACCCATGCCATGCAGCGGCCCGCATTCCTGTATTTCCCCGGCTTACAGCCGCAGGCATTCTTTGAACGTGCGGACTTCGACTGGGTCAATGAACTGGAATCCGCAACCGCCGGTATACGCGAGGAATTGCTCGCGGTGCTGCAGCGCCCGAATGAACTCCAGCCTTACGTGCAAGTGACGGCACAGGATCCGGCCCAGTGGAAGGAATTGAATTATTCCTCTCAATGGAGCTCGTTTCACCTCTACAAGGGCGGCGAACGCAACGCCTCACATTGCAGTCAATGCCCGGTCACCGCGTCAGTCATCGAAAAATTGCCGCTGGTGCGCACCTCGGGCCATTCACCGGAGGTTTTCTTCTCCATTCTCAAACCCGGAACCCATATCCCTCCGCACCACGGTCTGGCAAACTACAAAATCGCCGTGCATCTGCCGCTGATGGTGCCGGCGGATTGCGCCATCCGTGTCGGCAACGAAACTCGCGCCTGGAGCGAAGGCCAATGCCTGGTATTTGACGACAGTTTCCAGCATGAAGCCTGGAACAAGAGCGGCGAACTGCGGGCGGTACTGATTCTGGAAGTCTGGAACCCACAGCTATCCACAGCCGAACAGCTGGCGGTTGCTGCGGTCCTGAGCGTGATCCGGGATTTTGAACGCGAATATGGGACCATCCCCGCAGCCACCACAACCTGAGCGCATCGCGGGATTTATTACTGCAAATCGAGCTTGAAGGCCAAGGTGTAACGGGGTGCGTAGCAAATGCGGTTGGGCGGCCGTCCCACGTGGGTCAAACTGCCGTCAAACAACACTAGGCGGCCGGGCCGGGGGCTGACGGCGACCTGGGCATCCATGCTGGAATCAAAGAACAGCGTCTCGCCACCCCATTCCACATTCCATTCCGGGGCAATGAACCACAAAGCGGTCAATCCACGGGTGCCGGGCTGGGTATCCGTGTGAGTGAACAGCATATCTCCGTAGGCGGCATGGTTGCAGTAGCAGCGGTAAATTTTGTACGTGTCCTGCCCGGCAAACTCCTTGGCGGCCGTGAGAGTCGGCTGGTACACCGGCAGCCGCGTGGCGGTCTCCAGGGGAATATTCAGCACCCAATGGCGAAAACTGGCGGTTTCAGGGCGGGCGAACTCGTTGCGGGTGAACGCGCCGCCTTCGAATGCCACTGTCAGCGCGTGGATATCGTTGGCCGCCAGCAAGCCGTCATAGACCCGGACTTCGCGCCCTTCGATGGAATGCCGCCGGCTCGCCTGCATGTTCATCCCCTCCACGGGCTTGCGGATATCAGTCCAAATCAATTGTAAGTCGCTGGATCAGCTTTTAATATGTCCCCAATCCCCAACTCTGGCAAGCCGATATGCCGCCTATGAATCGCCCGGGCATCAGCATTCAGCAGGCATATGCCTCTCCCATCATCCAGACAATGATGCCGGGCTGCGAGAACCTGAACCAAAACCTGCGAAGCTTATTCCTGCAATGGGAGAAGGATCCCAGCCGCAAACGCAGCTCTGCCCCGACTCCGGTTATCAAAGTCGCGGTCTATGAAAGCGGTTTTGACCTGTTCTCAAACCCCGAGCCCGAGGTACAAACGCTCCGACAATTCTGTCTGCAGACCCTCGGTTACGTCATCGCCCAGTTGAATACCTACAGCAGCGAGGACATGGCTGAGTTACGCATTTACGAACACAGCTGGTACCACCTCACTCGGTATGCGGGCTATACCGCCCAGCACAATCATCCGATGGCTTCCTGGTCGGGCGTGTACTGCGTGGACCCGGGTGAGCCGGCGCCGGAGCACCCCAATAGCGGCGCCCTGCGCTTCCTGGAGGCCCGCGGCACCGCCAGCATGTATCTGGACCCGGGCAATGCCCATCTGCAACCCCCGTACATGTTCGGCGACCTTGCCTTCCAGATGACAGCCGGACAGTTACTGCTGTTCCCCTCCTATCTGCTGCATGAAGTGGCGCCCTATTACGGCCAGCGTGAGCGCATCACGGTGGCGTTCAACGCCTGGGTGCGGGAAGCCGACGCCGCCATGGACGCGCCCTCTCTCAAGCTGCGCTGAGCCCAGCGCGAACCTCCGCCTGGAATGCCGGGCATGGGGAACCATAAAGGCAGCGCCAAGCTCACCCCGACCCTGCCGGGCCATTCGGAACGTCGGTTCTAGCTGTTATACCAAGTGATCAGCGTTTTCTGCCAGACACCCCAATAAAAAGCGGCCCCGTTTCCGGGGCCGCAGGTTTCAGACTTGTTGTTATTGACAGCTGTGCTTAGAACTTCACCCCTACGCGCACGTAGAAGAACCGGCCCGGTGCCCGGTAGTACGTGGGCAGGAAACTGTTGGCGAAGGCCGACATGGCGATGGGCGGCTCTTTATCAAACAGATTGCGGATACCGAAGGTGAAATCGGTATTCAGGGGATCTACGTGATAAGTCACTGACACGTCATGATAGACGGTTGAGCCGATGATGTTGCCGCCTTTTGCCGTTAATCCAGGGGTAAAGGGGAACGGTGTTCCTGCGGGGATTGGGCAGCGGTTGGCAGGATTGATGACCGTCGTCGAGTTGCAGTCCTCATACAGGCTGCTGATGTACTCCATATCCCACATCGCCGACCAATCGCCATAGTTCCAGCTGATGCCCAAGTTGCCACGGCGTTTCGGGAAGCCGCCGGTGACACCGCCGCCAGCTCCGCCGGTGGTTCCGGATTCCTCCTGGCTGCTCAGGATCGGGCTGCCCGGCGCGCCGGACCCGTAGGCCTGGGTCACCACATATTGCTTGGTGAACGTCATATCAAAAGTCGCCTTGAAATCGCCGATGGCCGTGGACGGGAACTTGTAATCCATCAACCAATCCACCCCCTCGGTCTTAATGCCGCCGATGTTGATGTTGGTATCGGTCACATTGGTGATGGCGCCGGTCGCGGCGGAACCTCCACCGGTGCGCGTGATCAGGTTGCAGTAACCCGCGTTGCCGCCGTAATAACAGCCGTTCAGGATGGTCTGGGCCGGCAGCGCGCTGACCGCGTTCAGCAAGTCAATCTTGAAATAGTCCAAGCTGATATCAAAGCCCGGCGCCCAGTCGGGGCTGTACACGAAGCCCACGGTCCGGGAAATGGAACGTTCCGGCGTCAGGTTCGCGTTGCCGCCAACGGTGGTCTTGATTTGGCCGTTCGGCTGGGTGATCGGGGCCGTGTTGCAACCCACGGTCCCCGGCTTGGGACCCGCCGGACCCACACAGGGATCCGTCAGACTGGGGAAGTTGTCGCTGTTGCCCAGGAAGAACTCACTGATGCTGGGGATGCGAAAGCCCTGGGACCAGGATCCGCGCAGCAGCAGGGAATCGGTGGCTTGCCAGCGCAAGGCCGCCCGCCCCGAGGTATTGGAAGCGGAGTGCTGGGCTCCGGCACCGGCCGAACCCGCATTACCGCCCGCCCACTTGAACTGCGACCAGCGGTTAGCGATGTCCAGGCTCACGCTCTTCATGAAGGGCGCATCCGCCACCAGTGGGAAATTGAACTCGACGTATTCCGCCTTGGTGGATTCCTTGCCGTTGGTGGACTGGAGCACGTTGCCGCTGGTATTGCCTTCCTGCGTCACGGCTTCAGGATGCTGGAATCCGTCGTGCTCGAGGGATTCCGCACCGATGGCCACCCCGACCGGACCGGCCGGCAGATTGAACAGGTTGCCGGTGATGTTGGCGGTGTAGTCCCGCATGGTCTCTGCGGTGACGGCGTGATCCTCATATAGCACGTAGTTCGCCATGGCCGGGGTGATGGTGCCCTGGCCGGTAGCCAGGTTATAGCCACCGAACCAGTTGAACGGGACGCAGCCCGCCACCGCCACGCCACCCACGGTGCAGGGCACGGTATTGATGACGGCACCGGTGGTGGGATCCACCGTGGCTGAACCCAGGGCGGTCTGCAGACGCTCGGTATTCACCAGGCCGCTGGTGACATCGGACTCGTAGTTGTTGCCGTAGTTGTAACTCGCGTCCCAATCCCACTCGCTGCCGAGCAGGTTGAAGTAGCCGGTGAACCCGCCACGGAAGGCGAAGCTCTGCACGTTCTGCCGGAATACGCGGTTGCCCATTTCCAGAGGCCGACGTCCCGAAAACGCCAACTCATCGCAGCTGCCCGCGGTAAAGCAGGCCGGTGCGTTGGCGCCAGTGGCGCTGATACCTACCAAGCCCTTGCCGAACGGGTTGTAGGGGTTGAGCCCAGAGATCGAGATGGTCGAGCCGTTTTGAGAATAACCACCCGCGCCGATGAACAACGGCGACGGCGCCAACTGCTGCTGCGACACGCGGTTGTTATAGATCGCCATGGTGTTGAAGGTCAGGTTGTCCGCCAGATCATAATGACCCTGCACGAACAGGCTGGTGCGCTCGTTGGGGGTCACCAGGTAGTTCAGGGGCGCGAAGTTGAAATGGTCGGTAGTCTGCCAGCCCCTTAAACTGCCGAGGGTGGGGGTGGTATTGGGCGGATTCGCCTGGGTCAGATCGCACACCGAAAAGCCGGCCGACGAATAGAAGTTGCAGCCGGAGGGGGTAAGACCCGATTGGTTGCCGTTCGCCAGCAGGAAGAAACGGCCCGGCGCCGCACCGGAACTGCCACCCGCGGGACCACTGCCAATGTAGGGTTCCTTGGAGATGGTGCGATTGCCAGCATAAATCGGGCTCTGATTCACATAGGAGACGTTCATCACCACCCCGGAGCGGTCACCGCTCGAGCCGATGGTAAAGTCGTATTCCTGGGTCTTGCCGTCCCAGCCGCCGCCATCCGGATGGCCGTCGAACATGCCCATATAGGCATTGGCTTCGGCGCCGTTGTAGTTCTTGATGGTGATGATGTTGACCACGCCGGCGATGGCGTCGGAACCGTAAATGGCGGAAGCGCCGTCCTCCAGCACTTCAATGTGGTCCACGACGGACACCGGGATGTTGTTCAGGTCCACCGCGCCGCCGAGGCCCGAGTCAATGCGCTGACCATTGACCAGCACCAGCAGGCGTTGGGGGCCCAGGTTGCGCAGGTCAATAAAGGTTGCTCCATTGCCGCCGTTGTTGAACTGGGTGTTCAGGGCCGCGCCGGCCGAGGTGATCTGCTGCAGCACGTCACCGATGGAGGTCAGGCCCGTGGCCTTGATCTGGGCCGCCGTCACGATGGTGATCGGCTGGGCGGTCTCCACATCGGTGCGCTTGATGCGGGTACCCGTCACCTCGATCTTGCCGAGCTGCGCGGTGTTGTTCTGGTTCTGGTTAGTGGTGCTTTGGGTCGCGTCCTGGGCGAAAACCGCCGGGGCCGCCAAGGCACTCGCCGCGCCCGCCACCAGGGCATAAC
>DAHUYB010000024.1 GCA_027315405.1 Gammaproteobacteria bacterium | reverse complement strand
TGCAGAACTGGCCCGCGACGTGCCGCTGGCACGCATGGCGCGCCATGCCTTGGGATTGTTCCAGGGTTGCCCCGGCGCCCGCCGTTGGCGGCGGTATCTCAGCGAGTACGCCAGCCGTTCTGGAGCTGGCATCGGGGTTCTGAGGGACGCCCACCGGAACATGCATCCAATAACCTGAGAGCTCCCCTTGGCTCGCCCGTCTGTTTGTCGGCTCGACGATTTGCTTATGTGCCTGCCCCAGGCACAGGCAGCGCAGTACCTGACACCGCAGGTATTCATGTCGAAGAGTGTCATCAAGACCATACCCCTGCGCGACATGAAGGGCTTGAACCTGCCTCCAATCATGCGGCGCGTGATGGGCAATAATAATTACAGCAAGCAGCAATTGGATCAGCTGCGCCAGAAACTGAGCAAGGCGGCTATATCAAGGCCGCAAACCAGTATTTTATGGTGCCACTGTTGAGCAAGACCCCGGCGATGTCGGCCAGCCGACATTGCGGGTGGATGGACTCACCGTGGGCGGCATGTCCTGAGCTGACATAACATTACTTGCGCCTGGAAACCTCCATAATCCTCTGCTATATTTAAATGCGCTCTGAAGCACCCCGCGCAACGTACGTCTGAATATCACGGTCGGGTGCGGTTTGTTTTATGGGTATCAAGTCCAAAGGCACTGTACCTCCCCCGCTGGGGGTGAGAGCGCAGGTTACACAATTTGCATGATGACAGCGTCGTCAGACGTGTACTGTTGATGCTGGGTGCTGCTATCGGGGGTAATCTAATGTTTATCAAGAATAAATTTGTTTTATTTCTGAGCGCTACCGTGCTCGTAATATCGGCGGTAGGCATACCTCTTTCGGCCACGGCGGGTCCGGAACGGGCGCTCGACCTCAAGGCGCACATGACGCCGCAGGACACCGGTCCCGCGGCCCAGTCCAATCTCATCACCACCTCCATTATCCTGAAGGTCACGCATCCGCAGAAACTTGCGAATTTCATCCAGGCCACGGTCACCCCGGAGGATGAACACTACCATCAGTTCCTGTCCGTGGAAGAGTTCAGTGAACGTTTTGCACCGCCGGAGCGTAGCATCCGGCAGCTGGTGCGCTACCTGCAATCGTTCGGCATCAGGGTGACAAAAATCTATCGGGACCATCTGGATATCACCGCCAGTGGCACGGTCGCTGAGCTCAATGCCGCCTTCTCGACCAGCATTCATGAGTATGTGAAGGACGGGGAACACTTCCGCCGGCCGGACCGGGAACCCACGGTACCCGCCGCGCTGGCGAACTTGGTTCTGACGGTGACCGGGCTCAGCAACGAAGCGCGTTTCCACCCCATGAATATGCGTCTCGGCCGGGGGGCCTATGCGCAGCTCACTCCGCCCGCTGTCGCCTGGCCCAGCAACGGCACCGCCACCGGCGTACCGCAGGAGTACACCGTGGGGGATGTAGCCAACATGTACAATGTGAACCCGCTGTACCAGGCGGGGCTCGAGGGCAGGGGGGAAACCGTCGGCATCATGACCTTGGCCGACTTCAACGAAGCCGATGTTTATGCCTATTGGCGGGACATCGGCCTCAAGGTAAAACCCAACCGCATCAAGAAGGTGCTGGTGGACGGTGGTACACCGGTGGCAGCCGGTGTCGGTGACGACGAAACATCGTTGGATGTGGAACAGTCCGGCGGACTGGCACCGCAGGCAGATATCCGGGTGTATATCGCCCCGAACACCAACAACGGCTTCCTGGATTTGTTCTACACGGCAATGTCGCAAAACCAGGCTGACACGCTGTCCATCAGCTGGGGTCAGGCGGAAGAGCTGTATTTCGCCGCACTCAACAATGGCGTTGACTTTACGGACCAGCTCCGGGCCATCAACCAGGCACTGATGGAAGGTGCGGCCCAAGGCCAATCGATCTTCGCAGCCGCCGGCGATGCCGGTGCCTATGACGTCAATCGTGTGGCGCCGTTTCCCCAGTTCTCCATGCAGTTGACGGTGGATGTGCCGGCTTCCGCGCCCTATATCACGGCGGCGGGCGGTACCACGGCCGCAGCCACCATACCGGGAATCCCGCAATTGGGTTGCCCTGCCATCACCATATCACCGGAGCAGGTGTGGGGCTGGGATTATCTCAATAACGACTGGGCCAGTTGCCTCGGCCTGCCGCCGGACGCCCTGTTTCCTGTGGGCGGCGGCGGCGGCGTCAGTTCCTTCTGGCCGATGCCCTATTATCAGCAGTCGGTTGCGGGCGTGCAGCAGACCCAGCCGGGCCAGAGCCTGATCTACTACCCCAACTATCCCAGCACCAGCGGCGCACAGGATCTGATTGATCTGCCGGCGAATTTTGCCGGACGCAACCTGCCGGACCTGTCGTTGAATGCGGATCCGGAAACCGGCTACATCGTGGTGGACTGCACAGATTTTCCGGCACCGGCCAATCCGTTTTGTGCGGCGACTGGATTCGGAGGCACCAGCTTCGTGGCGCCGCAGTTGAACGGCATCACCGCGCTGATTGACCAGGCTTCCGGCGGGCGCGTGGGCTTTCTGAATCCGGTGCTGTACACGGTGCAGCAGGCGTTCGGTTACGGCCGGTACGCGCCTTTCCGTGACATCATCGCCGGGGACAACTGGTTTTACCTGGGCGTTCCCGGTTATGACGATGGCTCCGGCATCGGCACCATCAACGCCACCAACTTGGCGCTCACCTATGTGTTCCTGAATTCTCTGGACTTCAACGACTGAGATTTGGGACCATAGCGGCACTATCGGCCTCTTCCCGGCTTCCCGGGAAGAGGCCTTTTTTTAGACATCATGGTCGCGCGTGTATATGGAGTGGCCTGTCTCCACGATCGTGGGTTGCACCCGTGAGGGAACCGAGCCATCTTGCCAAGGATGAATCTTTGGCAAACGCGAGAGGAGACAGGCCATGCAAGAGCGTATCAAGTTTCATGTTGGAATGGATATGCACAAGGACTCGGTCGCCTGGGCGGTGGCGCAGGCGACGCGGGGCTGGCGATTTGGGTCTCAGGTGGCGGCGCTGCAGGCGCTGCGCGGCATCGATCAAATCAGCGCTGCGGGACTGGTGGCCGAGATTGGCGACCTCGCGCGTTTTGGCCACCCGCGCGGACTCATGGGCTACCTGGGCTTGGTGCCCTCGGAGCATTCGAGCGGTCCCTCGGTTCAGCGCGGGGCCATCACCAAGACCGGCAACACTCACGCCCGACGCCTGTTGATGGAAGCAGCGTGGAGCTATCGGTTTACCCCGCGCATCGGAGTGCGGACCGCGCGCCGCCAGGAGGCGCTGTCCAAATGGCCGCGCACGCTCGCCTGGAAAGCCCAGCTGCGTCTGTGCCGACGGTTTCAACGACTCACCGCCCGTGGGCTGCACCGCAACAAAGTGTGTGTCGCGGTCGCCCGGGAACTGGCGGGGTTTGTCTGGGCCATAGCCCGGGCCACCCCGCTCGCCACCTGAGCCGGCAGAGACCGCTGCGATGAGGGAGCGGGGCTGGCGATCGGGAAGAACCCTCGAAGCTGTTAGGCCGGCTCGGCTCTCTGAGCAATCCGCGATTTTAGAGCGAGGCCGCTTCCGCGACGAACCGATGACAGGTGCTAACCAATGCACGGATATCAGCATGCGACGAGATTCTATGGTTTTGGTCAAGCTGCGATGGACGTGGAGTCAAAGCGCGTTTCATGTTTGTGGAGGGCGTAGGCGACGCGCAGCAGTTTGCGAGCGAGTACGACCAATGCGGCCGTGGTGGGCAGGCCCTTAGGGCGCTGGCGTCCGTAGAAGGGTTTCCACGCAGCGGTTTTGGCGGCACTCATGGCGGCGTTATAGAGCAGGCGGCGCGATTCTGCTGGGCCGCGCTTGGACAACCGGCGGCGACCGTGCCGCTGACCGGAGTCGCAGGGCCGTGAGTCGAGGCCGAGATACGCGATAACGGCGTCACTGCGCGGGAAGGACACGCGGGAGAACAGTTCGGTGAGGGCGGCCCCCGACAGTGGCCCGATGTCGGGGATGGAGCGCAAACGTGCCCATCGTGTAGTGCCTTGCGGCAGCGCGCTGACGGCGCGCGGCAGCTCACGATCCATGGCGGCGAGCAGTGCATCGAGTGGGTTCAAAGTGGCGTCCCGTTCCACCGGCAAGCTATCGAGGCCGGCGAGGCTGGCCCGCAATAAGCCCTTGGCCATCACAACTTTGGCGCGGCGTTTGAGCAGTGGGGTCAGGCGATCTTGGGCCGGGGTGGGTGGCTGCCAGGGATGCAAGCCGACATGCTCCTGTGCCCAGTAGCGGGCCAACACGGCCGCATCGACTTGATCGGTTTTGGCGCGGCGTCCCACGGCCTTGGCATAGTGGCGGACCTCGTGGGGGTTGAGCACGTAGACGGTAATCCTCCGTGCGTGGGCGTGCTGGGCCAGTAAGCGGTGGTAGTCGCCAGTGGATTCCACCCCGAGGTGGACGGCCTCCGGTAGGGTAGCGAGCCAGGCGTCTACGGCAGCGGGCGCATTGACACACCTTGTCACGCCGGCTTGGCCGAAGACGGCAGCCACGAGTTCGTGTTTAGCCACATCGACACCAATGTAACTGGGTTGGGTATTCATGGTTGCCTCGTGCAGGTGCAGAATAGTAAAGGTGTTGGGGTGGTCGCCTCGGATCGCGTGAGCTTGCAACGTAATCGGCGCTCGCACATTGGCGCTAGATTCCTCATCGACGCTGAACGAGGTGGAATGGGGAGAGTACTCGTCGAGTGGGTCCGGCTCACGCCGGCCAATGCCAGGGAACGTCCCTCCACCCCGGCGCTTCGGTATACACCCAAGCGCTGGGTGAACCATAATAAGCCAGGGAAGGGCGAAGCCCGAGGCGAGAAACCCGCGATAGCCCCAGCGGACGGAGCACGGCGGAGTCTTGGCAGCCGTGCGCAGTCCGCATCGGGGCGTCGAGTCATGGTGGAGGAACTCGTGGGAAGTAACGGGTTCCGAACGCAGGACCGTCGCGGCGAAAGGAATAGTCGTATATGGACCCCGACCGGATGGCAAGTTTTCGTTCAGAACGCTCCTTCAGAAAGTCCAAGTGCGTAGAGATTGCATTGCGACCGTATATTCGGCTTCTGAGTGCGGTAGAAAGGTCATTCCCCCGCGAGCCAGGATGGTCAGCCGCGCGTTCCCCCCCCCCCCATCGTCGCTGAGGCCTCACGCCGAAGCGCAGGCCGGACCATTCCTCAGGTTTGGGAAACGTCGGTGTGCAACCGATACGCCATCACTCCTCTGTTACTGCGCAATTGCCGGACGGGCGAACGATCACTAGGCGGCCACGGGTGGCGCGGGCCGATAGGTCTCGCCGCGCGCCAGCAGCACCCAGGCGATGCGGGCATTCTTGTTTGCCAAGGCTACGGCGGCAATGTTGTGGAGGCGGCGAGCACGCAAGGCACACACCCATTGACTGCGAGCATCGGATTTGTGTCTTGCGTGGGCGAGCGCGGCACGCCCTCCGTGAATGAGCAGGGTGCGTAGATAGGCATCGCCACGCTTACTGATACCCAGGAGTCGGGGCTTGCCGCCGCTCGAATGCTGCTTGGGCACCAGCCCCAACCAAGCGGCGAACTGCCGGCCGTTCTTGAACACCCGCGCATCGCCGGCGG
>DAHUYB010000002.1 GCA_027315405.1 Gammaproteobacteria bacterium | reverse complement strand
GAGCACCAGCTCAATCCGTTCCACCGCCCAGTCAATCTGCTCGCGGGTGATGACCAGCGGCGGTGCCAGGCGCACCACGGTGTCGTGGGTTTCCTTGCTGAGAATGCCGTGGGCCATGAGATGTTCGCAAACTTCGCGGGCCTTGGCCTGGCGCGGATCAATTTCCACGCCAATGAACAGCCCCTTGCCGCGGAGGTTCTTGATGAGTGGGCTTTTGAGTGCGTGCAACTTGTCCAGCAGATAAGTGCCCATCTCGGCGGAGCGCTCCGCGAGTTTTTCTTCCATCAGCACATTGAGCGCTTCCAGGCCCACGGCCGCGGCCAGCGGATTGCCGCCGAAAGTGCTGCCGTGATCGCCGGGGGTGAACACATCCATCACCTCGCGGCGCGCCAGGAACATGGAGACCGGCAGCAATCCGCCACCCAAGGCTTTGCCAAGAATCAAGCCGTCCGGTTGCACATTCTCATGCTGACAGGCCAGCAGCTTGCCGGTGCGGCCGAGGCCGGTCTGGATTTCATCGCAGATCAGCAGCACGTTGTGCCGCTTGCAGATCTCGGCGCATTTCGTCAGGTAACCTACAGGCGGCACGATGATGCCCGCTTCGCCTTGGATGGGTTCCACCAGGAACGCAGCGGTGTCGGGGGTGATGGCTTTTTCCAGCGCCGCCGCATCGCCGTAGGCAATCAGTTGCAGACCGGCCGGGAAGGGTCCGAACCCGTCCTTGTATTGTGATTCACTCGACATCGCCACCATGGCGATGGTGCGGCCGTGAAAGTTGCCGGTGCAGGCGATGATCTCGGCCTGGTCCGCCGCAATGCCCTTTACTTTGTAGCCCCATTTACGCGCCGCTTTGAGCGCGGTTTCCACGCCTTCGGCGCCGGTGTTCATGGGCAACGCCACCTCCATGCCGGTCAATTCACAGGCGCGCTTCAGGAATGGGCCGAGCTTGTCGGTGTGAAACGCGCGCGAGCAGATCGCGAGTTTGTCGGCCTGATCCTTGAGCGCTTTGACGAGGCGCGGATGGGAGTGGCCATGGCTCACCGCCGAATACGCGCTCATCATGTCCAGATATTTATTGCCGGCGTCGTCCCATACGTATACACCTTGGCCGCGGGTCAGCACCACCGTTAGCGGATGATAGTTATGCGCAGCGTACCGGTTTTCGAGTTCGATGGTCTTGTTCATGGCAGTGCCTCTGCATGCGGGGTCGCGCCGGTGTCGTGGGGTGCGGTCGGGTAAACCGTTATCATACCAAAATGGGATTCACCCCCTTGAATGCTGCCCAACCAACTGGATTTGATTCGCTTTTTTCAAGCCAATTAGGCAACTTTAGATTGAGTCATGGCCACCAGTAAGTCAGTGATAGTTCAGGGTCCAGCAGGGCAATTGGAAGGACTGCTGGATACACCATCAGATGCACCACGCGCCATCGCGGTCGTGTGCCATCCGCATCCGCTGCAGCAGGGCACCATGAATAACAAGGTGGCCTATATTCTGGCGCGCGCCTTTAATGATCTCGGTGCCGTGAGTCTGCGCTTCAATTTCCGCGGCGTCGGTAGAAGCGCCGGCAGCTTCGATAACGGCAATGGTGAAACTGGCGACGCACTGGCGGCCATGGATTGGATGCGGGCCAAATATCCAGGTCTGCCGCTGTGGCTCGGCGGTTTTTCCTTTGGCGCTTATGTGGCGCTGCGCGCCCAGAGTGAACGCCCGGTCAAACGCTTGGTGACGGTGGCACCGGCGGCAGAGCGCTTCAATACCGCGCCTATTAAATTATCCATTTATCCCTGGCTGCTCATCCAGGGCGATGCGGATGAGGTGATCTCACCGCAAACGGTGTTTGATTGGGCCAGAAATCTGCGGCATCCGCCGTCACTTGTCGTGTTGAAAGGTGCCGGGCATTTTTTCCACGGCCGCCTGAATGAATTGCGACAGGCGGTAGTAGAGTATTTCTCCACTGGTATGGGTGTTTCCCGAGGGTCTGTTAGACTTTGATACCGCCGCCAAGGCACAAACAAATGGGATTTTTGGGAGAATCATTATGCGTCGCATCATCTTGGCCTTTGTTCTTTTAAGCCTGACCGGCAGCGCCTTTGCTGGCAACAACATCAACAACCTGCCGGCCTTAACCCAGGGTGAGTTCCATAATTTATCCGCGGACCTGGGCGCCATTCTTTCATTCAAGCCGCTGGAGTCGGCTGCGCCGGAAGGCATCACCGGTTTTGATATAGGATTTGACCTAAGCGCCACCAACCTCGCGCATCCATCCGATTGGAACACCGCCACCAGCGGCAGCGGCGTGACCACCATCCCCATGGCGCAGGTGCGTGTCAGCAAGGGACTGCCGTTCGGTTTCGATGTCGGTGGTTTCTACAGCGGCGCCGCCAATTCCAACATCAAGGCTTACGGCGGCGAGATTCGTTATGCGATTCTTGACGGCAGTGCGCTCAGCCCGGCGCTTGGGATTCGTGCGGCGTACAGCCGCCTGGCCGGAGTGAGTCAGCTTTCATTTAATACCAAGAGCCTCGATCTGACCCTTTCCAAGGGTTTCGGACCATTTACCCCCTACGCCGGCATCGGCCGCGTATGGATCAACAGCAATCCGGATGTTTCCACGGGGCTGCAGAATGAAAGCTTCTCGGCGGACGAAGGATTCGTGGGTCTGGCCATGAGTTTTGTAGTGGTGCACGTGGCGCTCGAGGCCAACCGCACCGCCGGCAACAATACCTACAGCTTCAAGCTCGGCTTCGGCTTCTGAAGGACGCGGCTTCCCGAGCCGGGTACCGCAAGTTGTTTTGACTACCGATTCGTCAGGGAAGCGCGAAGCACGAGCGTTCCGCCACCGGTTGAATGGCGGAACGGTTCGCCGTTTTCTGAGTCCAACCCGCATGTCCACGTTACCCTGCTGATTGCCGGGAGGTCATCATGTTTGCCTCATTTGTGGGGTTCATCGAAAAAAACCTGGGCGAGAATCACCCCGCCTCCGGGAAGGATCCGCAGCAGGCGCTGCGGCTCGCCACCGCGGCATTGTGCGTGGAAATGGCGCGCGCGGATATGCAGGAAAAACCCGCGGAACTGGAGCGCGCCAAGGCGATGCTGGCGCAACGATTTTCCCTGGACGAGCCCGAGGCCCAGGCACTGATCAGCGCTGGCCGTACGGAATCGGACCAGAGCGTGTCACTCTATCGTTTTACCCGTTTACTCAATGAGCATCTGAATGAATCGAAAAAGCGGACCTTGATGGAGATGTTGTGGCGGGTGGCTTATGAGGACGGCAGCCTCGACAAGTATGAAGATGCGCTGATGCACAAACTGGCCGAGCTGCTGTATGTGCCGCTGAGTGAGTTGATGCTGGCAAAACACAAAGCCCTGGCGGCGAAGTAAATCGCACCCTCGGCGGGACGCCGGAGACACTGCGGAGTTCGAAGGACCGGACCGGAGCCGCGTTGCCGCGGCTCCGAATCGAAATGGCTTACTTCACCATGTCCTTCATGGCTTTGAGGGCCTGAATCTTCACCACGTTGCGGGCGGGCTTGGCCTTGAAGATGGTCGGCTGACCCGTGAACGGGTTGATACCCTCGCGCGCCTTGGTGGCGGGTTTGCGCACCACGCGCACCTTCATAAGTCCCGGCACCACGTAGGCCCCCGGACCTTTCTTGCCGAGGCTTTTGCCGATGAGTGCGGCCAGTCCTTCGAATATCCCGGCCACCTGTTTGCGGCTCAAACCGGTGGCATGGGCCAGATAAGCGTAAGTTTCCGATTTGGTCAGCGGCTTGTCAGCCGAGATAACCGGGGCTTTGGTGGCCTTGGCAACGGTTTTCACCTTCGCCTGGGCCTTGGAAGCGGCATTTTTCGTTGCAGCCATTTAGGTCTCCTCTGGATGGCAGTGCAGAACACGCCGCGAAATCTAGCATATGCCGCGGAAAAGTGTGAGGGTTTTCCGCTAAAAAACAGGGGATTTGCTTGGGACCACTGCGGTTGTCCGTCAGCGCAGCGGCCATTGCAGAGGCAGCAGGATATTAACCACCTGAAGCAGGATTAAAACCACTAAAGGCGATAAATCCAGCCCTCCCAGAGGCGGGATCAGCTTGCGGGCCGGCTGCAGCAGGGGTGCATTGATGCTCCAGAGCAGACCCGCGATGGGATTGCGATGGCTGGGATTGGTCCAGCTCAGAATGGCTTCCACCAGAATGGTGACGAAGTACAGGTTCACCAGCAGGAAGATAATCTTTAGAAGCGTCCACCAGGCCAGATCCAGCGGGTCTGGAAAGCCGCCCACAATGACCAGCACCAAAGCCACACTGATGATCTGCAGAATCACCACCAGCACCACGGCTGCGAAATCTAGGCCGCGCCAGCCGGGAATGATGCGCCGTAAAGGCAGCAGCGGTGGATTGGTGAGTTTCACGATGGCTTGACAGACGGGGTTATAAAAATCCGCCCGCATCCACTGCAAGAGAAAACGCAGCATGACCGCGGCGGTATATAAACCGAACGTGGTGTTTATGAGGAACACGAGTGCATAGAGACCGCGGCTGCTCATGATCCCTCCTTGCCGAATTCATTGGACAGCTCCACGCCACGGTCGCGCGCGGCCGTCAGTGCGCGCAAAAAAAGCTCGCGTAATTTTCCGGCCTCCAGGATTTTGAGAGCCGCCGCGGTAGTACCCCCCGGGGAAGTCACCTGTTTTCTGAGTGCCGCCGGGTCATCCCGGCTTTCAAGAGCCATGCATGCGGCACCATAGGCGGTTTGCTGCACGAGTTGGCGCGCAATATCCGCCGGCAATCCCAGTTCACGGGCGCTCGCTTCCATGATTTCCATTAGCAGGAAAAAATACGCGGGGCCGCTGCCGGATATCGCGGTTACCGCGTCCATGAGTATTTCATCACCCAGCCAAAGCGCAAGACCCACAGCCTCGAAAATGTTCTTGGCCAAGGTGCGCTGCGCGCTACTGACGCTAGGATTGGCATATAGCGCCGCCGCGCCCGCGCCGATGAGCGCCGGTATATTGGGTACGACGCGCACGATGGCGGCATCGTAACCGAGCCAGCGGCGGATATTTTTTTCGGGGATGCCGGCGGCGATGGAAATAACGAGCGGCCGGTTTTTGGCGAGTGTAACGGTCAAGGGACGAGCGGCATCACGAAATACCTGTGGTTTAACCGCGAACACCACCACTTGCGCGTCCCGGACTGCGCTCAGATTGTCGGTATAGGTATGCACCGTAAACCGCTGGCGCAGGTGCTGTAGTTGGGAGGCATTCGGGTCCGCGACGTGGATGTGGGTTGCGTTCAAGCCCTGATGCAGCAGACCGCCGATAAGGCTGCCTGCCATGTTGCCGCCGCCGACGAATGCGATGTGGGTATCAGTGAACAAAAAATTTCTCCGGAGTTGCCCATTAGAGCATAACGACTAAACACGTTTTCAGGAATGATTGGATGGGCGCGCCCCGAAAATTGCACTGCCCAGCCGCACCAGCGTTGCACCTTCCAGGATGGCGGCTTCGAAATCACCCGACATGCCCATGGACAGAGTATCAAGCCCATGCCCTTGGCGGTTGAGTACGTCGAAAATCTCCCACAGCCCACGGAACGCCCGGCGTTGCATCGCCACATCCTCCGCCGGGGGTGGAATGCACATAAGGCCGCGCAGATGCAGGCGCGGCAAAGCCGAGATATATTCCGCCAACGCCGGCACCTGTTCAGGCATGACGCCGCTTTTGGCCGGCTCGCTGCCGAATCGTACTTCGATACAGATGTTGAGCGGCGGAAGTGCCGCGGGTCGTTGGGTGGAAAGACGTTGCGCGATCCGCTCCCGGTCCACGGTATGCACCCAGGTAAAGTGCTCCGCCACCGCTCGGGTCTTGTTGCCTTGCAAGGTTCCAATGAAGTGCCACGCCAGTCCCGGGTGATGGCCTAGAATCTGCATTTTAGGCAGCGCTTCTTGCAGGTAGTTTTCGCCGAATTCCAGTTGTCCGGCTGCGTAGGCCTTGATAATGGCTGCGGCTGGACAGGCTTTGCTGACTGCCAGCAGCCGGACACTGGCAGGGTCGCGGCCCGCCTGCTCTGCGGCCACCCGTATGCGCACACGCACGGCGGTCAGGTTTTGGGAGATGGACTCTAGAGTTGCGCGGATCATGCCGGTATAGGTATCGTGGACGGCAGGCGAGGATGCAAACAGTAGCCCAGCAAGGCTCGCTATACTACTTTAAGCGCACCATGGCGGCCGCTAGCGTTTTTCCACAAAGTGGACGAGTGCCGCACCCAGGGGAGTCATATGGCTTTTGATATTTCCCAGCTACTGGCCTTCAGCGTCAAGAATAAGGCGTCCGACCTGCACCTGTCCGCGGGCGTGCCCCCCATGATCCGTGTGGATGGTGACATGCGCCGCATCAACATGCCGGCCATGGAACACAAGGACGTGTACGACATGGTTTACGACATCATGAATGACAAGCAGCGTAAAGACTACGAGGAGTTCCTGGAATGTGATTTCTCGTTCGAAATCCCCAAACTGGCGCGTTTCCGCGTCAACGCCTTCAACCAGAACCGCGGTGCCGCTGCCGTGTTCCGCACCATTCCCGAAAAGATATTGACACTTGAGGATCTGAATGCGCCCAAGATATTCATTGATATTGCCAACCAGCCGCGTGGTCTGGTGTTGGTGACCGGGCCCACCGGCTCCGGCAAATCCACGACGCTTGCGGCCATGGTCAACTACATCAACGAAAACGAGTTCGGCCACATCCTGACCATTGAGGATCCCATCGAGTTCGTGCATGAAAGCAAGAAGTGTCTCGTCAATCAGCGCGAGGTACACCGCCACACCCTGGGATTCAACGAAGCCTTGCGCTCGGCCCTGCGCGAAGACCCGGATACCATCCTGGTGGGTGAGATGCGCGATCTGGAAACCATCCGCCTGGCGCTCACCGGTGCCGAGACCGGCCACCTGGTGTTCGCAACCCTGCACACCAGCTCCGCGGCCAAGACCATTGACCGTGTCGTGGATGTGTTCCCGGCGGCCGAGAAGGACATGGTGCGCGCCATGCTTTCGGAATCATTGCGCGCGGTGATTTCCCAGTCGCTGTGCAAAAAGATCGGCGGTGGTCGTATGGCCGTGCATGAGATCATGCTCGGCACACCCGCCATCCGCAATCTGATCCGCGAGAACAAGATCGCGCAGATGTATTCCGCCATTCAGACCGGACAGTCAACCGGCATGCAGACACTTGACCAGAATCTCACGGACTATGTGCGCAAGGGCATGATCAGCAAGGATGAGGCCCGGGTGTATGCGGTAAACAAAGATGCTTTCATCTGAATAAGGATCCGGGGAGCAGGCAATGGAAAAAGATCAGGCAATCAAATTCATCCAGGATCTGCTGCGGGCCATGGTCTCGCGCAAGGGTTCGGATCTGTTCATTACCGCGGGGTTCCCGCCCGCCATCAAGGTGGATGGGCAAATCTCACCCGCCACCGACAAGCCCTTGACGGTCGAGCAGGCGGGGTTGCTGGTGCGCGCCATCATGAACGACCGCCAGACCAAGGAATTCGATTCCACCAAGGAATGCCAATTCGCCATCAGCCCTCCGGGCATCGGCCGTTTTCGCGTCAGCGCCTTTGTGCAGCAAGGCCGCATGGGTGCCGTGCTGCGCACCCTCAATACCGAGATTCCTGACTTCGACAAACTAGGCCTGCCGCCGATCCTCAAAGACGTGGTCATGGCCAAGCGCGGCATTGTGATTTTCGTGGGTGCCACCGGCTCGGGTAAATCCACCTCCATCGCCTCAATGATCGGATACCGCAACAAGAATTCCAAGGATCACATTGTCACCATCGAGGATCCCATCGAGTTCGTGCACCCACACATCAATTGCGTCATCACCCAGCGTGAAGTGGGCGTGGATACCGATTCCTGGGATATCGCCCTCAAAAACACCTTGCGCCAGGCGCCGGACGTGATTTTCATCGGCGAAATCCGCGATCACGATACCATGGATTACGCCGTGGCCTTTGCCGAAACCGGTCACCTGGTGTTGTCCACATTGCATGCCAACAGCACCAATCAGGCGCTCGACCGCATCATCAACTTCTTTCCCTCGGAACGCCGCCAGCAATTGCTCATGGACCTGTCGCTTAATATCCGGGCGCTGATATCCCAACGGCTGGTGAGAAAACAGGGCGGCAAGGGCCGCATACCGGCGGTGGAAATCATGCTCAACTCGCCGTTGATTTCTGATCTGATCTTCAAAGCCGAAGTGTCCCAGATCAAGGAAATCATGGCGAAATCCACCCAGCTCGGCATGCAGACCTTCGATCAGTCGTTGTTTGAACTTTTCGAGCAGGGCCTTATCAGCTATGAAGATGCGATCCGCAACGCCGATTCCCAGAATGAACTGCGGCTACGCATTAAATTGGAAAGCAAACGCGACAAGCGCGCCGTGGATGAAGGTATCGAGGAACTGCGCGTCGTGGATCATGGCCAGGCAAGGAAATTCTGAAGCGTCCTGTTGCCTTCAAGAAACCCAATCTAGCGCAGACAAACGATGGATATCAGCCCATACCTCAAACTCATGGTCGAAAAGAAGGCCTCGGATTTGTATTTCACCAGCGATGCCCCCGTGAAGATCAAGATCGAAGGCCGGCAGATGCCGGTGGGCAAGACTGTGCTGACCGCCGAAATGGTCAGGGAAGCCGCCTACGGCATCATGAATGAGAAACAGGCACGTTCCTTCGAGGTAAAGCACGAGTCGGATTTTGCCATCGCTGAGGAAAGCGTAGGGCGCTTCCGCGTCAACGTTTTCCTGCAACGCGGCCATGTGGCCATGGTGCTGCGCTATATTCCTTCCGAGGTACCGCAGCTGTCGGAGCTTGGGCTGCCGGATGTGCTCAAGGAACTGATCATGCACAAGCGCGGGCTGCTGCTGGTGGTGGGCGCCACCGGTTCGGGCAAGTCCACTACCATTGCCGCCATGATGCGGCATCGCAATGAAAATGAAGCATCGCACATCCTCACTATCGAGGATCCCATCGAATACAACCACCCCAATACCCTGTCCATCATTAACCAGCGGGAAATCGGTCAGGACACCCTGTCTTACGCCAACGCTCTCAAACAATCCCTGCGTGAGGCGCCGGATATCGTGGTGATCGGCGAGTGCCGCGACCGGGAAACTATGGAAGCCTCGATTCAATTGGCCGGTACCGGCCAGCTTGCGATTTCTACCTTGCACGCCAACAACGCGCACCAGACCATGGACCGCATCATCAACATGTTTCCCGAGCAGATGCACAAGCAACTGCTCTTGGATCTGTCCATCAATTTGCGGGCGATTGTTTCCCAACGTTTGGTGATGGGCAAGAATGGCCGGCGGCTGGCGGCGGTGGAAATCATGATGAATACCCCGCATATCTCCGATCTGATTCTCAAAGGGCAGATAGACCGTATCCGTGAGGCCATGGAAGAAAGTTCCGAACCCGGCATGCAATCCTTTGATGAGGCCTTGCATCGCCTCTACAGGGACAGCAGGATTACACTTGAGGAAGCCTTGCGATATGCCGATTCCCGCGCCAATTTGGAAGCCAAGATCAATTTCGGGTAATCGACGTAGATAGCGACTCTGATTGCAACGTGAAGGAAAAACGTGAGCAATAGAAAAAGTTTAAAAATTTTGACGGCCATGCTGCTGCCAGCGGCGGTTTTTCTAGCCAGCGTACGGGCGGCGCCTCCCGCACCGCCACCAGTACAGGCGTTCTTTTCCTATCCGCAAATTTCCGATGTGCAAATATCGCCTGACGGCAAATACCTTGCCATGGTGGTCGCGGACAGCAAAACCGGTGAAAACCGCAAAGGCATTGCGGTCGTTAGCCGCTCAAATTTCAAGGTTACCGCGAGTTTCCACACCGTCGGCGACCAGGACATTCTCGAATACTGGTGGGCTAATGACGAACGGCTGCTGATCGCCACGGCGATCCAGACCGGCAGCCTGAATAGCCCAATCCCTGACGGCAAACTCTACGCCATCAATGTGGACGACAGCCAGTTCCGGGAGCTCATGGGCAAACCACCGGGCGGGCCGGGCAGCTTTACCCACGTCGGTCAGCAGCGCCGGTTGTTGTATTTCATCCAAATGCTCTACATACCTCCGAAGGATGCCAAACAGGTCATTGTACAAGCCGTATCAAACACCGGTTTTCGCAACCAGCCTGACCAGGCCTATTCGTTGAATATTTACGATGGCGCGCTGAGAGATGTGGCCCATTCTCCAGCCGCCAACGGTACGCTGATTACGGACAATGCCGGTGCCGTGCGACTAGCAACCGGCTCCAACACCCTCACGGGGGCCACCAGAATTTTCTATCGCCCGTCCGGTAATGACCTCAACTGGCAGAATTTGAGCGCGCTTTACAACGGCGATGATCCAGCAGAGTCACCGCTCCAACCTCTTGGATTTGCGGCGAACAACCATGATGTCTACTGGCTGGGCCGCACACCAAGCTCGACGCTGGGTTTGTATTTATTGAATCCCGATGCGCTTAAAACCACGCTTTTATATGGAAATCCGACCTACGATGTGGGTGATGTCATCTGGTCAATGGAGTGGAAGAAGACCCAGCACATCGTCGCGGTTACCACCATGCCAGGACTGCCGGCGTTGCATATTCTCGACAGTAATTCTCACTTGGCACAGGATCTGGCATCGCTATACGCCGCTTTCCCAAATCAGGTGGTAGACATCACCAGCAATACGCGTGATGGTTCGTTGATGGTCGTTTATGCGCACAGTGATCGCAATCCCGGGAGCTATTATCTGTTCAACGTCAAGGCCAGCAAGGTTTCGCTGCTGTTCAATTCATTATCCGGAATCGATCCGAAAAAGATGGCTTATATGCGGCCCATCACCTTCAAGGCCCGGGATGGCGTTACCTTGCACGGCTATCTGACGCTTCCCCCCGGCAGCCAAGGCAAGAACCTGCCACTGATAGTGAACCCCCACGGCGGACCCCATGGTATCCGCGACGAGTGGGGCTGGGATCCGGAAGCACAGTTCTTCGCCGCGCACGGCTATGCCTGGCTGCAGGTGAATTACCGAGGCTCTGGTGGTTACGGCATGAAGTTCCAGGACATGGGGTATCGCCACTGGGGCACTACCATGCAGAACGATTTGGCGGATGCCGTGCGGTGGGCAGTTAAACAGGGCTATGCTGATCCTAAGCGAGTGTGCATCTACGGCGCCAGTTACGGTGGATACGCGGCGCTGGAGAACAGCATTTTATATCCCGGCTTATACCGGTGTACGGTTGGCTACGTCGGACTGTACGATCTGACGCTGGCCGCGCGGGCGGATTTCGGACATTATGCATTTGGCGACCGGTTCGTTCAGGTGGTTCTCGGAAACAACACCGCGGCACTCAAAGCCGAATCTCCGATCTACAACGCGGAAAAGATCCAGGATCCCGTGTTCATCATCTATGGCGGTGCCGATCGGGTTGTGGTGCCGGAGAACGCGCGGGAGATGCTGGCGGCACTCGATAAGGCCGGCAAGCACTATGAACAGATGTATGAGCCCAACGAAGGCCACGGGTTTGCCAAGCCTGAACACCGATTTGAGTTGTATACCCGCATGCTGTCGTTTTTTGACACATACATCGGTCTCGATGCAACCACGCACTGAAGCACGCAATTGATGCAATGCAAAGGGTGCCGGCGGCGCCCATTTGTTTACCGGGCATTTCTGCGGTCAACTGTGCGGAAATACGCTGGCGCCATCGAACACCGGGCCGTCCACGCACACGCGCTTCATGGCCGGGCCTTCTGGTGTCCGCACTTCTACTGTGCAGCCGGCACACCCGCCCACGGCGCAGGCCATGAATTCCTCCAGCGACACCTGACTCGGGACGCCCAGTTCCTGAGCAAGATACGCGGCCACTTTGAGCATGAGTGTGGGGCCGCAGGCAAAAATCTCTACTTCACTCAATGACCTTTCATCCAGTGACTCGAGCCAGCGGCGCGCCAGCTCGGTCACATAACCGTCGAAACAGCCAGCATAGCCCTGCTGGCTGGCCAGGCGGCTGGGAATGTCCCAGTCCTCCATCAGCGGCATGCAACCGATGACTCCGTCTGGCATGCCGGGCAGCAGGATGGTGGAGGGGCGGGTCGTGAAAGGGAACGGAATTTCCGAGCCCATGAGCACCAACGGTTGCCATTTCACGCGCCTATCGTGACGTAGTGCATCGGCCAGGAAGATCATGGGCGGAATCCCCACACCCCCGCCAATCAGTAACGGCCGTGGCCGTTCGAGGTGCAACATGAATGGCTGACCGATGGGGCCCAAACTGCTGACCCTGTCGCCGGGTTGGCGTTGTGCCAGCAGCCGGCTGCCTTCGCCCACAACTTTATACAAGCATTCAACCCAGCCCTCATGGCGTGAGACGCGCATGATCGACATGGGTCGGCGCATGGGCAGCGCCGTATCGCAAGTGAGGTGGATGAAACTGCCGGGTAACGCACGCGCGGCGCACTCGGGCGCCTTCAGACGCAACCGATACTGTTCGCCGGGGAATTGTTGCTGTTCCAGGATTTCAGCATTTTCCAGGAAGAGTGTGTCGCGCTGCGGTTTAACGCGCACGCTGTCCGAGGTTGCAAGCTTCATTGCGCAATCAACGCACGCATGTCATTTCCCCATCAGTGTCGCCATCACCGCCATGCGCACGGCGACACCGTTGGTCACCTGCTCCCGGATTACGGAGCGCGGCCCGTCGGCAACCTCGGAGGTGATTTCCACGCCGCGGTTCATAGGCCCCGGGTGCATGACCAGTACATCGGGTTTTGCGAGCTTCAAACGCGTGACATCGAGGCCGTAGCGGCGCGAATATTCACGTTCATCGGGGATCAAGCCCGCTTGCATGCGTTCCTTTTGGATACGCAACATGATGATAACGTCCGTCCCCTCGATCGCTTTGTCCATATTGGTGAACTTTTCTCCCTCCAGGTCGTCCGGCAGCAGCTCGGCAGGACCGGCAAAACGGATATCCTGCGTACCGAGCACGGTGAGTGCCTGTACCGCGGAACGCGCCACGCGGGAGTGACGAATATCTCCCACGATAGCAACCGACAATTTTTCGAAGTTCTTTTTGCGCTGACGAATGGTGAGCGCATCCAGCAGGCCTTGGGTAGGGTGGGAAACGTGGGCTTCGCCGGCGTTGATGATGTGCACGAATGGCCGTGAGTGTTGCGCCAAGGTTTCCGGCACGCCCGGTTCCTGGTGGCGTGTCACGAACAAATCCGCGTTCATGGATTCCAGCGTATATAGCGTATCCAACAACGATTCGCCTTTGTTGGTAGAGGAGAAAGCCATGTCCAGCGTGAGCACCTGGGCGCCCAGGCGCCGTGCTGCCAACTCAAACGAGGCACGGGTGCGGGTGCTGGCCTCGAAAAACAGATTGACGACGGTCGCGCCGCTCAGCAGATCGTATGCAGGTGCCGCCGCACCGGGTTGCGTATGGAATTGTTGAGCGCGATCCAGTAACCCCAGCAGGGTTGGACGCGGTAAATCCGCGAGCGTCAGCAGGTGCTGCAGGCGTCCTTGGGCGTCGAACTGGTCATGGCTCATGCAGGCTTCCGCATCGCAGGGTGGTCGTGGGCGTGAAACCAGCTTTCCAATATCACGCAGGCAGCGACGCAGTCTATATCTCCCGGCCGGATGCGTCGTCGTCCCTGTTGACGCAGTTCCTTGAGGCGCGCTTGCGCTTCATGTGATGACAGACGCTCATCAATGGTATGCACTGGACACGGGTAGCGCTGCTCTAGGCTGCGGGCGAAACTCCGGGCGCGACGGGAAATCTCCTGCTCACTGCCGTCCATAGTATACGGGAGTCCCACCACCAGCAGGTCCGGTTTCCATTCCTTGACAAGGCGATCAAGAGCCGCCCAGTCCGGAATCCCATCCAGTGCATTAACCAGGCCCAAAGGCGTGGCGCTGCCGGTGATGTTCTGGCCCACCGCCACGCCAATACGCCGCAAACCGAAGTCGAAGGCCAGTGCGCCGAGGGCGCGGCCCTCAGGCATGCCCGGAATCCCCCGAGAGTAACGCCAGGTCGACACCGATGAGTTGCGCAGCCGCCCGCCAGCGTTGTTCCACAGGCGTTTCGAAAATAATGCCGCGGTCCGCGGGAGTGTTCAGCCAAGAATTATTGGCGAGCTCGGTTTCCAATTGCCCAGCACCCCAACCCGCGTAACCCAGGGCCACGAAGGAATGCTGCGGACCCCGGCCGCGGGCCATGGAGGCCAACACATCCCGCGAGCTGGTGATACCCAGGCGTTCACCCAGTGTGAGCGTCGACTCCCAATTACCGGGGGGTTCGTGAATCACGAAACCGCGCTCCATCTGTACCGGACCGCCCTGAAATACCGGCTGTTGCCCCAGCAGTGGGTCGTCGGCCTCAATGGAGAGTTGCTTGAAGATGTCATGCAACACAATATTGGTGGAGCGGTTGATGACAATACCCAAGGCGCTTTGGGCATTGTGTTCGCAGATATAGACCACGCTCTGCTGAAAATTGGGATCCGTGAGCGAAGGCATCGCCACCAGAAACTGATTGATGAGGAAATCCTGGGCCATGAGGTCAAGTATCCGCAGAGCGTGCCTGCGGCACAAGTTTTATGCCCATCAGTGCGTACCGGCTGGGAGCTCAACCCCGCCCCGGCGCGTATCCAGGCGGCCACCGTTGAAACGCCACACATACACAAAGCGCAGCACGTCGGTGTCCTTGCGGAAACTTTCCGGGAATCGCGGAAAGGGCGCCGCCAGCCGTACGATTTTGATGGCGGAGTCATCCAACAATGGATAGGGCGAAGGTTGGCGCAAGATGAGGGCGTGGATACTGCCATTGGCGTTCAACGCCACTTCCAACGCCAATGAGCCGGACAGGTGTTGAGCGCGGATCTGCGGCGGGAAATTGAGGTTGCCGATATGCTCAACCTTGCGCCGCCAGGCATCCAAATATTCCGCGTAACGTGAGGCGCGTGCATTGACGGAGACGAAGGCCTCGCGTGGCATGGGACTGGTAGCTTCCGGCAATTGCACCGGGTCATCGGTGGGCATCAGCGAATCGTCGCCTTGCGTGAGCAGGCGCGCCACCAGCACGCGTGGACTGGGGCTGCGGGGCGAAGGCGCGGAGCGGGCGTTGGCAAACCGGCGGGTCTGGGCACGTGTGGTTATCACGGCGTCCTGGTCGGCGGCTGCAAGAGTATTTAAACCTTTATGGTCGCTGGTTTCGGTTCCGCGTCCAGCATTGGTTACCACATCCTCGCCGTCCGGTAGACCAGGGTTGTTCACCGCCGAAGGCATGGACAATGGGCTTTGCGGACGTACCAGCTTCCGGGTGTTGCCATCGCCCTGCTGATTCGCCTGCGCGATGTAATCCGCCTGTGACGGCGGTACTACGCTGCGCGACTGCACCAACGTGACCTCCAGCGTCGAGCCACCACCCGGTTTACCGGGTGTAAAGGTAATGCCCAGTATAATGATGGCATGAATGAGCACCGCGAAAAATAATGTGGTCAGCAGCCGGTCGCGGGAGCTGATGTGAAGCGCGCGTTGCACGGCTACGTTCATGTGCGCCGCCTTTGGGATAATTTGTGCGCAATCACGGCCATGAACTGGTCAGCGATGTTGAGGCCATACAGTTTGTCCAGCTCACGTGCGCAGGTGGGGCTGGTGACGTTGATTTCAGTCAGATAATCCCCGATCACATCCAGGCCCACGAACCAAAGCCCCTTGTCCTGTAACGCCGCCGCTACTTGCGTGCAAATCCAGCGGTCGCGGGCGGTGAGCGGTACACCCACACCGCTGCCACCCGCCGCGAGATTGCCACGAGACTCACCGGGCGCCGGTATGCGTGCCAATGCGTAAGGAACCGGTTGGCCGTCAATTAGCAGGATGCGTTTATCGCCTTCACTGATTTCAGGGAGATATTTTTGCGCGATTGTAAGCTGGCTGCCGCGTGCCGTGAGAGTTTCGAGCACCACTGAAAGGTTGGGGTCACTTTTGGCGAGCACGAACACCAAGGTTCCGCCCATACCCTCGAGCGGTTTCACCACGATTTTGCCGTGCTCGGCGAGAAAATGACGGATGCGGCCCATGTCGCGCGTTATCAGGGTCGGCGGGCAGCACTGGGGAAACCAGGCGGTGTAGGCCTTTTCATTGGCGTCCCGCAGGGCCTGGGGACGGTTGACTATCAGCGCGCCTGCTTGCTCGGCTCGTTCCAGCAGGTAAGTGCTGTAGATGTATTCCATATCAAAGGGCGGATCCTTGCGCATCAGAATCACATCCAGCGAGCCGAGCCCCAGGTCCCGTTCTTCACCGAAGGAGAACCAGTCCTGGGCGGTATCCCTGACGTTGAGTTGCCGGGTGCGTCCGCGTGCCTCGCCATCCCGCAAGTACAGGTCCGGCTGCTCTAGATAATGCAAGCTCCAGCCGCGTGCCTGTGCAGCCAGCAGCATCGCTAAGGTCGTGTCTTTGGCGGGTTTGATGGAGCCGATGGGGTCCATGACCACGCCAAGCTGGATGGCCGCCTGGGGCATGACTGGGATCAGAACCTCCGGTTTGATGGGAGCGGTTGAATCATGCGAACTCTTATTGCTTTCAATGGATTAAGCATGGATATTATGCTAAAACCTTCAATATAACCGCTACCCGCAGGGGTGGCGTGAAGCATTTTAACGGACCCGGCGGCCTGGGTGGGAGTGCCCTGGGTCAAGGGGTTTGAGGCGCCCCAAGCAGGTTAAGATGGCGCCGCCAAACGGCTCCAGAGCAAACTTGGCAGAGGAGTCCATGGGTGGTGGAGGTTAGTGTGACCAGCAAACAAGCTGATGGTGATCTCAAAGGCCTGAAGGTTCTTGTTATTGACGACAGCAAGACCATCCGCCGCACCGCCGAGACCCTGCTCTCGAAAGAAGGCTGCGAGGTGCTCACGGCCGTGGATGGTTTCGAGGCGCTTTCCAAGATCGCCGATCATAAACCCGACATCATTTTTGTGGACATCATGATGCCGCGGCTCGACGGTTACCAGACCTGCGCGTTGATCAAGCACAACCATACTTTCAAAACCACGCCGGTAATCATGCTGTCGAGCAAGGACGGACTGTTCGATCGCGCCCGAGGGCGCATCGTCGGTTCAGAGCAATACCTGACCAAACCGTTCACCAAGGACGAATTAGTAGACGCGATCCAGCACCATGTACATAAAACCGCAGACCCGGGACAGGTTCCCGGTAAAGATTGATCTGGAGGACACCCCAAGATGGCTACCGTACTGATCGTTGATGACTCCCCGACGGAAATCCATGTGCTTAAAACATGGTTGGAAAAGAACGGTTTCGAAACCTTGACCGCCGAGAGCGGTGAGGAAGGTATACAAAAAGCGCGCACTGAAAAGCCCGATGCCATCATCATGGATGTGGTCATGCCCGGCATGAGCGGTTTCCAGGCTACGCGGCAACTTTCCAAGGATCCCGAAACCTCCGCAATCCCGGTGGTGATGGTGACCACCAAGGATCAAGAGACCGACAAGATCTGGGGCATGCGCCAAGGCGCAGTCGCCTATCTGCCCAAACCGGTCACTGAGAAGCAAGTAGTGGACAAGATTCGTGAAGTGACACACGGCTGACATGGTTGCGGCACTCAGAGACCTTCGCGCCCGGCCGTTTGAACTCCTGCAGGAGCTTGAACGTCGCAGTCGCGTGGCGGCGTCCGGCCGCGGCCGCGAGGCGGCGCAACAGGAAGAATGGGTGGGTGTAGGTTTCCGCGTGGCCAATACTTATCTGGTGGCCGCGCGCGAGGAAGTGCGCGAGGTGATGCCATTCCCCGGCGTCACCAGGTTGCCGGGCGCGAAGCCCTGGCTGATGGGGCTCGCCAACGTGCGCGGTCAGCTGCTCCCCATTACGGATTTGAATCTTTTTTTTGGCGGCGCGCCCACGGAGATCGGTCGCATGACACGCGTACTCATGGTGAATCATGCCGATATTCCAGCGGGTTTATTGGTGGATGAGGTGCGCGGCTTCCGGCGTTTCGTGGTTTCAGAACGGGTGGAAACGATGCCGGAAATACTGCCGGGGATGACGCCGTTCATCGCGGGCGCTTACAGCGCAGGTGATGAACTTTGGGGGATCCTGGGTATGCCGGGACTCATCGAAAGCCCGATGTTCTTGGATGCCGCCCGTTAAGCAGGCGGCAAGCGGCCACCGAGGCCTTATTTGAAACTGACTTTTTAGGGTGACCAACATGGCAGAGATACAGAAACGTTCCAACAAAGCCTTGTATCTGTTGCTGATACTTGCGCTGATCTTGATCGGATTGGCGGTCTGGGATTTGGTAGCAGTGGCGCGCAACTCCTCCCATGACAACGAATTCCTGTCGCTAAACGCGCAGCAATCTTTGCTTTCCCAGACATTGGCGCAGTCCGCTGACCAGGCCGTGGCGGGCAAAGATGATGCCTTCCAGGCGTTGCTCACTGCGCGCGATCAGTTCGATAGTTCCATCAATCTCATGGGCAACGGTGATCCCCGCACCCTCATGCCCGCGGCCGGCGGCGAAATATTGTCAGAGGTCAACGTGCTGCAGGGGCAGTGGAATCAGGCGCGTACCGCGGTGCAGACTATTCTTGGTGCGCATGATTCGATCCTGGTGGCCAATCAGGCGGCGGCTGGTATTAATCAAATCATGCCGGGCCTGATCCAGTCATGGAATGATTTTATCGGTGCGCTTGCCAAACACAGCACTGGCCGTAATGCTTTGGTGTATGCCGCGAAACAACCCTACGACGGCCAGCTCATTCAACGCGACGTGAACTTGCTGGTGACCGGAGGGCACGCTGACACCACGTTTGTGGGGCAGCAATTGCCGGCTACTATTCAGGAGTTCACCCGCATCACCCGCGGCATGCTGGATGGTGACGTGCAGCTTGGCATCACCGCCATCACCGATCCGGGTCTTTTGACCCCCTTACGCGGCATTAATGAACAATTTGGCAAGCTCAATAACAATCTCAATTCCATCGCGCCGCTGTTTAATCTGCTGGTGAACGTGCAGAAAGCCAATCAGACGATTCACAGTCTGAGCGAGCAAATGTTGACCACCACCCAAGCCATCAACACCAGCTACCAGCAGCAGATCGGCAGCCGTCTGTTCCGGCCAATCGTGGCCTATGTATTAGGTGCCGTCGGTTTGTTACTGCTGCTCCTCATTCTTTGGATTTATGTTCTCGGCGGTGACGCACGCCGTGCCGCGAACATGCAGCGTGATCAGAACGAACGTAACCAGCAGGCGATTCTGCGGCTCCTGGATGAACTCGGTTCCCTGGCCGACGGCGATCTGACGGTCCAGGCAACCGTCAGCGAAGACATCACCGGTGCCATCGCGGACTCTATCAATTACGCGCTCGAAGCGTTGCGCGGCCTGGTGCGCACCATCAATGATACCGCCGTGCAGGTGGACGCCGCCGCCCGCCAGACCCAGGCCACCGCCACGCATCTGGCGGAAGCTTCCAAGAACCAGAGCAAGCAGATTAATACCGCCTCCACCTCCATCACCCAGATGGCGCATTCCATTGAGCAGGTGTCCCTGAACGCCGACCGTTCCGCGAAAGTGGCGCAGCAATCCGTGGATATCGCCCACAAAGGCGGTGAAGCGGTGCGCCGCACGATTGACGGTATGAATAACATCCGCGAAACCATCCAGGAAACCTCCAAGCGCATCAAACGGTTGGGTGAATCCTCCCAGGAAATCGGCGATATCGTGGAACTTATAAACGACATCGCTGAGCAGACCAATATCCTGGCCTTGAACGCCGCCATCCAGGCATCCATGGCCGGTGAAGCGGGCCGTGGTTTTGCCGTGGTGGCGGACGAAGTGCAGCGCCTGGCCGAACGTTCCGCCAATGCCACGCGCCAGATCGAAGCGCTGGTGAAGACCATTCAGACCGACACCAACGAAGCGGTGATTTCCATGGAACAGTCCACCGCGGGTGTGGTGAGCGGGGCGCAGCTCGCCGAAAACGCCGGTACCTCGTTGGATGAAATCGAAAAAGTGGCCAACAACATCGCCACCTTGGTGCAGAGCATCTCCAACTCCGCGCGTCAGCAGGCGCAAACCGCCGGTGAGATGACGCGCACCATGAACGTGATTCGCGAGATCACCGTCCAGACCACCGAGGGCACCATGACCACGGCCCAGTCCATCGGCAAGCTCGCGGCCTTGGCCACGGAAATGCGCAAATCGGTGGCTGGCTTCAAGCTGCCGGGCGGCGGTAATCAGGAAACGATGGTCATCGTTCCGCCCCGCCAGATGCAGGGCAACGCGGCGTGACCACCGTATAGAGGCTTGATGGAGCAGGTATGAGCCAAGTCGCTTCCGACTCGCTGCTGTGGATCAAGAACGAACTTGACCACACCTTGGCGCGGGCGCGGCAGGCGCTCGAAGCCTACGTTGAGCATCCGGACGGCGATGCAGCGCTTAATCAGTGCCTGGAGCTTCTGCATCAGGTGCAGGGCACTTTGCGCATCGTCGAAGTGTATGGCGCCGCCATGCTGGCCGAAGAAATGGAATCGGTGGTGCGTGGCCTCAAATCCGGCGAGCTGCAACGCAGTGATGCCGCCTTCGAGGTGCTCATGCGCGCCATGTTGCAACTCCCTGATTACCTGGAACGGGTCATCGGCGGGCGGCGCGACATGCCACTGGCGCTGCTGTCATTGCTCAATGATCTGCGTTCGGTACGCGGCCAGCCGCTGTTGTCCGAAAGTGCCTTGTTCGCCTACAACCTGGCGGGACGCTCCGCGAGCGTCGTCGGCCGCGCGCCTTCAACCAAGGCGGTGGACATCAAGAGTCTCGCCGGCAGAATGCGCCCCAAGTTCCAGATGGCGCTGCTCGGCTGGTACAAGGGCGATCAGGAGCAGAAGCATCTTGCAGTTCTGGCCGATACCGCCGAGAAACTCGAGCAGGTCGCCACTACCCCCGCGGTTTTTGAACTCTGGTGGATCGTGGGCGGCATCCTTGAAGGTCTGCGCGAGGGCGGCATCCACGCCGACGTGAGTCTCAAGCAGTTACTCGGCCAGGTTGACCGGCAGGTCAAGCGGCTCATGGATCAGGGCGAAGTGCAGGTGGCGGAAGATCCCGCCAAGGAGTTGGTGAACAACCTGCTTTATTACATCGGCCGTGCCACCACCAATGGCGAACGCATTGCGGCCATCAAGGAATCTTTCAAACTGGGCGAACTGCTGCCCGTGGGCAGCGAGTTTGAGGACACCGGTGAAAAGATTTCGGGACCCAATATTAACTTGATGCGTACCGTATCTGGCGCCATCCAGGAAGACATTACGCGCATCAAAGACACGCTCGATATCTTTGTGCGGATGGGCAAAGCCGACACCGCCGAACTGGCGCCCCTGGACGCATTGCTCAAGAAAGTGGCAGATACCTTGAGCGTGCTCGGACTTCCCACACTGCGTGCGGCACTCGAGGCCGAGCGCGGGCATCTCAAGGACATTCTTGAGGGTCGGCGCGCGGCGGATGAGGGCGCAACCATGGAGATTGCCAGCGGTATCGTGCGCGTTGAGAGCCAACTCGACGAGGCCATGATGGGCTTGGTTACTGCCGCTGGCAGCGAGCAAACCGCCGGTGCTCCGGGCGGCGAGCGCGCTGGGCTGCGTGAGGTCCAGAGCGCGGTTATTCGTGAGTCCATTATCAACTTGGCGCGCATCAAGGAAGCGATTGTCGAATTCGTGAACGACCCATCCCATGTGGACAGTTTGCAGCCCCTGCCGCAACGCCTACGCGAAATTCAGGCGAGTTTGCGTTTCCTGCAAATGGAGCGCGTGGTAGTGCTGCTGGAAAGCATGCGCCAGTTCATCCGTCAGCGTCTGTTGGCCGGCATGAGTATGCCTACGCAGAATGAACTGGACCGCATGGCAGATGCCGTTGTCAGTGTTGAATTCTATCTGGAAGCCATCCAGCAGGGCCGCGGCAATCCGCTGTCCATGCTCAGCAATGCCGAAGCCTGCGTTGCCAACCTTGGGTTCCCGGTAGGCAAGAAATATACGGATGAAGCCGATGCGAGCTATGAACGCGTTTCGACAGCCGGCCTTGTATCCTCGGTGGCGGAGGCTGAAAACATTGTCATCGAGCCCGCAGCCACCGTCGCTGTAGAGGATAGTGTGCCGTTACCGGTCGTAACAACGCCAGCGCCGGTTCCTCCGCTGCCACCGCCGGTATCCGTATCGGCATCGAGCGTACCTTTTGAGGTACCTGCCAAACCGTCACGGCCTTCGGCCGCGGGGCCCGCCGTGGTGTCCATGGGCGAAGTGGATCCGGAAATTCTCGAGATCTTCCTGGAAGAAGCCCAGGAAGAAATGCACTCACTGCGCGAGAATTTTCCGCGCTGGCGCTCCAATTCCGCTGATCGCGAGGCGCTTACCACGGCACGGCGCTCATTGCATACCCTGAAAGGCAGCGGCCGCATGGTGGGCGCACGGCTCATCGGCGAGTTTGCCTGGTCCTTCGAGAACATGCTGAACCGGGTCATAGATCAGACCATTGAACCCACGGATGACATGTTTGCTTTGCTGGAGCGCGGTATTTCAGCGCTGCCGGAACTGGTTGAACAGCTGGAAGTCGGTACAGCGCCGCACAGTGATATTCAAGCGCTCATGGAAGCGGCCATCGCTTTCAGTCGCGGCGAGCAGCCACGACTGCCCCCGGTTGCGACCGGCGAACAAGTTTACGCAACTGCAACTCATCCACCGCCGTCGAAAAGGAAAAAACGCTTGTCGACGGCAGCCGGGGGATTGTCGCCCGCCGGTCCGGGCATGGATTCCCGCTTGCACGATATCTTTACGCGAGAAGCCGAAGGGCACCTGGGAGTGTTGGCGGCGTTCCTCGATCAAGCTCAAGCCATGGCGGATAAACGCGTCCCTGATGAAGACTTGGTGCGCGCCATGCACACCCTGCATGGCAGTGCCTCCATGGCGGGCATTGCCAGCATGGCGACGCTGACGGAACCGGTACAACGCTATCTTATGGACCTCAGCGCCCGGGATGTTCCGGTTCCTGAGGCTGCCTTGGCGGTACTGGCCGAGGTGCTGGTTTCAGCGCGCGCCGTGGTCAAGGGGCTCGATAGTGGCCACGACGTTGCGTTCCGCGATGATGGATTACTCAAGCGGATCAGCGTGGAATTACAGCCGGCTTCCGGAGAAGGGCAGGAGGCTGGGACGATTAAACGCGCAGTCACCCCGCGGCCGGATCGCCCGCTTCGCTATGTGCAACTCTCTGAACTCAAGGATTTTGATCCGGATCTGGCGGTGATTTTTTTCGAGGAAGCCACCGAGCTTTTGGACTCCACCGACGCCACACTCAACCAGTGGGCGCAGAAACGCGACGACCCCCAGCTGGTGATGCAACTACAACGCAACCTGCACACTCTCAAGGGCGGCGCGCGTATGGCGGGCTTGACCCCCATGGGCGACTTGAGCCATGAACTGGAAACCGTCCTTACTGATGTGGTGGATGGGCGCATTGCGGTATCCACGGAACTTTTGGCACTGCTCAACCGTTCGGTAGACCGTCTGCATCGCATGCTTGAACAGAGTTATGCCAATAAGCCCATCGTGGATGCCGCCGACCTGGTGGCCAACTTGCGCCAAATACACGGCCACACCGTGGATGAGGAATTGGAGCCGGAGCGCCCCGAGGAGCGGTTTGAAAATCGAGCGTCGTCGTTGCCGCCAGCGCCGGCCAAGGAATTCCGCCCGCCAGTGAATGAAGGCGAGGTTGAAGCCGAAGCAGATGGCGATGCTGGAGAACCTGCGGAAGCGGCGGAAGCGGCATTGGGCGGCGCCGCCGAACGCCGCACTGCCTCGCGCATCCAGCACGAATTGGTGCGGGTGCGCGCGGATCTGTTGGAAAGCGCGCTCAACTATGCCGGTGAAGTGGGTATTTACCGTTCTCGCCTGGAGCAGCAGGTGCACTCAATCAATTTCAACCTCGGCGAACTGGAACAGACGGTGGTGCGTGTGCGTGATCAGTTGCGCAAACTCGAAATCGAAACCGAGGCGCAGATTCTTTATCAGTTCCAGCAGGAGAGTGGCAAACTTGAGCACCCGGAATTTGATCCGCTGGAGCTGGACCGTTATTCCCTGTTACAACAACTGTCACGGGCGTTGGGCGAATCCACCAGCGACTTGGTGAGCCTGCAAGGCTTGCTGCTCAATCAGGCGCGTGAAGCCGAGACGCTGTTATTGCAGCAGTCGCGCGTCACCACCGAACTCCAGGACGGCCTCATGCGCACGCGCATGGTGCCGTTTGCGCGGCACGCGCAACGCCTGCGACGTGTGGTGCGTCAGACCGCCGAGGAAGCGCACAAACAGGCTGAAATACGCTTGCTCGGCGCTGAAGGCGAAATGGACCGGCAGCTGCTGGAACGCGTGCTGGCGCCGCTTGAACATATGTTGCGCAATTCCGTGGTGCACGGTATCGAAACCCCGGAAGTGCGCAAGCAGCGCCACAAGCCGCCCGTGGGCGCCGTCACCATCACGCTCAGCCGTGAAGGTTCCGAAGTGGTCATGGAGGTGATGGATGATGGCGGCGGCCTGGATCTGCCGGCCATTCGCAGCAAGGCCGAGGAAATGGGCCTGACGCCGAAGAATGCAAAACTCAGCGAACGCGAAATCATGACCCTTATTCTGGAGCCGGGCTTTTCCACCGCCGCCAAAGTTACCCAATCGGCTGGCCGCGGCGTAGGCATGGACGTGGTGGCGAATGAGATTAAGCAACTCGGCGGCACATTGCGGATTGATTCGACCGCCGGCCAGGGCGCGAAATTCATCGTGCGTTTGCCATTCACTCTCGCCATTACCCAGGCGCTGCTGGTCACCATGGCGGAACAGCCGTATGCCATTCCTTTGCCGAGCATCGAGGGCATCGCGCGCATCCCGCGCGCCGAGCTCGAGCGGTTAATGGCCACTGAGAATCCCGCTTATCTTTATGGCGGGCGCCCTTACCAATTGCAACACCTATCGACGTTGCTGGGCATCGGTGCCCCTCAGTTTCCGGAGGAGCTCACTACGGTGCCGCTGCTGTTGGTGCACGGTACCGATGCGAACATCGCGCTGATCACCGAAGGCATGCAAGGCAGCCGCGAAGTGGTGGTGAAATCCGTGGGCCCCCAGGTGAGCGGGATACGCGGTATCTCCGGTGCCACGATTCTGGGGGACGGGAGTATTCTGTTGATACTGGATGTCACAGTCCTGACGCGCAGCATGAATCAAGCTGCCGAAGACACGCTCGAAGTACTGGAGCGTGAAGCCCCCCAAGAAGATACCCGTATCTTCGCCATGGTGGTGGACGATTCCATTACCGTGCGTCGTGTAACCCAGCGCTTGCTGGAACGCTATGGTATGCGCGTGGTCACCGCCAAGGACGGCGTCGATGCACTGGCGCTTTTGCAGGAAAATTTGCCCGATGTCATGTTGCTGGATATTGAGATGCCGCGCATGGATGGCTATGAACTGGCGCAACACATGCGCAATGACGAACGCTTCAAAAATATTCCCATTATCATGATCACCTCGCGCACCGGCGAGAAACATCGCAACCGCGCCATGGAAATCGGCGTGAATAAATATATGGGCAAGCCTTATCAGGAAACCGAGTTGCTGGAGCACATCCAGGAATTAGTCGGTAATTTTCATCCACTGCATACCCGTTGGGAATGAACCGTCATGCCACAGGCGCTGGAAGAGGTCTATAGCCTGCTGATTCCATTCGCGGGCGGCAAGCTCATCCTGCCGCGCCTGTCGGTGGCGGAAGTCATGGGTTATACGCGCCCGCGACCGGTGCGCGGCGCACCCCAATGGCTGCTGGGGCTCATCAACTGGCAGGGCCAGGAAATCCCGCTGATTTCCTTCGAGGGTCTATGCAGCCGCAAAATACCCGAGCGCGCCAACCGCACGCGCATCGCCATCATGTATACCATCAACGGGCAAATGGATCCGCCGGTATTCGCCTTGATGACCCAAGGCTATCCTTATCTGGTACGCGTGAATGCCACGGTGTTGAGTGTAGATCCCGAGAATGCCTTCAGCGAGGACGCGCCGGTCCTGAACCGTCTGCGCATGGCCAATGAACGGCCGGTGATCCCGGATCTGGAGGCCATCGAAGATAAACTCCTGGAAGCCATGCCGCACCGGCGGACCGCCGATTGATCCCCTTTCAATATTGATTCTCGGTACGAATACATATCGGCTAGATAATTCGGTGCTCAAGAACAAATCAACGGCTACGATGCCATCGGTGACATCACCAGCAAGTCCGACATGGGCAGCTATACGTACGGCGCGACCCGGCCGCATGCGGTGACCAGCATCGCGGGGGTGAACCCCGGGACGTACAGTTATGACGCCGACGGCAACATGGCCAACCGTAACGGCAAGGCCATCACCTGGAACAGCGATAACCTGCCGGTGAGCATTACCGTGAGCAGCAGCAATTCCAGTCAGTTCAGCTACGCTCCCGATAAGCACCGCTATTACCAGACGGCCGAAATCAACGGAGTGTCCGAGACCACGGTGTATGTCGGGGCGTTCGAGGCGGTGACCACCGGCGGGGCGACAAAATATCGCTATCACTTGAGCGCCGCCGGGCGGGAGGTGGCGGAGGTGGACCTCAGCAATTCCGGCAGCAGCATCACTGAAAAGATCAGCTATGTGCTATCCGACCACCTGGGGAGCGTGGATGTGGTGCAGACGGTGAACCCGAGCGGCACGGTGCTGAGCACCACGGACATGAGTTTCAGTGCCTGGGGGAATCGGCGCGAGCCCGGCACCTGGGAGCCGCCGGTGGGCGCCACGGAAACCCAGACAGACCATACCGCCGACCGTTACGGATTCACGCATCAGGAGATGCTCGATAATGTCGGCATCATCCACATGAACGGACGGGTGTATGACCCGAGCTTGGGCCGGTTCCTGTCCGT